>JBKBWD010000054.1:0-33214 GCA_046289265.1 Bryobacteraceae bacterium | reverse complement strand
TCTCGATCTTCCATTCCCAGGATTTTCCCACGTCCGCTCCATCCTCTTCAGTCCCACTAGAAACCCGGAATACCCGACGATAATTTGCCGTGGCCTTGCGACGAACTCCAGAGAGCGGCGGGCCTGGTTACGACCGGCATCGAGCGGGCGCACACAGACCTACGCGCTCCAGACTCCATGTGGGGCTTCGCGGATATCGTTGCGCCCTCAATCGGGCCGCCGCTCCCATGCGCGGCGCCGCGTTCGCGTGTGTGTGTGCAGGCGCTCCCGCCAATCCGTTGACCCCTCGCCAGCGCTGAGGTACACTGCATTCGAGCATACCGTTGTACGCACAAAGGTTAACAGTGGTTGGAGAATTACAGAATGCCGAAAACGATCAGCACAACGAAATTTCCCTTTATTGTGATCGACAATGACGATTCCGTGAATCCTTATTTCCGTCTGACAGTGATCGAAGCATTGGACAAGATCGACAGCAAGCCGGTGGGAAAGGCGCTGCTGAAGGCGATCAGCGATTCGCCGATCGACGGGTCCAGCGGTTTCAAGGTCAAGATTGTGCGCGGCGAGGGAATCGCCGACATCACGAAGCCGGGACAGGAGGGCGGCAGCCGCGCCGTTCCCTTCAACGAGGTCGCCGCGCGGGGCGGCGGCGGCTCCAAGGCCGCCTGCTTCTGGAACCCGAATATCTTCTACAATCCCGCCGCGGGCACCCGGCCCGCATACATCGGTCTGGCGCACGAACTCGTCCACTGCATGCACAGCGTCCTCGGCACGATGAAGCCGGGCTATGACGAAGAAGAGAAGTTCACGGTCGGACTCGACCCCTACGCCGGCGTGGCGATCTGCGAGAACACCATCCGCGGCGAACACGGCCTGGATCTGCGCGACCGTTACTGAGCAGGATTACAGACGAACGCCGGCCGAGCGCCGGAAGGAGGAGCCGATCCCATGAAGATCCAGCGACGCACCTTCGTCTCTTCCCCGGCGCTTGCGCTGGCGGCATCCGGCGCAGAGCCTCCCCAGGCGGCGCCTGACCCGACGCTGCGGGTTGCCGCCTGCCAGATCCTCACCTTCCCGGACACCCGCCGCAGCGCCGCCAAGATCCGCGAGTGGATCCGTAAGGCCGCGCAGGAGCGGGTCGACGCCGTAGTCTTCCCCGAGGCCGCCACCTGCGGTTACACCTGCGACGCGGACTACTGGAAGAACGCGAAGGCGGGCGACTTCGCGGCGGCCGAGGCGGAGATCATCGCGGCGGCCCGCGAGCACCATATCGCGGTCATCACCGGCACGGCGCACTGGGAGGAGGGTCGCATCTTTAACAGCCTCCTGGTGATCGACAAAGGCGGCCACGTGCGCGGCCGGTATTCCAAAACCTTCCTTGCCGAAAAGTGGCCCACTCCAGGGCGCACGCTGCCTGTGTGGGAGGTATGCGGCGTAAAGTCATGCTTCATCATCTGCCACGATATCCGGTATCCGGAACTTGTGCGGCTGCCGGCGATCGCGGGCGCGCAGATCTGCTATTACGCGAGCAATGAGAGCGGCCTGGTCCTGGAGCACAAGCTATCGGCGTACCGGGCGATGCCGATCGCCCGCGCGACGGAGAATTCGATCTACCTGGTGATGGCGAACGCTCCGGCCGATTCGGAAAACATGAATTCCCCCTCCCAATCCCACGGCAACAGCAAGATCATCCACCCGAACGGGAACGTGCTGGCCGAGGCCGGCTATTTCCAGGAGACGCTGGTTACGGCGACGATTGAACTCAAACACGCGGACCGCGCCATCGCGCGGCGCGCTGCGGCGGAGGGTTCCGAGGTCAGCCGGTGGCTGCGCGAGGGAGCCCGCCTGGTCCGGGGCGACGGTTCCTGAGGCAGTCACAGTTCCCAAACCAACTGCTGGTTCTGAAAGAAAGAGATGGGTCCGTCTTCGCTGACCTTGAGGACACGGCCGAGGGCCGAGGCTCCCAGGGCCGCGGTGGTGCGCCCGCCTTCCTGGGGGTCGTTGAACTCGGCGCCGGGCGGGCTCAACAAGATGGCCCCGAAGGCGAGGATGGCGCCGTCGCGGTCGAGCACGATGGCTCCGTCGATGCATGCGACCGATTCGAAGACGGCGGGCGGCAGTTCGCTGACCCGCTTGCCGCGCAGCAGGTAGTGCAAGTGCTCTTTGGAGGGCCTGTCTTCGAACGGCGTCTCGGGGCGCTCGCGGATCAGGCCGCCGGAGGCGACCAGTTGGCTGACCGAGGCGGGATCGTCGAGGATGACGAAGAGCGCTCCGCAGCGGCTCTCGGCCACGTTCAGGGCCGCGGTGAAGATGGTGCGGGCAAGGGTTTCGTCGCCCACGGCCGACTCCCAGACCCGGTACTTCTCGTGCATGTCGAGCAGGCGCCAGCGGCCGTCGCGCAACTGGAGGACTTCGCGTCCGTTGGCAAAAACCTTCAGATCGTTATTCGGCGTCAGGACCAGACAGACGTGGCCGCCGGAGAGGGTCGCGCGGGCGTGGGACCTGTAGGTGCGGGCCGCCGGCACCGAGAGCGGCATCTTCGAGGCGCCCTTGGACCATTCGTGAATGTCCACCAGGTCGACGAGCAGGCCTTCGTCGTCCACGATGCCGACCGTGTTGACGCCGTCGCAGAGCCGGTAGAAGCTGCGGACGGCATTGAGCGCCACGGAATAGGGCACGGCATCGGCGGGCCGCTCGAAGACCTGCCCGCCCTCGCGCGGGCGGCCGAGCAGCAGCACGCCGGAGCCGACGCGCGAGCCTTCGTAACGCGTCAGCGAAGTGGTGCGGAGGACGTCGACGGCGTCGCCCACGCGGTCGGGGAGTTCGGCGAGGGTCCGGGCGCTCGTGTACGTTACGGGGTCGAGGAAGGCCGAGACATAGCGGTCCTCATTGGAGCCGCTGAAGAGCCGGAAGCTGCGGAGGGTGAGTCCCTCGGCGAGAAGCAAGTCGAGACGCGCTGACAGAACGGCACCGATGCTGTGCACCATGCGCCATTGGTCGGTTGTAAAGGGGATGCCGTGGTTGTCGAGCACGTAACGGGAGCGGAGCCAGCGGACTTCCAGGCGGGAGGAGTCGATGACACGGGTTTCGAGATTCTGGGTTCCGTTGTTGGCGGCGCCGGCCGGCTCTACGGAGCAATTGGGGAGGAAGTGGCGAATCCCCTGGTGGAAGAGCCGGTCGTACAACGCTTCGGCGGAGATGGACCGCTGGACCATATCGAGCAACCTTTCGCAAGGGTCAATTCGTCCGGGCCTCGAGGACCTCGGCGAGGAGCGCCCCGATCTCCAGGAACTCCTCCAGGTTGGTCGGTTTGCGCACGTAGCTGTGTACGCCGAGCGCGCAGACCTCCTCCTCGTCCTTGGGCGAGATCGACGAGGTCAGTACCACGATGGGAACTCCGAGGCACCAGCCATGCTCGCGGAAGGACTGGATCAGTTCCCTGCCCTCAATGCGGGGCAAGTGAAGGTCCATTATGATGGCGCCAGGACATGGGAGGCCTTCAGCGTCGAGGCGTTCGAGGAAGTTCTGGGCCTCTTCGCCGTCGCGGACTACATGGAGGGCGCAACTGAGACCGTGTACCCGAATGGCTTCTTCGAGCAAGCGGACGTCGGCGGGGTTATCTTCACACACTAGAATCGAATTCATGCTCACCACTGCGTATGCGAGGGTGCAGCAGACCGGCATACAAGGGTACACGGGAACCAGATCCACAACCGGCGCTGTAACACGGCCTCTGTCACAACGATACCAGTGGAACCGAGCTGATTCAGTATGGAAGCGAGGGGGGCGGAGGGATTCAGGGGACCAGGAGGGAGGCCACGGACCACTCTTGTCCAAATTAGTTTCCGCACCAAACGGCTGGGACAGCATCTGAGGATCTCGCCGCCGCTGCTGATCCGCTCCCGGCGGGCTCCAAAGCCCGCAATCCAAGCATTGGGCGCTGTGGATTGGTCGAAAACGACTGTCCAGCGGCACGCTGCCAATTTGGACAGCATCTGACGGGCAGGAGGGTCCTGCTCCGGCAATGACTCACACGCCTTCATGGCATCAATAAGTTAGGCTGTGGAAAACGCGTTGAATGCAGCTAATTTGGACAGTAGTGGCCACGGACGTACGGACATGAACACGGAACCGATCCGTGGCCCCGATTTCAAGACCGGGACACTACGCTAGAAGCGGAAGCGTACTCCGGCGTTGAGCTGGCGGAACATGCCGGGCTGGATGCCCTGCGGCGCGCGCGAGGAGATGTAGCGTGCGTCGGCGAGATTTTTGATGGTCACGAAGGGGCTGACGCCGTAGCGTTCGCGCTGGATCTCGTGGCCCGCCGTGAGGTTCCAGACCCAGTATGAAGGTATCAGGCCGATCGTGCCGTCGGCCGATCCCTGGACCGTCTGCCGGTTGTCGCCGAACTGGTCGCCGACGCGCGTGCCATCGATGTGGACGGCGAAACCGCGGCGGTGGCGGTAGCCGGTGCGAATACCGAGGGACTGCTCCGGGGCGTACGGAAGGCGGTTGCCGCGGAAGATGCCGTTGGTGAATTCGGCGGTCCGGATGTAGGTGTGGCGGAACTCGGTGTATAGGCCGAAGCTGTTGCTGAGCAGGCGGGCCCAGTCCAGAGCGAGGAGCAGTTCAGTTCCACGATGCATGGTTTCGCCGCCGTTGATGAGTGTCGTCACAGCACCACCGGATTGCGTTGCGGGGATGATCTGATTCTGAAAATCCGTTGCAAAAAAGGTTGCTTCGGCGCGGACGCCGCGGCCGACCTGTACGCGGGCGCCGGCTTCGTAGTTCCAGCTCAGTTCGGCGTCGAGCAGGAGCGAGTCTCCACTGCGGGTGATGGCGTCCTTGACGCGCGGGGGCGCGAAGCCGCGGTGGACGCCTCCGAACAGAGTGAGGGGCGCGGCGGCCTGGAAGGAGACACCAAGTCCGGGAATCGGCTTCAGAACGTTATCGCCGTTGCGGACGTTGACGTCGGTGGGTACGCCGCCGACGCGCTGCCGGAAGATGTTGCGCGTGTAGTCGTAGTTCTCGATGCGAAGCCCAGGGGTGATGGTGAGCCGGTCGGTGATGTACATGCGGTTCTGAATGAACCCCGAGGACGCGCCGCCGGTGCGCATTTCATCCTCACGGATCACCCCGCTGAGCGCAAGATAGTGGCTGCCGTCGATATGACGGTCGCGGTGCTGTTCGTATACATAGCGAACACCGGTTTCGAGGCGCTGGCGGATGCCGAGACCGTTGTGCTCGAGGCTGAGACGGGTTTCGGCGCCTGCCACGTCGAATTCGCGGTTGCGGTTGCCGGTGCTGTCGCGCATGTACAGGGCGTCGCCGGGAATGGTTGGGTCGCCGTGGACGGCGAGATACCGGCGGCCCGCGGCCGGAGAGCGATCGAAGTCCTGGCGGCGCCAGTTGCGGATGGTCGAGTAGCCGAAGCCGCTGCTTGAGAGAAGGGCACGCGGGCTGAGTACGTACTGGTGCATCAGGGCGCCTGAGTAGCGCTTCACCTTGAGCAGGTCATCGGGGACGACGTTCAGATTCGGATTCGTGCGGAACTGGCTGTCGGTCAGGCCGAGGTAGGTGGAATTGGAGCGCTCGTCGTAGACGCCGAACTTGAGGGTGACGCGCTGTACGTCCGAAATGGCGACGTTGAACTTCGACGTGATGTCATTGATGTCGAAGAAGAAATCGCGCCAACCATCGCCCTGCTTGCGGAGACCGTTGATAAACCAGCCCACATTGCCGTTCGTTCCTCCGTAGGAGGCCTGGCCGGTGAAGAAGCCGCGCTGCCCGCCGATCAGATCGAGGGTACCCTGCGGCTGGGACGGCGGATCGGGCGTGACAAAGTTGAGTACGCCGCCGATGGTCTGGGGTCCGTGAACGATGGACCCGCTGCCTTTGAGGATCTCGATCCGGCTCATCCGGTCGATGGGCGGGCTGTAGTACATCTCGGGTTCGCCGTAGGGCGCCAGGGAGAGCGGCAGGCCATCCTCGAGGACGAGGAGGCTGCGGCTGCGATCCGGATTGAGTCCGCGAATGCCGATGTTCAGACGCATTCCGACGGGGCCGGAATCTTCCCGGATGTGAACGCCGGGCACGGTCCGGAGCACTTCATTTGCATCCATGGGCCTGCGTTCGGCGATTTCTTCCCGGCTGATCAGGAAGACGGAGCCGGGAATCTCGCGGAGAGCGACTTCGGCATCGCCTCCGATGACATTCATTTGCGCTTGGCTGGCGCGGACCTTCTCGAAGCGAAGTTCGATGGTCGCCGGGCGTTCCGCCGAGACCTCAACGGGCTCGCCGGTGACCGGCTCGAAGTCGTCGTTGGAAGCCGAGAGCGTGTAGCGGCCCGGCGCCAGCCCTTTGATTTCGAAACGGCCGAGGTTATCGGTGTAGATCACCTGCCGGGATGGCGTGACTTCGACACGGACGCGGCGGACGAAATCACCGCCGGGGTCGACCACGGTTCCCTGGATTTCTCCGGCCCCCTGGGCCTGAAGGGCCGGTAAAGCGCCGGCCAGTAGAAGGGTAAGTGAAAGGGTGAGATACTGCCTGAACATCCGGAATGACTCCCTCGTACTGCAACTCGTTTGCACCAAGGAGCAGTATACGTTTGGATGCAAATGAGTGTCAACTGGAATCGTGCGCCCGGATAAAACTTTTTTCAGGAAAGCGGCTCTGGCGTGAAAAGCGGCGGCAGGCGCAGATGCAAGTTGTCTGCGCCTGCCGGAAGGAGGCTAACTAGCGCACGGGCAACATGACGGCATTGGAGGTGGCGTCGCCGGCGCGGATGGTCAGGGTTGCGGCGCCCGGGGTGAGTCCGGACGGCACGCGGATCACGACGGAGTAGAGGCCGATAAAGTCCGGCATGGCCGAGGAGGAGACCACCTGGGCTTGCTGGCCACCCAGCGTAGCGGACACCGGCACGGTCGAGAACCGCGGCGAGGGGGGTACGTGGATGCCGGTGGAGAGCGGCGGGGTGGTCTGGCCAAGGCCGGTCGCAATGATCAACAGCTCTTCGCCGGCCTCGGCAGGGCGGCTGCGTCGGATCATCTCTCCGGTCGAGGTGACGAAAGCGATGGCGCCTTGGCGGTCGAAGAAGATGCCTGGCGCATTTGCGGCGACCTGCACCTGAACGGGCTGCGAAGCGCCGTTGGCATTTTGGACGACCACCGGGTGGGTTCCGGGGGGTACGCCGAAGGGGACCTGGGCGACGATGTAATCGGGCGGAAGCAGTCCGGGCTCGCGGCCGATGGCGACCAGCGGCATAGCCAGACCCGCGATGGTGGCGGCGGTGCCGTTCGCCTGGTTCGGGACATCGCTGCCGATCAGTCCGGCCAGGCTGGTGGGCGTCTTGGCGAGGTCGAAGCCGAAGATGGTGATCAGGCCGCCGGGAGCGAGTGTCCTGTGCTGCGGATCGCTGACGGCGCTGATCGTGCCTCCGATGACGGGGAGCGCCGTGTTGGCCGGCGCCAACTGGTCGCGCACGGCTCCGGGCGGGTTCACGGTTGTGTGCAGGTTCAGGTAGTAGTTCTCGGGATTGCGAACCAGAGCGTTGGCGGCTTCCAGCGCCGTCTGCGAGCTGATGGTCGCCATGCGGTAGATGTTGCCGAAGCCGGTGGCGCTGATGACCGGATTGGCGCCGACGATTCCCGAGTCGATGCGGACGGGCCCGTTGACTCCGGCCGCGCCCACGTGAACGTGGAGGCCGGTGAAGCGGGTTTCGCCGGGGAATCGATGGTTCACGTTGAAGAAACCGACGCCGCCGATGACGTCGCCGGTGCGATCTCGGATGGTGCGCAGTTCGAAGGCCGCACGGGCGCTGGCGTCCAGACTGGTGACCGGCGGAACCTCGTTCGACGGCAGCATGTTCATCTGGAACGTCATCTCATCGGTGTTGTAAAGCTGGCCGCGTACGGCGCCGGCGGGGTTCGCAGTGGTATGGAGATTCAAATAGAAGTCATTCGGTTCGTTGAGGAGGCCGTATAGGGTGCGGACGGCATTGGCAGTGAGGGGGGCTTCGACCTCGTATCGCAGGTTGCCTGTGCCGCTGGGATGGGCAGGCACGGCGTTGGCGCCGCCGCGGATGCCGGAGTCGATCGTTACAGGTCCGTTGACGCCGCCGGGTCCGGAATGGATATGGAGGCCGGTGAAGGCCGTCCCCTCGGGGAAGTCCCGGTAGTTGACGTCGAAGGTGACTTCGGCGGAGGTGATGTTGCCGTTCGGGGCGCGCGTGATCAGGGCGACCAACGTGCCGATGGCGCGGGCGTTCAAATTCTGGACCGGCGGCACCTCATTGAACGGGGCCATGAAGGACATGAGGACGACGCGCTCGGCGGCTTCCACCTGGCCGCGGATGGCTCCCGCGGGGTTCGCAGCCGTGTGGAGGTTGATGTAAAAGCCCGATGGGTTGTCGATCATCTGGACAAGAGCCATGCCGGCGTTTGAGCTCGTATCGGTGATCTGCGCCTGGCGGAAGATAGCGCCCTGTCCGGCGGGGGCCAGGATGCTGCGGTCGCCACCGGCGATCCCGCTATCGATCACGACCGGTCCGTTCACGCCGGCCGCGCCGCGATGAACGTGGAGCCCGGTGATTCGGACCTCCTCGGCGAAGTTGTGCTTAATTTTGAAATCAAAGCTGGCGCTCGTAATGCGGCCATTGGCTTGGCGAACGACGTGAGCCCATAGGGTGCCCGATCCTGAGGCGTCCAGTCCCGTAAGAGGCGGCACCTCATTCAACGGCGAGAGTACGACCCGGAAGGGGATCGACTCTACCGTTTGAGCCGACAGTCCGGCGCAAGAGAGTGAGAGGACAAGTGTCGCGAGTAGTCTGTTCATGAAATAACCCCCGTTGGGAAGTACATCACACGGCGACTACAACAAAAACATGTTAATTGAATATTTAGTTAAGATTTAACGAATGTAAACCGATTTTAATGTTTGCATCGTGCGACGGCATCGAGCCAACCTTCGTAGAGGCTGGCGCGGGTTGCTTCGTTCATAGCGGGTTCGAAGACACGTTCGGCGGACCAGAAGCGTTCGACCTCCTCGATCGAGCGCCAGACGCCGGCGGCGAGTCCGGCGAGGTAGGCGGCGCCCAGGGCGGTGGTCTCGATGTCGGCCGGCCGGACGATGGGGCAGCCGAGGATGTCGGCCTGGAACTGCATGAGGAAGTTGTTGGCCGAGGCGCCGCCGTCGACGCGGAGTTCGCGGAGGCGCTCGCCGCTGTCGGCCTGCATGGCCTCGACCAGGTCACGGGTCTGGAAGGCGATGCTTTCGAGAACGGCGCGGACGAGTTCGGCGCGTCCGGTCCCGAGGGTGACGCCGGTGAGGAGGCCGCGGGCGGCCGAGTCCCAATGCGGGGCGCCGAGACCGACGAAGGCGGGGACGAAGTAGACGCCGCCGGTATCGGGGATGGAGGCTGCGACCTGTTCGGATTCCGGGGCCGAGCCGAGGAGTCCGAGTTTATCGCGGAGCCACTGGACGCCGACGCCGGCCGCAAAGACGCTGCCTTCGAGGGCGAACTGGCCGGAGAAATCCGGGCTGGCGGCGCGGGTTGTGACGAGTCCGTTGGCCGAACGCGGGGCTTTGGCGCCGGTGTGGAGCAGAGCGAAACAGCCGGTGCCGTAGGTGTTCTTCGAGAGTCCCGGTCGGAAGCAGGCCTGACCAAAGAGGGCGGCCTGCTGGTCGCCTGCGATTCCGGCGATGGGGATTTCGGCGCCCAGATCGCCGCAGGAGGCGCTGCCGAGAATTCCGATCGAGGGGACGATGCGGGGGAGCATCGCTTCGGGGATGTCGAATAGGGCGAGAAGGTCGGGGTCCCAGCGGCCGGTTTCGAGGTTCATGAGCATGGTGCGGGAGGCATTGGAGAGGTCGGTGGCGTGGACCGCGCCGTTGGTGAGCTTCCAGATCAGCCAGGAGTCGACGGTGCCGAACAGGATTTCGCCGTCGCGGGCGCGGCGGCGGGCGCCGGCGACGTTGTCGAGGATCCAGCCGATCTTGGTAGCGGAGAAGTAGGCGTCGATGACAAGGCCGGTGCGGTCGCGGATGAGGGATTCCTGTGGGGAGGCGGCCAGATCGCGGCAGGCGTCCGCGGTGCGGCGGCACTGCCATACGATCGCGGGAGCGATGGGTTCGCCGGTGGCACGGTCCCAGACGATGGTTGTCTCGCGCTGGTTGGTGATGCCGAGTGCGGCGATGGAGCCGGGAGCGGCGGCGGTCTGTTGGAGCAGATCGCGGGCAGCCTCGATCTGGGCGCTCCAGATGGCGAGTGCGTCCTGCTCGACCCAGCCCGGCTGGGGGTAGCGGCAGGGGATGGGGCGGGCGCTCATCGCGATACGCCGGCCCCGCTCATCGTAGAGCGCCGCGCGGGCGCTGGTGGTTCCTTCGTCGAGAGACAACAAATAGGGCACGAAGTGATTCTATAATATGAGAGATATGTTCTTTCGCAGGGAAAAGCCGCGGGTACTCTCATTCGACGAGCACCTACAGAGCCTGACACAACAGGGCTTCACGGTCCGGCAGGAGAGCCCCGGACGCGCGAGGGTCTTCCGGAACGGCTTTGCCGCCGTTCTCCGGGATACGGCCGAAGCGCGTCCTCGCCTGGAGACGGCGGGCCTGGAAATCGGGGAGGAGGTCGGGTTGCTCACCGATCTTGGCTATCAGAAGATCTTCGAGACGCCGAGCCGGCGGCGGGTGCCCGCGCAAGCCGAGCACCTGCGCGCGCTGCACGATTTCACCGAGGACCTGAAGGAGGCCCTCGGGCTGACCAGCCTGTACAACGAGGGTCTGGGCACCGTGAATCAACGTCACCTCTACGACCGCGTCCAGAATCGGGATCGGGGTGTCCCGGAACGGCCGTGGGAGCGGTAGCAGCGGACCTGAATAAACCTTACAACCGTTACGGAATCGCCGCGTAACAAAACACTGCGCACACCTGTCATACCCTCAAGCGGAGGGCGAGCAAGACGGCTCACCTGGCGGTGAGCGTATGCGATGACGTTCCGCGAGTGACGGCGATGATGCAGCCAAACGCCACTATACGGGACATGCGCAACCGGCCTGACGCGGCGGATGGTTATCGATCCCTTTTCGAATACAATCCCGCCCCGATGTGGCTCTGCGACCGGCAGACACTTGAGTTTCTGGCGGTAAACGACGCGGCCCAGCGGAAGTACGGCTACAGCGCCGCGGAATTCCTCCGGATGCGCGCGACCGACCTGGTTGCCGACGAGCAGGCTCACGCGCTCCGGCAGGTGCTGCAATCGACGGAGAGCGGGACGAAGGTGTGGGCGCATCGGATTCAAGCCGGCTCGTGGATCGAAGTGGAACTCGCGACGGCACCGATCGAGTTCGCAGGCCGCACGGCGGTGCTCGCCGTGATCCACGATGTGACCGAGCAGTGGCGGACGCAGCACGAATTGGAGTCGCTGGCGGTGTCGCTGCGCGAGAGCAACGACGATCTGCGCCAGCTCACCTATTTCGCCTCGCATGACCTCCAGGAGCCGTTGCGGATGATTGCCAGCTATACGCAGTTGTTTGCGAAGCGTTATCGCGATGCGCTCGACGACGATGCCCGGGAGATTGTGCAGTACGTGGTGGAGGGCGTCCACCGGATGAACGAGCTGATCCGGGCGCTGTTGACGTACTCGCGGGTGGCTGATGCGGATGAGCAGCCGCTGTCGGAGACCGACGTGGGCAACGTGATCCGCTGGGCGATGATGAATCTGGAGCAGGCGATCCGGGAGACGCAGGCGCGGGTGGTCTTCGACAGGATGCCGACGATCGTAGCGGATCCTCTACAGCTTTCGCAGTTGTTTCAGAACCTCATCTCCAACGCCATCAAGTACAGGCGGTCTGAGCCTCCGGAAATTCACATCACGGCCGACCGCACGGATTCGGTGTGGGAGTTCGTGGTGCGGGACAACGGGATCGGAATTGACCCCGTGTACTTCCAGCGGATCTTCGCGCCGTTCAAGCGGCTGCACGGACGGAACTTTCCCGGCACCGGCATCGGGCTGGCGATCTGTAAGAAGATCGTGGAGCGGCACAGCGGACGGATCTGGGTGGAATCGACGCCTGGGATGGGCTCGGCGTTCCATGTGTGCCTGCCGGGGTAGCGGCCGGCGAGCCGGTCACAGCGAAAGTCCTCCATCGACAAAGAGAGTGCTCCCGGTGATGTAGCCCGCCTCGGGACTGACGAGGAGAATCGCCGCGGCGACGAGATCGCAGGGTTCGCCGATCCGTCCGAGCGGAATGGTGGCAAGCAGCCGGTCGCGGTTGGCCGGATCGGCCAGGACCTCGCGATTGAGGTCGGTGGCAATCGCTCCCGGCGCGAGGCCGTTCACGGTGATGCCATACTCAGCGAGTTCCAGGGCGAGGCAGCGCGTCAGCAGCCGGGTGCCTCCCTTACCGATCGAGTAGATGGAGGAGTTTCGCAGGGGGCGGTTTTCGTGGACGCTCGAAGTGTTGAGAATCCGGCCGCCGTCGCCCTGGAGAATCATCTGGCGCGCCGCGCGCTGTGCGAGGAAGTACGGGCCTTTGAGGTTCACTCCGATTTGGGCGTCCCAGGCATCGAGGCCGGCTTCGAGGAACGGCTGCCGGATCTCGATGGCGGCGTTGTTCACCAGGATATCGAGCCTGCCGAAGCGATCGACAACGGCATCGATCATCCCCTGGTGCGCCGTTGGATCGGACACGTCGGCGGGCAGCGGGAATGCCCTGCCCCCGGATTGGAGGATCGTCTCGACGGAGGCGTCCGGCGGGGAGATGTCGTTGACGGCGACGGCGGCTCCCTCGCCGGCCAGAGCTTCGGCGATGGCCCTACCAATCCCGCGTCCGGCGCCCGTCACGAGCGCCACTCGATCTTTCAGTCTCATGTTTAGCTCCTTGATGTGGCAGAATCCGCTTGCCAGCGCACCCTTCTTGGCATGATACGCCGACGGAGCGGCTCGGAGGGAACAGAGGGTAGCGGAATTTTGCAAAGGGCGGGCCGGGGTGCGTATACTGTGGGAGTACCCCCCAGGGCGCGTAGCTCAGTTGGTTAGAGCGCCTGCTTCACACGCAGGAGGTCCGGGGTTCGAGTCCCTGCGCGCCCACCACTTTAGAACCAACCATTTGCAGCCTTCTTAGATACCACGAAAAGACGGGATTTCCGGTTTGCTTGCGTTATTCGGGATTGGGCCACGCGAGCCACTCCTTCTCTGAACGTTATGTTGTACGTTCGAAGCCTACATCCATGTCGCGAACCCGCTCGGCACCCACAGCTGACATCCGACCGGCCACGCAGGTTTACGATAAACTTTTTCAGAGCTGTTCGCAGAATCACAGTAGGCTGGCTGGCAGGCGCTCGCGGACCGTCCGCCCTTCGCGGGGTTGCCGGTCCAGCCGAGCTCGCGCGAGGAGCCTCACCAGTTCCACCGATTCGGCATGCCTGGGGTGCTCGGGGAGGCAACACGCATATTCCCGACGAGTGTGTGAAGATCGAATCACTGGTAAACGCAGCGGCGGGCTCCTTTGGTTCGTCTGCCGCTGGTGCGGGATGGTGAGCCAACTATGATCATGAAGATCAGTTTTGCCTTTTTGCTTTGCACGTGGACAGCGGCCGCAGCGGACGGGTTCGTATCGCTGATGCCGAAACAGGACATCTCCGAGCACTGGACCGTTGAGGGTAAAACTCCGGCGGAGGCATGGTACATGCGTGACGGCGCCATAGCCACCACGGGCCAGCCGAACGGATTCCTACGCAGCAAGCAAAGATACCGCAACTATATTCTCCGTGCGGAATGGCGGTTCCAGGAAGGGTACGAACCGCGGCCGGGTGACGAAGGCTGGCCGAACGCCGGCTTTTTCATTCATGCGAACGAGACAAAGGACGGATGGCCAGTGTCGATCGAGGTGCAAGGCCACTTCGGCGAGGCCGGCAGTTTGTTCGGAGTGCGCGGCGCGAAGATCACCGGGGCCAAACGTGGACCGATCGTGAAGGAGCGGCCGCGGTTCGGGGATTGGGACAAATACGAGATCACGTCGAAAGACGGAACTGTCACGGTGGTACTCAATGGAGTACTGGTCAACGAAGGGCGCAACGCCATGCCGGCAGAAGGCAATATCTGCCTGCAGTCAGAGGGCTGGCCCGTTTTCTACCGCAACGTTGAAATCAAGGAGCTGCCGTGATGCGACGCCGTGACTTGCTTGCGGGTTCGGCCCTGGCGACCGCCCTGGCGCAGAGTTCGCGCCCGAGCCAGAGCAATGCTCCTACGAACTTCCAGATCGCGTGCATGACTCTGCCGTACGCGGCATTCCCGGTGGAGCGCGCGCTCACAGGCATACAGTCTGCCGGTTATAAGTACGTTGCCTGGGGAGTGAGCCATCGCGACTTGGACGGGGTGAGGCGGCCGATGCTCGCGCTGGAGGCTCCGCCCACGGAGGCAGGCCGGCTCGCTGCACGCTGCCGCGATCTGGATCTGCAACCGGTGATGATGTTCTCCGCCGTCAATTTCGAGGAAGCGGGCGCCGCCGACGCGTACCGCCGGCGCGTCGATCAGGCGAACGCGGCAAACATCCCGTTCATCATCGTCTTCGGCAAGACAACAGCCGGAAGTTACGACGCTGTCATTCGCAATCTGAAGAGTGTCGGCGACCATGCACGGGCGGGCGGCGTGACCATTGTGATCAAACAGCACGGCGGCAACACTGCGACAGGTCAGGATTGTTCGCGGATCATTGCGGACGTCGGGCATGAGGCAGTCAGGATGTGCTACGACGCGGGCAACGTTCTGGACTACGAGAACCATGATCCGATCCCCGATATCCAGAAGTGCTGGCGCGACATCCGTGCATTCGCGATCAAAGATCACCGAAATTACCCGAAAGACGAGGACTGCGGCATCGGGTTCGGTGAGATCGACCATTACAAGCTGCTGGAGCCCGTCATGCGCACGGGTTTGACCATGCCGCTGGCCGCCGAGAATATATCCGAACCGCTTCTGCCTCGGCCTGCCTCGCCGGAAGGCGTGGACCGGCTGGCGCGCCGATCGCG
Source organism: Bryobacteraceae bacterium (assembly GCA_046289265.1). Lineage (GTDB taxonomy): Bacteria > Acidobacteriota > Terriglobia > Bryobacterales > Bryobacteraceae > JBKBWD01. The sequence goes on along the minus strand of JBKBWD010000054.1, from coordinate 18,180 downwards.
AGAGTTTCTCGAGGCAGTTCTCGCTGGATTGGAAGGATGGTCAAAAGGAGAAAAGTGATGGAACGCAGATATTTTCTGTTAGGCTCTGCCATGGCCTCGCAGGCGGCATTCGCGCAGAGTGAGGCCGGCCGGATCGCGACGGCGATGATCGGAACCGGCAACCGTGGTTCCTACGTTCTGAAGGGCGTGCTGGAACAGTCGAAGTCCCGGGTCGCCGCGCTTTGCGATATTAAACCCGCGCGACTCGACGCGGCTGCTACCGTTGCCGCCAGGGACAAACCGGCCACCTATACCGATTGGAGAAGGATCATCAACCGCAAAGACATCGAAGCAGTGTTCATCGCCACACCTCCGGATCTGCATGCCGAGATGGCTGTCGCTGCCATTCAGGCCGGGAAGCATGTCTACTGCGAGAAACCGATCGGGATTACACCGGAGCAGGTTCGCAGCGTGGTACAAGCTGCCAGGAACAGCAAGAAGATCTTCATGGCGGGCCAGCAAATGCGCTCGTTTCGGCAGATGAACCAGGCCATCGAGCAGATCCGAAAGGGAGCGATCGGTGACGTGATCATGGTCAAGGCACAGCGGCACGGGAACGCCGACCTGCCTCACGACAGCTCATCGGCGGACTGGTATTTCGATGTAACCAGGTCGGGCGGTTATCTGATTGAAATGTCCGTCCACAACCTCGATGCCTGCAACTGGGCTGTCGGGCAGCACCCGGTGCGTGCCTCGGGTTTCGGCGGCACGCTGCTGTACAAGAACGATCCTCCCGGACGGACGATCTTCGATTGCGGCGTTCTCGCGTACGAATATCCGAACGGCGCAAAAATGTCTTTCACACAGGCCGTGTTCCACCCATCCGGCATGCCCGGGAGTGGTCAATTCATTCACGTCTTCGGGACAAAGGGCGCGGTGGACCTGATGTATTCCACGAACATGTACCCACTGGGATCCAAAGGACCCGGCGAACCTTTGGCGCCTAAGGTGGAAGAACCGCCGCACGCTCACATCACCGCGTTCTACGATTGCATCACAGAGAACGCGCCCAACCCGGCCGACATCACCGTGGGCGCGACAGCCGCATTGACATCTATCATGGGGCATCTGGCCATGGTCAACCAAAAGGTAATCACCTGGGACGAGCTGGGCGTGCAGTTGTAAGCGCCTTGAGATCCACCTTGTGCAGGCGCCACGCATCAAGCAATCTCTAAGGCGAAACCGGGTGGCCGTTGCCGCCTCCCTCAATCTCGCGGAATCCCTCGATGCGCGCGGCCAACGAGCTCAGGGGCTAGCCGTATTACCGGGAATGCGCCAGAAGTTGTGCTGAGGTTGCCGGTGAAATGGAAACGGGCGCTGGTGGCGACCAACCCGATCGAGGAATAGCCGGCCGAAACTCATTGACAAGTGGTTGCTGAAGCGAGCTCCAAGCTCGGCCGGGGGCCGGTAGCCCAGTGCTGAGTGCAGCCGCTTCGGGTTATAAGCAGTAGAAGGTGGCTTTCCTGCGCGCCCCGAACCCAGTGTGCCAATAGCCGGTGGAGATTAGCATCGCGCGCTTGTAAACTGGATCGCAGATGCGACCGCCTCAGGTACTTGGCCGTTACGGACTGATCCTGCTGGGCACGATGCTCTTGAGTGCCGTCTTAGCCCAGACCGGTCCGGCCGGACTCGAGGCGAAGGCAGTCATCGAGGCGAAATGCGCCGGTTGTCATGGGGACCGCGTTCGCATGTCCGATCTCGACCTGCGCGACCGCGACGCCATGCTCAAAGGCGGACAGCGAGGCCCTGCTATCGTTCCGGGCGATGCAGAAGCAAGCCTGCTCTACAAAGCAGTCCGGCGCGAAGGCGAGTTGCAGATGCCGCCCGGCAAAACGGCGCTGACCGGTTCCGAGATCGCAATCCTCCGCGATTGGATCGACGCCGGGGCTCCCTGGGATGCACGCTCGGGGCAGGCCGTCTCCGCTCCATCCTGGTGGTCGTTTAGGAAGCCCGTCCGTCCGCCCATCCCGCAGGTGAAACACGCAGCCTGGGTTCGGAATCCCATCGATGCCTTCATCCTGCGCAAGCTCGGAGAGATCGGGCTCCAACCGGCGCCGCCGGCCGACCGGCATACGCTCGTGCGCCGGGCCTACTTCGACCTGCATGGACTGCCGCCGACGCCGGAACAGGTCGATGAGTTCGTCAACGATAAGTCCGAAAACGCCTACGAGAAACTGGTCGAGCGCCTGCTCGCCTCGCCCCGATACGGCGAGCGCTGGGGCCGCTACTGGCTGGACCTGGTCCGATACGCGGACACGGCCGGGTTCGAGACCGACCATTACTTCATCAACGCCTGGCGTTACCGCGACTACGTCATTCAGTCATTCAATGACGACAAGCCCTACGACGTCTTCGTGAAGGAACAGATCGCCGCGGATGAGCTGTGGTCCACAAATATGGACCTGGAGGGCACCTCGAAGCTCCCGAAGGAAAAGTGGGAGAACGTTCACCGCCGCATCGGAACCAGTCTCTTCACGCTCGGCGCCTTCCCGGTCGAATACACCTACTATGGCGACCAGTGGCGGGCCGAGTGGCAGGCAGACGCCGTCGATACGGTGGGCGCCGCATTCCTCGGATTAACCCTTGGCTGCGCACGATGTCATGACCACAAGTTCGATCCTATCAGCCAGCGTGATTACTATCGCATGGCGGCGCTGTTCGCTGGCAGCGAGGAGCGCCAAATTCCGCTCGTCAGCCTTTACGACGTCCAGACGAACAGCCGGAACTTCCCACTCGTCCACCAGGCCCAGCTATTGAAGCAGATGGCGCGGCGCGGCGCAGGCCGGAAGGCGCCCGACGCGGAACGCGCCGCGCTGTTGCAGCAGCTTGGAGAGGCCTTCCTGCGTGCGAGCGAGCGGTATCCCACGGCCAACGTCCTGGCTCACGAAGAGATCGTGCCCGACACGCACATTCTCCTGAAGGGCGACTACAGGAGCAAGGGGGAGAAGGTCGAGCCCGGCTTCCTATCGGCCCTCAACCCGGGGCCGCCGATTCAGGAGCCGAAGGGCTTCCTCTTTGTACCCCAGCGCAGAAAGGCGCTCGCGCTCTGGCTGACATCGCCGGAACAGCCGCTGCTGTCGCGCGTCATGGTGAACCGCATCTGGCAGGGACACTTCCAGCGTGGACTCGTCAGCACGCCGAACGACTTCGGCCGGCAGGGCGAGCCGCCGACCCATCCGGAGCTGCTTGACTGGCTGGCGGTGGAGTTCGCGGAGCAAGGCTGGAGCATCAAGAAGATGCACCGGCTGATGATGCTGTCCAGCACTTATCGAGCTTCGAGCGTCGCCTCGGCGGAACACCTGGAGAAGGATCCCGAGAATCTCTACCTGGCGCGGATGAGCCGCTACCGGCTGGATGCCGATTCGGTGCGCGACACGATTCTGGCCGCGGCCGGAACCCTCAATCTGAGGATGGGCGGTGTGGGTGTGATACCGCCGCTGACGCGCGAAGAGATTCTGGCCGCACGAATGCCCCAACTGTGGCCCGCGCATCCGGACCCGTCCGAGCATAACCGGCGCAGTGTCTACATGCAGATGAAGCGGTCATTGACGCTTCCCCTGCTTCAGATCTTCGACGCGCCGGACAGCGCCACCAGTTGCGCGCGGCGAGAGACCTCCACGGTGGCGCCGCAGGCGCTGGCACTGATGAACAGCGAATTCAGCTCCGGGCAGGCCGAGAAGTTCGCTGCGCGGATCAGGGAGCAGGCCGGAGAGGATCCGGAGGCGGCCGTAGAGGCGGGTTGGCGCATCGCCTTTGGCCGCTCGCCAAGTGCGCAGGAACGCGAAACGGCGCTCGACTACCTTCGCCGGAACTCCCTGCAACGTTTGTGCCTGCTGATGTTCAATATGAGCGAGTTCATTTATGTCGATTGAGGAATCGCGTCGAAGTTTCCTGCAGCGCTCCGGACTTGGCATCGGCTGGCTTGCCGCCCTCGACCTGCTCAGCCGCTCGGCGAAGGCCGACACCAACCCGCTCGCTCCGAAGACGCCGCCCTGGCCGGCTACCGCGAAAAGCGTCATCTCGCTGTTCATGCAGGGCGGCCCCAGCCATATCGATACATTCGATCCGAAGCCGCTGGTCACGAAGCTGCACGGCCAGCACCCTCCGGCGAGCTTCGGCAATGCGGATTTCCAAAACGGGCAGTTCAAGGACTCCGTCATTCTGGGTTCGAAGCGGACCTTCCAGCGGCACGGGCAGTCAGGCCTGGAGATGTCCGACCTGTTCCCCGCCATGGTCCCGTGCGTTGACGACATCGCGGTTATCCGGTCCTGTTACCACGAGGGATTCACGCACTCGCAGGCGCAGTTCCTGATCAACAACGGCTGGCCGCGGATCGGCAGGCCAAGTCTCGGGTCATGGATTCTGTACGGGCTCGGATCGGAGAACCAGAACCTGCCCGGCTTCGTGGTCCTGCTGGAAGGCGGCGTCCGCTCCGGACCGGCAATCTATGGCCAGGGCTTCCTCCCGGCAGCGTACCAGGGAACGTCGTTTCGCCCAGGACGCAACCCGATCCTCAACCTTAGCCCACCGGCTGGTATGAAAGATGGGGATCAGCGTGACTTTCTCGCCACGCTGCAGAAACTGAACCGCAAGCACCTGTCCGCGCGGAATGAGGATTCGGAGCTGATGGCGCGGCTGGAGTCATACGAACTCGCGTTCCGCATGCAGATGGCCGCTCCTGAAGCGACCGACATCAGCAGCGAGTCCGAGGCGACCAAGAAGCTGTACGGCCTGGATGACCCGGTCAGCGCGGATTTCGGCGGCCGCTGCCTGCTGGCGCGCCGCCTGGTGGAGCGCGGCGTGCGCTTTGTCCAGGTGTGGTCCGGAAACGGGATGAACGCGACGGATTGGGACGGTCATATCGGTTGTGACCAGAACCATTTGGACCGGGCGGCCCAGACGGACAAGGCCGTGGCGGGCCTGCTGTTGGATCTGAAGTCGCGGGGACTGCTCGACTCGACCCTGGTCATCTGGGGCGGCGAATTCGGACGGAGCCCGACGTCGGACGGCGGCGCCGGCGGTTCCGAAGGACGGGACCATAATCCGTACGGGTTCACGATCTGGATGGCGGGCGGCGGCGTGAGAGGCGGCAAGGTCATCGGCTCGACGGACGAACTCGGGTTGAGGGCAGTGGAAGACCCGGTTGATTTGCATGACCTGCACGCGACGATCTTGGGCCTGCTCGGCCTGGATCATGAGAAGTTGACCTACCATTACCTCGGCCGCGATTTTCGATTGACCGACGTCGGCGGCAAGCTGGATTTGATGGAGAAGCTCAGGCGGGCTTCGTGACGGCGAAGCGAACACGATATGTTTCCTTGCACCCGCTGCGGCTTCTGGACGCTCACCGACCCACTTTACGGCAGCTATGAAGTCTGCCCTGTTTGCTATTGGAAGGACGATCCCGTCCAGAACGAGAACCCGCAGTATGCGGGCGGGGCGAACCAGGTTTCGCTGAACGCAGCACAGCAGAACTACATCGATCTCGGTGCGTGCGAGGCACGGTTTGTTAATGATGTGCGTCCTCCCAAGATGCACGAGATTCCTCCGTCGCTCTCCTCACGAGATCCTGACAGGCTGCAAGCGATCCGGCGAGGTCTCAAGAGTGCGATATCGCAGGCCGCCCGATCGATTCTGTCCGGCCAGCTTGGCGTCATGGAAGGTTGCTCTGCCATTACGTCACTGGCATACGGCCTCGAAGAGAACAAACGGCGGTCAGAGCCTTTACTGACCTTCGAAGCCGTTTCGTTCGAACTTGACGATTTTCCTGTGGGCGAGGTCCGGAATCTCTGGGACCCCAAAGCCCTCGCACAAAAGGACGCAGAGGCTTCCGCCTATGTAGCCCGAGTGCTTCCGCAGATTCTCGACGCGTGTCGGGCCCTCGACTTACAAATGGGGGAACTCAGAAGACTTCGTAACCCCTTTCATCTCATGGATCCGGCGGCTGCCCGAACGCCGGACACCTCCCCCTCTGCGCGAGCATCCTCAAGTAGAGGAGAACATGCATTCGCAGAAATCCCTCTCGCGCCTCTCGGGCGTGACGGGACTTCCGAATCCCGAGTCGAGGCGGTTCGCTGTTGTTCGCTTCCGTTCTTCGGCCGAGTGCCTCCCCGCTCCGTTGCCGCCCGAAGTCGGTGATCGCCTGGTTGAGGTGGCAGCGGAGGACACACGCTAAGCACTCACCTCTGTCCTGCAGAGCGAGGAACTGCATCGCGAATGAAGCAGTTCGGCAGGTGCTCCTTGCCGCGAGTTGCCATGTCGTAGCGCGTTTCGGTCCAGGCCTCCCCAACCCGACACTGCAAAGCAACTGCACATCGTGGCATTGCACACAGTCGCGAATGGAGGTATCGTATAGATCCACCACTGGGAAAGGCGACCCAAATGGGACGGCGCTTTCGATTGAGAAATCGTCTCTGTGCGGTCCGCTGGGACGTGCGGATGGACAAGCACGTACTGGTCATGATTCCTGGCGGTGAGGTTGTCGCGGTCGCCGATGCGGTGCCAGATCGCGGTCAGATCGAAGTAAGGTGGAATAGCCAAATCGTGACAGTCTTCGTCGAGGACCTCCTGGAGCGATCCGAGGAGATTCCCCTCAAGGATGCCCGGTCCATGGAAACTGCGGACGCCAACTCAGGGCGCCGAGCCAGCTAGGCGGTTTCCGGCGAGGTGTAATCAGCATCGGGCTGAGATAAGGCGTTCGGATCCGCGTACGCCGGATCGGCGTATGCTGCATTGTGAATCGACAGCTAAGACCAGACGCAACCCCCAGGGCGCGTCTGCTCCGACCGTTGAGACGGAGGTACATTGTCTGTAATCTTTTCGCTTGTTGCAATTTCTCCCTATAGGCGCTCAGAAACGATCAAGGATGCTACGAGACGCGCCCTGGCCGACGAGGGTGCAGGCTGGCTCGTTAAGCTCGTGGAGACGCCTTCCGCTCTGGAAGCGCTCATTTCGAACGCGGACGGAAGGTGCTGGGAAGGCCAATTCCCGCATGGATCAGAACCAAGTGTCGTCGAGGACGGAATCCGCCATGCTGTGAGATCACTAGCGGCTCAGACACATGCGGACAGTATCAACCGCTGGACTGCCAAGCGCGCGCACGCGGGAGCGGGAGGTTAGATCCGCCGCGCAGCCTCTGGGACCTCCGACGAACGCATCGGACGCTCACGCATACAGTTCCGCCACCACCTTCCCCTTCACCAGTTCCCGGGGCTGATTGAGGTGGTTGCGGATCTCCATTTCGGGGTCGATGCCCAAAGCGAAGTAGATCGTCGCGAGCAGATCGTTCGGGTGGACCGGTTTCTCCTTCGGGCTCGACGCGGTGGCGTCCGATTCCCCGTACTGCATACCACGCGCGATCCCGGCTCCAGCCACGACGGCGCTGTAGCAGTACGGCCAGTGGTCGCGGCCATCGGGCGCGTTCGAGTTGCCGCTCGTTGAAACTCCCATACGCGGGCTGCGGCCGAACTCGCCGATTGCGACGACGAGCGTCTCCTTGAGCAGTCCGCGGTCGTCCATGTCGTCGAGCAGTGCCGAGAGCGCCCGGTCCAGCTTCGGACAGTGTACGTTCTTGAGCGGTCCGAAATTGGAGGCGTGCGTATCCCAGGATGCCTTCTCGGCGTCTCCGTTCGCTACCGAGGGCCAGTTGACCTGGACGAACTTCGTCCCTGCTTCGATCAGGCGGCGCGACATTAGAACACTCTGACCGAAGGTGTGGCGTCCATAGCGGTCCCGCATCTTGTCGGACTCTTTCGTGAGGTCCATGGCGGCGCGGGCCTTTCCGCTCAGCACCAGGTCGTAGGCCTTGCCATAGTACTCATCGACAGCTGCGTCGTTCAGCGCCTTCTCCAGGTCGGGCATCGAACCGTTGATTCCCTTGAGCAGTTCAAACCGGTCCCTGAGCCGCTCCGGCGGGATCTCTTTGCGCAGCGAAAGATCGTCGATGGAGATCTTCTCCGCCGGATCCTGGTAAAGGCGATAAGGATCATAGGCCTTCCCGAGGAAGCCCGCCGCGCCCCCCTTCCCGATGATGCCGGACTCCTGGAGCGGGCGCGGCAGTTCGACGAAAGGCAGCACCGGGTCGGTCGGGGGCTTCAGCTTGCTCACGTGGCTGCCGGCCGTCGGGAAGTCGGCGGCATTCGGCGGCTCGAGCTGCCCCGAAGGCGAAACTTTGTCGGGAGGGTAGCCCGTGAGCATCTGGTAGATCGCCGCCGTGTGATTGAACAGGCCGCTCGGCGTGTAACTCATCGAACGGATCAGCGTCACCTTGTCCATCGCCTGCGCCATCATCGGCATGTGCTCGCCGATCCAGGTGCCGGGAATCTTCGTGGGAATCGGCTTGAACAGGCCGCGGATGTTGGCGGGAGCGTCCGGCTTGGGGTCCCAGATATCGATGTGGCTCGGACCGCCCTGCAGGAAGATCATGATGACGTTCTTTGCGTTGCCGAAGCCGCGCGCACCGGCGTATTTATCGGCGGCGTTGCTGGCGCGGGCCATCTTCTGCGAAAGGAAAAATCCGGGCAGGTGGAGGGCAGCAAGGCCGAGCGAACCGATTCGCATCAGTTCGCGGCGGGTGGGGCCTTCGCAGGTTCTGCCGCGATGACCGGGAATGTTCAGCATGGTATCCGCTCCTCGTCTTCAGTAAATGTACAGGAATCCTTTGCTGTTGAGAAGGGCCCAAAGCAGGTCCTGCGCGCGCGTGGCGCGCGGCCCTCCCGAGAGATACTTCGCGCCGGCCTCCGCTTCGGCTTTCGTTGGAAAACGGGAAAGCGCGGCGAGGTACAAATCTTCCACGATGGCCGCATCCGCCTTGCCGGCCAGGATGTTCCTCGCGACCCGGCCCTTCGGATGGGCCACTGCATCGGAGATCGTGGAACCGTTCACCAGGTTGAGAGCCTGGGGAAGGCTGAAGTCGCTGCGGCGTTCGCATTCGCACGCGGATTCGCGGGTCGGCCGTCCGAACAGGTCGAGGAAGCCGTCCTTCCCGACATGCGGGTCGGGTAACTGCGATGCCGTCGTGTCCTCCGGGACATCCGGGAACTTCGGACGAGCGCCCGCAGCCTGTGCGACCGCGTCCATCAACTGCTCGGCGCTCATCCGGCGCGGTATGGCGTGAGAGAAGTTATTGGCGTCCATCTCGTTCCACTCGTTCGTCGTGATCCCGGTCTGATAAGCGCGCGAGTTGGCGATGACCCGCATCAGGTGCTGCGGGTCGAAGTTGTGGTCGATAAAGTCCTTCGTGAGCGCGTCGAGCAAGGCCGGGTTCACCGGAGGATTCGAAGCGCGGATGTCGTCCACCGGGTCGATGATTCCCTGGCCGAAGAAATAGCTCCAGATGCGGTTGGCGATCGCTTTGGCAAAGAACGGATTCTCCTTCGAGACAAGCCAGTCAGCCAGGGCATCGCGGCGGCGCTGATCGCTCGGGATGGTGACCGGAGCATTCGAGGCGATCAGGAATTCGGGCTTGACCACGCGGCTGTCCTTCGGGTGCTTCATCTCGTAGTCGACGCGCTGATCGTAGATGATCTCCTCGCCGACCTCGTAGCCGGGGCGCAAGCCTACGGCCGAGAAGAAGGCGGCCATCTGGAAATACTGATTCTGGGTCCAGCGCTCGAAGGGATGATCGTGGCACTGGGCGCAGACCATGCGCACCCCGAGGAAGACCTGCGTCGTCTTTTCCATCGTGAGCTTGGGGTCACGCGTCGTGCGGAAGTAGTTGGCCGCCGGTTCGTCATAGCTGCTGCCGCGGCTGGTGAGCAACTCGCGCACCATGCGGTCGTAGGGTTTGTTCGACGCGATCGAATCGCGGATCCACTCGCGGAACCCGTAGGTCCCCTTCTCTCCGAGGAACTTGCGAGTCGACTGGAGCAGGTCGCTCCACTTGAGCGTCCAATGGTCTACGTAGGCCGGGCTGGCAATCAGCTTGTCGATTTTCTTCGCCCGCTTGACGCGTGACGGCGTAGGATCGGCCAAAAAGGCTCGCACTTCGTCCGGAGCAGGGAGCTGGCCCGTGAGATCCAGCGTGGCGCGCCGCAGGAAGGTTGCATCGTCGACCACGGGCGACGGCTGGATGCGCAGTTTCCGCAGCTTCGCGTCAATGTGTTGGTCGACGTAGTTGTGCTGCGCTAGCGGCTTCCAGGCGAAGCCGGGCTTCGGATTCAGAATAGTCACAGGAACCGTCGAGAACTTGCCCTGATACCGCACCAGCAGCGTCGCTTCCCCGATCCGCTCTCCCGAAATCGCCGCGCCCTCTACCTTCGCAACGTCGGGCGTGTTCGATTCGATCGTCGCCTCGCGGGTGACATCGCGCGTCTGGCCATCGGCGAACCTCGCCGTGACCTTCATGCGCGCCGACTCGCCGGGCTTTGGCATCGCAATCTCGGCCGGTTCGACCTGGAGTGCCGTGACGTTATCCTTTGCAGGATCGCCGTACGGAACGCCCTGCGCGATCCAGCTATAAATGGTCTTGTAGTAGTCGGAGTCTTTCTCGAAGCGAAGGCCGCCTTCGTGCGGGATGGTCTGGGTCGGCTTGGCGAGCATGAGGCTGCGGCCCGGTTCGGCGCGGTTGAAGCGCCGGCCCGACAGATCGTAAAGGAGCGAGGCGTAATCGAACTCCGGGTCATAGCCGCGGAGTGAAAGCTTAAAGCCGTTCTTTCCCTTTGCGCTGCCGTGGCAGGGACCGGACGTGCAGCCCGCCTTGTTCAGGATCGGGGCGACGTCCCGGAGGAAGGTAACCGGTTCGGCCGCGGACAAGCCGAAAGCGGCACTAACGAGCAGCAGCACTGGACGCATTGACATTGGATTCCCCAGAAGTATGAGCCGGTAGAGTAAAGGACAGAATCGGCGCACTGACAACGTGCTCGGATCCGCCGGACCTCAGGCGTCCGCTCACACCTATGTTATAGAGGGCCGGCAGAGTGTTCAGCGTGGACGTCACCACAAAGGTGCCGGTCCTGCGGTTCCCCTTCTCCGCCGCCATCTCGATGACGCGGAGATCCGTGAAGTTCGGCAGGTCCACCTGAACTGTTTCGGGCAGCGGTTGCATCGGGTCGCGAAGCTCCCAGTTCCAGCGGAAGCGGAATTCGTAGCCTGCCTCCTTGCGTTCGGTGTGCTCGAGGGCGAGCGAGAGCGCAGCCGGCGCGGGGTCCGTCATGGCGACGGGCAATTGGAGGCCGAGCCAACCGCCCGTCAGGGGCCGCTGGCGGTCCACGACGCCCTGCTCCGTGGCGCCCGCGACGTTGATCGAGTAGCCGATGCCTTTCGCAGGACGTTCGATCTCTCCACCTTCGGCTTCCACAGCAATCACGCGGAAGCCGATCTCTTCGGAGGAAAGCTCCATTTCGGGCGGCGCCGTGATCGAAAGGATTGCTCGCCGGGAGTTGGCGCGGTTATTGGGATCGGGCACCTCCATCGGGATATCGCCGCCATCAACCTTCGCGCCCGGCGGAAGCCCGACGGCTTCGACGCGAATCGGACCCAGGTAGCCCCTTCGCTCGACAGTCACGCCAACCACGGCCGTACCGCCGGCCGGAATGTTGAGGAACGGAGCCGCGATGGTCGCCCGCAAGTCGATCGACGCCCGCACCACCGAGAGGCGATAGGCATAGACCGGCCCGCCGCGCTGCGCGAGGTCCTCCACCGTGATGGCGATGCGGCGCACTCCGTCCGGAACCTGGAACTGCAGGAAGGGGTCCCCGAGCGTCCGGCTGCTCACCTGTACGGCGCCGACGTCCAACGGAATCGGGCCGTCGCCGGCCGACGCAAGCCGATTCCCGTTCTCGTCATAGACCGTGATCAGTCCGGTCAGTTTCGAGGTTCCCAATTCACGGGCCTGCAGTTCGAAGATAAACTCTTCTCCGGGCTGGACGGCCATTTCGTACCGGTCGATCTCCTCCGGTTTCGAGAGCCGTCCGTTGACGGTAACCGGCGCGTGGAGCGGCCCGCTGACGGGCTCATGAACCTCCGGAAGTTCGCCCACCGCGAACGGCAGCGGAAGAGCGGGAGATTCCGGTAGATTCACGAAGACCTGCGGCGCCGAACCGATGGAGGCCAGATCGACCTTCACCTTGGAACCGCCGAGGTCCACATCGACCCTTTCGCCGCGCGGCCCGCCGAGCGGATAGACCCCTGACGCATACTCATAGGCTCCCGTTTTGAGCCGGTAATAGTTCTGCGCCTGCGTGGAAAATCGCGCATCGTGGAGTTCGACGTAGTAGTAGCCGGCCTTCTCAAACGTGATATCGAGGCGCGGATCGAGGCTCAGGAGCGGATCGTCCTCCGAACGCGCAATCAGTTTACCCGAGGCGTCCAGCACCCGGATCACCGGATCGATCGCAGACCCACAGCGGCGCGCATCCACTTCGAACACGCGGCGCTCACCGGCCTTCACCTGGACGCGGTAGAAGTCCCGTTCCGGCCCGCGCAGCGTGCCGTTGAGCGTTACCGGCGTGGTTGGGAGCGGCTGGGCGTTTTCGATCGAATCGTTCTGATTCGGCAGCGCGCCCGGACGGGACTCTTCTTCGAAGATCTCCGGAAACGCGCCGATGCTAAACAGGAGGATGTTCGAGATTCCGTTCGGCCCTTTGACGCGGATCGGATAAACACCCACGTTCCACTCGGCCGTCGGCTCCACCAGGAAGGTTGCGTACCGGTCCGCCATGCCCGGCTTTTCCGCGCCGAGCGGAGTGAAGCTGGCCGGGAGCGTGGATACGACCGCCGCCCCCTGGCCGAGGTTATCGCCGACGATCGTCAGGACGAACGGCCGTCCCTTCTGCGCCCCGCGGGGCTGGAGTTCCGTGATCGACGGGGGAGCCGCTAGGAGCGCGGCCGCAATGGAGTACAGCACCAGAAGTCTCATCGGGAGCCTCCTGACAGCGGAACCGGAATAAACTCGTGCAACAGCGAACAATCTTCGGCTTTGTAGATCCGCACCTTGCCGTCGAAGCCGCCCGTGGCCAGGCGGGAGCCGTCCGGCGAGAACGAGAGCGCATAGATGCCCGCGGCGTGACCGGTGCAGGAGGCGAGGCGGTCGCCGGTTTCGGCGTCGTAGAGGTTCACCTTCGGGGCCGCGGCTGCGACGGCGATGCGCTTCCCGTCGGGCGACCAGTCCAGCGCCGTGATGGGACCCTCCTGGCGTTCCAGGCGGCGCACGAGCGTGGTGTCGTCCGCGATTTTCATATTGCGCGGCCGGTCCATCAGGTAGACATACGGATAGCGGTCGTCGCCGCCAATGACGACCACATCCTTTGCCGGATGCCTCGCGATCGCCGAGAGTTCGCCTCGCAGCAGGTTGATGTTCTCGAGGAAGGCCCCCGACGCCGCATCGGTGAGTTTCGCAGCGCCGTCGCGTCCCACCGAGACGAAGCGCTTCGAATCCGCGCCGAACACGGTGCCGAGCACCCAGTTCTCGTGATTGCCGATCTTATACAGTTCCGCGCCGGTCGCGGTTTCGAAGACATGAACCGTGTTGTCGGCGCACCCGACAGCTACCTTGGAGGCGTCGGGTGAGAGGGAGGCGCCGAAGAGGGTGTCGTGAGTCAGGGTGGCCGAACGCAGGAGTTTGCCGGAAGCCAAGTCCCACATCTGGAGTTCTCCGAACTGGGCGGGGGTGCCTCCGCCCGCTATCAGGAGCTTGCCGTCCCGGCTGAAGTCTATGGACAGCAGGCGCTCGGCCTTGCCCTGCAACCGTTGCAGCAGGCCGCTGCCGTCGAATTCATGCACCAGAATTTCGCGATTTCCGGAGACCGCGATCTTCGATCCGTCCGGCGAGAAACGCAGAGCCGTTATCACGGGAGGCTGCGAGTAAACCTCGGGGCTGCGTTCGGCGATTTCCATGGGCGAATCGTCTAGGGCGCCGGCGCGGATCCATTCGCGGATCAGGTCGATCTCCTCTTTCGCCAGTGCGGGCTTGCCGAGCGGCATCTGCGGCTGGACGGCGCCGGTGAGATAGCGGACCGTAAGGCTTTCATCGGGCTGGTTCGCAACGACCGCCGGACCGCGGCTCCCGCCTGCCAGTAAGGCCGCATAGGTGGACAGGTCGAGTCCGGCCGACTTGGAAGCGGGCTGGTGGCACGCCTGGCAGTGCTTCTGCAGGATCGGACGGATCTCCCGGTGGTAACTGGGCCCCGCAAAGAGGCCAGCGACGGCGATCAGGAACATCCACAGCGTACGAAAGCGCATCTTCAGCGCATACCTCCCGTGGTCCGGTGAACCGGCGTTCGGCTCACCCATTCGATAATATGCGCGCAGAAAGCAGAATGCCAGCGCCATCGAATCGTTTGATGCTGTCCTGCGGCGAACCCGGACCTAGCTAGCGGCCGAGAGGCAGCGCCGCCAAAGGCCAGGCTTTATCGCAGGATCTGGAAGGCGCGGGTGGCCCTTCTTGATTCTCTTTATTACTCGGGTTGAATGCGGCTGCGCCCAGACCCGCTCGCAATTGCGATCGAGGCCGGCGACCTACACGCGGGAGAAGCGCGTCGGCGCCGCCTCACCGTGACTTCCGGCTGAGCTGCCGCTGCGGCTTGGGCTGCGCGGTGCGGCCCCAGAACATCCGGGTCACCGACAGTGGGCGAAAGCTGTAGCTCGCCCCGGATCCCCCGTTCCAGGCCGACTCGGTGATGCCGATACCACTGGTGTGCTGGACAACCGAGTCCGACAAGGGCGTCCCGCGAATCGCGTGAGGTACGGGTCCTTGCAGTGTGCTCACCTGCGCCTGTTGCTCGAAGCCTGCCAGGGGAATGTCGAGGGTGGTCGAGATGGTCCGGGACAGATCGCGATTCACTACCGACAGCCACAGGCCGTGTTCGTTGGTAACCGCAACGGCATCAAGCGCCGGAGTATTCTTGCCCGCCGCCACGACGCCGACGGCGCGGCTGTCGAACGTCGGCCCGGCGACATCCGTCTGCACCAGCGCCCCTCCGGCCAGTTCGCGCAGCAGTAGAAACGCGAAATAGTGAGGATTCTCGATCAGCCCGGAGGCCGTGTCCTGCAGCAACGCGCCGAACCAGGGGCTGGTAGCGAGATTGAAGTGCGCCATCCACGCACCCCGGCGCATCATGTAGTGCAGTACCGAAGCCGTGTAGATGCCGGCCGCCACGGTCCGGGACTGGTCGAGGATCCGGACCAGTTGCGAGTGCGTCCCGCCCGCGCCGAACAACGGAAAATGCTCGGTGACGGCGATCCGGCCTTCGGAGCCGGGATTGGCGGCGAGCAGCTCCTTCATGACGATCCGGGTATCTTCGGCCGAGTATGTGTTCGCCGTGTACATCGCCCGATAGGCATCGGCGCGGCGGCTGTCACTGGTCCAGTTGTAATTTGAGGGTGCGATCGGCGCGAAGGCGTTGTGAAGGGCGATAAAGTCGATCTTATTTCCCGCTCCGGCGAGCAGCTTTTCGAGCCAGCCCTGATTCTCCTTGCTCGTGTTATACGTGCCTGCGATGGCCCCGACTAGGCACTCCGAATCGGCAGCCCGAAGGGCAGGAGCCCACTCCTTGTACAGGGCGGTGTACTCTTCGGCGGTCTTATAGATGCGGCTGTCGTTGCCGGCAATCGTCGCCGGCATTCGCGGCTCGGCAAGGTAAATCTCATTGCCGACCTCGAAGTACCGCACGCGCATGCCCGAAGCGCGAAGATACGTTTGCCAGTTCAGAGCCATCTCGAGCGTTCCGGCGCCGGCGTTCAAGGTGATTACCGGCTGGGCGCCGATCTGCCTGCACAGGTCGAGAAACTCGTCCGTGCCGAAGTTATTCTCATAGAGCGTACCGTCCATCGGATTCGGCCGTTTGGGACGGTCGGCGTACATTCCGACGCCATCCCGCCAGTTATAGTAATCGGCCATGATACCGCCTGGAAACCGCAATGTCGTCAGGCGCAGCTTCTTCAGCGCCGCGACGACCTCCGGCCGGTTCCGACGCGCATTGGGATCGAAGATGCGGTTGCCGTTTTCAGCCCATTCAATACCGCATCCGAATAGCAAAGGACTCACGGAGTTGCCGGCAGCGCTCGGATTCACAGCGATACGCGCCGCTGTCGACGATTGAGCGGCCATCGCCGCGGGCGCCAAACCCGCTAATCCCTTCAGCAGACTGCGCCGTGTATGGGTCCGCCCGGCCCGAGTCGAGTTCATCATAAACTTCCTCCAATTGTCGGTAAATCAGCGGAGTCTGGCGCGCAATCCAGGAAGGGGTCCGCGCTACCCGGAACCGGCGATGGATCCGTAGACGCGCGAGCCGAAGCGGGATCCCGCTCCTCCGACTGACATCGGTTAGAGCCGCATGCGGACTAAATCGGCGCCGTTGTCTGCTTTCTTTAGAAAAGAGACATCGGCGATCCGGCTTTTACTGGAAGACTCCCGATTCAGCGGAAGGTTTCACGGCAATATAGCGGTAACTGATCCAATCTGGCCCGGCCTCGGTATCACGCCGAACCGACACCACCTCGGCGCCGGCCTGCCGCAAGATCGACTCGACGCGGACACGAGGAATCGCATTCATTTGCATCGACACAGGAAGCCGGTTCTTTCTCCGCAGCATCGAGGCCACGGCGGAGCGCGGAAGCAGGCGCCACAAACAGCCCTTAACGGTCGCCGCCGCCTTCGCCGGCAGCTGGAAGACGAGCATGCCTCCGGGAGCGAGTACGCGGACAAATTCACGTAGATATCCCGAGATGAATGGCTGCGGAACATGCTGCAGGGTGATGCTGGACAGAATAAAGTCGAATTCCGCGTCCTTGAATCGGCCTAAGTCGTCTGTCTCGTTTACCAGATATTCAACGCGGCCACCGCTGCGCGTGTGCAAGCGCGCGTAATCCACCATCGACGGCGCGATGTCCAGACCTGTGACCCGGCCGAAATGTGCGGCCAACGCCTCGGAAAGCCTGCCCACTCCGCAGCCGAAATCGAGCGCTCTTTGTTTGCGGAGGGGAAGTTCGAGAAGAGCCACTTCGTCGAGAATTCTGCCGACCTCCTCGCGGCCGAGGCGGTAGAACTCCTCGACATCCCATTTGCCGCCGCGTTTCTCCGGCCAGGAGATCACGGCCCAGAGCGGATCCATCTTGCCGAAGGTGTCCCAGTCCTCCCGTAACTGCCTCAGGTCAGGCGTCATGCTCTGCCTCCTTTTTAACTTCGAGCGGAATACTTACTCGTACACAACTCGCCGGCCGCGCGGATTCGGTCCGGCAGCCGGGATCGCCCGCGCGCTCTTCCAATACATCGTCGATGCGGCGCACCAGATTCGACCAGTCAAATCTGGCGACCCGGAGCCGCGCGATCGCACCCATCATTCGCACCCGCGCCGGACTCTTCGCCAACCGCAGCAGGCCGGCGGCGATGTCGGACACCTCCGGCTCCACCAGAAATCCGGTGACTCCATCCACCTGGCTTTCGAGCAGGCCGCCCCGCCGGCTGGCGAGCACCGGCTTCCCCGCCGCATTGGCCTCTAGCGGAGCCATTCCCCAGTCTTCGTTCCAGGCCGTGAAGACTGCCGCGTAACAGCGGCGATACAGATCCGACAGCTCTGCGTCCGAAGGAGAAATGACAAACTCAATGTCCTCTCTTCCCGCCGCCAACCTGCGCAGAGCCTGAAGGTAGGGCCTGCTCTTTTCGTCCACGTGACCGGCGACCACCATCCGAAAAGCTGCAGTCCCGGGCCCCCGGCGCTTCATCTCGAGGAATCCGGCGACGGCCGATTCGATATTCTTGGTCCACATGATGCGACCGGGGACCAGGAAGAATGGTTCGAAGCGCTCCGATACCGGGCTGCGGTTCACGTCCAATCCCGGATGCGCGATCTCGTAGCGATCGCCGATCGATCGCAGAAGTCCTCCGGCGCGCGCCCGTCCCAGCGTTTCCTCGCTGTTAAAGAACACGTAGCGGTATCGCCGCCACAGCCACCGGTCGATCGCCCGAAAGCCCGAACGCGCCATGTGCAAGGGAAGCTTCTTCCACCCGTGATACTTCGGCGCGACCCGCTGGAAGTATTCCGGATCGAAGCAGGGCCGCAGCGGAGTGTGGCAGAAGCAGTAGCACGGCAAGTGCCCGTTGCGCAGCAGGAACAGGTCTCCGAGTCCGTCACAGCGCGGCGTAGCCGCAACCAAACACTGACGGCGTTTCCGATCTCGTAGGATATTGGTTTTCCACGACCATCC
>JBKBWD010000053.1:0-33249 GCA_046289265.1 Bryobacteraceae bacterium | reverse complement strand
GATGGTCGTGGAAAACCAATATCCTACGAGATCGGAAACGCCGTCAGTGTTTGGTTGCGGCTACGCCGCGCTGTGACCACATGGAGTGAGGGCGCCTGGTACGTGGCCCAGTTCCTCGAAGTGGATGTCTGGAGCTACCCTCTGAGGCGCCGGCGGCAACCCGGCCATTCTGTTGAGGTCTCCGCCCACTCCGTCCCAGACGGGGCGGGTTTTGTCGAAAGTTCGTCGCGGGGCCGCGGGGCTGGGGTGGGACTGCGATGGGGAGTTGGGACGCGGCAGCGCAGGATGTCCCCCGCTGGGCAGAGCATCAGAAGCGATTGCTTTCGGCTTATTACCGCGGACCGTACCTGGAAGAATTCGTGTTTGCCAGCTTCGGTCAGTGGCGCCCTGAAGCACGATGGGGAAATCGAATGCCGGCCAAGACTTCCACTTGATGCGTGGTTGCGAGGTAATGATTCGAAGTCCAATGCGTGTAGCGTAGTTCGGGCTCGATCCGTACTTTGCTGAAACCTTTTGAAATCCCAGCGCCCACAATCACTCCGGATCGAATGCCGGTATTCGAAGGCCTTCTGAAATTCTTTCTCGTGGATTCGTATCCGGGCAGCGTGGGAATCGAGAGTTGGTCCACTTGAAAATCGCCAATTCTCCGCAGGGTGGCGCCCGCGACGGCATAAATTCCCCAGCGCCGAGGAGATACCTGCCGCTTGAGCAGCAAGGGAAACTCCCAAACGTGCGCACGGCTGCCCGATTGCACAATGACAGCGGATGGAGCAGGGCCGGCGGTTAAATCAAAACGGATGCGCTTATACAGCGCATCAACCTCAAGCCGGAACGAGAAAGGCAAGCCGGCCTCGATCGTCGGGCCGAATGTGTAGCGCTTCATCTCAAATTGGTAGGGGGCGCCGTACCTTCCAACAGTGAATCCGGACGCTCGGGTGTCCGAGAGGGGCAACCCTCCCTTCACTCCGATTGAGACGGGCTGCGCACTTAAACAGAAAACCGGGAAAAAAAGACAGAAATATGCAGCTCTCACGGGACAATTATAGAACCATCCAAGTGCTTTTGGCTCGTGTATAGGCACGTTTGGAATGCGCGACCGGGGCGCGATCCGAGGTGCGCATGGAAATTTTTGTGAACCTCTGCAAGCAAATCGCAGTGGGGCGAATCAGGCCGTGCCGCGCGCGCTACGCCAGAATTCCCGGCGCTTCGTGGCCGCGGGCTTGGACGTACTCGGTGTAACTTCCGGGGTAGATGAGGTGGTCGGGGCCGAGTTCGAGGACCCGGGTGGCGAGGCCTCGCAAGAATGTCCGGTCGTGGGAGACGAAAATCATGGTTCCTTCGAAGTTCTTCAGGGCTTCGACGAGCATCTCCTTGGTGGCGAGGTCGAGGTGGTTGGTGGGCTCGTCGAGGACGAGGAAGTTCGGTGGGTTGTAGAGCATCCGCGCGATGGCGAGTCGGGATTTTTCGCCTCCGGAAAGGGCGCGGATGGGCTTGTGGACGTCGTCGCCGGCGAACTGGAAGGCTCCCGCGAGGGTGCGGAGAGAGCCGAGGCCGTCCTGGGGGAAGTCCTTCTGAAGCTGTTCGATGACGGTGAGGCCGGGATCGAGGACGTCCAGCGACTGCTGGGCAAAGTAGCCCATGCAGAGGCTGGCTCCGAGCCGCACTGTACCGGCGTCAGGGGCGGCGGCGCCGGCGAAAATCTTGAGCAGCGTGGTTTTTCCGGCGCCGTTGCGGCCCATCACGGCCCAGCGCTCGCCGCGGCGGATGGTGAGGCTGAAGCCGTTATACAGGACCCGGGGGCCGTAGCTCTTGTGGAGGTCTTCGATCACGGCGACCTGGTCGCCGGAGCGCGGCGGGGTGCGGAAGTCGAACTTAACGACGTTGCGCTGCTTGGGGAGTTCAATGGTTTCGATCTTTTCGAGGGCCTTGATGCGGCTCTGGACCTGGGCAGCCTTGGCCGCATGGGTGCGGAACCGTTCGATGAAGCGCTGCTCCTTGGCGAGCATGGCCTGCTGGCGGGCGTAGGCGGCCTGCTGGTTGGCTTCGCGGATGGCGCGCTCGCGCTCGTAGAAGTCGTAATTGCCTGAGTAGGCGACGATCTCGCCGGCGTCGATTTCGGCGATCTTCGTGACGATGCGGTTCATGAATTCGCGGTCGTGCGAGGTCATCAGGAGCGCGCCAGGATAGGACTTGAGGAACTGCTCCAGCCAGATGATCGATTCGATATCGAGGTGGTTGGTGGGCTCGTCCATGAGGAGCACGTCGGGGCGGCCGAGGAGGACGCGGGCGAGCGCGACGCGCATCTTCCAGCCGCCCGAGAGGGCTCCGACGTCGCCGTCGATCTGGTCGTCGGAGAAGCCGAGTCCGTGGAGCACCTCGCGGGCCTGGGCTTCCAGGGTGTAGCCGTCCAGGTGCTCGTACTCCTCCTGGACTTCGCCGAAACGGGAGAGGATGGCGTCCATGTCGCCGGCGCGGGCGGGGTCTTCCATGGCGCTTTGCAGCGCCTCAAGTTCATGGTGGAGTTCGCCGGCACGTCCACTGCCCGCGATCGCTTCGTCGAGGACGGAGCGGCCGGGCATCTCCTCCACATCCTGGCGGAAGTAGCCGATGGTAAGGCGCCTGGGGATGGTGACTTCGCCGTCGTCGGGGGCCTCTTCGCCGACGATCATGCGGAATAGCGTGGTCTTGCCAGCGCCGTTGGGGCCGACGAGGCCGACCTTCTCGCCGGGGTTGAGTTGGAAAGAGGCATCGACAAAGACAAGCTGCCTGCCGTACTGTTTACTGATATTGGAAAAGGAGATCATCCGGAAAGACCAAGCTAGCAGACGGCAGGGCCTCGGTGCCTCTGTGCCTGCGAGACCGGGTGCCGAGAATGTTTGGGAACCAGGCCGCTCCGGTTGCCGCTCTCACCAACCTGCCTCGCAGACCAGGAGTGTTTGCGGCTACTCGCCGTAGCGCCCCCTGAGGAACTCGACCAACAGGCGGTTGGTCTCGCGTGCGCGGTCTTGCAGGGCCGGGAGGAGCCGTTGGGTGGTGGCGCGGACTTCGTCGCGCCGATCCCAGGACGGTCGATGCGGGCGATGAGCTGGCCGACGCCGAAGTCGCCGAGCGGCGGAGTCTCCAATTGCAGGTCTTCGAGGAAGCCGACGACTTTGGAGGCGTAGGGCAGCGCGACGAAGGGCGTTCCCTGGAGCGCGGCGAAGATGAGGAAGTGGAGGCGCATTCCGACGGCGAACTCGAAGCGCCCGAGCAGGTCTAGGATCTGCTGGGACGAGTAGCGCTTTCTGAGTATCTCGACACGGTCGGCGTTGTACATGTGGGCGACTACGCCATGCGCGTGCTGGATGTCGGTCCGCTCCATGGCGACGAAGACGACGTCGGAGTCGAGACGCTCGATCGCGAAGTCGGCGGCGTTGGCGAGGAGCGAGCAGTACTCCTCCGGATCGAGTTCCGGCGCCGCTGGGCCGGGCTCCCGGACGGAGAAGCCGATGAGGTGGCGGTCAAACTCGACACCCTCGGCCTCGATCGCTTCTTTCGAGAGAGCCGTCTGGGTGAGCAGCAGGGCGGGATCTCCGGTCAGGTGAATCTCCGTGGAGACGCCCACGTCTTCGAGGAGGCGGTAGCCCTCGCGGTCGCGGACCGTGATTACGGCGGCTTGATTGAGCGCGGCGCGAACCACTTCGCGGGCGGATGGATCGCGCAAGGGGCCAGCGCTGATCGCGTACACCATGACTGTCACGCCAAGCTCGTGAGCCAGGAGGACCTCGCGAAGGTACGCGTGGGCGTCCCTGTCGAACAGGATTCCACCGCCGCCGAGCACGAGGAGGTCGAGGCGGGCGATCTCCGGTCTGATTTCCTTCTGCGTGAGGCTTCGGACAGGCACGGCGCGCTCCACGTCATGGCGGGAGAGCGTGTCCTGGGGATAGCGGGAGAAGACCGTGATATCGACGGGAACCGCGGCGCGCATTTCGGCGATCATCGCGGCGAGAATCGCTTCGTCGCCGAGGTTCATGCCTCCGTACGAGCCGCTGATGCCGATTCGGTATATCCGTTTGCTATTCGCGGTATCCATAATCGAATCACACCGGTCTAAGCGACGGCCAGGAAAGTTCGAAGCCGTGGCGCACGAGCAGGGATTGAAAGTCTCCGAGGAGGCGGTCGTGATGCCGCACATAAGCAGGCGACTGCTTTTGCTGGAGACAAAACGCGGCCAACATGCCGGCCGCCTCGCCGATGGTCCACTCGGACGGATGGACCCGGTAGGCGCCGTTCGTAATGTGCGTGACTCCGAGGTTCTTGCCAGCCGGCAGAAGGTTCTCCACGCGGATGGGAATCAGAGAGCCGAGCGGAATCTGGAACGGCCAGCAGCCGATGTCCAGGTATCCCGCGCCGTTAACGCGAGGGTGGAGGTCGATTCGATAGCAGCCGATGCCGACCGAATCGGGGAAAATTTCCGGACCGTTCGGCCGGAGAGGATAAGCAATGTGCTGCTCAGTGACGGTGAAGAGCGCGCGGATCCGGCGCGAGGACCGGATGTATGGGTAGGGAGCGAGGCCGTCGGGGGTCCCGCCCATGACGTCCCCGCGAAGGCGCAGGCCCGGATAGCCGTATCCGCCCTCGGGCCGGGGCGCCTCGGTCTGAAGCCAGTAGAGCAGGCTGAGGCTCAACTGCCTGGCGGCTTCGACGTTCCTGGACTGCTCGAGAGGATCCACTCCGCAGATGGGACCGAACCAGTAGTCGTTCTGGGGCCAGTTGACGACGGTGATATCGGTTCCACGAAAAGTATCCACGAAGTTGGAGCGGTCCTGGATTCGCCGGAAGCGCCACATGGTCCGGTTGTCTTCGGCCTCGAAGAGGAAGCGAGTCAGCGGCTCGTGCGTTTCCGGGTGGGGCGTCGTCCAGGAAAGCAGAGGTCCTGGCCAGCCCGGAGGGCGGTAGTCGCGCCAGATCTCATATTGGCGCGGCTTGTCGATGGTGTTGTCTTCGCCTGGGTGATGCTCCATGGCGAAGCAGGCTGTGATGGCCTGCTGGTCGAGCGGATCGGCATGTTCGGGCGCGTGCGGTTCGCCGGTTTCGCCTTGCGATTCGGCGCCGATGACGTGCTCGACGTTGGCGAGGGCCAGCAGGTCGCCGAGAGGCGTCGCGTCGATGAAGAAGGGCGCCTCAATCAGGCAGTCGCGACCGGATTCGAGGCCCCGGACGACGACGCCGGTGACGCGATCGCCGTGGGTCCAGGCGTCGATGGGGCGGTGCGGATGCATGAGGAAGAGGCATCCGGCCAGCCGGCAGGGGGCGAACATCTGGTGGAGGACGGCGACAGCGATGCGCGGATCGTGGCAGAGAGGGCTCACCCAGCCGTTGCCGGGATTCATAGCGGCAGCGTCGCGGACGTCCGGGGTGAGGGGAAGGTGATGGCGGTAGTAGTCACGGATGCCATTTCGGAGGCGCCGGTAGCTTGCGGTAGCGCCGAATTCCTCGATCCATGGGTGCTCGTCGGGCGGCACGGCCTGGTTGGTGAGCTGCCCGCCGATCCAGTGGGTCTCCTCGGTCAGGATCACCTTGAAGCCGGTTCGCGCCGCAGCGAGCGCCGCAGCGCAGGCTCCGAGCCCGCCTCCGATGATGGCGATGTCACAGCGCAGAACGTCCATTCGGATCTCCTCTGCTTCGCGGCCAGAGGGCGCCGCAGCGGTTGCTCAGGCCGTGCCGGCTACCCATTCCATGGCGGACTGGCGCTCGCTTTCGTCGAAGACGCGGATCTGGGACTTGGGCAGGAGTTTCGCGGACCAGTCGGCTACGGCGCGGATCCAGTTCTTGTTGGTGATGACGGCCATGCGGGCAAAGCGGTTGATGTCGCCGAGTTTGCTGAGTCCGTATTGGACGCGCTTGGCGATGGCTTCGCCGGTGGCGTCGGTGAAGTCCATGACGTCGGAGTAGACGCCGATGCGCTCGTTCGTCTTCAATTTGGCTTCGGTTTCGTCGATGACTTTTTGGAAATCGTCACCAGTTACCAGACCATGCGCGCGGAAGGCGGCCACGTGGTTCGGCGCGGGAAGCACTTCGATCATGACACCTCCTCGACGAATTGGACGCGGAAGAGCCGCCTAGCAGAACCCGATTCGAAAGTAGCGCGGCTATGCGCCCGCCGAGCGCGGCGCGTTTATGGCGTCGCGGAACTGGGCGGTGTCGGTGTACTGGCGGAAGTGAACGATTCTGCCGTTCTGCAGCCGGTAGACGTGGACAAACTGGGCGTCTACGGCGACACCGGTGGCCCGGCAGGCGCCGTGGTAACGGCCGAGGACGATCACGGTATCGCCATCGCTGAGGATCTCCTCGACAGCAGCGCCGAAATTCTCCCATTCGGCGCCGAGACGCATGAATACCCCTTCGAGAATCGCTTGCGGTCCGATGTAGGGACTACGGTCGGCATAGACAAAATTCTCGGCCTCATGCCAGGCGGCCTGGGGATCGAGAAGTCCGAGGACATAGGGGATGTCGCCCCGCGCGAAAGCGTCGTACATGGAGCGGATCAGGCCGGCGTTGGACTGGGACATTATCGAGATTGTTGCACGCCGCCGGATCTTCCCGCTGATCGGGAGTAGAATAAAGCGATTGCGTTCAGGAGGAAGTATGGAGAGTCGGCGAATACCGCTTTGTGTTTTCGGGCTGCTGCTGCTGCTGGCCGCGGCTCGCTTTCAGCCTGGTTCGGCGCAGGGGCCGCGTCCTGGCGGGGCGGACCGGGAGCGCGCAGCGCTGGCGGAGCCTTTCCGGGGCATTACCACGGACGGCACGGTCATTCCGGGGCTGTTTTCGATTCGGGCGACCGGGGTTTCCACCGAACCCGTGAGGAAGGCGGCGGAGGCGTTCATCGGCGGGCTGGCGGGAGAGCAGCGTATGGCGACGCTGTTCGACGTCGACGACCCGGAGTGGCGGCGATGGAACAACATCCATCGCTACACGCGGCAGGGGATCAGTTTCAAAGAGATGACGGAGGGGCAGCGGGAGCTGGCGTTCGCGCTGTTTCGCGCGGGACTGAGCGCCAAGGGATTGAAGCAGACGCGCGACATCATGCGGTTGAACCACACGATCGCCGAGTTGACGCAAAAGTTCCATGAATACGGCGAGGGGCTGTATTGGATCACGATCATGGGGACGCCGTCGCCGAAGGATCCGTGGGGCTGGCAGCTTGACGGGCATCACCTGATCGTCAACTACTTCGTTCTGGGCGACCAGGTGGTGATGACCCCGACATTCATGGGATCCGAACCGGTGCGGGCCGATTCCGGCAAGTACGCCGGAACCGTGGTGATGCAGGACGAGCAGAACAAGGGTCTGGCGTTTGTGAACGCCTTGACCGAGGCGCAGCGCGGGAAGGCGATTCTGCGGACTTCCAAGCCGGGGAACAACATCCTGGCGCAGGCGTTTCAGGACAACCTGGTACTCGACTACGCGGGGCTGCGGTGCTCCGAACTGGATGCGAAGCAGAAGGAGCAGTTGCTCGGGCTCATCGGAGAGTATGTCGGTTGGATGAGCGAAGGGCACGCTCGCGTGCGGATGGAGGAGGTCCGGCGGCACCTCGATGCCACCTACTTCGCCTGGATCGGCGAGACGAAGGAGGATTCGGTGTTCTACTACCGGATCCATAGTCCGGTGGTTCTGATCGAGTTCGATCACCAGATGCCGGTGGCGCTGCCGGGGCCTCGTGTACCGGGCAAGGAGCATGTTCATGCGATCATCCGGACTCCGAACGGGAACGACTACGGCAAGGACATACTGAAGCAGCACTATCGGCAGAGCCATGGATTGGTGCTGGCGGTTGAGACGGCTGCGGAGTAACGGCGCCCGCGGCGGGTTTACGACTTCGGCTCAGGTCGATAGAGTAGCTCTATGCTGGGACTCCGAATCGGCCTCGGCCCTTTGCTTGTTCCGGCTAGCGTCCTGGTTGGCGTTGGCCTGTTGATTTGGCAAATCTCCTTTCTGATCGGTCCTCCCTCTGTCGCTGGCGCGGATGTGCCTACTCCGGGCTTGCGAGCTCTGATGCAAGAGTCTGAGATCGCCGTCTGCGCGCGGGTCGGCTCCGGGCGGTCACGTTGGGTGGGCCGGACGATCTATACCTTCTACGATTTGGAACCCCTGGAGTGGATCGGCGGCTCAGGAACCTCTCCACTCGAAGTGGCGCTCCCGGGCGGAGTCGTGGGTGATGTCGGGTTGGCGGTGTTCGACACACCGCACCGCCTGCACGAGGGCGAAGAGGTCGTAATATTCGCCCGACGCTCGACGAAGCACGGCGCACTGTCGCCCATCGCCTCCGCCGATGCGATTCTTCCGGTCGTTCGAGATCCCAAACTGCACGGACGGCATGTCCTGCTGAAGGGACGAAGCACTCCGCTTGGGGGCTTCATCCGCGAGGCTCGACAGGCCGGAGGCCGGCGGTAGGTGCGCGCGGCGGTCGCTTCAGCGGTTGTCGTCCTGCTGTGTTGGCTGGCCTTCGTTCTCCATGGGGGCGAGAACTTCGAAAACGCCAACGACGACAATCCCGCGGAGATCTTCGATATACGTTGGGACCGGCGGCTCTATGACGGCACAGCGGGCTTCGCCGGTCGCATACCCTGGCGCTACAACCCTGCGGGAGCGCCAGGCGGCTTCGACCCGTCTGCAATCGCAGCCATGGTGGACGATGCCTTTCGAAGCTGGGAACTGGTGGACGACGGGCTCGACCAGCGTCCACTGCTGCCGCGGTGGCAGTATGGAGGCCTGACCGACGCCGGCTACCAGACTTTCGACGGGATTAACACCGTCAGTTGGGACAGCGATCCACCGCATCCGACCGCGTTCGGAGGCGCATCGGTCTTCTACCTGACCGCGCCGGCGACCACCCGACAGCACCAAGCCGGGCACACGGTCCTCGATCTCGCCGGACTGGGCACGATCCCCTTCTACGGACCCCCCGGTGTGACGTTTCCCAAGGGCACAATCCTCGATGGCGACTTCTGGACCCGCACGAGTCCGGGCACATCGGCGGTTCGAGGACGGTTCTGGTCGACCGGAACGGATTTCGTGAGCGAGCATCTTCCGGCGCTGTTCCGGCATGAGATCGGCCATGTCCTCGGGCTGGCCCATTCCTCGATTGGGGGTGGGACAAACCAAAGGGACCGGTTCGCGACCATGGTTACGATCGGAACCCACCCCGCCATGGATGCGCTCCATGCCGACGACCGCGCATCCATTGTGCGCTCATATGCACGCGGCAACGGCCTTCCTCTGACGGCAGGCGGCCGGGCGGTCGTGACAGGACGCCTGCTCTCTCCGCTGGCCGGTTGCGGGCCGGCGACGGGTGTATTGGTTCGGGCGTTCCGGCTCGATGTGGGGCCTGACCTTGAGTCAGATGTTGAGACGATTTCGGGTTCGGACCGCCGCCTTCCACTGCCGGATCAGCCTTACAACGGAACCTTCCAACTCAATCTTGAGCCGGGCACGTACGTCCTTTACGCCGGACACCTGTCGCGCGGCTCCGAGGTGCTCGTGCATCACCGGAACTACAACCGGACCACAAGGGTTTCAAACGCCCTGACGAATGAGAATATCCTACGCCTGCAGGGTCCGCTGGCAGTGCTTCCTCTGCCCGAAGCAGGACAGCGAATCGATCTGGGCGATGTCCCAATGCCAGGGTGCGCGATCGCTACAGGCGTGGGTACCCGCTTAGCAGTGAGCGCGCCGCCCCGCGAAGCGCTCCGATTCGGCCAGGTCTCAGAACTGGTGCGTGTCTTGCTGAGCACCGCGCAACACCGCCCCGTACCCGGCCAGCCGATCGTCGTATCGGGTCCGCCGGGCGTGCGGTTTGTGCCTCGGGAAGGACCGCCAGCCAATCCGTTGACCTTGACGACGGCCCCGATCAACACAGCCATCGCAGGTTTTTCGATTCAGGTCGTGGATGACGCCGCAATCGCCGGCGCATCCTTCGAGATTCGCCTGGACTGGGAGCATCTCTCTCTGCCCCTGCAGATTCCCTACAACGCCTTTCCGCGGATCGCGCCGGAGGGAATTGTCCATGCGGCGAGTTTCGCGCGGCGTCCCGTGGCTCCCGGCCAGATCGTGAGCGTGTTCGGCGGCGGGATGGGCCCTCTCGATGGAGTAGGCGCAAGCCTCGATGCCGCAGGGCGCGTCGCCAAAGCGGCCGGCGGAGTCGAGGTTCTGTTCGATGGCGTCGCGGCCCCGATCTACTTCGCCCGCTGGGATCAGTGCAACGTGCAGGTTCCATACTCGGTGAACGGGAAAGCCGAAGTCGAAGTGAGGGTGCGCTATCGAGGACGGCTGTCGCCCGCCGTGACCGTGCCGGTGGCGGCGGCTTCTCCAGGCACATTCGAGATGCCGGACGGCACGAACCGCGCGGTGGTTCTGAACATCGATGGCAGCGTGAACAGTCCGGAGACTCCGGCAGCCCCAGGCGATGTGATCGTGCTGTATGCCACCGGCGAGGGTCAGACCGATCCTCCGGGCATCGACGGGCAGTTAGCCCCGTTCCCCGGTCCGACACCCGTTCAACCGATCCGCTTGAAGATCGGCGGCATGGACGCGCCGCTCCAGTTCGCAGGTCCGGCGCCCGGCTTCGCCGGATTGCTTCAGGTGAACGCTGTGGTGCCGGGCGGCATCACCCCCGGCCCTCGCGTGCCGCTGGAATTGCGGTTCGGAGAAGCCGTCCACCGCACCTCGGTACTCGCGGTGCGAGAGACAGAGGCGATTCCAGGATTCGTCGGGACTGTGCTGCGCCGTGGAGTCGCGACGCCCTTCGTGCTTTCGCCGGGACACAATGTCCCGAGGTTCGAATCCCAACTCGCGGTGAACGTTCCAGCGGGAACGAAGGCGCTGAGCATCCGCTGGACCAGCGACGCGCCCGCGGCGGACGCACTGCTGTTCATACGGAGCGGCGCGCCGATTCAGTCCGGCGCCGACGCGGAATTCGTCTACCACCTGAAGCCCGACGCGGTGATCGTGCTGGAAAATCCCGACGCGGGAACAATGTTCTTCCAACCGATGCGCCGGGTCGACTTCGGCACGGGCGCTACAACAGTAGACCAGCCGATGACCGGAACGATTCAGGTCGACTGATTCGATCGGAGGCTCTCGATGATGAAACGTATTTCACTGGGGACCGCG
This sequence comes from Bryobacteraceae bacterium, assembly GCA_046289265.1. Taxonomy (GTDB): domain Bacteria; phylum Acidobacteriota; class Terriglobia; order Bryobacterales; family Bryobacteraceae; genus JBKBWD01. The sequence goes on along the minus strand of JBKBWD010000053.1, from coordinate 22,098 downwards.
CTCGCCGCTTCCGCTCTGCTCGGGTGGCTGTTGGCGGCGACATTGCGCGGCGGTGAAAACTTCGATCAAAGAGGCATCGGGAATCCTCCCGAGATCATCGATGTCCGATGGGACCGGAGGATGTACGACGGCACGCCCGGATTTCCCGGCCGCATCCCCTGGCGCTATAACCCGCAGCGTGCGCCCGCCGGAATCAATACGGCAGCCGCGGTCGCATATGCCGAGGAGGCCTACCGCACTTGGGAGTCCATCGACCGTGATCTCGATCAGGCGCCCCTGTTGCCACGGTGGCAGTATGCGGGCCTCACGGATGTCGGCTTCGCGGAGTTCGACGGCGTGAATTCATTCACTTGGGGCGAGATCCCCGGCGGTGTGGGTTGGGCCTCGGTCTACTACCTGACAAGGCCGGCCACGACGACTCAAGACGAGGCCGGAAACACCATCCTGACAGTGAGCGGCCTCGGAACGATCCCGTTTCAGGGGCCTCCCGGGATCCCATGTCCGAAAGGCACGATCCTCGACGGCGACTTCAGGCTCATTCCCGATCCGAACATCAGGAACAATCGAGGACGCGCATTCACGACCGGCACGAACTTCGTCAGCGTCGATCTCCCCAAGCTCATCCTGCATGAAATCGGCCATGTGCTGGGCTTGGCACATTCCTCAATCGGCTTCCTGACGGACCGGTTTGACCGTCACACGACGATGGTCGCGCTAAACAGCCACCCGGCTGGTCGCGTTCCCTACTCCGACGATCGGGCATCGATCATTCGCATCTACGCGCGAGGGAACGGCCTTCCGCAGACGATCGGCGGGCGCGCAATGCTCACAGGCACAATCATCTCTCCGGAATCCGGCTGCGGACCGGCATCCGGCGTGATCGTTCGCGCCGTCCGCCTCGACACCGAGATCGACTCGGCAACCGACGTGGAAACGATCTCCGGTTCTCAACAGCGGATGCCGGTTCCGGACCAGCCATACAACGGCTCATTCCAACTCAATCTCGAGCCCGGCACTTATCTTCTGTATGCTGCACACGTGTCCGACGCCTTCATTGCCCCTGTTACCGAGCCCGGATATTACAACCAAACGACAACATTCTCGAATGCGAAGCAGGAGGACGGGTTCTTCGTGTTGCGAGGGCCACTGGCGGTGGTTCCGCTGACAAGCCCCGGGCAACGGATCGAGCTTGGCGACCTGGTGCTTCCGGGTTGTGGAGTCGCGGCAGGCGGAGCATCCCGCCTTTCGGTGAGCCCCGCTCCGGCGGAACCCCTGCGATTCGGGCAGCCCAGCGCTCCCATTCGTCTGGTTGTCAGCAACGGGCAGCATCGTCCGGTTTCAGGCCAGACAGTCAGGATATCCGGGCCGGCGGGAGTGCAATTCACTCCAGCCGATGGACCGCCGGCGAACCCGCTGACTGTAACGACCGCCCCGGTGGGCGCTGCCCTCGCGACCTTTTCGATCCGGGTGGTCGATGACACCGCGATCATTGGAGCGTCGATTGAGATTCGGGTGGAATGGGAGCACCTCTCTCTGCCCCTGCAGATTCCCTACAACGCTTTTCCGCGGATCGCGCCGGAGGGAATCGTTCATGCGGCGAGCTTCGCGCGGCGTCCGGGGGCTCCCGGCCAGATCGTGAGCGTGTTCGGTGGCGGGCTTGGCCCTCTCGATGGAGTGGGCGCAAGCCTCGATGCCGCTGGGCGCGTCGCCAAAACAGCCGGCGGAGTCGAGGTGCTGTTCGATGGCGTCGCCGCTCCGATCTACTTCGCCCGCTGGGATCAGTGCAACGTGCAGGTTCCGTACTCGGTGAACGGGAAAGCCGAAGTCGAAGTGAGGGTGCGCCATCGAGGACGGCTGTCGCCCGCCATGACCGTGCCGGTTGCGGCGGTTTCTCCAGGTATTTTCGAGATGCCGGACGGCGCGAACCGCGCGGTGGTTCTGAACATCGACGGCAGCGTGAACGGTCCGGAGGCTCCGGCAACGGCAGGCGATGTGATCGTGCTGTATGCCACCGGCGAGGGCCAGACCGATCCTCCGGGCATCGACGGGCAGTTAGCCCCGTTTCCCGGTCCGACGCCGGTTCAGCCGATCCGCTTGAAGATCGGCGACATGGACGCGCCGCTCCAGTTCGCAGGTCCGGCGCCCGGCTTCGCCGGATTGCTTCAAGTGAACGCAGTGGTGCCGGGCGGCATCACCCCCGGCCCTCGCGTACCGCTGGAGCTGCAATTCGGAGAAGTCGTCCACCGCACCTCGGTACTCGCGGTGCGAGAGACAGAGGCGATTGCGGGATTCGGCGAAACTTTGCTGCGCCGTGGAGTCGCGGCCCCCTTCGTGCTTTCGCCGGGACACAATATCCCGAGGTTCGAGTCCCAGCTCGCGGTGAACGTTCCGGCGGGGACTAACACTCTGAACGTTCGCTGGACCAGCGACGCACCCGCGGCGGATGCGCTGCTCTTCATACGGAGCGGCGCGCCTATCCAGAGAGCCGCCGATGCGGACTTTGCCTACCAACTGAAGCCCGACATGGCGATCGTGCTGGAGAACCCCGAGGCGGGAACAATGTTCTTCCAGCCGATGCGCCGGGGCGACCAAGGCACCGGCGCCACCACAGTGGACCAGCCGATGACGGGAACGGTTCAGGTCGACTGAGAGCAGGTTATTCTTGGGAGATGAAGATCGAAAAGGTCGCGCTGGTCACAGGCGCGGGGAGCGGAATCGGACGGGCGGTCAGCCTGGGATTGCACAAGGCCGGGTATTCGGTGGTCCTGGCTGGGAGAAGATCGGAGGAGTTGGAGCGCACGGCGTCTATGGCAAATTCGGGGGCAACCTCGGCGAACGGCCACGCGCGGATGCTGCCGGTTCCAACAGACCTCTCTAAGCCGGAGCAGGTGCAGGCGCTATTCGAGACAACGCGCGCGGAGTTCGGACGGCTCGATGTGCTGTTCAATAACGCGGGGGCCACTGCCCCGGGCGTTCCGATGGAGGACCTGACGCTGGAACAGTGGAACACGGTGGTCGCGATTAACCTGACCGGCGCGTTCCTGTGCGCGCAGGAGGCGATCCGGATTATGAAAGCCCAGAAGCCACGCGGCGGCCGGATCATCAATAACGGCTCGATTTCGGCACATACCCCGCGGCCGAACTCGGCGCCTTACACCGCGACCAAGCACGCGATTACGGGGCTGACGAAGTGCATCTCGCTTGACGGGCGCAAGTATGACATCGCTTGCGGGCAGATCGACATCGGCAACGCCGCAACCGAGATGACGGCCCGGATGGCCGAGGGCGTGCCGCAGGCCGACGGATCCATGAAATGCGAGCCGCGCATGGATGTGCGGTGCGTGGCGGATGCGGTGGCGTACATGGCCAGTTTGCCTCTGGATGCCAACGTGCAGTTCATGACCGTGATGGCGACGAAAATGCCGTTCATCGGGCGCGGGTAGCTATTCGCGGTGGAGGCCGTGTTTCTCCATCCGATAAATGAGCGTTCGGCGGCTGATGTCGAGATAGCGGGAGGCCTGCGTCTGGTTCCAATTGAACTTCTCCAGTGCACGGAGGAGGAGTTCCCGCTCCACGCCTTCGAGGCTGATGCCGTCTTCCGGAAGTTCAAGCAGGAAGGAGTCGCGGGCCGGCGCGGCGCTCCGCAGTTCGTCCGGCAGTTCCTCCACCCCGATCTCTTCGCCATTCGATAAGACGATCATCCGCTCGATGACGTTTTCCAGTTCGCGGACATTGCCGGGCCAGCGGTAGCTCGAAAAATAGAAGCGTAGAGCCGGAGAGATACGGAGCGAGACGAGTCCGTGGCGCTCCTTGAGTTTGGCGAACAGGTGCTGGACGAGTTCGGGGATATCGTCTTTGCGCTCGCGCAGCGGCGGCAGTTCAAGCGGCACGACGGCGAGCCGGTAATAGAGGTCCTCGCGGAAGGCTCCATCTTCGACCATCGCCCGGAGGTTGCGGTTGGTCGCGGCGATAGCGCGGACGTCGATGGCGCTGTGACTGGTAGCGCCGATCTTCTCGACTTCACCGTGCTGGAGGAGCCGCAGCAGCTTCACCTGCATTTCAAGCGGCAGTTCGCCGATTTCGTCCAGGAAGAGCGTGCCGCCGTCGGCCATTTCTACGCGTCCGGCCTTCGAGGCGTGCGCCCCGGTGAAGGCGCCCTTGGTGAAGCCGAACAGTTCGGCTTCGATCAGGTCCTTGGGAATCGCCCCGCAATTGATGGTCACGAAGGGTTTATTTCTGCGGCGGCTGTTGTGATGAATGGCGCGCGCGAGCAGTTCCTTGCCCGTGCCCGTTTCACCGTGGATCAGGACCGTCGAGTCGCGCTGCGCGACGCGGGAAGCCATATCGAGGACGCGCAGGAGCGCCTTCGACCGGCCCACGATGCTTTCAAACCCATAGCGCTCGTCGAGCGCCGAGCGGAGGTTTCGGACTTCTTCGAGCAGGTTCTGCCGCTCCATGGCGCGGCGTACGACGAGGGCGAGCTGTTCGTAGTCGATCGGCTTTGTGACGTAGTCGTAAGCGCCTGCTTTGATGGCTTCGACGGCAGTCTCGACGCTGCCGAAGGCCGTGATTATGATGACGGTGGTATCGAGGTGGTGATCGCGGATGTAGTGGAGCAGATCCATGCCTCCGGTGTTTGGCATGCGGAGGTCGGTGATGACGAGCTTGGGATGGCACTCGTCGATGATCGACCGGGCCTCCTGGCCATCGCCGGCGAGCGCGACCTCGTAACCCGCCTCATGAAGCTGCATCCGAATCACCCTCCGAAGGCTGGCGTCGTCATCGACTACAAGTACCAGGTTGCCGTTCATGCCGTTTGCTTTCGATCGAGCGGGAGTTCCACGCAGAAGGTCGCGCCTTTGCCGGAGTTGTTCTCCGCGGTGAGCTGTCCGCCGTGTTGTTCCAGGATCTTCGCCGCGACGGCGAGGCCCAGGCCGGTACCGCCGTCCTTGGTCGTGAAGAAGGGATCAAAGATATGGTCGCGATGCTCGGGCGGGATGCCGGCGCCTTCGTCCTGAACCGCAATCGAAATACAGCCGTAGCGGAGCGACGTGCGGATGCGTACAATACCCTGGCCGGGCGTCGCCTGAATCGCGTTCAGCAGGAGGTTGAGGAGGACCTGCTTGATCTGTTCGGGGTCGCATTCGACCTCCGGGAGGGTTCCGATGACCTCGCTCCGGATCTCGATGGATTCGGCTTCGGCGGCGTGACCGGCCAAGACTCGAACGGACTCGATCACTTCCGCGAGGTCCGTGCGCTGCAGACGCGGGGCACGAGGGCGAGCGAATTCGAGGAAGCTCGACAGGAGCCGGTTGAGGCGGTGAGATTCCTTGTCGATGATTTCGAGGCAATCCTCGACATCGGCGCCCGAGGCATGGCCGCGGCGAAGGATGCCGGCGGCTCCCGCGATGCTGGCCAGGGGATTGCGGATTTCGTGCGCCAAACCCGCAGAGAGCTGGCCGGCGGCGGAAAGGCGCTCGGCTTTGCGGAGACGGTCTACATTCTGTCGGAGTTCCTGGTATACGCCCTCTAGCTCGCGGGTGGTCTTTTCGAGCTTGGCGCGCTGACGGCGTTCACGGTCGGTGAGGAAACCCGCGACAACACCAGCGATCCCGAATATGGATAGCTCCGTTACGTGATCGACGGTGTACATCATGGCCGGCCCCCAGGTTATCCAGTACTGGGGCGCCTGCACGAGACCGGTGAACAGGGTGCCCACGACGGCGCCACGCCAACCGAAGAGCATTCCCGCAAGCAGGATGGGGATGAAGTTCAGGTGGTTGAGCAGGTTTTGCGCCTGGACTTTCGTGAGGGGCACAGTCCAGTCGAGCACGCTCAAGCCGACGATGAAGAAACCGATCATGCCGGCGCGCCAGCGCGCCTCGCTCGTCCAAACCAACGGAAACCTGCTTTCCAATTCACATTTTGACATGCGGGTAGCAATTTCGAGGCCAGCCGCATCGCGCTGAAACGGCGGGCAGCGCACCGGATCGGGCGCTTTCCGGTGTACGGTATGGTACACCGAGGTGCCGGATATGGGACATCGCCGGCCCTTTTTGCCGTTGTTTGTCAGCGGTTTAGAGTTGGTAGCGCGATTGCAGAAGTTCACCACTCATGTTCCCTCAATCCGCTGGCATCCTGGTCCTGATCGCAGCCTCCGTTATGGCCCAGGAGCCAGCGGAAATTTTTGATCCTTTTAGTCTGAATGACGCGCTGGCGGTGGCGGAGCAGCAGAACCCGCGGCTGCGGGTCGCGGCGGCACAGCGCGCCGGCGCGGTGGCCGGCATCACAACGGCGCGGGCGTATCCGAATCCGGAGATCAGCTTTCTCGGAGGCGATCAGAATTCGCGCTGGAATCGAGGTTTTCCGGGACCGGTGGGACGTTTGCAACACTACAGCATCGCGCAGCCGATCGAGCTGCCGGGACTGCGGCAGGCGCGGATCGAGGCGGCCGAATTTGGACAGACAAGCAGTGAATACGCCTTTGAGGAAGCGCAGTTAGCCGTCCGGTGGGCCGTAACGCAAGCCTTCTACCAAGTGCTGCGGCGGCGAGGGGAAATCGAGCTGGCCGAGGAAAACCTGCGCGTCGTCGAGGATTTGCGCCGGCGCATCCAGGTCCAGGTCGACTCGGGCGAGGCGCCGCGACTGGAATTGACGCGGGCCGAGGCGGAGTTGGCGACCGCCCGGACCTTCGCGCGGAGTGCGCAATTGCGCTTGGTCACGGCGCTGGCGTCGCTGCGGGCGCTCGTGAATGCGCCGGTAAACCGGGAGATCCGGCCGGTGGGGTCGCTCGATCCGCCCATGATCCTGCCGGCGCTCGATGAGTTGCGGAGTCGCGTGCTGGAACGTCATCCCTCGATGGCGCAGGGGCGCGCCGAAATCCGCCGGGCCGAGGCGGTGCTCCGGACCGAGCGGGCCGCAAGGAAGCCGCAGCCGTGGCTGCGCACTGAGTACGAAATTCAGCCGGACCTCTCCTTCTTCCGGGCCGGCGTGACGATTCCTCTGCCGCTGCTGAACAAGCGTGAGGGTCCCATCGCCGAGGCGGTCGCGCAGATCCATCGGGCGCGCGCAAGCCTGGACATGCGCCGCCTGGAGCTGAGCTCGATGCTGGAGACGGCGTATGGACAGTACGAGGTCGCCAATCAGCAGGTGGCGGCGTTCGCCGATGGCGTGCTGCGCGAGGCCGAAGCGGCCCTGCGCGCGACCGAAGCCGCCTATCGATTCGGCGAACGGGGAATCATCGAGGTGCTGGACGCGCAGCGCGTTCTGCGCAGCGTCCGGCTGGACTATCTGAATGCGCAATTCGACCGGCAGTCGGCGCTAATCGACCTGGAGCAACTGCGCGCGATCGATGCAGGACAGAGGACACCATGAATACGACGACGAGACTCCCGCTGTTGAGCGTCCTGGCCGCATCCGTTGTTCTGGCGCTGGCGGGATGCGCGCGGGGCACGAGCGAAGTCACCGAAGCCCGCACGGAGCCAACGGCGGCACGCGACGAGGACACCCGCGAAATCGCGGCGAACGCGGACCTGATGAAGCATCTCCGCATCGGCGAGCCGCAGTGGGACGTGGTCACTGGCAGCCTGAAAGTATCGGGGCGGGTCGAGGCCGATGAGACGCGCATGGCGCGTATCAGCGCGCCGGTCACAGGCCGGATCACGGAACTGGAGGCCATCGAAGGCCAGGACGTGAAACGCGGCCAGGCGTTGGCAACGCTTTACAGCACCGAGCTTTCCGACGCGCAGTTCGCACTCGTGAGGGGGCGTTCGCAGCAACAGCTTGCCGAACGGTCGGCCGCGCGCGCGAAGCAGTTGCTGAGCGCCGACGTGATCGCTGCTGCCGAGGTCCAGCGGCGCGAGGCGGAACTGGTGCAGGCCAACGCGGAGTTGACCTCGCTACGGGATCAGCTCAAAGTGCTCGGCATGAGCGAGGAGGCGATCGCGCGGCTGGAGCGGACCCGGACAGTCAATTCGCTTACCCAGCTAACCGCGACGATCGACGGTACGGTGCTCGATCGCCGCGTCACGATCGGGCAGGTGGTGCAGCCTGCCGAGACGATCTTCACGATCGCGGACCTTTCGAACGTGTGGCTGGTGGCCGATGTGCCGGAACAGATCGCGGGCGCGATTACAGTGGGGCGCGATGTCGAGGCCGAGATCCCGGCCCTGCCCGGACAGCTCATCCGGGGAAGGCTTTCCTTCGTGAGCGCCATTGTCAACGCGGAGACGCGCACCGTGCGGGTGCGGATGGATCTGGCGAATTCTAAGCGCTGGTACAAGCCTGCGATGCTGGCGACCATGGTTCTGAAAGAGGCGGCCGAGCGGCGGCGCGTCATACCGTCCACGGCCGTCGTTCGCGAGCAGAACCATGAGCACGTATTCGTCCAGATCGCGCCCTCTCGATTCGCGCTTCGGCAGGTGGAGTTGGGCGACGAGTTCGGCGACCGGCGAGTACTGATCGGCGGCATCGCTCCGGGCGAGAAGATCGTCATGGACGGCGCGTTCCACCTAAACAACGTACGCAAGCTGGCCGGGATGCAGGGAGAGTAGCGCGTGCTGAAGGCCATTGTCGAAGGCGCGCTGCGGCAGCGCCTGGTGGTTGTGGTCGTGTCTGTGGTGCTGCTGGGCTTCGGCATCTCCGCGGCACGCAAGCTCTCGGTGGATGCATTCCCGGACGTCACGAACGTCCAGGTCCAGATCGCGACCGAAGCGCCGGGCCGGCCTCCGGAGGAGGTCGAACGATTCATCACGGTCCCCATCGAGATCGCGATGACGGGACTCCCGGCGCTGACCGAAATGAGGTCGCTCAACAAGCCCGGGCTTTCCCTCATCACGCTGGTCTTCACCGACGAGACAAACGTCTATTTCGCACGGCAACTCGTGATGGAGCGGCTGATGGAGGTCCGCGAGAGGCTCCCGGAGGGCATCGTGCCGGTGCTCGGCCCGGTTTCCTCGGCGCTTGGAGAGGTCTATCAGTACACTCTCGAAAGACCGGATGACGGTGAGCGGGCTCTCACGAAGGAAGAGCTGGTGAATCGGCGGACCATTCAGGACTGGGTAGTGCGCCCGCTGCTCCGCTCGATTCCCGGAGTGGCGGAGATCAACTCCACCGGGGGCTTCGTGCGCCAGTATCAAGTGCTGGTGGACCCCATCCGGATGCGCTATTACGGCGTGACGGTTCAGGAGGTCTTTCAGGCCCTGGATCGAAATAACGCCAACTCCGGGGGCGGCATTCTGGTCCAGAAGGCCGAGCAGTTTCTGGTCCGCGGAGTCGGCCTCATACGAAATCTGGATGATATACGCTCGATCATCCTGCGAGAGGTCCGAGGCACGCCGGTTTATATCCGCGACGTGGCGGAGGTGCGGTTCGGTGAAGAAGTCCGGTTCGGCGCCATGATCAAGGACGGCTATACGGAAGCGGTCGGCGGGATTGTCATGATGATTGCATCGGGAAACGCCAAGGAGGTGGTTGCGCGGATCAAGGCGCGGGTTGCCGAGATCAATTCGAAGCAGATGCTTCCAGACGGTCTTCAGATCGTACCGTACTACGATCGATCCGAGTTGGTCGATTCGGCGTTATGGACAGTGGAACGCGTGCTAATGGAGGGCGTTGTCCTGGTCGTGGTGATTCTGTTTTTGTTCCTGGGCGACCTTCGCTCCAGTCTGATCGTCATCGCGACCCTGGCGTTAACACCACTCATGACCTTTATGGTGATGAACCACTTCGGGTTGTCCGCGAATCTGATGTCGCTCGGCGGACTGGCGATTGCGATCGGGCTGATGATCGACGGCTCGGTCGTGGTGGTGGAAAACGTATTCGCGAAGCTTGGACACTGCAACGGCCGCAACCGTATGCAAGTGGTACTCGATGCGGTCCTGGAGGTCGGTACGCCCGTCATCTTCGGCATCGGTATCATCATCCTCGTGTTTCTGCCTTTGATGACCCTGGAAGGAATGGAAGGCAAGATGTTCGCCCCGCTCGCGTACACGATTGCGATTGCTTTGGCCATCTCGCTGATGCTGTCCCTCACCCTATCGCCTGTGCTCTCCGCCTACCTGCTGAAGGGCGGGGCCGAGCATGAAACTCTGCTCCTGCGGATGTTGAAGCGGCCCTACACTCGAATTCTCTCGGGAGCACTGCGCTTTCCTGCACTGACGGTATCCGGCGTGCTGGTTCTGTTCGTGGGTTCGCTCGCCTTGTTCCCTTTTCTCGGGACATCGTTCATCCCCGAAATGAGGGAAGGATCGATTTCGCCCAACATCGACCGGGTGCCGAATATCTCCATCGACGAGTCCATCAAGATGGAGATGGAGGCGTTGAAGATCGTGAGGAGCGTACCCGGTGTTGTGAAAGCAATCTCGCGCCTTGGCCGGGGCGAATCGCCTGCGGACGCTCAGGGCCCGAACGAGGCCGATGTCATCGCTACCTTGACTCCCATCGACAAGCGTCCGCCGGGAATGACTCAAGACACGATTGCCGAGGAGATCCGGAAGCGCCTGGCGGTCATACCAGGGGTAAACATGGTGATGGCACAACCGATCTCAGACCGCGTAGATGAGATGGTAACCGGAGTCCGCGCGGATGTTGCGGTCAAAGTGTTCGGCGACGATCTAAACGTACTCGTCGAAAAGGCAAACGAGATCGCGCGGATCGCGCGCACGGTCCGGGGCATGCGCGACAGCCGCGTCGACCGCGTGGGTGGGCAGCAGTACCTGAACATCACGATCGACCGCGAGGCCATCGCTCGCCAAGGCTTGAATGCGGCCGACGTGCATGATGTGATCGAAACGGCCATCGGCGGGAAGGCTGCAACCGAGATCTACGAAGGCGAACGGCGCTTCAACGCTGTCGTGCGCTTTCCGGAGGAACTGCGCAACCGCGTCTCCGAGATTCGCCAGATCCTGCTGAACACGCCGGCGAACGCGAAGGTCATGCTCGAGAGCCTCGCGCGAATCGAGGTGGTCGAAGGACCGGCCCAGATCAACCGCGATTCCGCGAAGCGCCGCATCGTCATCGGTGTCAATGTGCAGGACCGGGACCTCGGCGGATTCGTTGCGGAACTGCAGCGGAAGGTAGCGCGGCAGGTGCAGTTGCCTCCGGGGTACTACGTCGAGTGGGGCGGGCAGTTCCAGAACATGGAGCGGGCGCTGCGACATCTGAAGATCATCGTGCCGATCACGATTGCCGCGATTTTCTTTTTGTTGTTCCTGCTGTTCAACTCGCTACGCTTCGCGGCGCTGATTATCACGGTGCTGCCGTTCGCCTCAATGGGCGGAATCATCGGATTGTTCGTGACCGGGGAGTACCTGTCGGTGCCGGCATCGGTCGGGTTCATCGCGCTGTGGGGCATCGCGGTGCTGAACGGCGTCGTGCTGGTTTCCTATATCCGCAAGCTGCGCGAAGAGGGGATGGGGCAGCGGGAGGCGGTTGTCGAGGGAGCAAAGCTCCGCTTCCGACCGGTGATGATGACGGCAACGGTGGCGGCGCTCGGGCTGGTTCCGTTTCTGTTCGCGACGGGGCCGGGATCGGAAGTACAGCGGCCTCTGGCAATCGTGGTGATCGGCGGGCTGTTCACCTCGACTCAGTTGACCCTGGTGGTGGTCCCCACGCTGTACCGATTCTTCGAGGGCCGAGAGCGTCCGGCCGTCCTGGATGCCGGCCGCGCGGGCGTGCGATGACACTATCCAGGAAACGCCAGCGAGATACGTTCGCTGCCGGGGACGATCTCGGGGACGCCGAGCAGTTCGCAGATGGTTGCGGGGATTGCGGCGAGGGGCTTCGATCCGGCGTCTGCCAGATTTCTCCCGCCGGCCGGCCGCAGCCAAGCGCGGGTTCCAGGGCAATGATTGCCGCTCCGGCCCGTTCCTGCGCCGGTCCGGAGCACGGTTCCGAATTCGGTCGAGTGGACGCCCCGGAGACCGGCCGGGATGGAGGGATTCCACTCAACCACGAGATCCGGCAGGTCGCCGCGCCGGGGTCCGGCCGGAATGCGATCGTCGCGGCGCCAGCAGCACGATGCGGACCGGTTCGCGGTCAGTCCGGACTCGTCGATATCGAAGAATGTCATCAGGCCCCGCTCGAGCGCGGCGGCAAGATCGGCGGTTTCGTGCCCGTCCACGATGCCGTACCGTTCCCTGCCCCGAAGGTTGAAGCGAATGAATCCGGGCTGATCGGTCGGGACCGGGAAGGCGCGGGTGCGGCTCCATTCGGCGCGTGGTGATTCGAGACGCGCCGTCAGATCGACGGCGGCATAATCGGGGATCCAGGCGGTGAGGCGCTCGCGTAAATCCGGGGGAATTCCCGATCGCAGCCTGTCGGCCCATCCTGTCCGATTCTTCTGCTCTCCCTGGCCGAGGATCAGGTCGATCATGCGGCCTAGGAGGTCGGCGCGGCTGCACGAAGGCCCCATTCCCTTGCCGAAGAACACAAGCACGTCGGCGCCGGCGGGAGCCTGTCCCAGCAAGTCTCCCAGCGCACGATCCACCGTTTCGTAGAGCTCGCAGAGGGCCGGCGGCACGGCGAATCCGGCATCGGGCAGATCGGGAGTGGGGTAGTCCGGACTCGCCGGAATGCCGGGATCGAATAGTTGGTGTCCTCCGGTATGCGCGCAGCTCAGGGTGGCCCAGAAGAGGTCGGGCGCGCCGCCAGAGAGGACGCAGGCGGCGGCGCGGACAAGCCGCGCCGGAGCCTTCAGCAGCACATCGCGCGTCCGGAGCTGCCGTGCGCGGGATTGTTCACCGAAGGTTTCATCGCAGCCCGGCCCGAAGCCGACATCCCGCAGGACCTTGCGGGCAAACGCGTCCGGGGTGTGCCAGCGGTGCATCAAGACACGCGACCGGAACTGGATTCCCGAGAGGGCCGAGCCGCCGGGCAGCTCAGGGACTGGCGACTCAGAGGGATCGAGCAGAATGACTCGCGCGCCCCGCCGCGCCAGTTGGTGAAAAATGGATTGTGGTCTCGGCAGGCGAAACAGGCTGACGGTCCGCTGTTCGCCCGCGATCCATTGATAGGCTCCGTGAATTCCATGCGCCTGGACCGGCTGGCCGGTGTAGAGGGTTGTGTACACCGATCCGGCGAAGATCGTGGACTTCAGGCCGAACGCGGAGGCGGAGGCGGCGAAGGCCGACAGATTCGGCATCCGACCCGTTACCATGAGTAGGTCTATAAGATGAAGCGAGACCGAATCGAGAGAGACGACGAAAACCACGATCTCATGGTAAAGGACTTGCTGTCCGAGGCCAAAGCACAGGCGTGGGACATGATCGTCATCGGGACCGGGATGGGCGGCAGTGCGCTGGGCTGGTCCCTGGCGGAAGCCGGCTGGCGAGTGCTTTTCGTCGAGATGGGCCGCAATCTCACGCGCGGGCGGGGTTATCGCAAGGGCTATCCGGATCCGGATACGCCTCCCGCCGAAGCAGGCCGGGCCGACTGGCTCCTCTATGAAGGGGATCGCGCATTCCGCCCGCGCATCGGCATGGGCGCGGGAGGGTCGTCAGCCCTTTACGGCATGGTGCTCGAACGTCTGGATCCGCTCGACTTCGCGACGGAGACGGCGTTCGCATCGCTGCCCGCCGAAGAGCGCATGGCGGCGGCACTGCCCGCTCGGTGGCCGATCAGCTATGAGGAGATGGCGCCCTGGTACGAAGCCGCCGAAATGCGGCTGGCCGGACGCGCCTCGACGCCTGCTTCGCCGTCGTTTGAAAACTTGAAGGCGACGCTTCAGCAGCAAGGGGCGGCGCCGTACGCTCCCGCTTTGGCCTGCCGCGCGGAGCCGGGATGCGAAGGCTGCCAGGATCGCCTCTGCCATTCCTCCTGCAAACAAGACGCGGCCGGGGCTTTTCTGGAACCCGCGCTCGATCGTCCCAACGCACGGCTGCTGCCGGCGACCGAGGCCCTGCACCTGGAGGCGAGCGGCAGGCGCATTACGGCAGTCGTCGTGAGGCACAGGAACAAAGAGCACCGGCTCGCCGCCCGGCACTTCGCCGTGGCGGCGGGTGCGCTCCGCACACCAGTACTGCTGGCGGATTCGCAGCTTCCCGACCGGAGCGGCCTATTGGGCCGCTGCCTGATGCGTCATGCGATCGACGTCTACTTGCTGCTGCGCCGGATCGAGGGGCGGGTTGCGATCGAGTCGAAACAGATTGCCACGCGCGCGTGGTATCGGGATGAGGCGGGAGACAAGCTGGGCGTGATACAAGGATTCGGGTGGCCTCCGCCGTGGGAGTATCTGGCCCAACGGCCTCCGTGGAGCCACGCCGCGCGCGCGGGCCGATGGACCGGGCGAGTGTACGGGCTGATTCGCAACCGGCTGCTGATCGCCAGCATTCTCGAGGATCTGCCCTATCGCGAGAATCGCGTCTGGCGCGAAGGCGAGCGGATTCAATACCACTATGCGCTCGGAGCGAGCGAGCGCCGCCGCCGGCGCAAACTTCGCGCCCTCACGCGCCGGCTGTTCCTGCCTTACCTGCCCCTGCGATCGCCCGTTCCGGAGGACCGCGCTGCGCTCGGCCACGCTTGCGGAACGTGCCGCTTCGGCGACGACCCGGGTGCGAGCGTGCTCGACCGCTACAACCGCTTCCATGCAATGGAGAATCTGACGGTGGTGGACGGATCGTTTTTCCCCACCAGCGGCGGCGTCAACCCCGCCCTGACGATCGCGGCCAATGCACTCCGCGTTGCCGGACACCTGCGGAGAATCGGAGCGTGAGCGGGCTTGTTCGCGTCCTCACCTTCGGCGACGAGCGGTACGCGATCCCGCTGGCAGCTCATGGGAGAAGCCTGCTGGATAACCTCCCGGAGCCGCACCGGCTTCACCTGACTGTCATCGATGGAGGCATCACGCCGGCGACGAAGGATCGGCTGCTGCGGTCCTGGGCCAGCGTGCGGGTGGAGGTCCGGTTCGTTCCGCCGTGCCTGCCGCATCCGAAAAAGCTGCCTCGCTGGGGCCGTGTTCCGCTCCTCACGTACTCGCGCATCATGGTTGCCGATTATTACGGCGCGGATGTCGAGCGCGCGCTGGTCCTCGATTCCGATACGATCCTGTGCCGCTCGATCACCGAATTGTTTTCGCTGCCATTCGGAGAGCATATTCTACTGGCGGCGCAGGACCCGGCAATCCCGTTTGTCGACTGGTTCGACGGACTGGCGTCGTGGCGCGAGCTCGGCTTCGCTCCGCGGTCTCCATACTTCAACGCGGGGGTGATGCTGATTCACCTGCCGCGATGGCGGGAGGCGGACGTGGCGACGCGCGCGTTCGAGTTTATCGCCGCCCGCTCCTCCGAGCTTCGCTACTTTGACCAGGACGCACTGAATGCGACGGTAGCGCCGCGAAGCTGGGGCCTGCTCGATCCACGCTGGCAGGTGCAGCCCCGGCTGGCGTCACAGCGCCGGATCCCTCAGCCTCATCTGGACCAGGGCCAGCGAGCGCTGCTGACACTGGACCCGTGGCTTTATCACTTCAGCGGACGCGTGAAGCCGTGGGAGGTGAACGACGGAACCACGGCGTGCCGCCGTTTTTTTCAGTGTCTGGACGAGACGGAGTGGTCGGGCTGGCGGCCACGTCGCTCGATCCGCGCCGCAGCAGTGGCATTCTATGACAGACGCCTGCGCGGCCACTGTTATCGGATGGAGCGAGTGGCCTGCGCCGCACAGCGATTCTTGAGCAAGCTGCGCGGTCGAAATTCCTAGAGCAGGAGAAACGCTCCGGGCAGAGCCGGAGTCCACCAGGCACAGTACGTTTGCACCCAAGGGATTTCACCTGGCGGCGCAAAGTGCCCGGCCGGTTCCGGCCGTCCGTCCAAAGATGATGGAACAGCAGAGCTGTGCTACACCGTTTGTATCCTCCAGTTTCGCCGGACTTTTCCTGGCAGGCTGCGTCGTGACGCTACTGGCGCCCTCCATTGCGGCGCAGAACAGGACGCCGGAGTCGGCGAAGGAGGGACGGTTTCGCTGGGGTCCGGCGGTGCGACAGTCCGGCATGCTCCTCGGGATTCAACATTCCTATCGGATCGGATTGCAGCCGTCGACACGGGAGGAACTGCGCGGGCCTTTTATCCGGGATTACTTCACTTCGGTCCGGGGGCTTTCGGGCTGGGATGACGGCGACTCGACGCTGGCGAATTACGTGGGGCATCCGATGGCGGGGGCGATCGCGGGATTCATCCAGATTCAAAACGATCCTTCCGGGATGACGCAGGAGTTCGGAAGCTCACGACAGTACTGGCGCAGCCGGCTGCGGGCGCTGGCCTGGAGCGCGGCAGTCAGTACACAGTACGAACTGGGTCCGCTGGGCGAGGCGGCGATCGGGAATGTCGGGAAGACGCCGGGAACGAAGGGGGCGGTGGACCTGGTGATCACGCCGGTGCTGGGGCTGGCGTGGCTGATCACAGAAGATGTGCTGGACCGGCGCGTGGTTTTGCCGCTCGAAAAGCGGCTCCAGAGTCCGATGGCGCGCCTGATGATCCGCTCTTGGCTGAATCCCTCTCGAAGCTTCACGAATGCGCTCCGGTTCAAGACGCCCTGGCATCGGGACACTCGGCCTGGGGTGTCGCGGCAGTAAGGGCTGGAACGCCTCCGGTTTTTTGATCTACACTCGATATTTGCGACCGACTTTTCCAATCGCAGATCGATTACGGGTTCCGAACGCCCCCTCCCGGACGACATGACGGCGGGGACGTCAATTCACCCGGCAGCTCTCGCAGAACCGATCGTGTTGTGCACCCGCCTCATGGCGCACCACACGTCCGGACGCACGGCGATCGTCGAGACGCTCGAGAGACTGGGCCAGCGCGTGAACGTCATACAGGACGGCCCGTGGGACCCGTCGCTCGGGAGGGTCCTGATCGTCAACGGGACGATTCAGTGGTTTCCGCGGCTGCGGCGCCAACTCCTGCGAGAGGGCAAGCCCCCTGGGACGACACTCGTGGTGTGGCACACGGAGCCGCTCCCTCCTCCTCGATCTTCGGGGTTGCGCTGGCCCATCCCGTACCCGCGCGAGCTGGCGAAGATTTTGCTTCGAGACCGGCGCGCGACGGATGTTTACACGAATTACTTTCGCCTGCGGCAGTTACATCGGAGCGGATTACCGGATATTCTATGTGTTTCCACCCGAGGCAGGGTGGATTTTCTCGCCGAACGCGGAATTCACGCGGAGTATGTCCCGCACGGGTACGGGCCGGACCTGGGCAGGGACCTGGGGATGGAGCGCGACATCGATGTACTGTTCCTCGGCGAGACGAAGGTGCTGCGGCGCCGGCTCGCCCTTCTCTACTTGCAATGGCGAGGCGTGGAGGTGCTTTGCCGGGGCGGTTGGAGCGATCTAAGTTGCTGGGGCGAGGCCCGCACAGAGCTGCTGAACAGGGCGAAGATTTTTCTGAACGTGCAGAGGTTCGCGGGAGAGTATTCGGGGTTGCGATTCGCGCTTGCCGCCGCCAACCGGGCCTTTGTGATTTCAGAGCCGATGTATGATTCGTATCCGTTTGTCGCCGGCGAGCATTATGTCGCGGCGACGCTTCGCGAAATGCCGGAGGCGATCCGGTACTATCTTGTGCACGAAGAGGAGCGGCGGCGGATCGCCGAGAATGCCTTCGCGTGCGCCGTGGAGAAACACGATCGGGACGCCGCCCTCGGGCATATGCTCCGACTGGTGCGGGACAGGGTGCAGCAACCATGAACCTGGTTCGGATCCCATCGCACAGGCCCAGTCTCGGGCAGGAGGAACTGAGCGCGGTTGAGCGCGTATTTGAGAGCCGGTGGCTCGGCACCGGCCCGGCGACGGAGGCGTTCGAGAAGGCCCTGCGGGAGAGGCTGGGCGTGCGGCATGCGATCGCGGTGAATTCGGGAACCGCGGCCCTGCACCTGGCGCTCGAGGCGCTGGCGCTTTCTCCGGGCGACGAGGTGATTCTGCCGTCCATGACGTTTGTCTCGACGGCGCAGGCGGTGCTGGCCGCCCGGGCGAGGCCAGTCTTTTGCGAGGTGCGCCACGAGACGCTCAACATCGATGTCGAGGACGCAGCCCGGCGCATTACGCCGCGAACCAAGGCGATTCTTCCCGTGCACTATGGCGGACGAGTGTGCGAGATGGATGCGCTGCTCGAGATTGCGCGACGACACAGACTTTTTCTTATCGAGGACGCGGCGCACGCCTTCGGATCGGAGTTGGATGGACGGCCGGCGGGTACGCTCGGTGATTTCGGCTGCTTCAGCTTCGACCCGATTAAGAACATTACCTGCGGAAGCGGCGGCGCCCTGATCACCGACAACGACGCGCTGGCGGCTCGCGTGCGGACGTTGTGCAATGTTGGAATCGATATCGAGCCGTGGCGCCGGATCCGCAGTTTGCAGCCATGGCTCTACGAGGTGGTGACACCGGGATTCCGCTACCGGATGAGCGATATCAACGCAAGCATCGGGCTGGTGCAGTTGGAGCGTTTCGAGGAGTTCCGGGAGCGAAAGCGCTGCATCGCGCAAAGGTACGATGCGGCGTTCGCCGGGATGCCAGGGCTCACGCCTATCCGCCACGACGTGCCGGGCGTCTTCCCGTTCAATTACGTGATACGCGTTCGGGAGGGCAAGAGGGATGCGTTGATGGCGCGGCTCAAGGAGCGAGGCATCGGCAGCACGGTGCAGTTTACTCCGTGCCACCTGCAGCCGGTCTTCGAGCCGTTCCGCGAGGCGCTGCCGGCGACCGAACAACTCTACGGAGAGATTCTTACGCTGCCGCTCTACGTGGAGATGAGCGGCGCCGATGTGGGGTACGTCATCGGCGCGGTGCGTTCGTTTTTACAGGAGAGCGAAGCGTCGTGACGGGCCGAACTCCTCTTCTGATTTTAGGAGCGGGCGACTTCGCGGTTGAGGCGGCCGACATCGCCGAGCAGACCGGGTTGTACGAGGTTGCCGGGTTCGTGCAGAATCTCGATCCGACGCAGCGGGGCGCGCAATTGGCCGGGCTGCCGGTGTATTGGGTGGAGGAGATCTCAGCGTTCACCGAGACGCATAAGGCCATTTGCGCCATCGGAAGCGCGGAGCGCCGAGGCCTGGTGGAGGCGGTGGCGGCCCATGGTTTTCGTTTCGCGACGGTTGTGCATCCGTCGGCGGTGGTTTCACCGCGAAGCCAAATCGAAGAGGGCTGCCTGGTGAGCCCGGGCGTGGTGATCGGGGCTTGCACGCGGGTGGGCCGGCAGTCGATTGTGAACCGTGGCGCGTTGGTGGGGCATCACGTGGAGATTGGCGAGTACGCCACCATTGGTCCGGGGGCGAACATTGCGGGGTCATGCCGGATCGGCAAGGAGGTCTTTCTCGGAATGGGCGCGGTAATACGGGACCATCTGACGCTCGGCGCGCGGGCGTTTCTGGGAGCCGGCGTGATCGCGACGAAACATGTCGAGGAAGGCGGCCGGCTGCTGGCGCCGCATCCAATTTCAGCGAGGCGGGCAGGCGCCTGAGGAATCAGGCGTTTCACTTATTGAAAGATCGGATCAAAACCCTACTCCACCCTTCTAAGCTGTTACAATTGCAGCGAGTGTTATCGGAATGCGATCCATACATTTCCTATGTGGAGTGCTGTTCGTTTTATTTTCCATCACCTGTTTTGCTACGACGATCGATTTCGAAGGGCTCCCGAGTTTCGCTCCGATCCCGAACGGGTACATGGGGCTCGATTGGGACAATTTCTCGACGATTGACGGATCATTCGATCCGTTCACGAATTCGGGATACGCGAATGGCGCGGTTTCGGGTCCGAGGGTAGCGTATAATATCGCCGGGAGTACGGCGAGCATCGCCTCGGGGACGCCGTTCGACCTGGTGAGCGGCTACTTCGCGGCGGCGTGGAACGATGGGCTCGTCCTCACCATCCTGGCGTACCGGAGCGGGAGTCTTGTGGGCAGCGACTCGTTCGCGGTCTATACGAGCGGCGCGACGTTCCGGACGTTCCACTTTCACGGCATCGACACCGTCACGTTCTCCAGTGCCGGGGGGACGTTGAATCCGAATGTCACCGGATCGGGAATGCAGTTCACAATGGATAGCCTCACGATCCTGCTACCATCGCAAACGGTGCCGGAGCCGGGCTCGACCGCGCTGCTGGGCGGAGGGCTGGCGCTGCTCGCGTTTCTGGCGACGCGGCTACGGGCGCATCTTTAGGACGCGGTGATTGTAGCTGTCTGAGATGTAGAGGTTGCCGGCGCGGTCGGCGATGATGCCGTGCGGGCGGTTCAGTTCCGTGCGGAGCGGATCGTCCGCGACGATGCGGTCCCCTTTGACTCCCGTGCCCGCAATCGTCGTGAGCTTCCGGCTGACGGGGTCGTAGAGCCGGATAAGGTGGTTCTCGGCGTCGGCGATCAGGACGCGGTCTTTGGCATCGACCGAGAGGTGCTTGGGGCCGTTGAGCGGCGGGTTGACGGTGTCGGGTCCGACGAGCGTCTGAATTCTCCCCTTCCGATCGACGACACGGAGCGCGTTGCCTCTGCGCTCCAGGATGTAGAGATTTCCTTTCGAATCGACGGCGATGGCACGTGGATCGACGAGCGGGCTCTCGACGGCGAGGGCGCCGTCGGCAGGGATTCCGGGTTGTCCGTTGCCCGCCACGGTCGTGATGGTTCCAGACTTGAGGTCGATGCGGCGGACGCGGCGGTTGTTGAGGTCAGCGACGTAGAGGTTGGCGCCGGCGCGGTCGAGGGCAATGGCGAACGTCCCGTGGAAGGCGGCGTTCGCGGCGGGGCCGCCATCGCCGGAGAAGCCGGGCTCGCCCGTACCGGCTATGGTTTCGATCCGGCCGGTTGCGAGATCGAGGCGGCGGATACGGTGATTGAGGGTGTCGGCGATGTACATGCGGCCGTCCGGGGCGATCTCGATGCCGTGCGGATCGAACAGGAGCGCGTCCACAGCGGGTCCGCCGTCGCCTCCGTAGCCCGGCTTGCCGGTGCCGGCAACAACGATGATTTTCCCCGTAGGATCGACGCGGCTGATCTTTTCTCCCTTGTGCTCGCAGATGTACCAGTTGCCCGCCCTGTCGAAGGTGACGCCGAAGGGTTCGACAAGCGTGGCATCGCGGGCGACCTGTTCGATGGTTGCGCTTGAGAGGGCCGTGGAAAGCGCGAGGATGAGAAGAGCGGCATGTCTGGGCATCGTGTCTGGAATTGTAATGCATTCCGCAGCAGCCGGGGGTATGCTGGTTGCAAAGATGCGAAGGAGGAGTTCCCGGATGAGACGACGAGAGTTCCTGGCGCTTGCGGCCGCGGCGCCGTTATTGGGCAACATCGCGACGCGGCCCGCCAAAGTCGAAACGGTTTTCAAGTCGCCCGGCCCGAAGCCGAACGGGCTTCAGGCGACGGAAGAGGGTTTGTGGATCCTGGACCAGGGCGATAACCGCGCCTACCTGGTGAGCTATTCCGAGGGGAAGGTGCTGCGGGCGCTCGAAACCGATTCCAAGGCCGGTAGCGGCATCACGTTCGACGGTGAGGCGATCTGGCTGGCATCGACCTATAGCCGGGAGATCATCCGGGCCGATGCCAGAACGGGCAAGACGCTGGCGAAGTTTGAAAGTCCGGGATCCGGTGTAGTCGCGTGGACCGGCGCGGAGGCGCGGCAAAGTCCGCTGGCTCCGAAGCCGGAACGGCCGCCCGCCGCACAGCCGAAAAAGTCTCCGCCGGGGCCGCGGCAGCCCACAGGCGCGCACGGACTCGAGTGGCGGGACGGCAAGCTGTGGATTTCGGTGCCGCCGTCGCAGACGATCTATCGCATGAATCCGAAGAGTTGGGAGATCGAGCAGAAGTTCGCGACCGTTGGGAACCGTCCGCACGGGATCGGCTGGGAGGGGAACTATCTGTGGTGTACGGATTCGAATCTCAACGCCTTTCACAAGCACGATCCGGCGACGGGCAAAGTCTTGGAGAAGATTCAGTTGGCCGATAGCGATCCGCTGCCGCACGGCATGACGATCTGGCAGGGCGCGATGTGGTATTGCGACGATGTCGGGGTGGTGTGCCGGTTGAAGATGTGAGAGGCGGTGGGTGCGCGCAAACCCCACGCCCCCCCACCGCAGCCCTCTCGAACCTCCACCAAAAACCCAGTTTGATGAAACACAGAAAACCCGCG
>JBKBWD010000052.1:0-34898 GCA_046289265.1 Bryobacteraceae bacterium | reverse complement strand
AGCGGTTCAACAGCAATGGGTTAGCGACTGCGGCCTCGTGGGGATGCCTCCACTACGAGTAAACTCCCGCTAGGCGCGTCGGACGCAGCTACGCCGGCTTCCTCACCGGACGGACGCCCCGCTGGCGCAACCGCCTCTATTTCGAATACGGCTACCTGCGCGGGCTCCGCACCGAGAACTTGAAGCTCGTCCAGCGCACCGGGGAATGGGCGAGCGAACTCTACGACCTCGAAATCGATCCCGGCGAGGCCGAAAACCGGATCGACGCCCCGCTCTACCGCGACCGCCTGCACTCGCTTCGCGCCGACCTGACGCGCTTCTTCGCATCCGCCGGCGCGCCACCTTTGGAGGAGTGGCGCTCGACCACCACCCAGGAACTGACGGTCTACTCCCGTGACTGATGCGCGCAGGTCCGGTGTCTGTGTTCGCGGGGACTTTACTTTTTGTAAAGAAGGAACATTATAACGCTTGACGAGTACTTCGACTTGGCTTTACGATGGGTGAACAATCCGGCAGAGTAAGAATTCTGTTGTAGGAGAGAAAGGGATGGCTGCGTCTTTGTGGGAATTTTTCAAGTCGAACGCCGTGCTGATCTTTACGTTGATAGCAGTCACACTCACCTGCAATTATTATTTTTCTTCCGCACCACTTTGGCTTTCTACGCTGTGGAACACACTGCTTCCCAGCGCGTTGATAGCATGGATTGCGCACCGTGCAGCCAACCGGGCCGAACTAGAACACACTTTAGTCCTGGAGACCATCAGTGAGCGCCTCTCCAAAGGATATCTCACGGAAGCGGAAAGAAAGCTCGGGCTCAGGCTCTACGATCGGCTTAGGGACAAGCTCCACGACGCGGTTGTGCGCGGCAATTCTTTTCATGCCGGCGAATCCCTTCAGATCATGTTGATGAAGGCGCTCCGCGGTGATCCAGAAGAGATCCAGAGGATTTTGTCGAAACTGCCTACGGCGCCCTCTAATGTCTTGCCATTGACTAGCGAAGAAGAAAAGTTCTTGGCGCGGCTCGGGGCGGACAATACTCAATGCGCCAAGGTAGTTGTGCAGTGGCTACTCAACAGTGGCGGTCAACCGGCCATAGAACGGTTATTCGAGGAACAGGCATTTGAGGTGGATGAAACGACGATTTGTGGATACATTCTAGACCTCATTCAAACTTTACCCCATACGAGCAAGCAGTACTCTTGGGCCGTGGATTACTTGAGCCAACGGGAAGATCAACTAAAGGGAAGGACGGCCTTCTTGAGTGGTTTGCAAAGTAAGCTCTTAGACTGTGAGGATTATCTCACTTTCCGTGGCACCGTCGATGTGATTCGCGGAATCAATTCCGACGCTGGCCTTAAGACTTTGAATACTTGCTATAGACATCGACCGATGAAGCGGGAAAGAAAGGTATACTTGGCTCAGGCGATCAACAAGCTGAAGGACGCTCTTCCTGCGTGATGAACAGAACGATCACGCTCCGCTCAGAAGGATTAAATGGACCTGAATCTTACGCCACTGACTCCGATCTGGACCGGGGATACCGATGGCATCAGCAGCTCCCTCCGCATCACGGGTCTGATGGGGTCATTGCGCTGGTGGTTCGAAGGGATTGTACGGGCTCTCAGCCGCTATGCTTGTGACCCGGCGGAAAAGGCATGCCAGTACGACCCCGACCCGAAAAAGAACCCTCGCCACGGCCTGTGCCCAGCGTGTTGGCTCTTCGGAACGACCGGCTGGTCCCGGCGGTTCCGCTTGACCGGTTCCGGATTACACGCGAGCGACTGGTGCATATTGACGGCTCCCGAGGTTGCCCGCCTCCATGAGAACTGGCTTCGCCGTGTTTACAAGCTGCCCGGCAGCAAGGTCCTGTGGGGAGATGCGCTGACGCTGCAATTCAGGCGTCACCTTCTCGGACCCGAAGCGCCAGGAAACGCGGATCTTGAAAGCGTCTTTTGCGGCCTCCTCAATGCGGTCGCTCGCTTCGGAGCATTGGCGGCCAAACCCCAAAACGGTTGGGGAGTCACCGATTGGCGCGAGATGCCGCAATTTGACCGCAAGGCTTTGAGCCGGTTCATCACCGCGTTCTCCGAAGACAGCCGCGAAACTGAAGGGATGTTCAACGTCAAGGAAGTGGCCTTCCTCAATTTCGATATAAACAACATCGGCGCTTACGCCAGGGCCACCCGACTACCTTCATCGGCCAACCCCGATTATCTCAGCCGCGTTCTGCCAATTGCTTACGATGTTCGATACAAGAGCAGTACGAGACACTTTCGCACCGGAGCCGGTAGAGATCGGGGCATCCGTCCGGCGCTCAAGCAGCTGCTTGGCCACCGTGCCGAAGAAATTGTGGGCAGGAACGCCCGAAGCAATAACCGTTCCGCCAGCCGCGTGTTTGTCAGTCATCTATACCGACACACGCCGCAAGAACCGTATCGCTTGAGGTGCTGGGTTCAGATCCCGCCGGAATTCGAGCGCCAGCGGCAGGTCATCACCGGCGCGATTCAGAACGTCGTTGCTGAGATGTTTCCCGATAGCAGTTGTAAACCCGTTGGCTGGTCCGAATTTCAAAAGGAGGTTCTGTGAGCGATCACTTTGCCGCTTTTCCGCTTTACGCCGAACAACAGGTGCTAGAGCTCAAGAAAGCGTCGATTGACCCCGTTTCGCTCATCGACCTGCTGGCGCAGACCACCGTTAGCGAGGGTACGAAAATCCTGGGGCAGGCGACCTACGCCGGGATTCTGATGACGACGGCATACCAGCAGCGCCTAGAACACGGCGCCGCACTGATCGAGGGACTCGGGATTGGGACGCCGGCCCATATCGACCTGAGCAGTCTGCCACCTCTCTCTTTTTTCCTCCGGGCCGACTTCGCCTTGGAAACCCCCTATGTGAGCCGCGATGACCGTGCTTTTTCCGTTACCGAAAACCCCGTCCGCAAGGACTGGGTTTTCGGATTGCCGCTCATTGCCGCAACTACATGGAAGGGGGCGTTGCGCAACGCCTGCCTGCTTGAAGCCCGCCAGGCTGTGATTCGGATCTTCGGACCAGGGCTGCCAGATCATTCGAGGGTCGAAGAACCGTCGGCCTCGCTGCATGAGGGCCGGATTCTCACATTCACTTCGTTCTTTACCCAGATCGCAACGGAGATCGTCAACCCACATGATCGTGTCCGTCGGATTGGCAAGAACCCAATTCGTATCGAGTGCGTACCCAGAGGTGCACGGAGTCGGCTAGCGTTGTTGTACTTGGCGCTCCCACGCGAGGAGCGGTCCTGGAGCCTCAACGCAGCCGATTTCCGGAAGCAGGTTGCGGGCGACCTGATTGCGGTTGGCCGCTGTGTTCGAGGTGCGATGCGAGATTACGGCGTTTCCGCCAAGAAGAGCAGCGGCTATGGCGCGGCAGCGGACGCCTTGGTGGGCGAGCGAGGAATCATCGAGGTCGCGGGGCTGGATGGAGGTCCCGCCAGTTTCGCCAAGTTCTCGGAACTCATCAGCGCGGCTCAGCAGCTAGCGTCGCGAATCCAGGAGAAAGCGTGATGGTGCCTGCCTACGACCTCGACATTCTCCGGCAAAACCGTCAGGAAATCCTGAAGGCGGAATTGGGAGCGTTCCTCCACAACATCGGGAAGTTCGGGGAGGAGTTTCTGTCCGTGCAGCTCGCCGAGGCCGGCAACAAAGATCCCTCCGTCAACCGGTATCGAGGCACTTTTGAATACCGAAACATTGTCGGGATCAAATACAAGCTCAATCCCAGTTATCAGCCCAAGCAGGAAACATGCAACTTCCTTGCCGTCGCCACCCGCGATTGGCTTGAGAACACAGGCATTCGGCTACCCGCCCCGTTTGATGATCGCGGCGATTACTGCCTGGGCGACTTCATTGAATATCAGAACTATAACTTCTATCGCCCGCTTGGTGACCCGAAGCGGCAGGGCGGTCGCTGGGCCGCGACCTCGTACCTGACCGAGCTGCTCTGGGCCTCACATGAAGCCTCTGCTAGTGACAAGAACTTGAACGGCGATGGTGAAAGGCAGAGAGCCCTTCCCATTCACCTTGCCACGGTTTTCGGCCACGAACGCCCGATTGATACCGCCTCGCTAAAGCCGGCCCGAGAAAGCCTCCTAAACTCCATACAACGAAGCAACCGAAATGAGTACCTGAACGAAGCCCGCAGACTCATGACCTTGGCGCTCGCCGAGACTCGGAGGCCGCTGAACGACATCACGTTATGGGATGTCTCTTCAGCCGTCGCCGCATTTTTCAAGGCAGCGCTCGCCAAGATGCTCTTAGAAGGCAAGTGGACTGAAAAGAAGGACCTCAAGTGGCGAATTCTACGGATCGCGCTGGACGGCCCCACGTTCTACAAGCACGCCTCCAGGCTTCCCGACCTTTTGGCGCGGAAACAAATCATCACACACAGCCTCGACGCGGTGAAGGAGCTCCTCGAACAGGAATACCCTCTCGGGAATGAGGTCTATCACGACGAATTTGGTTCCGCGTTTGTCGTTCCGGATCTTGAGGGGGATGATGGACAGGGCACGGGGCTCCTCAGCTTAATCGAAGCCCTTGTCCGAGGCGCATTTGTCACTCCAGTCGAAGCCAGGGATGGCGATGAGCGCCAACGGGAGCGCTCGAACGCTTCCGAAGCGGTAAAGGCGGAAATCACGCCGGCGCTTTCCGTTAGCCCGGCGCATGAGCAAGGACTTGGACTCGCTAGCGAACTGGCCAAGCCGGTTCCGCTCGTTACAGCAAAGCCGGCGACTATGCGCCGTTGGTGGCAAGGCGTCGAAGGTGCGGATGTTTGCACGGTTTGTGGCGTGAGGCCGCAGGGTCATCCTCCGGGTCGAACATTTGTCAAAGCCAAGCTGCGGCGCGTATGTGTGCCTTGTGAGGCTCTGCGCGATGACCGCTGTGAACAGTGGCTCGACAAACCGGAAACCACAATCTGGCTGGATGAGGTTGCGGACGTTAACGGCCGCGTTGCCCTAATAATTGGGCGCTTTGGTATCGACGAGTGGCTGAAACCGGACGGGTACGTGAGGCGATCCCTTGTCGTCAACCCGACGTCTCCCGATCCGTCCCGCCGATTCAAAGAGCTGACTTTTGCCCGGCTGCGGCGGATCTGGGATACCACAGCCCGCTTTTGGGAGGATATTGAGACTGATATCCGCCAACGGGTGATTCCGGCCTGTGGCATTCGCTGGCGGGTTCAGTTGCAGCCAGATCAGAAGGGCAATGATACCCCGACGCGCACGCATGCGTATCAGCTCGAAATTCGTGACATCGGACGGATCGCAGCCGCGGGCACGGATGAGACTGATTGGAAGTTCATCACGGCGGAGAATTTGGCGCGGCCCGCGAAATTTCACGAGACTTCGTTGGGCGAACTGAGAGAGCACGTTCGGGGAAAGCCATGCACCGTACTGGAGGACAAGTACAACGATGAGGTGGGCTACGCCAAGCTGACTAAAATCGCCGACGGGAAAATCCTGGAGGTCGATCCGGGCTCCGTCCGGTACAGCCCGGCGATTTCGATCCTCAAGGACCCGCGCAGCTTTATGATGCTAGTTCCGGCGGAGCGCGCTGCTGACATAGTCGCTGCGATCAAGAGTAAATACGACACCGAGATGGCGCGTGTGCGAAACCGGCTCCCGATAGCAGTTGGCATGGTATTCGGCCAGGCGCACACGCCTCTCTCCACGATGCTGGACGCCGGCCGCAGAATGATGGATCTGCCTGTTAACGAGGAGACGTGGACGATCTCCAAAGTATCCGTGGCCAATGGTGGTGCCTGTAGCCTCGAATTCGCAAACGGAGTCGCCTGGGAAATTCCAACTTCGATGGGCGATGGAACTACGGACGATAAGTGGTACGCGTATTTTCTCCCAGCCGATTCTGGCGGCGCCCTCCACGTCAGCGGTTTGCAATCCGGCAGCCAAATCAACGTGACGCCAAGCCGTTTCGATTTCCAGTCTTTGGATTGCGCCGCGACCCGCTTCGAACTGGAGTACAGCGACGCAGGAAGGAAGCGGAGATTTCCGCGGCCGTACCTGCTGGAGAAATGGGATGATCTTTCGCGCGTTTGGGAGTTGCTTCGAAAGGGTCTGGCAACCTCCCAAATCAAGGCGATCCAGGCCGGCATCGGTGCAAAGCGCCGGCAGTGGGCAACAACCGGCTATAGCACTCTCGAAGCATTCGTGCGCGATACGGTGGCGACGACGGACTGGAAGCAGCAGCTTAGCCGAGAGAATCTTGACTTCCTTACAAAGGCCGGAGCCGGCGGGCTGCTGGAAGATGCGATCGAGCTGTATGTAGGACTCCTGAAGCGCAAGACGGAAGTGGGAGGTGAAGATGAGTGATGCAGAAACGGTGCCGATCTACGAACAACGCCGGTTTGTTCTCTTGACGTTGGACCCGATTCATATTGGCACAGGGGGCTTCCGCCTCGGGCGTGTGGATATGCCGGTCGCGCGCGAACCCGGAACGAACTTGCCCAAGATTCCTGGAACCACGCTCGCCGGGGCCGCCCGGAGCTACGCCGCGATGCAGTATGGAAAGCTCGAAGCCGCTGGGCAGCATAAGAAGCTGAAGGAAGAAGACAAGAGAGGCTGCCCAATCGTTTACACATTCGGCACGACCCGCAGCTCTGGCGGTCAAGCTGGGCGCGTGAGCATCTTCGATTCGAGACTTTTGCTCTTTCCTGTGCGGTCGATAGCTGGGCCAGTGTGGGCAAGCACGGCCGAACTGCTGGAGGAGGCTGGCTTTTCGGTTTCGCAACGCCCACCGGGAGATGAGCGGCCCACGGCCACATTCCCCTGGGACCGAAGTATCAATCTTTCGTGGCTGCTGTTTGAGAGGCCTGTGCTAACAACGATTTCAAATGGCAACCTCGCCGGCCAACCGTCCTTCGCCGCTGTCAAGGATCGGGTTGTCGTCCTCACTCCTCGCATGTTCGAGCAGGTTGTCAACAGCAACCTGGAGGTGCGTACGTCAGTGAGCATTGATTCCGAGACAGGTGCGGCGAAGGAGGGGGCGCTTTTCACCTACGAGGCCATTCCCCGTGGCGCTTGGCTATGGTGCGATGTGATTGAAGACGATTACAAACCCGACTTCCCGGTGACAAACAACAGGCACAACGGCGGCGGCCCAATGGGCGTCACTTGGAGCCGCCCGTTGGACGTGGTTTCCTCAGGTCTGCAGTTGATGGAGTACATGGGCGTCGGCGGCATGGGCACGCGCGGGTTCGGGAGGCTGCGTGTGGTCCATACCTGGGCGCAGGGGGTGCAGCATGAGTGCGCTCGATCTTGATCTAGGGGCGGCAAAGACCGCGCAGGCGATTATCAAAGACGTGGACGTCACGAAGCAGGCCGTCAAGGCTGCCGAAGACCTGATTACGAAGACGCTCGGCGTAATCCAGGAGAACGGCCCCTACGCCGCCATCATATTCCTGTGTTCGAAGATCAACGATGAGAAGGATCCGACCTCCATCGTAGCTTCCTCCGTGCGGACCAACCTCCTCGATCTTGCCGAGACGGTCGGCGCCGCAGGCCTGACAAAATCTGGGGATTTCCGCAAGATTCTCGATTCCGTGATCAAGAACGTTTGTTCGGATCTGCACGTCCTCCTACTCGTGAAGCAGACTTGGGAGCAGGCGTTGATCTACGCAAGGCATTCGGCAAAGAGCCTGAAGAAACAGATTGGGGCGTAGGCAGATGTGGAAAGCGCATCAGGTCGTCCTCGAGCTTTTGTCCCCGCTTCATGTTGGGCACAAAAGGGTAGGGAATCTGGCTACAACCCGCCGCTACGTCCCTGGCCGGTCGATTTGGGGCGCTCTCACGGCCCGCATCACTCGCGACGCCGGCGGTCAGAACTATGCCGAGATTGGTAGACGGGTCCACGAAGAACTGGCATGGACCTACTTTTTCGTCTCAGCCATTCCGGGAAAGGTTCCTCTCTGGCCGTGGGATGGGAGCGGGCTCGGATTCGAGTGGCTCTATCTCAGCAGTTTCGCGAGCACCGCGCTTGAGGATGGCCACACTGCGGAGCAAGGTGCTTTGCACGAAGTCGAGCACATTGCGCCGCGCACCCGGTCCGGCGATCAGGTCTATCTCACCGGCTACTTCTTTGAACGGGAAGGATCGACGCTCAACTGGCGCAGCGCCCTGAACCGTTTGCAGATTGGCGGCGAGCGGTCGTATGGGTGGGGACGAGTCCGCCCCTTCTCGATTCAGCAGACTGACGGGCAGTGTTTCGCCATCTATCCAACACACACCGATTCAGACAGACCCATAATCGAGGCTTCCGACGATGACTGCCTCGCGGCCCACACCGTTGCTTCCGATTCGGACAATTTCAATGGTGCGATCGAGCCATTGGTCGGACGCGAGACGGACGTATCGAGTGCCGCTTTTGGAGCGTCCCCTTCTTCGGCGGTCATCTGTTGGGCGCCAGGAACACGAATATGCGGACCCCGCCAGTTTCACGTTGGAAATTGCGGCCTTTGGGAACCGGTTTGAGACTTGCGTGGATCGGCTGCGCCGTGGTTTACCTGTGCACTCCCGCGCCCCATGCGCAACCATGCGCAACGCTACGCTTGACTTTCCCCGCACGCTTATTTTATTGTGTCCATTCAACTTGGCCATGCGAAGGCCGCGGGAACTCATGGCGGAACACGGGCGGGGTGTGACTACGAGCGCTGATCGTATCCTGGCTTCAACCCTCGAAAGCGTCGATCGGGCGGAGGAGCTTGTTCTCGATCTGCTCACCCGTGCCGGCGTAGAGGAGGAGCAGTTGCATCAGCTCGGGATGGCCGTCCGTGAGTCGATGGTGAATGCCGTCGTCCACGGGAATCGCTACAACCCGGACAAGCAGGTGCGGCTGGCGGTTTCGGTCGAGCCCGCCCGCGTCACAATCCGTATTTCGGACCAGGGAGAGGGCTTCGATCCCGCTTCCCTCCCCAACCCTCTGGCGCCGGAGAATCTTCTGCGCGAGTCCGGGCGTGGGATTCTGCTGATACAAGCGTTCGTGGACGAGTTTTCCGTCCGCCGGCTCCAACCTGCAGGGGTCGAGGTGACTTTGGTCAAGCACCTCAGTCCCGGTAGCTGAACCAGTTCTGATTTTCAGGAGGCATTGTTTCTGATGAGCGTGAAAATGACGACGCGCCAAGTGGGCGACGTGACTGTAATCGATGCGGCGGGCCGGATTACCTTGGGCGAGGGCTCCAGCACCTTCCGCGACACCATTAAAGATCTCAACGCCAAGGGGCAGAAGAAGCTCCTGCTCAACCTTGGAGAAGTCTCATACATCGACAGTTCCGGAATCGGGGAACTGGTCTCTGCTTTCACCACCGTTACCAGCCGGGGCGGCAGCCTGAAGCTGCTCAACCTCAGCAAGCGCGTGCAGGACCTTCTGCAGATCACCAAGCTCTACACCGTCTTCGAGGTCCACGACGACGAAGCCGCCGCCGTACGCAGCTTCAATTGAGCCGGCGAAGTCCGGCGCCATTTGTGGGGCGGCATACAAAATCGGTACTGAACTTGAACTCGGCGCGATTTTTTCTGTCGCCGCCCTTGCTAATTTTTCGATAACAAGAGAAAATCTGTCGTCATCTGATCTGGCAGGCCAACGGAGGGGCATGGCAGAGAAAGTCACGATCCTTTTAGCGGAGGAGTTGACGCTGATTCGGGAGTCGATCGTCGTGCTCTGCGAGACGATTCCCGGTTACCGGGTGTTAGCCCAGGTGGAAGACGGTCAATCGGCGATCGAGCAGATCGAGAGCCTTGCCCCCAGTGTCGCCGTACTCGATCTCAACCTGCCCCGGCTGCACAGCCTCGAAGTCATCCGCCGCGTCCAGCGCGAAGGGTTGGCGACCAAGGTGGTTACTCTATCCACGCGCCGCGATCGCAAGACGGTACTCGAAGTGCTCCGCGCCGGCGCCAGCGCCTTCGTTCTGAAGTCCGGCCCCGCCCGGCATCTGCTGGACGCCATCGGACAGGTGCTCGAGGGCGCCATCTATGTCTCCCCCGCGCTTGAGATCGAAAAACTGTTCATCACCGAGCGGGGCCGCCGCGCGGAATCCGAGCCTCTGGAGAGTCTGAGCGCCCGGGAGTACCAGGTCTTCTCTCTCCTGATCGAGGGCATCCGCGCCAAAGAAATCGCGGCGCGCCTGGACCTCAGCCCCAAGACCGTAGACACTTACCGGGCCAGCCTCATGCGCAAGCTCGATATCCACGACGTGGCCGGGCTGGTCAAGTTCGCCATCCAGAAAAATCTCATCTCGACGTGACCGGCGCGGTCCCCCTCAGCCGGTGGGCTCCGGTATGCTCCGGTATGCTAAACTATTAGTTCTCATAGAGGTTGTCCGTGGACAAGTTTACCCGCAAAGATCTAAAGACCGACAGATTCGCCGAGCGCGTCGGCAGCACCGTCGAGTACGTCGCCGAGCATCGCGCCGCGGTGCTTCGCTACTCGGTCATCGGGCTTGTGGTGCTGGTAGCCCTGATCGGGCTCTACCTGTACCGGCATAGCCAACAGCTCGCCCGCCAGCAGCAGTTGCGCGATGCGATGCGAATCCATCAGGCTGCCGTCGGCCCCGTCCCGAACGAGTTCATGCTCTCTTTCCCCACGGAGGAAGAGAAGAAGGCGGCCACTGAGAAGGCCTTCAATCAGATCATCACCGATCACGCGGGCACCAAAGAGGCTGCCGCCGCCCAGTATATGCTGGGCGTCGCCGCGGCCGATGAAGGCAATCAGGCCGAGGCCGAGCGCAACTTCCGTACTGTGGTCGACTCCGGCCATGCCGACTATGCCTCCCTCGGCGCCCTTGCACTGGCGGAGATCTACGCCGCCCAAGGCAAGACTGCCGACGCGGAGAAGCTGCTTCGGCCGCTCATCGACAAGCCGACCATGCTGGTTTCACGGGAGCAGGCCATTATCGCGTTGGCTCAGGCGCTTGCCTCCAGCAACCCGGCCGAGGCGAGAAAACTGCTCGAGCCGCTCCGGACCGAGCGCAGCGCCGTGAGCCGGGCCGCCCTCAACGTGCTGGGTGAGCTCCCGGCCAACTAGGCCCCTCACTCGACTCCCGATGAACCTCCCCGAGCCTCGCATGCCGGGCCTTCATCACCTCAGACTTTCCTCCGGCGGGCTCCGCGGAAGGCGATACCCGGAGCAGCCGCATCCCTACCGCTCCGAGTTCCAGCGCGATCGCGACCGTATCGTTCACGCCCGCGCCTTCCGCCGCCTCGAAGACAAGACCCAGGTCTTTACCGCAGGGCTCTCCGATCACTTCCGCAACCGCCTCACCCACACCATAGAAGTCTCTCAGATCGCCCGCACCGTCGCCGCGGCCCTCGGGCTCGAAGAGGATTTCACCGAAGCCCTCGCCTTGGCGCACGACATCGGCCATCCCCCCTTCGCCCACGCCGGCGAAGACGAGCTGGACGCGCAAATGCGCCGCTTCGGCGAGCGCTTCGACCACAACCTCCACGCCCTCCACATCGTCGAGAACTTTGAGCAGCGCTACGCCCTCTTCCCCGGCCTGAACCTCACATTCGAGGTCCGCGAGGGCATGGCCAAGCACTCCCGCGACTTCGCTCCCGGCGAGATCCCGGAACTCGACGAGTATCTCCCCGGCCTCCGCCCGCCGCTCGAAGCCCAGTTGATCGACCTCGCCGACGAAGTCGCTTACAACACCGCCGACCTGGACGATGCCTTCTCCGCAGGCTTCTTCGGCATCGAAGAGATCGCCCAAGCCGTTCCGCAGTACGCCGCGATCCGCGACGAGGTCGAGTCACACTTCCCTGGCGCTACCCCGCGCATCCATTTCCTCGAATCCCTCCGCCGCCTGATCGACTTGCTGGTCTCCGGCCTCATCGAGGGTACCGCCGAGGAGGTGGCACGCGCCGGAGTCCGATCGGTGGAGGACGTGCGCTCCCACCCGGTCCGCCTGGCTGCCCTGAACGAACCGGCCCGCTCGACCAATGCCGCGCTCAAGCGATTCCTCCGGAGCAATGTCTACCTCTCCGAAGCCCTCGCGCAGGAGCGGCGCCACGCCGCCGCCGAGATCGCCGAGCTCTTCCAGTTCTTTCTCAACCATCCCGACCGCCTGCCCGAACCCTACGACGCCCAGGCCCTGGTCCGCCCCGTCCACCGCGTCGTCTGCGACTACATCGCCGGTATGACCGACGGCTTCTTTCGCAGAACCCACCGCGTCCTCTCGCAAGCGGGCCGCGTGCGGGCCGGCCGCTAAGGTATTTCTGTCCTCCCGATAAGCTTGCAATGTATGCGCTGTCACGTTAGATTGAGGTTCGACGTACAACATCACGCGGGAGGAAAATATGGCGTTTTGTCCGAATTGCGGCGCTCCGGTGGAGGGGCGTTTCTGCGCGAGGTGCGGAGCACAATTCACCGCGGGGGAGACCACCGGAACTTCGGCCCCTCCACCGCAAGAGGTCCAGAGCTCTGGGATGTCAGAGAACGTTGCCGGAGCCCTCGCCTACCTGCTCGGCTTTATCACAGGAATTCTTTTCCTCGTCCTGGAGCCCTACAGCAAAAACCGGAACGTGCGGTTCCACGCCTTCCAGTCGATCTTCCTGAGCCTGGCCGCATTCATCGGTTCCTGGGTCATCGCCCTGCTGCCGTTCGGGCTCTGGCTCGCCCTCACCCCGATCTACAGCCTGGCCGTCCTCGCCATCTGGCTGTTCATGATGTGGAAGACCTACAACCACCAGAAGGTCGTGCTGCCGGTCATCGGCGAACTGGCCGAGAAACAGGCGTAGCCGTTTGAGGAGCCGCATGCGTCTAATCGACTTGCGACTCCCGACTCTGCTCCTGATCCTGGCGACGGCCGCCGCCCCGCTGGCCGCGCAGGTCCCTGAAATTGGCGCCATCGAGTTCTACGGGCTGCGAAAGGTCCCACAGGAACGACTCCGCCGCGCCCTCGGCGTGCGTGAGGGCGAACGCCTCCCGCCCTCCAAAGGCGACATGGAGGAGCGCCTCGAACAGGTCGAGGGCGTCGTCCGCGCCCACGTCGAGGCCGCCTGCTGCGAGGAAGGCAAGGCGATTCTGTACGTCGGCATCGACGAGCGCGGCGGCCACCACTATGAGCTTCGCCCGCCGCCGGTCGAGGACCTCGAACTGCCCTCCCACATTCTCGAAGCCTACGCTCGTTTCCTGGACGCCTTCGGCAGGGCCGCGCGCGCCGGCGACACCGAGGAAGACCTCCGCGAGGGCCACATCCTTCTTTCAAACCTCGCCTGCCGCGTCGAGCAGCAGCGCTTCGTCGGAATCGCCGAGCTCAACACCGAAATCCTCGCCAGCGTCCTTCGCCGCGCCGAAGACCCCGAGCATCGCGCCATCGCCGCCTACATCATCGGCTACTCGCCGAAAAAGCGCATGGTGATTCCGGACCTCCAGTACGCCATGCAGGACCCCGACCCGGCCGTCCGCACCAACGCCATCCGCGCCCTCCATGCGGTCGCCGTGCTCGGGCTCAGCGACCGCAGCCAGGGCATCCGCGTGACGCCCACCTGGTTTATCGAACTGTTGAATTCGCTCTACTGGAAGGATCGGCACGAGGCCGTACGTGCGCTCGTCAGCTTTACCGAGGACCGCGACCGCGGCGTTCTCGACCAGTTGCGCCAGCGCTCACTCCACGCGCTCATCGAAATGGCCGGCTGGCGCTCGCTTCCGCATGCCCTTCCCGCCTACGTCGTCTTGGGACGCGTCGCCGGGATCGGCGAAAAGCAGATTCTGGAAAGCTGGGCGAAAGGCGAGCGCGAGGTGGTGCTCGGCCCGGCCCGCAAGCTCAGTCCGAGGTAGCGGCCTTCGCCGCGCCCACAACCGCCCGGATCCTCGGCTCCAGCGCTTCATACGTCATCTTGCCCGGATTGTACATCCGCACGATCCCGGCGCGGTCGAGCAATACCAGCGTCGGGGTCGTGCTCACGCCGTAATTCCGGAAGTTCTCCTCGCTCACCGGCACCGGCATCTGGGGCAGCACGGAATAAAACTCCTTGCGGACCTCTTCGATATACCGCACCTCGGCTGCCGGTTCGGCATCCGCACCGCCGCGTGTGTAGCCGTAGCGCTGGGTCGGCCCTACGACCACGAGGCCGTTTGGACCGTACTCGCGCTCGATCCGCGCCAGGATCGGGGCCTGATATTTGCAGTCGCTGCACCAGTGCGCCCAGAAGAACAGCAGCACGGGCTTGCCCTTCAGCGAGGCCAGCGACGAGAGGCCGCGGTTCAGGTGCTCGCCGGTTTCGATCGCGGGCGCCGCCTTCCCCTCCAGGCTCAGCAGGTGGATGTTCTTCTGGATGCGGGTCCGGATCGAGGTGGAGCGATACTTCGCCATCTCCTCGTTGAGGAAATGGACCGCCTCGCTGCGGTCGCCCCGGCCTGCCATGCTGTGGGCCAGGACCTCGATCGCCGCTCCCAGCGCGATCGGCAGGTGGCGCTCGTCATCCAACTTCCGCGACTTGAGCTGGTCGAGCGACAACCGGTAGGTCTCGCGGGCGAACCGGTCGGCGCGGTCATAGTCCTTTGCCGCCAGCGCGCCGCGGCCGAGCCACGAGTGCGCCTCCAGCAGCAGCGGCGTGATGCCCCCCTCCTGCCGGCTCTTCTCCACCAGCCTCTCGGCCCGTGGGAAATCGTCCTGGTCCAGCGCCGCCCGTACCTCGGCGACCAGGCTCTGGGCAGCGGCCGGCGTTGCCGCCAGCGCCACCGATAAGAAGGCAACGTAAATTGCTCGCATGAGCACCTCACGAGATCAGCAGGCCCCCGTCGGCCACGAGAACCGCTCCAGACATATAGGACGAACGTTCGGAGGCCAGGAGTAACGCCAATTCGGCAATCTCCTCGGGCGTTCCAATTCGCTGAACCGGCTGTTTCCCAAAATACTGAGCATGACGCTCCGGATCGCGCCAGAAGTAGGCGCTCAGTTCGGTCCGGACCAGACCCGGCGCGATCGCATTCACACGCACCCCCCTGGGACCGAGTTCGAGCGCGTAGGATTTCGTCAGCATGAGCAGCGCCGCCTTGGTCGTGCTGTACAGCAGGCTCTCATACTGCGGCCGCAGACCCGCCACGGACGCGATATTGAGGATCGAACCCGTGCCGCGCTCGCA
Source organism: Bryobacteraceae bacterium (assembly GCA_046289265.1). Taxonomy (GTDB): domain Bacteria; phylum Acidobacteriota; class Terriglobia; order Bryobacterales; family Bryobacteraceae; genus JBKBWD01. The sequence goes on along the minus strand of JBKBWD010000052.1, from coordinate 19,771 downwards.
CATCCCCGGAGCCACCAGCCCGATCAGCCGGAAAGCGCTCTTGAGATTCACCTCGACCATCTTGTCGAACTGCGCCTCGGTCGCCTCCAGGCACGGCCCCTGCTGAATGTTGGTGGCCGCGTTATTCACCAGCACGTCGATCCGCCCGAACCGCCCCAGCACCACATCGACGGCGCACCGCAGCTCCTCGGGCCGCCCGACGTGACAGGCGACGGGGAGGATCTCCCCAGGCCCTTCTCCCGCCTCCGCCGCGACTGCATCGAGGCTCTCCTGCCGCCGCCCGCAAATCGCGACCTGGGCGCCCTCCCGGGCATACCGCAGCGCGATCGCTTTCCCGATGCCCCGGCTCGCGCCCGTGACCAGGGCAACCCGGCCTTTCATGTCACTCATGGCATAACCGCCACCCGCCATTGAGCGGCCTGATCGTCGCGCAGGCGGGTCCGCCGTCCTTCGCCTGGCCCGCGAACCGCGCTTCCAGCCGCGCCCCTGGCTGGCCCTGCGCCTTCTCGACCAGTCCCCAACGGATTCCGGACAGCGGAACCTTGGCCCGCCGGGTCCAACAGGAATCGTCCTGCCCGGCGCACGTTCCCGAGCAGACGTACACAAACTGTCCCGGAAACCGGCCCTGCACCAGTGGTCCGGAGAATCGGGGCACTTCCTCCCTGGCTGCTCGGGCCGCCGTGAGTTCCAGGTCGAACCGGATGTCCTCACCCGTTGCGACCGTCTTTGCGATCAGATTCTTCCTGCCGCTTTGCAGGCAGAACTGCACTCCGGGAGTCGGGGCGATAAGCGTCACCCGAAGCGCAACCGTCATTTTCACAGCCCCAGCAGCCTGCGCGTATGCACGACGCTCGCCTCCAGGTCCTCCCGCTCGCGCTGAGCGGCGAGTTCCTTCGGCGGCGGCTCAAACGGCGCAGGAGTCTGGGCCCGGTCCGCCAGCGCCAGAAACCGCGCGAACTCCCAGGCCGGCATCCGGCGGTACGCCTCCCAGAACTTCGGATCCAGCACCGCGAACGTACGAGGCCCGATGACGATAATTTCGAGCGAGAGCGCACGGCCCGGACACAGCTCCCCGAACTTCCGAACCCAGCCGTCGATATCCACGTTCCCCTCGCCCATCCGCGTCCATCGCACCGCGATCCCCTCCGGCACACGCCAGACCAGGCTGTCCCGGACGTGGCTGGTCAGGACGTAGGGTGCCAGCGTTTCGAGCGTCAGGTGCGGATCCTCAAGCGCCCAGACCGGATTGCCCGAGTCGATGCAGGCCCCGACGAAGTCCTTGCCCGCCTCCTCGATCAGCATCCTCAACTCGCGCGCCTGCATGTCGCCGGCATGGTTCTCAATCGCGATCTTCAGGCCGTTGTCCATGGCGCGCGCCCGGACGTTCCGAAGCACGTTGACGACGTTTTCGATGTGGCCCTCGATTGGGACCGGCCCGGTACGGTCCTGCCACGTGCCCAGAAACGCGCGCACCAGCCGCGCGCCCGCCACCTTTGCCGCCCCGATGACTCGCGTCAACTGCTCCTCGGCGGTTCCTTGCGACGGGTCGAACGCCTTCGATGTCGGGCAGATCGACCGCATCCCGATCTCCAGCTCGATTCCGTGCCGCGCGGCTGCATCCCGCACCTTCCGCATGTGATCGTGATCCAGGCCGCCCAGAAACCGGATCTCGGAGAAATGAACCACCCTGGCGCCCTGCCGCGCGCAGTAGTCCAGAAATTGGAAGGCGTCCCAGCCCTGGGCGCGCAGGCTGAACAGATCGACGCCGAGCTTGACGTTGATCGCGGGCTTCGCCGCCGTCGTCGCCGCCGCGGCTGAAGCGGCTGCCAGAAAGCTTCTCCGACGCATTTCAACTCCCTCTCATCAAAGTTTCAGGGACTTCAGATACTCGCGGAACGCTTCGCCCAGGTCGTAGCGCCTGAGGGCAAACTCGACGGTCGCTTTCAGGAATCCAAGCTTATCGCCGGCATCGTAGCGCTTCCCCTCAAACTTCAAACCGTAAATCGGCCGGTTCCGAAGCAGGTGCTTCAAGCCGTCCGTCAATTGAAGCTCGCCTCCCTTGCCCGGCTCAATCGACTCGATCGAGCCGAAGATCTCCGGCGTCAGGATGTAGCGCCCGATGATCGCCAGATTCGACGGCGCATCCTCCGGCTTCGGCTTCTCCACCATGTTGCAGACCCGGAAGAGGCGGTCGCGCCCGCCATTGTGCGGTACCGGCTCCGCATCCACCACGCCGTAAGCCGAAATCGACTCCCTCGGCACCTCCATCAGGGCCACCACCGAGGCGCCATAGAACTCATAAACGTCCAGCAACTGCCGCATGCACGGAATTTCGGCCTCGATTACGTCGTCGGAGAGTACCACCGCAAACGGTTCATTGGCGACCAGCTCCTTGGCCCGCAGAACCGCGTGCCCCAGCCCGAGCGCCTCCTTCTGGCGCACGTAGGCGACGTCGATCATGTCCGAAACCGCGCGCACCGTCGCCAGCAGGTCTTTCTTATTGCGCGACTCGAGCATGTGCTCCAGCTCGAAGCTGACGTCGAAATGATCCTCGATCGCCGTCTTGCCGCGTCCCGTCACGATGATGATGTTCTGCACGCCGCTGTGGATCGCCTCTTCGACGCCGTATTGGATCAGCGGCTTGTCCACCAGGGGAAGCATCTCTTTAGGTTGGGCCTTGGTCGCCGGCAGAAAGCGTGTGCCTAACCCGGCCGCGGGGAAGACTGCCTTTCGCACCTTGGGAATCATCTGAACCATTGTATGCGCGGATCCGCTCTGAAGGTGACTCGATCCGCAACCGGCGCGCCTCTTGCCCGCCCCGGCCCGTTCGGTATACAACTGATCCATGTCCGACCCGAGGCTGGACCTTGCGATCGACCTCTTTCAGAAGGCCTATCAGCTCCAGATGCAGGGCGAGCTCGAACTCGCCGTGAGCCTGTACAAGAAGTCCATCGAGGTCTTTCCAACCGCCGAGGCCTACACCTTCCTCGGCTGGACCTATCGCTTCCAGGGCAAGCTCCAGGAGGCGATCGAGGAATGCAAGAAGGCGATCGAGGTTGACCCGGGCTTCGGAAACCCGTACAACGACATCGGCGCCTACCTGATCGAACAGGGCAAGCTCGACGAAGCCATCCCGTGGCTCGAAAAGGCCGCCGTCAGCACCCGCTACGAGTCCCGCCACTATCCCTGGTACAACCTCGGCCGCGCCTACGCCGGAAAGGAGTGCTACAAAAAGGCCGCCGAGTGTTTCGAGCACGCCCTCGACATCGAACCCGAATACACCGCCGCCGCCGAGGCGCTCATCCGGCTGAAGCGGCTCGTACAGTAAGAGCTTCGGGAAGTGAGCTATGCTGAAAAAGAATCATTCGAACGCGGCCGCTGCATGGTTTCGGCCCAGCGTCTGAAGGCGGGTAGTTGTTGAGAGCCATCCTCGTATTGCTTCTCGGATTTGCCTGCGCCGGGCATACCCTCGCGCAGGACCAGAACCAGCTCGACATCAGTCCGACGCTGTTCAGCGTCTTTGCGGCCCTCAATGCAGCCGGCTATGACGCCGATATCGACTCGGCGGCGAATCACCCGCTCCGCAAGGCCGTGCGCGACCATCTGAACGCACGCAACCTGGCCTCCGTCGCCGATCTGAAGCGATTCCGGCAGCGCCATCGCAAGAATGATCCGGCCGCCGAGCTGAGCCAGTACGTCTCCTTCGCCCTCTCGGTCAAAGGTCCGCCCGATTTCGAATATCGCTTCAGAAAGCACGAGATCCCCCCCGATGTCGTCCCGCTCGAAGGGTTCGAGTACATCATGACGCGGTTCCACCGGGAGGCCGATATCGACGAACTCTGGGAGCGCTGCCAGCCCGCTTTCGAGGAGGTCCTCGCCCGCTACCAGGAGCCGGTGACCCGCGCGGTCATGGAGGTAAACGCCTATCTGCGCCACCTCAGCGGCGGATACCTCGGACGGCGTTTTCAGATCTACATCGACCTGCTCGGCGCGCCCAACCAGATCCATACGCGCAGCTACGCCGACGACTACTTCGTCGTCGTCACTCCCTCGGTCGAACCCCAGACCCACGATATCCGCCACGCCTATCTCCACTATCTGCTTGACCCGATGGCCACCAAGTACAGCGAGGAGTGGGACAAAAAGCGCGGGGTCGGCGATTACGCCGGTGCGGCGCCGTTCCTCGAGGACTACTACAAAAACGACTTCCTGCTGCTCGCGACCGAGTCGCTCATCAAGGTCATCGAGAGCCGCCTGGCCCCCCCGGCCCAGCGCGCGGCACTGGTCGACCAGGCTCTTAAGGAAGGCTTCGTGCTCGCGCCCCACTTCGCCGAGCAGTTGCCCGTGTACGAAAAGCAGGAGCAGGCGATGCGGCTCTATTATCCGGAGCTCATCCAGTCCGTCGATCTGCGCAAAGAGGAGCGGCGGCTCGATAGCATCGAGTTCGCCGAGACCCGTACCGTCCGAAAAGCCAGAACCGCGCCCGAGCCCCCCAGGCCCGCCCTCACTGGCGCCGCCAAAATTCTCGACCAGGCCGAGCAGCTCTATGCAGGCCGCGAGCTCGACCGGGCGCGCGAGGCCTACTTGCGGGTTCTCCAGATGACCGACGAGAAGCCGCTGCACGCAAAGTCGTATTATGGTTTGGCACGGATCGCTGCGCTGCAGCGGGATCCGGAACTGGCCGAAAAGCTCTTCCAGCGAACCCTGGAACTGGCTCCCGAGCCGGCCGACCGGGCCTGGTGCCACATCTACCTCGCAAGGCTCTCCGAAGCGGCGGGACTGCGTGAGGATGCGGTCGAACATTATCGCGCGGCGCTCGCCGTGGAAGGCGCCACCGAGGCGGCGATTGCGGCCGCCCAAAAGGGACTGGGATCTCAAAAATGACAGGACCAGTCAGCAAAAAGGAGAAGAGATGAAAACGCATTCGATTTACAAGGCAATCCTCGGGCTGGTGTGCGGCGTAGGTTTCCTGTGCGCGCAGATTCCGGTCGCCAAGCAGCCCCAGCCGAAATCGCAGAAGGAGATCGAGGCCCTGATGGCTATGTTCAACGCCCAGGACCCCGACAGCCGCATCAAGGCTGCCAACGAGCTCATCCTGAAGTTCGCCGACACCGAGTTCAAGGCCATCGCGCTGCAGATCGCGGCCATGTCATACCGCGAGAAGAACGACGCGGAGAACATGATCATCTTCGCCGAGAAAACCCTTGAGGCCGACCCGAAAAACTATGATTCGATGCTCATGATCGCCAAGGCGGTCGCCCAGCGGACGCGGGAGTTCGACCTCGACAAGGAAGAGAAGCTCGGCCGCGCCGAGAAGCTAGCCAAACAGGCCGAGGAGCTCGCCAAAGTGGCGCCCAAGCCCCGCCCCGACATCACTGACGATCAGTGGGAGCAGGTGCGCGGTGACGCCATCGCCGAGGCCCACGAAACGCTGGGGATGGTCGCCATCGCCCGCAAGCAGCCCGACGCCGCCATCAACGCCTTCCAGCTCGCCATCGAGAAGGCCAGCCAGCAGGATCCGACGCTCTACTTCCGCCTGGGCGCCGCCTATAACCTGGCCGGCAAACACGATCTGGCGATCTCAATGCTCGACAAGCTGAACGGACTCGACAACGTGCATCCACAAATTCAGCAGCTTGCTGAGGAAGAGCGGAAGAAGGCGATGGCTGCCAAGGCCGGCCAGTAGCCCTCCGTCGCCGTAGAGGATGCCCGCGGATCTGCAAGCTCTCGAGGCCGCACTCGGCTATGCCTTTCGCGACCGGGACTTGCTGATCCGCGCTCTCACCCACAAGTCCAGAGCCTTCGAGATCTACCCTCCCGAAACCGTCGTCTCGTTCGACAACGAGCAGCTCGAGTTTCTCGGAGACGCCATCCTCGGCTTCATCGCCAGCGAAATCCTTCTGCTGCGCCACCCCCGCTACTCCGAGGGCCGGCTCACCAAACTCAAGGCCCACCTGGTCAGCTCCGCGCACCTCTATCGCGCGGCCCAGCGCCTCAGCCTCGGTGACTACCTCTTGCTCGGCCGCAGCGAGGAGGTGACCGGCGGGCGCATGAAAAAGGGCCTCCTCGCCAACGCCGTCGAAGCCATCATCGCGGCCATCTATCTCGACGGCGGCATGCAGCAGGCCGCGGCCTTTGTCACCCGCCATCTCTTCGACGGCTATGAGATCTCGGCCGCGGGCGAACAGTCCGATTTCAAGAGCGCCCTCCAGGAGCTCGCGCAATCCTTGAAACTTCCCGCGCCGCGCTACGTCATCGTGAAGGAGTCCGGTCCGGCGCACGCCAAAACCTTCACCGTCGAAGCCCGGATCGGCCAGGAGGTCGCACGTCAGGCCGAAGGGTCTTCGAAAAAGGCCGCCAGCCAGAAGGCCGCGGAACTGGTGCTTGAGGAGCTGCACGCCCGGGAGCAATCGGGCTGATTCAGGTACTCAGATCTGCAACTCTGAAAAAGGCCCTCCAAGCCGATATAATGTGCGTATCGGCCCGCACCGAAATGTATGTCTAGCAGTCAGGAAGTCCCCCGCCCGGAACACCCCCAACCGCAGTTCCAGCGCGAAAACTGGTTGAATCTGAACGGTGTCTGGGAGTTTGAATTCGACGATGCCGATATCGGCCTGGAACAGGGATGGGCCGTCCGATGCCCTCCCTTCTCGCGCCGGATCGTGGTCCCCTTCTGTTTCGAAAGCCCGCAGAGCGGCATCGGCGACACCGGGTTCCATCCGCAGACCTGGTATCGGCGTTCCTTCCGGATCCCCGAAGACTGGGCCGGCCGGCGCATGCTGCTGCATTTCGGCGCCGTCGACTATCGCGCGGCCGTCTGGGTCAACGGCCAGTGCGCCGGGCAGCACGAGGGGGGCCACACGCCCTTCCGCTTCGATATCACCCGCTTCCTGAGGCCCGGCGACAACGTCCTCGTCGTCCGCGCCGAGGACCCGCCCGACCAGTACATTCCTCGCGGCAAACAGCACTGGGAGCTCGAGTCCCGCGGGATCTTCTATGCTCGCACCTCCGGCATCTGGCAAACCGTCTGGCTGGAGGCCGTCGGCGAGAGTTGGTTCGATAAGGTGCGGATCATCCCGCACACCTCCGGGCTCGTAACTTTCGAGGCTGCCATCGCGCGGTCTCAATCCGATCTCGAGTTTACGGCCACCATCCGCCACGAAGGCCGGATTCTCGCCACCAGCATGAGCCGTGCGCTCGACAGCCAGGTCGTCGCCTCGGCCCACGTCCGCCACCCCAGGCTCTGGTCGCCCGATGCGCCCCACCTCTACGACGTCACCTTCGAGCTCAAGGACGACAACGGCGAAGTGCTCGACCGCGTCAGTTCCTACTTCGGTTTCCGGACCATCTCCGTCCAGGACAACCGGGTCATGCTGAACGGCAGGCCGATTTTTCTCAAGTTCGTGCTCGACCAGGGCTACTGGCCCGAAACCAACATGACTCCCCCTTCGGACGAGGCGATTCAATTCGACATCCGCGCAGCTCTGGAGATGGGCTTCAACGGCGTCCGCAAGCACCAGAAGATTGAAGACCCACGCTTCCTATACTGGGCCGACCGCCTCGGCCTGCTCGTCTCGGCCGAGATGCCCAATGCATACCTGTTCGACGAGCACTACGTCCGCCGCATCACCGCCGAATGGATCGAGGCCGTCGAACGCGACTTCAACCACCCGTCGATCATCATCTGGGTCCCGATCAACGAAAGCTGGGGCGTCCCCAACCTGCGCGACCCCAGGCAGCGGAACCACCTCCGCGCCATGTACGCCCTGACTCACAGCATCGACTCCAGCCGCCTCGTCATCGACAACGACGGCTGGGAGCACACCGAGATGACCGACCTGTTCGCCATTCACGACTACACCCGCACCGGCGAACTCTTCTACGAACGTTTCAAGGAAGTCGGCAAACCCGGCGTGCCCATTCCCGCCTTCGCCACCCCTGTGCTGGCGCCTGGCTGCAACTACAACGGCAGCCCTGTCTATCTCTCCGAATTCGGCGGCATCGCGTTCAACCCGCCGGGCAACCCGATCCCGCCGGACTCCTGGGGCTACTCCGGTATCGAGCCGACCGCCGAAGCCGCCCTCCGCCGCATACGCGGCCTCTACGAAGCGATTGAAAAGATTCCGGGAATCGCCGGGCTCTGTTATACCCAGCTTGTGGACGTCGAGCAGGAAATCAACGGACTCCTCACGTATGACCGGAAGCCGAAGTTCGACTTCCGGTCCGTACGCGAGATCAACGGCCTGATCAGATAAACAGCGGAGCCGCTACCAGCGTGATCGTGCTGAGCAGCTTGATGAGCACGTGCAGCGAGGGGCCGGCCGTATCCTTGAAGGGATCGCCAACGGTGTCGCCGACGACGGTGGCCTTGTGGGCCTCCGATCCCTTGCCGCCGAAGGCGCCCGTCTCGATGTACTTCTTGGCGTTGTCCCAGGCGCCGCCGCCGTTGTTCATCATCGTTGCAAGCAGGATGCCGGAGATCGTCCCCACCATCAGGAACGCCGCTACCGCGGCCGCTCCTACCGGCGGTCCGCCCGGCTCGGCCGCGAAGTTCCGGAACACCAGGCCCACCAGGACCGGACCGGCCACCGGAAGAATTCCCGGCAGCACCATCGCTTTCAGCGCTCCCTTGGTCACGATGTCGACGCACGTCCCGTAGTCGGGATCCGACGTACCGGCCATAATGCCCTTGTTCTCCTTGAACTGCCGCCGGACCTCCTGGATCACGGTCTGGGCGGCCCGGCCCACGGCCTGAATCGCCAGCGCGCTGAACAGGTACACGAGCATAGCGCCTAGCAGCGCCCCCGTGAAGACCGGCACATAGCCGATGTCCACCACGAAGGCCCGCTCCGGCGGCCAGCCGAGCAGGAGCTTGACGGCATCGATGTAGGCGGAGAACAGCAGGAAGGCCGCCAGAGCCGCGCTGCCGATCGCATAGCCCTTCGTCAGGGCCTTGGTCGTGTTGCCCACCGAATCCAGACGGTCGGTGCGCTGCCGGATCTCCTCGGGCTGCTTCGACATCTCGATAATGCCGCCCGCATTATCCGTAATAGGCCCGAACGTATCCATGGCCAAAATATAAGCAGCCGTCGAGAGCATCCCCATCGTCGCGATCGCCGTGCCGTAGAGACCCGCCGCCGCGGCCGATACCGGCAGTCCCGAAGTTGTGCCCAGGTAGTAGGAGCCCATGATCGCAGCCGAGATCACGATGACCGGCGCCGCCGTGCACTCCAGGCCCACGGCAAAGCCGGTGATGATCGTCGTGGCCGACCCGGTCTTCGCACTCTCGGCGATACTTAACACCGGCCTGTACTTGTACTCGGTGTAATACTGGGTGATGTAGACGAACAGGAAGCTTGTCGCAATCCCGAGCACGCCGGCCAGAAACAAACGCATGTTCCCGCCGAGCAGTAATTCGACCGCCAGATAGAAGCCTCCGATCGCCAGCAGCGTCGTGACGTAATAGCCTCGGTTCAGCGCCTTCATCGGGTCTTCGTCTTCGCCGCACTTGACCACCAGAACGCCCGCGATGGAAGCGATCAGGCCGAAGGCGCGCGCGACCAGCGGGAACAGGACTCCGTAAATGCCAAAGACCGGAAACAGTGCGATCCCGAGGATCATGGCGCCGATGTTTTCCGCCGCCGTCGACTCGAACAGGTCCGCACCGCGGCCCGCGCAGTCGCCGACGTTGTCGCCCACCAGGTCGGCAATGACCGCCGGGTTGCGGGGATCGTCTTCCGGGATGCCGGCCTCGACCTTACCGACCAGGTCGGCGCCGACGTCGGCGGCTTTCGTATAGATGCCCCCGCCCAACTGCGCAAACAGCGCGACGAAACTGGCGCCGAATCCGAACGCGACAATCTGGTGCGGCACGTGATCCGGATGCGCCAGTCCGTCGAAAATCCAGAACAGCGCGCCCACGCCCAGCAGCGACAGCGAAACCACGCTCAGCCCCGTCACCGCGCCGCCTCGCAGCGCAATCTGCAGGGCCTTGTTCAGGCTCGTACGGGCGGCCGAAGCCACGCGGATGTTGGTACGGATCGAAACCCACATGCCGCTGAAGCCCGCGGCTAGCGAGCAGGCCGCGCCCAACACGAATGACACCGTCATCCGCATTGCCAGCGTGGCATCTTCCGCTCCGAAAAAGTAGCCGACGTAGATCAGTACGGCCAGCAGGGCTGAAAGGATGATAATTGTCCGGTTCTGACGCCGCAGAAACGCTTCCGCCCCGGCCTTGATGGCATTCGAAATCTTTTGCATCTCGGCGGTGCCGGTCTCCTGGCTGATCACGTAGTTGGAGAAAAGTACTGCGGTCACCAGGGAGAGAATGCTGATCGCGGCGACCAGGAGAAGATACCCTCCTCCTGCGCCGTCCGCGGCAGCCGGCTGGGCTTGCAGGTAGAAACCGAAAACTTCAGGAACGAATTGCATTGAGCGAAATCCTCCCGATGGATAGAGATCTGACTCCACTGGACAGGGGGCTCCAGTTGAGGAATTTCAGATCCGAAAATGGCCGTTACGACCATAGTCACAGCATAACCATATCGCAGAGAATCTCTTTAAGCAAGGAGATGTTCGGAACCCCCAGCCGATACACGCGAGAAGCCCGGAAGTTAGGAAACGCGGGGGCCAAAGAGAATGACGGAAGCGCCGGCAAGGCAGATCGTTGCGCCGAGAAGGTCCCTCCGGTCCGGGCGCACGTCCTCGACGGCCCACAGCCAAAACAACGAAGACATAATGTAAATTCCGCCGTAGGCCGCGTAAGCGCGTCCGGCGTTGGCGGCATCGATGCGCGTGAGGGCCGCAGCGAAAATGATCAGCGCGATAAGCCCGGGAACGAGCCAGAGCGGACTCTTATGCAGCCGCAGCCACGCCCAGAAGGCGAAACAGCCGGCGATTTCACCCGTGGCCGCAAGCACCTACCACCCCAGGGAGGTCATGGCTGTCCCCTTTTCAGAACGGAGGCAGCCAAGCTCCCGCACTCGTTCCAGTCCACGCATTTGCAACCCATCACACTCGTTACAATCTGCTGCATCGCCTGCAGCTTCGCGATTTGCTCATCGATTTCGATTCGCTTCTGCCGGGCCAGTTCACGCCACCGGTTCGACGGCGCAAGATCGTTGCGGAACCGCCCGACGAGTTCGCGAATTTCGCTCAATCGAAATCCGCACGCCTGCGCGAGCCGGAGCACCGCCAGCCGGTGGAGCACGTCGCGCGCATACCGGCGTTGTCCGCTCATGCGGATCGGCGCCGGCAGCACGCCCACTCGTTCCCAATAGCGAATCGTGGATGCAGGTAATCCGCTTTCGCCGGCAAGCTGGCCGATAGTCATCATGCCACCCGAATCCGCTTGACTTGAAGTTGACTTCAAGGCTTACCCTCGACACATGAACATAGCAGCATCTCTGACTGGTCTGCTGGCCTGTCTGCGTGGACCGGAGACCGGCGCCGGACGGCCTGTCCTCGCCTGCAACGCCAACGCAATTACCGCAGCCGAGCGCCCTCGCTACCGCGAACTGCTGACGAAGCTTCGGCTCGCAACCCGTGCTCGCCGCGAACTCCCTGACGGGTATGCGTTCCGGCTCATGGAAAAATCCATCTCACTGGCCGACGTCGCTGAATGGATCCGCATGGAGCGGCTATGCTGTCCGTTCCTCGTTTTTCACCTCGAACTCGCCGGTTCGGCTGAGGAGATGGAACTCGTACTGCGCGGCCCGTCTGGGACAAAGGCGATCCTGGAGTCGGTCTTCTCTAACGGAGGCTAAACCACTTCGAAAATTACGCACTTCAGATAGTGCGTCTCCGGCGTCGTCAAAAGGATCGGATGGTCCTGCGACTGCGTCCGGCGCTCGATCACGCGCAGCGTCCGGCGCGCATCGAGCGAGGCCGCCGCCACCAGCTCCAGCAGCATCGCCTCGCTGACGTGATACGAGCAGGAGCAGGTCACCAGCACGCCGCCCGAATCGAGCATCCGAAGCGCCCGCAGGTTGATCTCCTTGTATCCGCGCGCCGCCGCGTCCAGGCTCGTCCGCGACTTGGCGAACGCCGGCGGGTCCAGCACGATCGTCGAGAACCGCCGCCCCGCTGCGTCATACCCCGCCAGCAGGTCGAAGACATTCGCCTCGGTAAACTCGACATTGGCGATCCCGTTCGCCTCGCGATTCGCATCGGCCGTCTGTAGCGCATCCATCGAGCTGTCCACCGCTTCCACCGATTCGCACCGCGCCGCCAGGTGCAGTGCAAACCCACCCGTCGACGTAAAACAGTCCAGCGCCCGCCCATGCGCATACCGCGCCGCCGCCAGGTAGTTCTCCCGCTGGTCCAGAAAGACGCCCGTCTTCTGCCCGCCAAGCAGATCGGTCTCGAAGCGAAACCCGTTCATCCGATACGAAACCCGCTCCGGAACCTCGCCCCACAGCACGCCCTTCTCAAGCGGCAGCGCCTCGCGGGTCCGCGAAGCCACATCGTTGCGCACCGCGATCCCCCTCGGCCTGACCAACTCCTGCAGCAAATCGACAAGCAAGCCCTTCGCACGGTCCATCCCCTGATCGAGCGTCTGGATCGCCAGGTACTCGCCGTACCGGTCCACCACCAGGCCCGCCAGCAGGTCGCCCTCGGCATGCACCAGCCGGTACGCCTCGCTCTCCCTGACCACACGCTCGCGAAAGGCGATCGCCGTCCGCAGGCGCTCCCGAAAGAACTCCCGCCCGACCTCCTCCACGCGCCGCGTCAGCATCCGGAGCGCAATCTGCGAGGCTGCGCTGTAATGGGCCATCCCCAGCGGACGCCCCCGCCAGTCCAGCACTTTCACTACATCCCCAGGCGCCGCCGCGCCGCTATCGGCGACGTCGCTGCGAAAAATCCACGGGTGCCCCAGGGTGACCCGGTCGGCGCCCTTGCGGCTGACCCGGACTTCTGCTGGATTCAAGCTTTGCATCGGTCTACAAACGAAAACGGCCCAGCCTTGGGTGCTGAGCCGTCATCGAGAATTCAATTGTCCTACGAGGGCCGAAAGCCGCCTTAGCGCATCGCACGCAGCCGGGCGATCCGCTCCTGGGTCGGCGGGTGCGTCGAGAACAGCTTCATCATCGCTTCGCCCGAGAACGGCTTGATGATGAACATGTGCGCCGTCGCCGGAGAAGCATCCAGCGGCACACGCTTGGACCATCCCTCCAGCCGCTCCAGCGCCGACGCCAGCCCCTCAGGATTGCGCGTAAACCTTGCCGCCGTCGCATCGGCCGCAAACTCCCGCGTCCGCGAGATCGCCATCTGGATCAGCATCGCCGCAATCGGAGCCAGGAACAACATAAAGATCCCGCCCGCCATGCCGCCGCCGCCATGCCCATCCCGCCGGCCCCCAAAAAAGAAGGCCATGCGGGCCAGCATCGTGATGGCGGCCGCGATCGTCGCCGCAATCGAGCTGATCAGAATGTCCCGGTTTCGAATGTGCCCGAGCTCGTGCGCGACTACACCCTCTAACTCGTCATCCCGCATCAACTGCAGCAGGCCTACCGTCACCGCCATCGAGGCATGCTTCGGGTTGCGCCCCGTGGCGAAGGCGTTCGGCGAGTTGTCCGGAATCACCCAGAGCTTCGGAACCGGAATACCCATCCGCTCGCACAGATTCTGCGTCATCGGGAAGATGCGCTTGTAGATATTCGCATTCTCGGTCTCGCTCACCGGCTGCGCTTTGTACATCGCCAGCGCGATCTTGTCGGAAAAGAAGTAGCTGAAAAAATTCATTCCGACCGCCAGCATCATCCCGATGTACAGGCCCTCGCGACCGCCGAAGTACTCGCCGCCCAAAAGCAGCAGACCACTCATCAAGCCAAGGAGAAGTGCTGTCTTAATCGTATTCATCGCCGTCTCACTATCTCTTATATTTTTGCATAAGTTTACTCGAGGGCATGCAGAAACAACAGGAGTGGGGCGGCCGCTTCGGCCACCCCAACGGAGCGCTACTGCTGAACTTCCACTTTCACACTGCGGGGCTTGGCGACTTCCTTCTTCGGAAGCGTCACCGTCAGGACCCCGTTCTTGTACTCGGCCCGGACCTTGTCGGCATCCACGGTCTCCGGCAGGCTGAAGTAGCGGACAAAGGATCCGTAGCTCCGCTCGATCCGGTGATAGCCCTTATGCTGTCCGTCGCGCTCGAACTTCCGCTCCCCCTTCAGGGTCAGCGTGCCGTTCTCAAGCCGAATGTCGATGTCCTTGAGCTCGACGTCCGGAATATCGGCCTTGAGCAGAAGCTCGTTCTCCGTCTCCAGAACATCCACGGCCGGCGCCCACGGCCTGGCGGCCGGCTCGCTGAGCAGACGGTTCATCGTGTCCTGTAACAGCCTCATCCCGGCCGGGAACTCCTCGATATCGAAGGGGTACTTCATCAACGCCATCGGTACTTGAACCTCCCAATCAAGATCTAATTACACTATCAATATAAAATCTTAGCGCTGTGGTGTCAAGTAGTTTTTATGGACAGGCACTAATAGGGCGACCCTCCCCATCGTGCCGACGCCCCCCGCCACGACCATCCGCCCGGACCTGCGCCACGCCCTGCAGCTCTCCCCGTTCACCATCCCCACGCCGCTGATCAGATTGTCGCGATGTAAAAATATGAAGGATAATGAAAGTGCAATGCAGATCTCTCCGGAGATCAGCGGCCCGATCGCCTTTCGAAGGAAGAAGGTCCAATGACTAACCGTCTCGCCGCGCTGCTTTTCGTCGCGGCAGTCACCCTCCCCGTTTCCGCCGGCGCCTCCGAGCCGACTCGGCCCAAGGCCGGCAAGGCCCCGATCATGAAGTCCTCGGAGTTGAAGCCCGGCATGCAGGGAACCGCCTGGACCGTGTTCACTGGCACCGAGCCCGAACCCATCCCCGTCGAAATCATCGGCCTCTGGAAGAACGCCTGGGGCCCGCAGCAAGACATCATCATCGCCAAAATGGGCGGCAAGGCCCAGCGAACTAATGTCGCGGGCGGCATGAGCGGAAGCCCCGTCTATATCGACGGCAAACTCATCGGCGCCGTCGCCCTCCGGATGAGCGTCTTCTCCCCCGACGCCATCTGCGGCATCACCCCCATCGAGCTGATGCTCGAAATCAACGACTTCGACACTACCCGCCCCGCCGACGCCAAGGTCCCCGACCAGCCCGCCGCGCGGAACAGCCTCGCCGTTCCCGGCGACCTCCTCCAGCAGGTCATGGCCGCCGGCCGCAACGCGAGCATCCCGCCCCAGGCCATCATGACCCCGATCGAAACGCCCCTCACCTTCTCCGGTTTCCATGACAGCGTCCTCAAGGAGTTCGGACCGCTCTTCCACCAGATGGGCGTCACCGCCGTCCAGGGCGGCGCCGGCGGCAACCTCCGCGGACCCGCCCCCGCCCAAGGCTGGCAGGATGCCCTCCAGCCCGGCGATTCCGTCGCCGGAGTCCTCGTCTCGGGCGACATGAACATCACCGGACTCGGCACCGTCACCTACAACGATGGCAAGCGCGTCCTCGCCTTCGGCCACCCGTTCTTCAACCTCGGCCCCGTCAGCATGCCGATGAGCAAGGGCGAGGTCCTGATGGTCCTGTCCTCGCAGTTCCAGCCCAACAAATTCGCCAACGCCACCGAGGTCGTCGGCGCCCTCAAGCAGGACCGCCACAGCGGCATCATGGGCGAACTCGGCGCCTCCGCCGACATGATCCCGGTCAATGTCACGGTCCGGACCTTCGCCGACTCCAACAACTTGCTCCTCAAAGAAAAGCAACTGACCTTCAACGTCTTCGTCCACCAGAAGTGGACCCCCTACCTCATGATGGTGACGCTGTTCAACTCCATCTCCGGCCTGAATGACTTCGCCGACGAAGCCACCTACAGGCTCAGCGGCGAAGTCGAACTGGAAGGCCACGACAGCCTCTCGCTCTCCACCATGCTTGCCCCCGGCGAGATGCCCGTCCCCGCGCCGATGCTCCTGGCCGGCTGGTGGGGCGACAAGTTCAACCGCCTTTTCCTCAATGCCGTCAAGACGCCGCGCCTCCGCAGCGTCAACGCCACCATCGACCTCATCCCCGAGCGCCGCGTCGCCGGCATCGAGACCGCCTGGACCGCTTCCAGCGAGGTCGAAGCCGGCGCCGACGTGCCCGTCAAGGTCTTCCTACGCCCCTACCGCGGCGAACGCATCGAGCGCGAATTCACCATCACGCTCCCTTCGGATCTGCCCAAGGGCGACCACCGCATCCTGCTGAGCGACGCCGACACCCTCAACCGCATCCAGAGCGCCGCCGGCATGATGAATCGCTACATCGACCTGCCCCAGACCGTCTCCCTCATCAACCAGGAGCGCAGCAACAACCAGCTCTACGTCTCCCTCGTGCAGGCGCGCCCGACGGTCTACTACGAAGACAAAACGATGCCCAGCCTGCCCGCATCGGTTCTCAACGTGATGCAGGCGGGACGCTCCGCCAGCCGTCCGCTGGTCGCCTCCGCCGAAACGGCCCGGGAGCAGATGACGATCCCGTTCGACTTCGTCATCAATGGCAGCTACTCGCTCAAAATTACGGTGAAATAAATAAACAAATGCTGAAGTCAGTCTCCCTCTTTGCCGCCCTGGCGGCGTCGGCGGTTTCGTTGCACGCTGTCGAAACCCAGACCTGGCAGCAGGCCACCCAGGAGGAGTTCGCCAAGGGCTCGCTCAACAAGCTCTCCATCCGCAGCGACGGACGCCTCATGCTCGCGCCGGTTTTCACTGAGCTGTACGACTCCTCGGTCCCCTACCTCTGGACCGTCGCGGAAGACTCCAAAGGCAACGTCTACGTCGGCGGCGGAGGCCCGGGCGGCGGCGGAGCCAGGCTCGTTGTGATCGATCCCGCCGGCAAACCCCGCGAGCTCGCCCAACTCGACGGCTTCGAAGTCCACGCCATCGCCATCGACTCCCGCGACCGCGTCTACGCCGCCACTTCACCCGACGGCAAAATCTACCGCATCGCCGCCGAGGGCAAGGCCGAAGTCTTCTTCGACCCCCAGGCAAAATACATCTGGGCCATGGCCTTCGACAGTAAAGGCGACCTGTTCGCCGCCACCGGCGACCGCGGCGAAATCTTCCGCATCAAGCCCGACGGAACCGGCTCGAAATTCTTCAGCACCGACGAGACCCACGCCCGCTCGCTCGCCATCGACGCCCAGGACAACATCATCGTCGGCACCGAGCCCGGCGGCCTCATCCTCCGGGTCGCGCCCTCGGGCGAGGGCTTCGTCCTCTATCAGGCCAAGCGCCGCGAGGTCACCGCCGTGGCCGTCGCGCGCGACGGCTCCATCTACGCCGCCGCGGTCGGAACCAAGCCCGCCGCCGCTCCCCCCATCCCTCCGCCCTCCGCCGTACCCGCTCCGCCGCAGGCGCCGCCCAACGGACCCGCGCCCTCCGGCCAGCAACAGCAGGGACAGCAGCGCCCCGCCGGCGCCCCGCCCCCCACCTTCGCCCCGCAGGCCCCAGGCCTCACCGGCGGCTCCGAGGTCTACCGCATCAGCCCTGACGGCTACCCCCGCCGCGTCTGGAACCACGCCCAGGACATCGTCTATTCCATCGGCTTCGATCGCGACGGCCTCCCCGTCCTCGGCACCGGCAACCAGGGCAACATCTACCGCCTCGACTCCGACGTGCTCTCAACCCTTCTCCTCAACGCCGCCCCCACCCAGGTCACCGCGCTCGCCTCCGCCCGCAGCGGCGCCGTCTACGCCGTAACCGGCAACATCGGAAAAGTCTTCCGCATCGGGCCCGGCCTGGAGACCGAAGGATCGCTCGAAAGCGACGTCCTCGACGCCTCCGGCTTCACCCAGTGGGGCCGCCTCTCCTGGAAGGGCAACCCTGCCAACGGCAAACTCACCTTCGAAACCCGCAGCGGCAACCTCGACCGGCCGCAGAAGAACTGGAGCTCCTGGGCGCCCGTCGCGCTCAACTCCGACGGTGGCCGCATCGCCTCCCCGCCGGCCCGCTTCCTGCAATACAGGGTGACCCTCCGGGCCGCCTCGGCAACCTCGCCCTCGGTCCATCGCGTCGAAGTGGCCTACAAGCCGCGCAACGTCGCCCCCGTCGTCGAAATCATCGAAGCGACTCCGGCCAACTATCGCTTCCCGCCCCAGAGCCTGACCCTGACCCCAACGACCAACATTACGCTGCCCCCGCTCGCCCCCTCCGGCCGCCGCCCCGCCACCCCCACGATTGCGACCTCCTCGGGCGCGCAAAGCATGCAGTATGCCAAGGGCTACGTCGGCGCGCGCTGGCATGCGACCGATGAGAACGGCGACGACCTGCTGTTCAAAGTGGAGATCCGCGGTGTTGGTGAGCGCGACTGGAAACTTCTGAAGGACAACCTCAAGGACCGGCAGCTCAGTTGGGATTCGACGGCCTTCCCCGACGGCGAGTACCTGCTCCGGATCACCGCCTCGGACTCCCCCGACAATCCTCCCGATCAGGCCCTGACCGCCGTCATGGAGAGCGACCCGCTCCTCATCGACAACACGCCGCCCCGGATCTCCGGATTGGCGGCAGCGCCCCAGGGCAACCGGGTCGAAGTGCGCTGGCGCGCCTCCGACGCCCTCAACCCCATCAACCGCGCCGAGTACTCCGTCAACGGAGGCGACTGGACCGTCGTCGAGCCGACCACCGGAATCTCCGACTCCCGCGACCACGAGTACCTTCTGCCGCTCGACCGTCAGCCCAACCAGGAACTGACCATCGCGGTCCGGGTCACCGACGCCTTCGACAACCAGTCCGTCGAAAAGATCGTTGTGAGATGAGAAGGGCGGGCCACTCCCGCCCCTCCCGGCTATTTCTTCTTCGCGTTCTCGCAGAACGCGGCTTCAGCATCCCGCCGGCTCCGGAAGCTCACCGTCGGCACGCCCTTCGGCTCATGATAGATGGCGTAAAACCCATCGGGCATCGCCCCGTCCAGCGAGCCGCCTTGAAACGTGATCCGCTTTGAGGCGGGGTCGAACGAATACGTCCCCATTTCACCCTCGGACCCCGTGTACCGGCTGCCATCGACGATCGTGAAGTTCATCAGCAACCTCGCCTCGCCATTGGCCCAGCACTCGTAGGCGCCCTGCGCGACCTTGCCCGCCCCGGCCTGTTGTGCCTGTACCTGACCGCCGCACACCACTGCGAGTGCGGCAATCGAGTTGACGCAAATCGAAAGGAACCGTCTCATGGGCCTCCAGTCCAACTCTGTTGGGAGTCCCCCGATTATACGCCCGGCGGGATTAAATACAAGCCCCTACCGCAATCCCCCCAGCGATTCCGTAAACCAGCGGATAGCGGAGCGGAAGAGTGCTGATTCGGTGTGGGTTGATCGCAGCGGCAGCTAAGGGCGGGAGTTGTAAACGCCTTTGGAGCACAAAATGTGGTTGACAATGGCCCTTCAGAGCGCCTTTTCGCAGTCCGGCGGGAATAGAGTAGCAACGGCAGTCAGGAGAGACACCGGAGAGGCAGTTCGAAATGCGGTGAGGGTACTGCGGTCAGCCGGTCAGCTGGTGTTGGGCGCCAGTGCGACGAACCAGTAAGCCAGACGCTTGGCGAATTCACGAAACGTGCCGCACCGGCCGCGGGCATGGCTGCAGACCTGGCGGCGATAAAAGACCAGCGAAAGGGTGTAGGCCAGCAGCCGGATCATGGTCAGCACCACCAGCGCCGTGTTCTGGTGAACGGCCGGATGCTTGAGATAGCAGTCGGTGGTGATCGTCTGGAACACTTCGGCATCAATGCGCCATCGGCTGCGGCTGAGTTGATGGATAAAC
>JBKBWD010000051.1:0-35958 GCA_046289265.1 Bryobacteraceae bacterium | reverse complement strand
CCCTTCGGGTTCGGGCGGCGCCGGGCCGCTGGCTTCGTTGCGGCTCCTCTCCGATGGCTCGCATCGCCCTCGTCGCCGCGCCTCGCCATCGGCGCCGGCGGCGCTCCGAACGCGGCCGCGCGACTTCTGCCACGGGCTGTTAGATTAGCGCGCCCGGGCGGGTGTCCGATTTTGGGATTCGATTTGTATTCTTATTCAGGGTGACTCCCTTCTCGCTGCGCAGGGTGGCGCCCTCCAGATCGATAATAGCGCGGAGGTGTGCGCCGGACGGGAGGGCGGGGGCTGTATGTTGTTGTGCGGGGGGCGGTTAGAGTGAATTTGATGGCTGTGAACACGATTCCCAGCTCCTACGGAGCTGGCAGTGGCGGGGATGAAAAAGCCGCTGCGCGGCGCATGCGATATTGAGGCTGGGCAAGGGGGTGAGAATGCCGTATGGTACACATTCCAAAGCCACTTATAATCTCGGTTTTTCGTAGGACGAATGTCGGCAGCGGTTTCTTGGAGGCTGACAGCCGGTGCTGAGCACGGTCCTTTAAAACGGCAGATCCTATCAGGGATTGCGGTTCTGACTCCGCCAGCCTCCATGTATCCACACGCAGGCGGATACCTAATTTTCTCGTGTTCCCTCCTTAAACCCCGGGCACATAAGAGGGTTGTAGAAAAAATGCACAGGGACGTCATATTTCCGCTGGAAGTACTGGAGCATGCGACGCCCTACCTCAACCGGCGATTTATGACATTCCAACCGATCCCCCTTTGCCATCACATACATACAGGGGTCTGCCGCAGAGCGGGATACCTGAATGCCACTCAATTGAAGTATTCGAATCACCGTGTCCCGCCCAACAGCCCCATCGCTCACGACGCTGCATTCACCTCGGACAGATATTCGATCCCCTGAAACGGGGTATTCTCGCGGATGATATGGTGCGTCGTGACTTGGCTGAACAAGCTTCCGACGGCCCCCTTCTCGAATACGAGTTTGCTCCAGATTTCAGGAGGGGATACCTGCAGCAATCCGCTTATGTTCCCGTGCACCCGCAGATGCTGCTCAACCGTGGCTGCCAAGCCAGACTCAAACGCCTGCCTGGCTTCTTCTCTGGTTCTTCCGTATGCAGCGTAGTCGATTTCGAGACCCTGTGCGAACCACGCGGACCCATCGGGGACCAAGAAAACGCGAATGTTGCCGACCCCGACAACGTGGTGCTTTCCATCTTCATGGGCCGCATGAACCGCCATTGGCTCAGGATCGCTCTTCGGTCCTCCCTTTGCCTTTCTCTTTGCCGAACTCGACATTGTAGTAGCTCCCGTAGAGTAGACGTACCCTCAAAATGTTTTCAGTACAGCAGTATATACAAAAAGGTGCACCGCTACTGCATCTGTTCTCATTTTAACCTGCTTTGTCAAACCATGAATCATGGTAAGGCGTCTTGGAATCAACGGAGCGAAGGCACGTCGGTCCTTCCGCGCTGTCGACAACCGGCAGCGTATCCCCACTGCTGCCTTCCATCTGCATCCCGAGCGCTTCGTCCGGAAACCTCCGCAGCCCGCTCCGCGCCCTGATGCCGTCTGGAGAGCCGAATTAGAAAGGCTGAGACGGGGTGGGATAAAACTCCCGAAAGAGCGGCTGCGCTGGATTGAGCGGCACGGAAGGCATCCAAAGCACTCCGGCCAGACACACCTGTGGACCATCCGAAGAGAGGGCGGCATGCTGTGGATGGAGGAGTTGCGGCAGAGATAGGGTAACGCGGGGAAGAACTCATCCTTAGCCACGGATGGACACGGAGAGCGCGGATCGGACCATTGTCTGTTTTCAATCCGTGTTCGACTCCGGGCATCCGTGGCTCTCCGTTCTTTCACGGCTCGCTGACGCCTGTGGGTTGCGACGGGACGAGTTGCCGAGCCCGGCCCCGATTTCCAGCACCCGTGCTGAACCGGCTCAGAGCATTTGTTAGGGTCGGGGTAGGGGAGGGAAGGATGTCGGAAATGCTCGAAAAACCCAGTTCGGCCGAGGAGGAGTATTTTCAACGCCAGGAGGCCGAGAGGAAGAAGCGTTGGGAGGAGGAGCGCGAGGCCCGGCAGCGCGCCGAACAGGAACAGCAGCTCCGCGAACAGCACTACATGAAGTGCCCCAAATGCGGTCACGGACTCGAGGAGGTCTCGCTGGAGGAGGTGAGAGTGGACCGCTGCACGAACTGCTCGGGAATCTGGCTCGATGCCGGGGAGCTTGAGGCGGTGCAGAAAACCTCAGCGGGGTTCTTCGGGCGGCTTGCGGGAGTGTTCCGCAAAAAATGAGGGTCCGGGGGAAGACCGCAGCCTCCCCCGGCAGAGGATTACAGATCGACCAGGCGCTTGTCGGTGTCGCCGAAGCGCTCGACTTCTACGCCCATCCGGTCCATGAGGGAGAGGTACAGGCTGCAGGCGCGGCGATCGTCCGCTTCCTTATCGAAGTAGTCAAGGATGCGGCCGGGTTTGAGTGTTCCGTTGCCGCGTCCTGCAAGCAGAATCGGAAGCTGCTCGGCGCTGTGTGCGTCGCCGTCGAACAGGCTCGAACAGCACATCAGAATCGAGTGGTCGAGCAGGGTACCGTCACCCTCCTGGATTTTCTTCATCCGCTCCACAAGATAGGCAAACTGGGAGATGTGGAACTGGTTAGTGCGCAAGTACATCGCCTCCAGCTCCGGAGCCTTCCCATTGTGGGTCAGATCGAGGTGGAGACTGCCCTGGACGCCATCGAGGAACCCGAAGTTCATTTGGGAGAGGTCGTTGTTCAGCATCAGGGTCACGATGCGGGTCTTGTCCATCTGGAAGGCGAGGACGATCAGGTCCAGCATCAGCTTCATGTGATCCGGGATGTTCTGCGGGAGCTTGTCATCCGGGCGCGGCATGTTGGGCTTGGTCAGGGTCGGGCGCCAGCCTTCCAGCCGCTCCTCTTTGGAAGCACGCTCGATGCGGGTTTCGATGCTGCGGATCGACTCGAGGTACTCGTCGAGTTTATTTCGGTCGCCGCGGCTGATACGCGTTTGCAGGCTGTTGGCGTCTTTCAGGACCGCGTCGAGGATACTGCGGTCCAACTGGCGGCCCTTGCCGTCGCCGACGAGCATGTCGAAGGTTCGGGAGGGATAGATCTCCTTGGTGGCCGGTTTGGTTGGCGAGGACCAGGAGATGCAGGATCCGTAGATCATCGAGAGACCGTCTTCCAGGCGCAGTTCGTTCGGCTCGATGCCGAGCACGAGACTCGGGACTACCGTCTGGCTGCCGATGCGCTGCGACAGGATCTGGTCGAACGAGGTACCGACGCGGATATCGCTCGGGTCGAGACTGACGGTGGCGCCGGAGAGGACGTTGGGGTTGCGTCCCAGGTGCGGACTCGTCGACTTGAAAGCGTTCTCGTGATAGAGCCCGCGGATGAAGACCATGTCTTCGCGCAGGTGTTCCATCGGCTTGAGGCCTGGGCCGATCTCCATGGACGCGCCCTGGCCTTTGGCCCACCAGTGCTCCGGCTCGACGCCGTTTGAGAAGTAGACGCAGCCGAACCGGAGAGGCGGCTTGTCGAGGACGGCCTTCTCCGCCGGTTTGGCGCCCTCGGCTCCGAGCAGGGGAAGCGATTCCATCCACGGGAGGGCCAGCGCCACGCCCGCACCGCGCAAGAAGTGCCGGCGCGAGGCGAGGCTTACGGCGTTTCGATCAGAGCGTCTCATAGTCCACCTTCCTTGTGGGAGTTCTTGACGGCGGCATCCTTTGCCGTCTGCCTGGGCGGTGTAGCCGGCGCCGTGTCGGGCTCGCGGCGGTAACGGAACTGCCGGCTGGTGACGATCTCGGCGGCGATCTGCGAAAACGTGGAGTTGCCGCCAGCCTGGATGAGCTTCTGGATGAGCGGCTGGTCCGAGATGAGCATCGTGCGGCCCAGGGCGTAGCCGAGGAGCTTCTGCGAGAACGTCTTCAGGATCTGCTCTTCCTGCGACTTGAGATATTCCAGCAGTCCGTCGACGCCGGCGAGCGGTGTCTTGTCGGCCAGTTCGCTGGAGTCATGGACCGGCTTGCCGTCCGCGTAGGTTTCGCGCCAGCGGCCGATGGCGTCGAAGCGCTCGAGCGGGAAGCCCAGCGGATCGATGCGGGAGTGGCAGCCAGCGCAGGTCGGATTCCGCTGGTGCGCAGCCAGGCGCTCGGCGAGCGAGAGACCGCCGAAGTGGTTCTCATCGGCCGGAATGGATCCGGCATCGGGCGGAGGGGGAGGGGTCGGGGTCCCGAGGACGCGCCGCAGCATCCAGTCGCCGCGCTTGACGGGGCTGGTGCGCAGGGGCGCCGAGGTGGTCGTCAGGACTGCTCCGAGCCGCAGGAAGCCGCCGCGCTGGAACTCGTTGGCGTTTTCGACGAGCACCGGTTCGTCGGCCGCCGGAATCTCGCGCGTGACGCCGTAGTGCTGGGCCAGCGCGCGATTCAGGAACGTGTAGTTGGCGAAGAGCATTTCGCGGACCGGCCGGTCCTTGCGGATGATGTGATCGAAGAAATAGACCGCCTCCTTGTACATCGCTTTCTTCACCTCTTCGGTGAATTCGGGGAAGCGGGAGGTGTCGACGCCGCGGTAGTCATCGAAGCGGTAGAAGCCGAGCCACTGGCCGAAGAACTCGATCGCGAAGCGCCGGGCCTTGGGATCGGCGAGCATCCGGCTCACCTGCCGGCTCAGCTGGTTCGAATCGCGGAGCTCGCCCGCGGCGGCGGCGCGCCGGAGTTCGGCATCCGGCATCGACGACCACAGGAAGTAGCTAAGGCGGCTGGCAAGGTCCCAATCGCTCAGCGGCTGGATGCCCGGCGCGGAGGCGAGCGTCTGCTCGAAGCGATAGAGGAACGACGGAGCGACCAGGATGCGGGCGAGCACGGCCCGAACAGCCGACTCGTGCGTGAGCTGAGCATCCTTGCGCAGCTTCGCGTAGAAGTTCCGGATATCGTCCTGCTCTGCTTTGGACAGGGGTCGCCGCCAGGCCTGTCCGGCGAATCGGACTGCGTCTTCGACGTGACCCGGCTCGGCGGCACGCTGGGCGGCGTGGACGGCCTCGAACTCTTCGCGGAGCGCCTTCACGAACTTGCGGGGCTCTTCCGGAAGGGCATCGATTTCGGCCTGCGTGAGCTCGCCGATGTCCTTGCCCGTCACGCTTTCGAGGTTGTACTTGTCGGCCACGAAATCGAAGAAGGCGTCGTGATATTCGAATGAGGCCAGCAGATCGTTCCAGGCCTGGTCGAGCTGACGCCGCAGGTCGTCATCGAGGATCTTTTCGTAAATGAAGCGATCGGCACGGTGGTACTTCACCTTGAGGTGGAAGCGGTCGCGCTCGGGCTGGTTGTAGGTATTATTGAACGGAGGGGGAATCGGGTCCTTGTCGGCCGGTGTCGGCTCACCCTGGGAGTTCTGGGGCATATTGTCCGCGAACCAGAGGACGTTCTCTTTCCAGGCCTTGAATCCGGGAGCGTCGGCGAAGCCGAGCAGGGCGGACTGGGGCGCCCCTGCTTTCAGGACGACGTAGGGGCGATCGGAGAGCGTGGCGCGCACGATCGCATCCCCGACCTCACGGCCCTCGAGGCTGACTTCCACCTGCAGCGCCAGCCCGTTGCCATCCTCCGGCATCGGGAGATCGATGGAAATGGTGGTCTCGGCAGCCATCGCGAAATCCGTAGGGGCCAGGGAGCCGCCATTCGGGTGCTTGCCGAAGTTGAATGTCGCCCGTGACTGCTCGTCGAGCAACTCGATGAGCGGCTGCGGCGGCTTGGCCTCGGCCTCGGGCCCTACGGCGCGCCGGCCTGCGCGGACCATCGGGTTGCGCCAGATCACGACGGGTCTGTCCTTGGATTCCGGGTTCACCGAAGTCACGGTGAAGTGCAACTCTACCTTACCGGAAGCGCTCCCGCGCTGGCGGCGTCCGCGCACGAAGAAGCGCATCGGCTGCCTGGATTTCACCGCGAGCGACGCATCGGTGAGATCGAAAGAGCGTTCATCTCCTAAACCGCCTTCGGCGGCGTCACCGGCGCCGAAGAGCCAGCGGGGCCAGAGCGTAACGAACTCCTGCAACTCGTCGCAGCGGGCCCAGGCATCCTTCAGCGCCTTGTTCCTGTTCGCGGCCGTAGGCGCCGGCAGGCTTTTGAACTTGGAAATCACCGCCGACATCGGGTAAGCGGCCGACTCGAGGTGCAGCACTTCCCAGATGTGCCGGATGAACTGTGCGCTCACGCCTTCGCGGGCGCCGATCTGTTCCATCGTCGCATCCGGCTCTCCGAGGGCGGCCCGGTGCTGGTAGCGCCAGGCGGCGTAGAAGGCCTTGGTGTAGAGTTCGAGCCCATAGGGCTTGCCGCCCTCGCCCGAGACGGCGCGGAAGCCGTGCGTGGTGTAGATATTCTGAATCCGATGGATCGCCGAGAGCTCGAGTCCGGTTTTGCCGGGGTCTTCGAAGAACTGGAGCGGTCCGGAGCCGATGACCGCGTGGGCGGCGATTTTTTTGGCGGTATCGAGGTAGCGTTCCAGGGTGGCGTCATCGATGAACTGGACGTCGCCGAAATTCGTGAACCCCTCGCCGCCGACCGAGTCGCCCGCGAAGCTATCGTCCATGTTCAGCTTCAGCCCGGTGAGATCCTGGATGGTGTAGGCGTATTCGCCGCTGGTCAACCGCCGGACAGTCACGGGGCCGGGGTCGCCGGCGTTCTTCAGGGCGTATTCGTTGAGCTTGGCGCGGATCCATCGGACTGCCTGCGTACGCTGCTCGTCATTGGGCTGCGGCAGCTTCTGAGGCGGCATCCGCTTCTCTTCGAGCGCCATCGCGACCTTCTCCCAGTGCTGGAAGTGTTCGCCCATCGAGCCGTCCGAGAGCAGTTGCTCCAGGCTCAGTCCGCCCATTTTGGCCTTATCACTATGGCAGCCGAGGCAGTACTGCCGGAAGGTCGGCGCCGGTGTGGAAGAGGAATCGTTCGCCTGCAATGTCTGGGGGCCACCCATTACGGCAAGGGTCAGGCAGGCGGGAAAGACGGCTGTCAAGATACGGCTGCGTCGCCGTCTCGCGAACTCCGGGTTCCGCATTTCGCTCATATCGTACTCAGGACTACTATTCTAAGTCTCTGAATCCCCGGAGTCCAGCATCAGAAATGTCAGGTATCACAACGTGACATCTGCGATTGAGGCTGCTGGAGCTACTTCCGGGCCAGCCACGCCACGAAGAGTCCGTCGGGTGCGACGTCCTCCCAGTAGGAGATGAACCGGCTCGAAACCGAACTGCAATGGCGGCCCAGGAGACGGTCGAGCTCTTTCGGCCGAAACCACCTCTCCCATTCCGGGGTTTGAAAGCGGCCCCAATACTCCGAGTTCTTATCAATAATGGCGATCCGGCCACCGGGCCGGGTTACGCGGCAGATCTCGGCAATTGCTGTCTCGATATCGACGGCGTGCTCCAGAGACTCGGTCGCATAGACGGCGTCGAAGCTTGCCGAGGGAAATGGCAGGGCCGTCATGGTCGCGCTGACGGGGTGGACCGGGCGGGGAACGAAGCGGAGCATCGCCTCGGAGAGGTCGAGGCCGCAGACGGTTGCTCCGGGGTTCCGCTCCTGGACGATGCGGGCGAAGCGGCCCTTGCCGCAGCCGACGTCGAGCGCGCGGCGGCCGTTCAGATCACCGAGATGGTCGAGGATAACCTTGACGTGATAGATGCGTGGGTCGATTGTGGGAGGGAAATGCTCTTCGTCGGAGGCGCTTTGATCGAAGGAACCGCGGATCCGCGAGAGCAGATCCGCGGTGAGGGTGGCGTGTTTCGGCCCGCGCCGGAAGAGCCGCCGCAGCCAGTGCACGCTCAGGCCCGGGTGAGAAAGATCGGGAGGCCGATCTTGTTGGCGTAGTTGGGCCGGTAGCGCTCGGTGTTGTACATGGTGGCGATTTCGACCTTACGCGGCCCGAGCTTCGGATCGGGGATTTCCGACATCGCATAGCAGCCGTTGACGATCGAGGTCATCTGCCCGCTTTGCCCGGCCAGAATCGTATCGATGGCCATGTTGCCGAAAGTGGCGGCCACCATCTTGTCGACGAAGTCGGCCTCGCCGCTGCGGAGTTCGTAGGTGAGGTCGCTGACGATGGTTTCTTCCTGGGTACGGCGCTTGATCTCGTCGCTGAAGACTTCGGCGACATTGGTTTTCTTCCGGTGCCCGTAAGCGTCCGGTTCGCCGTAGTGCTGGACCTGGTAGCCCTCCCATTCGGCGCCTTCGGAAAGGATCACCAGCGCGTAGTTGCTGGGGTTGTTGCGCTTGTCGGTGATCAGGAGTTCGATCATCTTCTCGAGATGGAACCTGTACTCCGGGATGCCGCAGCGCAGCGAGGTAACGTAGGAGGTGTAGAGCGCCGTGTAGCCGGCATCGCGGCCGAAGACGCGGAATACGCCGATGCGCTCGTGGGACCCGACGGTGGAGCGCTGCCGGTTGATGGCGTCGGTAGCACGGGTGATGGCGGTGGAGAATCCGATGCAGTATTCGGTGTTGCGGACGTCGTTGTCCATCGTCTTCGGGATGGCGACCACCTTGAAGCCGAGCCTGTCGAGCTTGGCCGCATAGCTGAGCGTGTCGTCGCCGCCGATGGCGATGAGATAATCGAGCTGCAACTGCTCCAGGTTCTTGAGCACCTGGGAACTCATGTCGTAGACCGTCGAGGTGACGCCGCCTTTGGTTGATTCGGCGGTCGGGAACTCCACGCCGGAAAGAAACTCCGGGAGCTTCTTCATTTTCGCGGGATTCGTCCGGCTGCTGTGGAGGAAGGTTCCGCCGGTGCGGTCGATGGTACGGGTATTTTCGCGCGTGAGTGGGAGGATGTACCGCGCCCTGCTCGCCGGGTCCTCCAGGTTCAGATGCGTGAGGCCCTCCCATCCGCGCCGGATGCCGATCACTTCCATTCCGACTTCGCCGCTGCGATACGTAACGCCCTTGATGACCGAATTAAGACCGGGCACATCGCCGCCGCCGGTCAGAATGCCAATGCGCTTCGCCATGTAACTCCTGATTCAGATTATGAAAATGTGCTTGTCAGTTATCATCGTCGTCGTCATCATCATCCTCTGCCGTCGCTTCCAGCCTCTTGCTGAGCGAGCGGATTTCGGACATGATCGACTCGATCTCTTTTTCGTTCTTCTGTACGAACTCCACGTTCTCGCGGGGAATCGTGAGCGGAAGCTTATCTAATTTGCCCTTGAAGAACGCGTTGGCCATGGCGGCCTGGAGGAAGGCGATATTGCAGACGACGAACTCACGCGGCGTCAAGCCGGTGCTCGTGACGGCGCCCATGATTTTGGGTCCGCCTGCCTCGAACTTCCGGACGACAGCGGAAACATCCACCTTGCCCGCGGCGGCCGGCGCATCCTTCTCGGCTTTCCGGATTTTGGCGTACAACGCCGGGTCGTTTTCGGCGACCTTGACGAGATTGCGGAAGGCGTCCGCCAGCTTCTGGACCTTCTCCATCGAAAGCCGGTAGGCCATGACCTCCTTTTCGTCGGGGGTCTGACCGAATAGGGGCGCAGCCAAAACCGCGCACAAAAGGACCAATGCGATTGTCGAAACTCTGACGATTGCCATGCACTTATGAGGATAGCGCATTCAGGGGCATCGCTCGACGTCCGGGATCCACTGGGCGGGGTTGACCGGGAGGCCGTTGACATAGAGTCCCCAGTGCAGGTGCGGGCCGGTGGCGAAGCCGGTCGCTCCGACGTACCCGATGACGTCGCCCTGCCCGACGCGGTCGCCCTCTCGAACGGAGATTTTGGATAGGTGAATGTAGGTTGAGGTGACGCCCTGGCCGTGGTCCAGACCGACGGTTCCGCCGTGCAGCCGCAACATGCGGGCGATGCGGACCACGCCATCGGCGGTGGCGCGGACCGGGCGGCCCTGCGGCGAGCGGAGGTCGACGCCGCGGTGGTAGTTCCCGGTGAATTTTCCGTTATGGTAGCGTGAGACGCCGAAGGGCGAGTTTATGCAATCGGGGGTGGGGGAGAGGAACGGCTCGCGCCAGTACCGCTCCGGTGACACCAGGTTCTGGAGGTCTCGGACGGTCTCCATCTCGCCCGGTTCGGGCTGTAGAGTCGCCATACCCTTGCTGACACGGATGTTCTGGCGCGGGAAGCGCGCGTCCCCGATCCGGACCGCAGCGCGGTGCAGCGATTTCCCCTGCCGGTCGAGGACCTCAAGAACGTGTTCTCCGGGCTTCTGCGTCACGGGCACGGGCATCAGGGCCAGGCTGCGGCCGTCGGGTTGGGGGAACAGCGGGACGCTTTTGCCGGCAAAGCGCGCCGAAGCGCCCTCGACCCGCGCGCCCGCGTGGGCTGCGGTCACGCGGAGCGTTTCGCCCTGCCGCGCGACCGAAGTCACTTCAAAGACGGCTTGGGAGTCATGCGCGGCCTGGGGAAGGAAGGCGAGGAAAAGGAGCGTTCTCGATACCACTTCTCATTTTATCGGCTTCCGCCTACGGCGGGGCGATCGGGCCGAGGGGACCGGATGCGCCTCGTTTGCGGCCGAAAACCAGCCGCCGGATGTCCGGCCAGAATTCGTAAAAGACATTGGTTCCGGCGTTGATCCCGAGCTGGCCGGTGCCGCGCCCCAGTCCGGAGGCGAAAGAATTGCGGCTGGGCGGATACCAGAAGCCGGAGATCAGACCGCTGCCGTACGCGCCGAAGATGTTTGGGTAGCCGACGACGCGCTTACCCTGATCGTTGTAGTTGAAGACGGTCTGTTTCAGTGCGTGGCGGGTCCGGCGCCAGACGCCAGGGTGAGGGCTGCGGAAGTAGCGCGGATCATGGCCGAGAGCCAGATCGAAGGTCAGTTCGATCGATTCCCGGATCGCGTTGCGGCCGAAACGGTCGCCGTAGTAGCGGATGTAGCCGGCGCCCCCGCTGGGCCACTCCGGCACGCGGTCGATTCCAAGGTCCCAGAAGGCGAGAATGGCGGGTCCGACGAGGGCTGGAGGGCCGACGGCGTTGCGGACGGAGGCGCGAACCTTCTCCGACTTCGTCATGGGTGTCCACTGGGCCGGTGTGGGAGAGGTGGGCGGCGCCGCCGGTTGCTGCTGGGATCGCAGCGGGTTGGAGAACAGGGTCAGCGCCACGACCGAGAAGACAACGAACTTGGAAGTGTGACTCAGAGCGGGCGCCACGGGCGAAGTTCGATCATGCAGTTTCTGTCCAAATCCCTACTCCACTATACCAGTCCCGAAATCCCGGAACGTCTTCAAGCTTTGACTTACGCTATCTCAGCTTTAGCGATACCCTATTGGTGGAATGGACATTCCGACAGGTTCGGAGAACGTCTTACCCGCGGCAGCCGATGCCGAGTTTTACCAGACTTGGACGGCCTCAGCTCTCGATCAGATGCAGGAAGCTGTCCTGGCCGCAGACCTCGAAGGGAAGGTCGTTTACCTGAACAGAGCTGCCGAACGCCTGACCGGTTGGACCCTGCCGGGGGCTGTCGGGCGCCCGCTGGAGGAGATTTGCCCGTTGCGTCCCGCCTTGCGCGGTTCGATGCTGCGAACCCTCAGCGGGGAAGACCATCCCGTGGAAAGCAGCCGCTCATCGATCATCGACCGGCATGGTACATTGCGCGGCAGTATCGTGACGCTCCGGGACATCGCGGCCGAGTTGCGCACCGAGGATGAATTGCGCGCGATCCGAAACCGTCACGATACGCTGGTGGCCCGCAGCGCCGACGGAATCTGGTGCGGCGAACTCGAGCGTCCGCTGCCCGTCACCCTCAGCGAAGACGAGCAGATCGCCTGGATGTTCGACTGGGGGTACTTTTCCGAGTGCAACGATGCCGCCGCGCGGATGTACGGATTCGATTCGGCCGCGGAGATGATCGGCCGGCGCCTGGGTGAGTTCCTGCTCCGGGACGATCCGCGCAACGTGCAGTTCCTCCGTGCGTTTATCCGAGACGGATATCGGATCGCGGATGCGGAATCGGTCGAAGCACACCGGCTCGGCGGCGAGCGCATCATTTCGAATGAGGTTTGGGGCGTCGTTGAGGGCGGCTTTCTCCATCGCGCCTGGGGGATTCAGCGAGATATCACCGAATGGAAGCGGGTTGAGGAGGCGTTGCGGCAGAGCGAGCGCATCCTGCGCAACACCGCCGATTCCGCGCCTGTCATGATCTGGACCGCCGGACCGGACAAGCACATCGACTACTTCAACAGACCCTGGTTCGAGTTCACCGGCCGGCTTCCGGAAGAACAGCTAGGCTTCGGCTGGGCCACGGCGCTCCATCCGGAGGATTCCGCAGCGACGGTTCAGGTCTACGAGACCTGCTTCGATGCGCAAAAGCCGTTCCAAATGGAGTACCGCCTGCGGCGTTTCGACGGCGATTACCGGTGGATTCTGGACAGCGCCGTTCCGCGCTTTTCGCCCACCGGAGAGTTCCTTGGCTTCATCGGGGCCTGCGTGGACGTAACTGAACGCCGGCAGGCCGAAGAGTGGGCCCGCATGCTGGCGCTAGTGCTGGACAGTACGACCGAAGGCGTCAGCCTGTCGAGCGAACTGGGTTTTATCCTGTACACCAACCCGGCGCAGAACCGGATGTCGGGCTACGCACCAGGCGAGCTGCAGGCCATGCACCTGTCGATCCTTGGCGAGTCGTCCGCCGATGGGCAGCGGCCGGGTATCTGGGAAGTCGTGCAGCAGATGAACGGGCGCGCCTCCTGGTCCGGTGAGATCCGGAGCGTCCGCAGGGACGGCAGCGTGTTCCCGGCCTTCGCACGTCTCATCTTCATCGATATCAACGGCCGCTGCTACTGGGCCGTGATCCAGGAGGACATCTCCGAACGGGAGCGGGCACGCGAACAGCTTGTGGAATCGGAGCACCGCTTCCGCCAGTTGGCTGAGAACATCC
This sequence comes from Bryobacteraceae bacterium, assembly GCA_046289265.1. Lineage (GTDB taxonomy): Bacteria > Acidobacteriota > Terriglobia > Bryobacterales > Bryobacteraceae > JBKBWD01. The sequence continues at coordinate 23,076 of JBKBWD010000051.1, read as the reverse complement.
GCGAAGTCTTTTATATCTCCGAGCAGCAGGAGAATCGGATGCTCTACGTAAGCAGGATGTATGAAGAGATTTGGGGACGCTCCTGCGAGAGCCTGTACGAGAATCCGAAGTCCTTTCTCGACGGCATCCATCCGGACGACCGTAGCAAGATGATCGAGGCCATGGCGCTGCAGCAGGAGGGCGTCCAGACGAGGGTGGAGTATCGGGTGGTTCGCCCGGACAGTTCGGTCCGCTGGATTTTGGACCGCGCCTTTCCGATCCGCGATGCCTCCGGCGCTGTTTACCGGGTGACGGGAGTTGCCGAAGACATCACGGTGCAGAAGGAGGCGGCCGAGGCTCTGCGGACGAGCGAGGAGCGCCTCGCCGTCGCCCTGAGAAACGCACCGCTGCTGCTGTATACGACGGACCGGGAGGGCCGTTACACGTGGCTCCACCACCCGCATCGGAGCTTCGAAGTTAAGGACGTGCTCGGGAAGCGCGACGAGGAGATCCTCCCGCATAGTGACGTTGCCGAACTGATCGCGTTCAAGGAGGACGTGCTCGGCTCAGGAGTAGGCAGCCGCCGGGAGATCAGAATCCGGGTGGGCGATGTGGAGGAGTTTTACGATATCACGGCGGAACCACTGCGTGACAGCCGGGGCGAGGTGATTGGTCTGACGGTGGCGGCCCTGGAGATCACAGAACGCGCCCGTACCGAACAGGCCCTCCGGGAGAGTGAGCGCCAATTCCGCCTGCTTGCCGATTCGATGCCGGTCATGGCGTGGTCGGCCACTCCGGACGGCGTGGTTGATTACTACAACCGGCGCTGGCTGGAGTATACGGGACTTTCGACGGACGATCCCAATGTCTGGCGCAAGGTCCTGCATCCGGAGGACATGGACCTCTGCATGGAGGCGTGGCAGAGAGCGATAGGGACAAGCGGTGAGTTCGAGGCCGAGTTCCGACTGCGACACGGGAAGAGCGGCCAATACCTGTGGCATCTCGGCCGGGCCGTTCCGGTACTCGACGAGTCGGGCAAGGCCACGCGGTGGTTTGGCACAAATACCAATATCGACGAGCGCAAGCGTTCGGAGGAGGAGGCCCGCGCGAACGACATTCGCCTGCGCTTCGCGCTCGAGGCCGGGCGTCTGGGCGACTGGGACCTCGACCTGGTGACCCGGCAGGCGACCCGGTCGCTTCGCCACGATCAGATCTTCGGATACCAGGAACTGCTGCCGGAGTGGAGCTACGAGATTTTCCTCCGTCACGTGCTGCCGGAGGACCGCCCGCGGGTTGACCAGAGTTTCGGGCAGGCGCTCCGTACCGGGAAGGACTGGAGCTTCGAGGCGCGCATCCGGCGCGTGGATGGGGCCGTGCGCTGGATCTGGGCAGCCGGCCTCCACATCAAGGACCATACGGGCCGGTCTGTGCGAATGATCGGGCTGGTCTCCGATATCACTGAACGCATGGAGCTTTTTCAGCGGGAGCAGGAGGCGCGATCGACTGCCGAGCTTCTCAACCGCATCGTGCCGATCCTGTCCGCCGAACTCGACCTGCGCAGACTTGCCCAGAAGGTGACCGACCTGGCGACGCAGGTCACGGGCGCCGAGTTCGGAGTGCTGTTCTATCCGAGCAAGGAGGGAGAGGATTCATCCGCGCAGATCGTGATCGTATCCGGAAGTCTGCGGACGGCCATCGAGCCCTGGGCCAGGGCGCGGATGAAGGAACCGGGCCGCAAGGGGATCCAGGCCCCGGTCCGGATCGCCAATCTGGCGTCTCACGAGCCGGAGTCGCGCCCGGCTGTTCCTGAGCTGGGGATTCGCAGCTACCTCGCCGTGCCCGTCATCTCGCGTTCGGGCGAGCGGCTGGGCGACCTGATTTTCGGCCACCGCGATGCCGATAAATTCACGGACCGCCACGAGCAGATCGCCCGCGGCATCGCCGCGCAGGCCGCCATCGCCATGGACAACGCGCGGTTGTTCGACCAGGTGCACCGGGAGCGGCAGCGGGCCGAGGCCGCGCAGCAGGCGCTGATCGAATCCAACCGCGCTCTGCGGCGCGCAAACGAGGACCTCAATCAGTTTGCCTACTCGGCCAGCCACGACTTACAGGAGCCGCTGCGGATGGTTTCGATTTACAGCCAGCTCCTGAAACGAAAGTATGCAGGGCGGCTGGACGCGCAGGCCGACGAATTCATCGGCTATACAGTGCGTGGCGCGCAGCGGATGGAGATGCTGGTCCGGGACCTGTTGGCCTATACCCGGGCGGCCGACGTCGGAGAGGAGGAGGGCGGCCTGGTGGACTGTAACACGATCCTCGAACGGACGCTCGCAAACCTCCAGGCGGCCATCGCCGATGCCGAGGCCGTGGTCACGACGACGGCGCTCCCTGTGGTGCGTGCACACGAGGTCCACCTCATGCAGCTCTTCCAGAACCTCATCAGCAACGCGATCAAATACCGGAGCGAGCGGACGCCGCGCATCGACGTGAGCGCGGTCCGCCAGGAGGACGAATGGGTTTTTTCCGTCCGCGATAATGGAATCGGCATTGATCCCCGCTACGGACGGCAGATCTTCGGAATCTTCAAGCGGCTGCACGGGGCTGGCCGGTATCCGGGGACCGGCATCGGGCTGGCGATCTGCCAGAAGATCGTCGAGCGGTACGGAGGCCGGATCTGGGTAGAGTCAGAGGTTGGGTCGGGATCGACTTTTTATTTTACGTTGCCGGTGTACCGGGCCGCCGAATCGGCGTGATCGCCCGGTTACGGGGACCGAGGCGGCGCGGAGTCCGAGCGGTAGGCTTCGAGGGTCCAGAGGTCCTCGGGGTGGGCGGGCCTGTGGCGGAGGATGTACACGTTTCCGTCGTCGGCTCGCACGCGGAACCAGGTTGCCTCCGGCCCGAGCCACTGGTCGAGCACCTCTGTCACTTCATACCGCCGCTCGCCGAGAAAGAAGCGAACCGGCCGTTCGTCGGCCTTGTAGCCTGAGTAGGTTTCGACTCGCAGTTCCGCCATCAAACACTACGACTCACTTCCCCGAAAGCTGTTTCAGGATGGCGAGGCACTCGATCATGGCGCGTCCGTTGTGATAGCCGCCCTTCCAGGCGTTGGCCTTGTCGCCGCGGGCGGTGCCGTCGGGCAGGATGGTGGCGTGCCATTCGCCATATTCCCAGTCGGTCTGGCGCTTGTTGGTGAACTCCCAGGTCTTCTCGAAGACGCGCCAGTAGGTGGGATCGCCGGTCAGCTTGTACATCGTCAGGGCGCTGACGAGCGCTTCGGCCTGGACCCACCAGATCTTGCTGCGCTGGTCGGCGGGTTTCCGGAATGCGCCGGTATCGTAGAAGCCGCCCTCGGCCTGGTCGTAGCCGTACTGGAGCGAGTAGGCGAACAGCTCGCGGTAGAGATCGAGCAGCGGAGAATTGGGGACTCCGGCGGCATCGGCCGCGTCGACGAGGAGCCAGACATTCTCGAGATCATGCCCGTAGGAGACCCGCGCGAAATTTCCTTGGAGCCGCGGGGTCCAGTCACCATCGTACTTGTCGGTGCAGGCGGTGAGCCCTTTGCGGACGACGGCATTGCTTTCGATGGTCATGAGCTCGAGCAGGCGTTCCCGCGCCAGGGGAAGCCGGCTGGCGCGGTAGAAGGTGGTCATCGCCTCCATCAGGTGGAGGTGCGTATTCATGAGCTTAAGCCGGTCAGTGCCGGCTCCGCCCATGTAGGACGCGGTGCCCGGCGCCGGTTCGGTCCAGTCGGGGCGGAAGAACTCGATATAGCCGCCGTGCTTCTTGTCGTGCGACCTGGCTTCGAGCACGTCGAAGATCCTGGTGGCGAAGTCCAGCACGTCCTTGCGCCCGGTCGCCAGGTAGTACTCGGAGACCGCGTAGAGGCCAAAGGACTGACCATAGAGATGCTTGTGATCGCGGGTCTTACGGTCGCCAGCGGGATCGACCTCCCAGTAGAAACCTCCGTTGGCGTGGTCCCACATCTTCTCCCGGAGGAAGCGGTAGCCGTGCTCGGCCGCGTCGAGCATCTCCCGTCCGCCGTAGCCGGCCCGCGCCATGCGCGCGAAGAGCCAGACGGTCCGGGCCTGCGTGACGATCATCTTGTTCGTGTCGCCTTTGGGTTCGCCCTTGGGGCCGAAGTGGATCGTGTATCCGCCATTCGTGCGGTCCAGGCACCTGGGATACCAGAAGGCCGCGATGTTTTCCTTGAGGTTCTTCTCGAACTCGGGGATCAGCGCGGCGGCCCGTTCGGGCGCCGGCTGCGCGGTCAAGAGCCCGCAAGTCACAGCCAGCAGAACGAATACGCGAAAGCGTCCCATAGATACCTATATGGTACTCGCCTGCGACAAAAAAAAGAGCCGCGGTCTCAGTTTCTGACCGCGGCCCGGTAACGGGGGTCGTGTGCCGAAAGTTGTACTGCCGCGCGGCTACCAGAGCAGCTTCAAGGCGAACTGAAGCTGCCTGGGGGCGTTCGCCTGGGAGGCGATGACGCCGAAGGCAGAGGATGTCACGCTCGTGTTCGGACTTCCGAACCGCGGTGTGTTAAACGCGTTCAACGCTTCCACACGGAACTGCGCCCGCAGGCGTTCGGTGAAAGAGAAGTCCTTGAAGACGGAGAGGTCGAAGTTCCGGATGTCGTCGTTCCGGATATCCGGCAGCCTGGCGGCCAGGTTGCCGAAGGTGAACGGCGCCGGGGGCGTGTAGGGCGTTCGGTCGAAATAGCGATCGAGCCGGTCGTGCACGGGTCCGGAGAGCCTGCCGCTGGTCCCGTCGTTGTTCGGACGCGTCAGCGGGTTGGCGATTCCGGCGGAGTTGCTGGCCGACATGGACAGCGGCGTGCCGCTTTGGAACGTGGTGATGCCGTTGACCTGCCAGCGTCCCAGCGCCAGGTCGAGGGCGCGAGACCAGTTCGACCCGAATCGTCGTGTCCGGCCGAACGGCAGTTCGTAGACGTAGCTGGCGACGAAGCGGTGCGCGAGGTCGATATCGGCCAGCGAACGGCCCGCGCGGATGTCGTAGCTGTTCTGATGGCTGCTGCCGTCGTCGATATTCTTCGCCCAGGTATAGGAGCCCTCAAACTGGAGGCCCTTCGAGTAGCGCTTGGTCCAGGTGACCTGGAGCGAGTGGTAGAACGACGAGGCGCCGCTCGAGAACAGCGGCGTGATGGTATCGAAGTGCGGGTAGGGCCGGAGCAGTTGGCGCCGCGCCACCGTCGGGTTGGCGAGAATTCCGGCCGTGACGGTCCCGAAGAACGGATTCGGCACGAGCTGATTCAACTGGGACCCGAGCGCCATGTGTGCCGGGTCCAACTGGTTCAGGCTGAGACCGCCTTCCTGATTGCGGAAGAGATGGAATCCGCGCGTCCCCACGTAGGCGACCTCGACCATCGAATTCCCCGGCAGTTCGTATTGCACGTTGGCATTGATCTGCCGCGTCCACGGTGTGATCGTGTCCCGCGCCACGGCCTGGATGCTGGTGCCCACCTGGGTCAGCAGCCCGTCGCCGGCGCCCGCGGCAGGCGGAAAGCCGTTCGGATAGGGATTACGCAGCAGGTTTAGCGGAGTGACGCTGTCAAGCGTTGTGACCCAGGGATGATCCGCACGGAAACCGGCGGTTCCGATGGTGCCGTTGGCCGCCTGGTGCGAGGCGCCGAACAGGTGCGCGTAGCCGAGACGGAAGACCGTCTTGCGCGTGAACTGATAGGCGAGTCCGAACCGCGGTGCGAAGTTGTTTCGATCCGCCGGGAACTGGGTGCGCGGGCGCCCGTCACGCCCGACGAAGACGAGTCCGCCTTGCAAACCCGGAATGACGCTGGCCAGGGGCGAGGCGACCGTGGGGTCGAAGTAGTTGGTGCGGTCGTAGCGCTCGGTCCGGGGCAGATCGATGTCATAGCGAAGGCCCAGGTTGAGCGTGAGTTTCGAGGTCACGCGCCAGTCGTCCTGGAGGTAGCCCGCGTAATAGAAGCTTTGGACCGCGACGTTTTTGAAATTCTGGATCAGCGAACCGCCCGAGCCCGTGCCGAGCAGCAGCGACGCGAAGCCGTTGCCGGCCGTGCTGCTCGACTGGTTCGGATTGGGGCCCTGCGTCATTCCGGCGCCGAAGCTGAAGTCGCCGGCGCTTCTCGCCTCCCAGACGTTGACGCGCAGCAGGCGCCCCTCGAAGCCCGTCTTCAGATTGTGCCGGCCCATGATTTTGGTCAGGTTGGCCAGTCCCGTGTAACTCATGAAGGCGTTCCATCTGTGGTCGCCGCCGCCGAGGTTGACATAGCCGCTTGCTCCGAAGCGGGGAAACAGGTGGCGGTCGACGGCTGTGTCGATGCCGCGCGGCAGCCCGAGGCTGGAGGGAACGAATCCCAGGCTCTGGTTGTCGAAGACATATAGCGTGCGGGCGAAGCCCATGCGGGCGTTGAAGATCGTGTTGCTCGAGATCGTATTGGTGTAGTCCGCCACCGCCCCGTGGACGCGGTCCTCCTCGACGATGCGCCCTTCGGCGACAGTCAGATCCTGCGGGAAGGCGATGAGCGGTACGCTCTCGGTGAGGCGCGTCGAATAGCGCGCGAAAAACTTCTGCTTCGGCGTCAGGACCTGGTCGATGCGGTAGTCGTGCTGGGTGATGTTGACCTGGCGGGAGCCGCTGCGTGCGTAGTTGTTCTGGTTGGTGACCGGATTCCCAACGGTGTTCGGCTGGGGATAAAACTTCATTACGTTCACCGCGACCGGATCGAACATTGAAGCCGGGACGCGGTTATTCGGGAACAGGTCGCGGATCAGCCCTGAGCCGGAGGGATTCTGACGGCTCGAGAACGGGTTGAAAATGCGGATCTGCTGGCCGTTTGCCGCGAAGGTCTGGGAGAAATCGCCCTGGCGCTCGAGCGCTGTCGGGACCGTAAAGACGCGGTTGGCGAAGCCGCGTTCGCGCAGCGCTTCAAACGAGACCATGAAGAACGTCTTGTCGCGCTTGATGGGGCCGTTGAGCGTGTAGCCGAACTGGCTGCGCTTGAAGCTCTCGAGCGACACGCCGCGCCGGTTGTCGAAGAAGTTGTTCGCGTCGAGAACCGAGTTGCGGAGGAACTCGTAAGCGCTTCCGTGGAAGACGTTCGTGCCGGACTTGAACACCACGTTCAGCACGCTCCCCATGCTTCGGCCGAACTCGGCCGAGTAATTCGCGCCCATCACCTTGAATTCCTCGATCGCATCGACCGAGGGAAACACGGAGATGCCGCTGAAGCCCGTAACCGTCGCATGGGAGGCGCTCACGCCGTCGATCAGAGTATCGAGCATTCGGGCCCGCGCTCCATTGACCGAGTAGCGCATGTCTCCGTAATTGTTGCCCACGCTGCCGGAGACGCCCGGCGTCAGGAAGATCAGTGAATAGACATTGCGCGTGTTGAGCGGCAGGTTCACAATGCGCCGGTTGTCGACCACCTTGCCGATGGAGGACGTGGTCGTTTCCAGCAGTGTCGCGTCGGCGGATACCACGATGGATTCGGCTAGTTCTCCCACGGTGAGCACTACGTCGACCTGCGCCTGTTGCTGGACCTGAAGAACGATGCCCTCCCGTATAAATTTCTTGAATCCGGGCGCCGTCACTTCCACCAGGTACTGACCTGGGGGCAGCAGCGGAGCGATGTAGTTGCCGCTGGCATCCGTCTCGGCCGCTGTCTTCGCGTTCGTGCCGGCATTGATGACGGTGACGGACGCGGCGGGAACGATGGCCCCGCTCGTGTCTTTGACGCTGCCGAGGATAGCTCCCGTGAACGACTGGGCGCAGGCCGCCGCGGCCAGGCACACGAAGAGTATCGTGATTTGAACTGCTTTCATGCTCGTTACCTTCTGCCTTTCTGTTGAATCACCCCACCTGAGCCGCCCAGTCCTCGGGCGCGGACGCGGAGGCGCGTCAGACCCTTGGCCCCGTAATCCCCCCGCAGGTCCCCGAAGCAGGAATCAAGCCGTCAGTAGAGCTGGTCAATTGACGCCCAGACATGGTTATGACATAAGTCATGAATTAGGCATCCGACGTTGGAGTGTAACCAGTTTGTAACCAAAAAGCAAGTGATTTTTAACAATGGAGAATTGGTAGATCCAATCGGATAGTTGCCGGGCGGGATTCTACTTGCGCCAGAACGCCGGGGTGAGGATGACGAGGGCGGTATAGAACTCGAGGCGTCCGCCGATCATACAGGCGCTCAGGACCCACTTGGCGGCGAGCGGCATGTGGCCGTAGTTGTCGGCAGGCCCGACCTCGCCGAGACCGGGGCCGATGTTGAACATGCAGGCGATCACGGCGGCGATGCTAGTCAGGATATCGACTCCCATTGCGGCAAGCGCAAGGCAGCTTGCCGCGTTCACCAAGAAGGCGAGATACAGGAGGTTGAGGAAGCGCTGGATGGTTGCCTCCGGGATTACGTGGGCGCCGAGGCGGACTGCGAACACCCCCCGGCGCTCGACCATGCGCTTGAACTCGCGGGTTACGACCTGTCCCAGCAGCATGAATCGCGCGACCTTCAGTCCTCCGGAGGTCGAACCCGTGCAGCCGCCACTGAACATCAGGAATAGCAGAATCAACTGCGGCAGTGGGAGCCAGAGCTCATAGTCGGCTGTGGCGAAGCCGGTTGTCGTGACGATCGAGGTGACTTGAAAGACCGCGGCGCGGAGGGCTGTGCCGGTATGGTTGCCTCCTTGCAGCAGTAAACTCGTGAAGATGAGAAGGCTCGCGCCGAAGATCAGCATCAAATAAGTGCGAACCTCGGCGTCACGGAAGAAGCTGCCTGTATCGTGTTCCACCCAGAGCCGGTAGTGGCGCGTGAAATTGATGCCCGCCAGGATCATGAAAACGATGATGATCCACTCGATGGCCGGGCTGTCGAAGCCGCCGACGCTGGCCGTGCGCGTGGAGAAGCCTCCCGTGCCGAGCGTTGACATTGTATGGCAAACCGCTTCGAACGTATCCATTCCCGCGGCCCGGAGGGCGATGTATTCGGCGAAGGACAATCCGAAGTAGATTTTCCAGAGCGACAGCGCAGTTTCGGTGATGCGCGGCTTCAGCTTCTCGGACTTGGCCCCGGAGAACTCGGCACGATACAGGTGCATGCCGCCCAGTCCGATCAGCGGCAGGATGGCGACTCCGAGCAGCACGATGCCCATGCCGCCGAGCCAATGGGAAAAGTGCCGCCAGAACTGGACCGACCGGGAGAGCACCTCGACATCGGCGAGCACGGTAGCGCCCGTTGTCGTGAAGCCGGATGTGGCTTCAAACAGCGCGTCGGTGAACGTGGGGAACTGACCGGAGAAATGGAAGGGCAGGCAGCCGAACAGGCAGGCGCAGAGCCAGACGACCGTCACCAGCATGAGGCCCTCGCGGAGGCTCAATTCGCTTTTGGGCCTCTCGCATCCGGTCACCAGGGCGGCGCCGGCTCCGAAGGTGATGAGGAAAGCCCAGGCCATCGGCCGAATATCGTCGTCGTTTGAGAACAGGGCGAGCGCCAGCGGAACCAGCATGGTAGCGCCCAGCACGATCAGAAACTGGCCGAGCACATAGGCCAGGGCGGCCGGGCGGATCACACACGCTCCCTTTGGGGATCGTGCAGGAACGCGCTCTCCAGCTTCGGCACCGTGCTCTCGATGGTGAAGAAGATGACGCGGTCGCCCGCCTCGATCACCGCGTCGCCGCGGGGGATGACGATGTCGCCGGTTGGCTTGGCGATGGCCCCGACGATCGAGCCCTCCGGCAGCCGGACGTCACGGAGGCGTTTGCCGACGTACTTGGATCCGGGCGCGGCGATCAGTTCGATTGCCTCGGCTTCCTCCTGGCGGAACGTGGTCACAGACAGCACGCGGCCCTTGCGGACGAATTGGAGGATGCGGTCCACCGCAGTCAGGCGCGGGCTGACGATCGTATGGATGCCGAGCCGCTGCGCCATGGCCAGGTAGTTGAGCCGGTTGACCAGAGCCACCACCTTGCGGGCCCCGAGTTTTCGCGCCAGCAGGCAGGCGATGATGTTGTCCTCGTCATCGTTGGTCAGGGCGAGGTAGGCGCTCACACCCTCGATGTTCTCCTCCACCAGTGTTCCTTCGTCGGTGCCGTCGCCGTGGATGACAATGGTCTTGCGCGTGAGGGCGGAGATCTTCTCGCAGCGCTCGACGCTCTGTTCGAAGAGCTTGACGGCGACGCCCTGGCGTTCCAGTTCCTGCGCCAGCCCGATGCCGATCTGCTTGCCGCCCAAGATGAACACCCTGTCGAGCGACGCCTGGGCCTTGAGGCCCATGAATCGGAAGTCGGCTTCCAGGTTCTGCGCGGTGGTGCAGATGTAGACGTGGTCGTCCGGTTCGAGCCGGTCGGCTCCGTGGGGGATGATGACCTGGTTGCCCCGGAAGATAAACGCGATCAGCGAGTTGGCGGGCGGGCCGGCGCGGTCGAGTTCCTCCATGGTCTTACCCGCGACCCAATTGCCGGAATCGATATTCATCCCGAAGATCTTCACGCCCCCGCCGGCGAAGTCCAGGATGTCGGAGACGCCTGGGACACGCAGCACCGGGAGGAGCCGGCTCACGATTTCGGACTCCGGGTGGATGATCAGGTCGATATGAATGCCGGCTTCACGGCAGATGCGGCGCCAGTGATCGGCCTCGTGGGTCCGGATGCGAGCGACCTTCACCTTCACGTCGGATTCGACCTGGGCGATCATGCACGCCAGCAGATTGATCTCGTCGACGCTGGTGACCGCGATCAGCATCTCGGCATCGCGAATTCCCGCCTCGCGCAGCTCGCGGACGCTCGACGCGCTCCCGCAGACAATCTTGGCGTCGAGAATTTCCTCGAGGTGGGCGACCCGTTCCGGATCCTCCTCGACGATGGTGACCTCGTTGCCTTCGCGGATCAGTCGTCTGGCGACGAGGAAGGCGACTTCGCCGCCTCCGGCGATCAAAACTCTCATCTCAATGGACCGACAGTCACGAGACTACCACAGTCTCTTACGCCCGCAGCCGTGGGCGGCCGGCTGCGCCGCTTCCCGGCTCTTCCTTGCCTCTGTGCGCGCCGAGGCATTGCCAGCGGGTTCTATACCTAGCCCGAGGAACTTCGCTCTTTTCGATGCAGGCCAGTGGAAGCTTTGTTTCCATGCGGTTCGACGGGTGTGGAGGTCAGACGTGTTAACACAGCTAAGGCATGGCGTTTAGGCCTTCTCTCTACCACGGTTCCTCACGACAGGAAAGGCCTTAAGCGACCGTTCTGGTCCGGGGGCTCACCATTCCACCTAGTCGGTGTCAATTTCTTGCTTATGGCCTGTCGATGCGAAGAGTTCCCGTCGATCAGACCCTCGAACACGAAATCCGACGCGAGTCAAACGGAGATTCCGGGGGATCCCCCCGGCAGCGCATTGAGTGACTCCAGTTTGGCGGCTTCGTGCTGCGGCTCCGGAACGCATCGCGACGTTCGGCATTTCGAGCCTGGGGAGCTCCGAGGCGGGAATCGACGATGCTCAGGAGTCGCCTTGCAGGTGAATTTTTTACGTAATTGCTTCTGGAAAGGGAACGGGTCAATGTTGAAAGTTTTCTTGTCAGCGATGCTTCTGTGCGGAGCGGCCTTCGGGCAGACCGCATCGTATACTGTGAGTCTCCGGGGATCTCAAACCGTATACGCTGGATTTGACACCTTCATCGAATTAAGGGCGACGTTTAGCGAGACAGCCAGTCACCTTTTTTTCAACGAAATCCGCGTCCCGGAGGGAGTCTCCTGGGAGATTTACTGCAGTAGCGGAGACGAGAGCTGCTGGAAGCACTCCTCCACGAACCGTGTTTACAACTGGGGCGGGGTCGCGCCGGTGCTCTTTCGATTTATCACGACAGCTGCAGCCAGAGTGGGAAATCATGAGATCGAAATCGTCACAGAAGCCGGCGGCGTCATCCAGCGTGTGCCTATCATTCTGACGGTGCTCGCCCCGCCCGCGGATCCGATTCCCAATGCTCCGGCCTCGGTGATACCGGGACTGGCGAAATGGGAGAGCACGATGCTGGCGCTTGCGGCCAGGTGGTGCAATCCTTCCGAAGTCCAAATGTTCGGGTGGGAGGGGCAAGTATGGTATTACGACGGTGCCCGGGTGTTCTTCCAGGTTGCTGACTATACCGGCGACAAGAAATGGCAAGCGTGCGCATTCAACATCGCCAGCCAGTACGCGGACTACGCGATCAATGCGGGGGGGTGGGTGCCAGGATGGCGGGTTTTCCCGCACGGATTGAGGATGGCCTACGAACGTTCGCGCGATGAGAAGTACAGACAGGCGCTATTGCTTCTTGCCAATGCGAGCGCATTCGCGCGCAGAGGTGGTTCGATCGACGAGACCTTTATTCGTGAAACGGCATTCGCGGCGCAAGCCTATATCGAGGCGGAGAAGGTCGGCGCGCCGCGGCATCCTCGGCTGGGTCGGGCCATCGGCTTCCTGCTCGGACACTTTCGGGTGCTGTTCGAGACAAAGAATTACTCAATTCACCAACTGTTCTACGACGGGCTCGCCGCCGAAGCGTTGATTCAGTACTACGAGCTGACCCGCGACCCGAGAATTCCGCCGGCGATCGAAAAGATGCTGACGTGGGTTTGGCACAACGCGTGGAACCATACGACGAAGAAACTGCTGATCAATCCGGAGCCGGAGGGCCCGAAGTGCTCCTGGGGATGCCAGCAGTACAACACGGAACTGATCAACCTGGTAGCGCCTACCTTCGCCTGGTACTGGCGGCACACGCGCGACCCGAAGTATCAGTTGCAGGGTGACGAGTTGTTCGCGCATTCTCTCGACACCGACATCAGTTACAACGGAAGGATTTTCAGCCAGAATTACCGGTGGAGCTTCGATTACGTGCGCTGGCGGGGCGGGCGATAATCAGGCGAACTCATCCATTCCCCGATAGACCGCTTCCCCGCTCATGAACCGGACGGGCGGGGAAGCGAATCCGTTATCATAGTCGTGATGACCCAGCGGGAAATCACGGACGCCCCGCCGGTTGCGCTTTCAAAAATCAAGGACTTGGAGGCCTCGCTCGGCGCGGTCATACGCGGCAAGCCCGAAGTGCTGCGCCTGTCGCTGGTCTGCCTGCTCGCCCGGGGCCACCTGCTGATTGAAGACGTGCCCGGAGTCGGCAAGACCACGCTCGCGCAGGCGCTGGCGCGGTCGGTGCGGTGCGGCTTCCACCGGCTCCAGTTCACCAGCGACATGCTGCCGAGCGACGTCCTCGGCGTGACGATCTACAACGCGCACACCCAGCTTTTCGAGTTCAAGCCGGGTCCGATCTTTACCAACTTCCTGCTAGCCGATGAAATCAATCGGACCACGCCCAAGACGCAGTCCGCGCTGCTGGAGGCGATGAATGAGCTGCAGGTGACCATTGACGGCCACTCTTATGAACTCAAGCAGCCCTTCATGGTGATTGCCACCCAGAATCCGGTCGAACACCATGGCACCTACCCGCTGCCGGAGTCGCAGCTCGACCGCTTCCTGATGCGCCTGCGGATCGGTTATCCCGACCCGGCCAGCGAGCGTGAGATTCTGCGCAGCCGCAATGGGCACGAAGCCGCCGTCCGCGAAGCGGTCACCCCCGAGGAACTGGCCGCGCTGCAGCACCAGGTATCGAAGGTCGCGGTGGACGACGCGCTGGTGGATTACATGCTCGCCGTCGTCGAGCGTACGCGCGCGCACGACTCGCTCACACTTGGCGTCAGCCCGCGCGGCGCCCAGGCGCTCTACCGCGCCTCGCAGGCGCTGGCACTCATCGAAGGCCGCGACTACGTCCTGCCGGACGACATCAAGCGGCTGGTTGTACCCGTCTTCGCGCATCGCGTGGTCGTAAACTCGCGCCTGGCCCTCGGCCAGCGAGGTTCGGAGATGAGCGACCGGATCCTTCAGGAGATCCTCACGCTCATCGACGTTCCACTGTAGAAAGCTCAATCGTTCCTATGAAAACCGCTATTATCGGCCTGCCCATGGTAGGCAAGACATCGCTCTTCACGATCCTCACGGGTGTGCACGAAGCCACGCGCGTAGGCTCCATGGAGGCGCGAGCCGGCGTCGCGAAAGTGCCGGATGCACGGCTGGAGGCGCTGGCCCGCCTCTTCGAGCCTCCCAAGGTGACTTACGCCACGGTAGAGTATCTCGATTTTCCCGCCATCTCCAAGGAGGCGCTTCGGGATCCCAGCTATCTGGCGAGCCTCCGGGTGGTCGATGCGCTTGCGCACGTGCTGCGCGTCTTTGAAAGCGACGTGGTTCCGCATGAGAAGGGATCGGTCGATCCGGTCCGCGATGCCGACGACGTTGAGACCGAGCTGATTCTTAGCGACCTGGTGGTGATTGAGAAGCGCCTTGAGCGTGTCGATAAGGACCGGAAGAAGCTCAAGAGCCCGGACCTCGACCGCGAGTTCGAGCTGCTGGAGCGATGCAAACAGGCGCTCGAAGAGAACACCCCGCTTCGCAGCCTGGAGTTCTCGCCCGAGGACGAGAAGCGTATCCGCGGCTTCCAGTTTCTGTCGCTGAAGCCGATGCTTTATGTGTTGAACCTTGGCGAGGAGGACGCTCCGCGGCTGCGCGCGGTGGAAGAGAAGTATCGCTCAGGGCCGCTGGCCGGCCGGCCGAGAACCGCTGTCACGGCGGTCTGCGGAAAGATCGAGGCGGAGCTTGCCGAACTCTCGCCCGAGGAGGCGAAGGATTACCTCGATAGCTACGGATTGAAAGAGCCGGGTCTGGAGCGCATGATCGCCGCGACCTACGATCTGCTCGGCCTGATGTCGTTCCTTACGGCGGGCGAGACCGAGGTCCGGGCCTGGACCATTCCGCAGGGCAGTATGGCGGTCAAGGCGGCCGGGGCGATCCACTCGGATTTCGAGAAAAAGTTCATCCGCGCCGAGGTCGTGAACTGGCAGACGCTGGTGGAGCACATGGGCTATCCGGGCGTGCGCGAAAAGGGTCTGTTGCGCCTGGAGGGCAAGGACTACATCGTCAAGGACGGCGACGTCCTCGTGATCCGGCACAGCTAGGCGCCGCGCGGCCGGAGCGGCAGATTCCCACATATGCAGATCGAGTCGATTTTGATGTTGACGGCCGCGCTGATCCTGCTCGGCGTGTTGGCGAGCAAGGCGTCGGACCGGCTTGGTGTGCCCGCGCTGCTGCTATTTCTCGGGATCGGAATGCTCGCAGGCTCTGAGGGGCCGCTCGGTATCCCGTTCGACGATGCCCGGCTCGCGCAGTCGCTTGGCGTTGTCGCACTCGCGTATATTCTCTTCGCCGGCGGCCTGGATACGGACTGGCGAAGCGTCCGTCCGGTGCTGTGGCGGGGAATGAGCCTTGCGACGCTCGGAGTCCTCCTGACTGCCTTGATCTTCGGAGCCTTCGCGCACCACGTCCTCGGCTTCTCTCCGCTGCAAGGCTTGTTGCTTGGCTCGATCGTCTCCTCGACGGATGCGGCGGCCGTCTTCGCCGTACTTCGTTCGCGCAGCGTCAGCCTGCGGGGGCGAACGAAGCCGCTGCTCGAACTCGAGTCGGGAAGCAATGACCCGATGGCGGTATTTCTCACGCTCGGATTCATCCGCCTTCTGACCGAGCCCGGCGCCTCGCCCTGGGAGATTATCCCGATGTTCGCCATGAACATGGCTTTGGGTGCGGCTTTCGGATTAGCGGCTGGCTATGCATCCGTCCAGATCATCAACCACCTGAAGCTCGAGACGGAGGGCCTTTACCCGGTCCTCACGCTTGCCCTGGTCGCCCTGACCTACGGGATCACCGCATCGCTGAAGGGCAACGGCTTCCTGGCGGTCTACATTGCGGGAATTGTCATGGGGCGCGAGGCGTTTGTCCACAAAAAGAGTCTCATCCGTTTTCACGACGGGCTCGCCTGGCTGATGCAGATCGCGATGTTTTTAACCTTGGGACTTCTCGTCTTTCCATCCGACTTGGTCCCGGTGGCCGGCGTGGCTATGCTTTGCGCGGTGTTCCTGATGTTCGTCGCGCGGCCGGCGGCGGTATTTGCGAGCCTGATCTTTTTCGATATCCCGTTCCGCCAGAAGGTGCTGATTTCCTGGGTGGGGCTGCGAGGGGCCGTCCCGATTATTCTCGCAACGTTTCCGCTGCTGGCCGGCATCCCGCAGGCGGATGTCTACTTTAACGTCGTCTTCTTCATCGTCCTGACATCGGTGCTCCTGCAAGGGACTTCGCTGACGAAGGTGGCGCGCTGGCTGCACCTGGAAGCTCCGCTGGCGATCCGGCGCCAGCATCCACTCGAATTCCTCCCGACCTTCAAGACGCGCAGCGAGCTGATTGAAGCGACGGTTCCGCCCGGTTCGCCTGCCGTGGGCCGGAGTCTCCTCCAACTCTCCCTGCCGGAGACGGTCCTGGTGGTGTTGATCACCAGGGGCGAGGACATCATCGTGCCGCGGGGCACGACGACGCTGCAGGGTGGCGATGTCGTGCTGATGCTCGCCGACCGCGACGAAATCGACAGCGTTCGCAACCTGATCCAGCAGTCGCCACCGGGGCGAGCCGAGGAGAGAAGGGGATCCTGAGGCGGCAGGGCGGTTCGTCGTTAGTCCTTCCGCTCAAAGGAGAGGACAATGAAGGAATCGTAGGCGCCGCTCTCCCCCTGGCGTCGCCAGGCGCCAGGAATCGATCGGATCGGAGACCCTTGACCTCGACACCGAGATGCGCGAACATCCGCACGACGAGCCGGATCATGCAGTTGAGAACACCTTGCTGCCTGAGCCTTTCCCTCGCCTCCCACTCGGGATCCGCGCGCCAGATGATCGTCCGATTGCCCATCCACGTTCAGAACCCTGGCAATGACAGCCGTGTCTGATCCGACAACCGCCGCGATGGTGCACATCGCGCAATTGGACATCCTATCCGCTTTCGAACCGAGATTTACGGCCATGTACATGGAATCTGTCGCCGGACACGGAGTTGCGCAACGCTACGGTCGTTTTTCCGGCCGGTATGAGGGGATTGGCGTCGAAGCGACGGCGGCAAGTGCTGCGAGCAGGCAGAGCCAGGCGAACCAGTCGCCGTTGCGCGAGTAGAACGTGGTGTCCGGGTTGTAGCCAAAGCGGAGGCGGTCGGCGCCCTGGACGTTCTCCGGCAATCGCTGGAGCACGCGGCCGGCCGGGTCGATGGCCGCCGTTACGCCGTCGTTGGTCGAACGGATGATCCAGCGCGCGTTTTCGGCCGCGCGCATACGCACCAGCCGCAGATGCTGCTTCCGGGCGGCGGACTGGCCGAAGTAGCCGTCGTTGGAGAGATTCACGAAGACTTCGGCTCCTTCGGCGGCGAATCGCCGGACCAGGTGCGGGAAGGCCGATTCGTAGCAGATGAAACTTCCCAGACGCCGCTCGCCCATCGGAAAGACGACGATCTGCTCGCCAGGATGGAAGTTGCCGGCCTCGCTCGAAATCTTGTTGATGAAGCCGAATAACGGCGGGACAAATTCGCCGAAGGGCACCAGGAAGATTTTGTCGTACCGGCCCAGCCGCTCGCCCTGGGGCGTGACCATCGTGGCCGAGTTCAGGGGCGCGCCTTCGCCGGTGTGGGCGACGGTCCCGAGCAGCACGTGGGCGCCGGTGGCGCGCGCCAGGTTGTTGACCTGCGTCCGGAAGCGCTCATTGCTGTCGTAGTAGAACGGCGCCGGCGCCTCAGGCCAGACGATGAGCTCGGCCGGCGGCTCGTTCGGCAGGAGGGCCGCCTGGAAGGAGAGCATCGAAAGGCGGCGCACGATGTTTTCGACCGAGTCGAGCGTCCACTGAAAGTCCTCGCCGATGTTGGGCTGGACGACGGCGGCGATCCGGTCGCCCGGCCTCGGCTCCGGCAGTGCGGGCAGGAGGTAGAGCAGCGGCAGCACCGCAATCCAGAGCAACTCCCGGCGCGGCCGCCGGAGCATCGCCAGGGCGACGGCGGCCGCCATCATCGCGAAGGCGAAGGAGACGCCATAAACCCCGATATAGGGAACCAGGCGCATCGGCACGGTCATGTCCACGCCGGCATCGCCGAGGGTCAGCCACGCGAAGCCGAGCGGTCCGTGGGTGCGTTCGATGCCGACCCAGAGCGCCGCGACCGCGGGAACCGCCCAGGCCTTGCGCATCAGCATGCCCGCCAACAGCCCGAATGCCGCGAAATGCAGGCCCTTGGCCAGCGCGAACAGCACGAAGACGGCCCACCCCCCTGCCTCGCCGAGTCCGCCGTGCACGGAAAGGACAAACTGGATCCAGTAGCAGACGCCGAACCAGTAGACAAACCCCGCCGCCCAGGCGATCCCGGCGCGGCGCTTCCAGAGCGGCTCGCGCGCCATGGCGACCAGAAACGGGGCCAGCGCCACGGGTGCGAGAATCGCAAGCTCGAACCGCAGGAAGATCAGGACCAGCAGTCCTGCGCTCAGCAGTGCGAGCAGTAGGTTTATTCCGCTGTCCCGCATACTGCCGAATTTCCCGAAGCCTGTTCATTCACCTGGTCCGCCATGTAGGAGCTGCGCACCAGTGGACCGCTGAAGACCATTTTCAATCCGATCGAAAGGCCGTAGTCGCGGAAGGCGTCGAACTCCTCGGGCGGGATGTAGCGCGCTACCGGGAGGTTCCGCCGCGTCGGCTGGAGGTACTGCCCGATCGTGGCGACGTCCGTCCCGTGCTCATGCAGGTCGCGCAGGAGCTTCTCGACTTCCTCCCGCTCCTCTCCCAAGCCGACCATCAGGCCGGACTTGGTGAGGGCCTCAGGGCGGTATCGCCTGGCGAAGCGCAGCACCTCGAGCGACTGGTCATAGTTCGCCTGCGGCCGCACGCGCCGATACAGGCGCTCGACGGTTTCCATGTTGTGGTTGAAGACGTGCGGTCCGGCATCGAGCACGCGCGCCACGGCGTCAAGGTCACCGCAGAAGTCCGGCGTGAGGACTTCCACGCGAGCCTCGGGCAAGGCCCGGCGTACCTGGCGAACCGTTTCGGCGAAGTGCGTCGAACCAGCGTCGGGCAGGTCGTCCCGATTCACCGACGTGATCACCACATAGCGCAGCTTCATCTGGGCGGCCATCCGGGCGACGTTGGCGGGCTCGTCCGCGTCCTCGGTGAACTCCCGTTTGAGCGGATTGCCCTTGGGCACCGAGCAGAAGCCGCATCCGCGCGTGCACAGGTTCCCCAGGATCATGAACGTTGCGGCGCCGCGCGAGAAGCACTCGTGCATGTTCGGGCAGCGCGCGGATTCGCATACGGTGTGCAGCCGCAGCCGCCGCAGGTCGCGCTTCAGGCTTTGGACCTCGGGAAAGTGCGTCGTTCCTTTCCGAAGCCATGCGGGAAGACGGGGGCCCGGCTTTCCATGCTGAATTTGTACTAGGGTCTCAGCCCCGCTTTGGGTCACAAACTAGTATTTTCGCACGAGAGGCTGTTTGTACCCGGCTGCTTCAAGATCGGACTTCAATTTCGAGAGCGCCGCCGTGTCCGGCGCGGGGCCAACCAGCACGCGGAACAGGTCGTTCGGGCCCTGCGCCAGACGCGCCAGGAAGCCCTTACGGGTGAGCATCTCGACGAGAAGCTCAGCTTCCGGCCGCTTCACCGCGGCCACCTGCCAGTAGGTACCGGCCGGGACCTGGTCAAGCGCGGTCGGTGGAGGCGGGGGCGGTGGCGATGCCGGGGGCGCAGGGCTCTGGGGCTGGGCCGCCTCCGGGGCCTGCCGGGCAGGTTCTTCAAACGGCGCCAAAGGATTGAGGGTCCTCGCCGCGGGGATCGTCGGGCCCGGCGGCGGCGGATCCGTCTGGGGCACGGCAGGTGCGGTGCTTTCCGGACTGCCCGGCTGTGCGGCTGCCGGCTCCGGCGCCGGAGAATTCGCCGAAGCGATCTCAATCGGCTTGATCGGCGACGAGCTCCGTCCGACGATGTAGCCCATCGTGAAGAAGATCCCCAACAGGACCACCACGATACCGAAGACGCTGAGCAACTGCCGGTTGCCCAGGACTAGTTCGAATTCGCCGTCGTCGTTTCGCGCCATACTCTATCTCTAAGGTCGACCG
This sequence comes from Bryobacteraceae bacterium, assembly GCA_046289265.1. Lineage (GTDB taxonomy): Bacteria > Acidobacteriota > Terriglobia > Bryobacterales > Bryobacteraceae > JBKBWD01. The sequence continues at coordinate 3,085 of JBKBWD010000051.1, read as the reverse complement.
ATACCCTATGTCCCTTTAGTGGGCACTTTCATCTGGTCCAGCATCCGGCCTATGGATGAGAATATATCCACGGGCACGGGGAATACAACTGTCGAGTTCTTTTCGCCGCCGATTTCGACCAGGGTTTGCAGGTACCGCAACTGGATAGCGACGGGTTCGCGCTGGATGACCTGCGCTGCCATGCCGAGCTTTTCGGCCGCCAGGTACTCGCCTTCGGCATGAATGATCTTGGCGCGGCGCTCGCGCTCGGCCTCGGCCTGGCGGGCGATTGCCCGGATCATCAGCTCCGGAATATCCACCTGCTTCACTTCGACCATCGTGACCTTCACGCCCCACGGACCGGTGTGGGTATCCAGAACCGACTGGAGCCGCACGTTCAGCTTCTCGCGCTGGCTGAGCAGTTCGTCCAGTTCGACCTCACCCAGCACGCTCCGCAGCGTCGTCTGCGCCAGTTGCGAGGTCGCATAGAGGTAGTTGGCCACTTCGATGACGGCGCGAGTCGGGTCGATCACCCGGAAGTAGATGACGGCATTGACCTTCACGGTCACGTTATCGCGTGTCACCACGTCCTGGGGCGGAACCTCCATCGCCTCGATCCGGAGCGAGGTCCGGACCATGCGGTCGATCGGCGTAAAGACGAAGATGATTCCGGGGCCTTTGGGCTGCGGCAGCACGCGGCCGAGCCGGAAGATGACTCCCCGCTCGTACTCGGCAAGGATCTTGATGGCGGACATGAGGTAGAGCACGACGATAACAATCGCAAGCGTCGGTAGCGTGAGCATGAGCGACCTTCCTTTCTATTGAACCGGTTCGACTTCGAGTTGCATTCCCTTCAGAGCGACGACGCGGACGCGGCCGCCGGCCTCTACCGGTGCGGTGGAGACGGCGTCCCACAACTCCCCGTGGACGAAGACCTTGCCGGCAGGCGCCAGTGCGGTCCGGGCCTCGCCGATTTCGCCGACCATCCCCGAACCCCCTGTGACGACCTTGCTGCGATGGGCGCGGAAGACCAGCGAGATCAGGAAAATCGTGATCAGCGAGAAGGGCAGCGCCACGGCTATCGCAATGCCCGGGCGGATCCGCAGTTCCGGCGGTGCGTCCACCAGCAGAAGCGCGCCGAGAACCAAGGCCACGGCCCCGCCGGCGCCCAGGATGCCGTAGGAGGTGAACATCGCCTCCATGACGAAGAGGGCAAGCGCCAGCAGGATCAAGGCCGCGCCGATCCAGTTGATCGGCAGCACGGCGAGGGCCGTGAGGCCCAGCAGCAGCAGGATCGCCCCGGCCACGCCCGGAAGGATGAGGCCCGGCGAGGAGAATTCGACGTAAAGCCCGAGCGCCCCGAGAATCAGGAGGATGAAGGCGACGTTCGGGTCGCTGATCGCGGTCAGAATCCGCTGCCGCAGGGTGGGTTCGTAGTTGTTAACGACGGCGCCGCGCGTCCGGAGGGGCTGGGGAAAGCGGGCGATTTCGCGGCCGTCGATTGCGGACAGCAGTTCCTGCTCGGTCGCCGCGATGAGCTCGATCAGGTTGCTGTCGAGAGCCTCGCGTTCGGTAAAGGAGCGCGCCTTAAGGACGGTCTCCTCGGCAAGCTGGCTGTTGCGGCCCCGCTGCGCGACGATGCTCCGGAGCCACGCCGCCGTGTCGCTCTCGATCTTCCGGCGCATCGTTTCGTCGATCTCACGCCCGACGGCGACCGGCGAGGCCGCCCCCGTGTTCGTGGCGGGCGCCATGGCCGCGACATCACCGCCCTGAAGAATGAAGAAGCCGGCGGAAGCGGCGCGGCCGCCGCTTGGAGTGACATAGGAGACCACCGGAACGTCCGAAGCGATGATCTTTTCGACGAGTTCCCGCGTGGCCTGGAGGAGGCCGCCGGGCGTGTTGAGCCGGACGAGCAACACTTGGGCGTTCTCGCGCCGGGCCTGGTCGAGGGCGTTCCCGACGATCTCGACGGTCACCGGATGGACGACGTGATCGACCGAGACGGCGACCACCCTGGACTGGGCCTGAACGGCGCCCGTCGCCGACAACAGCATGAGGACTGCTATGAGCGAGCGCACGGTATTATCGATCCCAGTGTAACAGAAGGTCCTGAAAATCAGAGATTTGTCGACACGTGTGGTGCGGTTCGGGCGAGGGCGGAGAAGGTGGTCGCGGGTTATGAGGCCTTCCTCCAGTCCGCCGGGTTCGGTTGGGGCGATACGGGAGCCGGGACGGGCTCGGGAGCGGCCGGCGCGAGGGGTTGAGGCGCGGTTTCGAGGGGCGGCGGTGGGTTCGTTTCGCAGCTTTTTCTGGGTTCGGTGGGGACGGGTTCGGGGGCCTGGGCTTCGATCTGCGGTTCGGCGGCCTGTGGGGCGCGGCGGCGGTCCTGGAGTTGGAGGAGGTTCTGGAGGGCCTGGTTGTACATGCGGCGGAGGCGGCTTTCGTGGCGGCTGAGGTAATTCAGGGCGTTGGGGTTTTCGGCGAGCTTGCGCAGGGTGAAGGCGCTGCGGAGGGTTTCTTCGAACTCGGAATAGTGCTCTTCGAGTTCCGCTTCGAGGTGATAGGTTTCGATGTCGAAGATGCCGGTTTCCATATGCCAGACGCGGTAGATGCGCCACTTGGCTGCGACCATTTCTTCGACCAGGTCCATTTCGACCTGGGTTTCGGGCTTGAGGTCGGCGACGTAGGCGTCGAGGATGAGCTGGAATTTTTCGCGGTCTTCGTTCCAGAGACAGATGGTTTTGGCGGTGAGGCCGTGGCGCAGGGCGTTGAGGGAGGAGCGTTGTTTGCCCTCCGGAGTTTTGGGGCCTCGGGACTTGGCTCCGTTGATGCGGGCGGCCACGGCCTTGGTGAGTTTGGGGGTGGTTTCTTCGGACTTGGACATGGGTAGATTCCTCCGGTTCCAGGATAGGGGGCGGCGTCAAAGGTTTTGGGCGGGTTGCGGGGTAGAGTTGCCGTGAATTCAATAGGATAGCGGAACAGTAAAGCCCGTGACTGGATTTTTGTAATGTAGATCACTACTGTCCGGCTATAAGTCCCACAGATTCAACTGGTTAGAAAATGAGCTGGATTTTTCTTGGGACTCCAGCTCTCCGAAGGCCTGTAA
>JBKBWD010000050.1:0-36480 GCA_046289265.1 Bryobacteraceae bacterium | reverse complement strand
CAGGCGGGTAGCGCAGAGCCTAACCGAAGCGTTTACAACGGGTTACGGTATCCGATTTTCGAAGGAATGCCCCACGGTTTGCCGCGACGCAGGGCAGCGTGACGGCTTTTACGATCGCTCCGTAGGAAGAGCCGAAGCCAGTTCAGGGCGGAGTGTTGTGTCTGGAGCTTCTTACGGGAGATGGCCGCGAGGAGCCCGAGGCAACGGAGGGAGCGATAGCCAAGCTCGATCGACGAGTGCAGGGTTTCTGCACGAAGCAGCTACTTGTGGTTCTCGGCGTCACTTGTGCGGCTTCGCAGAGCCGGTTTCCCGAGTAGCCCCAACATCGCGAGGTGACGGGACCACGCCGCGAGCCGCTTCGAGTCTGGCCTTCCAGGTTGACCGGTGATGACAGCTCAGTTTGTGCATGGGGAATTACCATCAGTGACCGGGCGACGCGACAGGCGGAACCCTTTTAAGCCGGGCCACTCGGCTTGCAAACGCTTGAATGCGGCGTCTGTGGCGCTTCCCTCGTCCTGCCGTATATCATGACGTTTGGATTTCCCTGAGGAGAGCGAATGAAACCTGTTCCTGCGAATCAGCAGCAAGCGCTGGTCGAGAGACTCATGAAGGCGTGCGGGGGGGGGTACTCGCCTGAGACCAGGCGGAAGTACTTCATTTCGGGGCCGCAGTGGGCCGCCGCGTACCGTGGAGATGCGCTGTTCCATGCTCCCACGCGGGCCGAAATCGGCTTCGAGGAGATCATCCGCAAGTACGCCGAGATCGGGATCGGACACTGGGCCACCCATGACAGCGACGTCATCGCGACCGATCTGCTGCTTAAGGACGGGCAGTGGGAGGTCGTCGCGCGGATCAAGAAAGCCCTGTGCGACAACGGCGTGCAGTGCTCGATGGTCACGACCGAGACGTTCCATCATGCCGTCTGGGCCGGGAGCCCGGCGGCCGAGGCCCCGGAGGTGCGGGCGTACGCGGCCGCGCGGCTGCGGAACACCGTCGCGATCGGGCATGAACTCGGGGCGCAGTTCGCCGTGTACTGGCCGGGTTCGCTCGGCTATTACGTCCAGGGGGCCGTCGAAGAGACCCAGACCCTGAAATGGTACGCCGACGGGCTCAATGCCGCCTGCGAGGCCGATATCGAGATCGCGGCCAAATACAACCGGCCGACACTCAAGCATTGCATGGAGGCCAAGCCGTTCGAGCCGCAGGCCGAGATCCTGCTGCCGACCAGCGACGCCATGCTCGCGTTCATCAACTCCGGGCTGCTGAAGCACCCCGAGATGGTCGGGCTGAATCCGGAATACCTGCACGAGCTTATGTGGGGCGCGGCGCCTCGCGCGGCCCTGGCGCGGGCCATTCTGGCCGGCAAGCTGTGGCACTTCGATATCAATGACGGCTACCGGCTCAAGCACGACGTCGATATTGCGGTGGGGCTGGTGAATCCGCTGGACTGGCTGAACGTGCTGGTGCTGCTGCGGAGCCACAACTACAACGGTCCATTCAACCTCGACTATAAACCGCCGCGCACGACCAGCCAGTGGGGCGTTTTCCACGTCAGCTTCCCGACCGCCGTCGACCGCTTCATTACGCTGTGGGAGATGGCCGGGGATGTGATCGCGGACCCGATTATCAGTGAGGCCACCGAGGCTCTGAAGGCGGGCGCCGGCGTTACCGATCCGCTGGATGCCGATGCGATCGTGGCGGCCAACCGTGAACTGCTGTCGCTGCACGAGTTGATCGCGCATCGGATGGTGCAGATCCTGGTGGGACAGCATCGCGGGGCGGCGTACTACACAGCTTAAATCGATACGCGCGGGCCCGCGAGACGGGGGAAAATAGAGGCTATGGAGATCGGCCGAATCCTCGTTGTCGCGGGCATTGTTCTTGTGGTGGTGGGCGTGCTGGTGATGCTCGGCGAGCGGCTGCCGATCCGGATCGGGCGGCTGCCGGGCGACATCGTGATCCGCGGGCGGAACACGACGTTCTATTTCCCGCTGATGACGAGCATCCTTGTCAGCCTGATTTTGACGCTGATTCTGTGGCTGGTGGCGGGGCGGCGGTGATCAGCGGATGAGGCCCATTTTCTCGATCGGCCAGTAGATGAAAACCGCCTTGCCGTAGACGTAGCGGCGCGGGACAGGGCCCCAGGAGCGGCTGTCATTGGAAGAGTTGCGATGGTCGCCGAGGACAAAGTAGTGGTCCGGGGCGACGGTGGCGGGCGGCATTGACTGGCTGTCGCGGTATTCCTCGGGAACGTAATCCTCGCGCAGAAGCCGGCCGTTGACCAGAACGCTGCCCTCCCGGATCTCGACGATGTCGCCGGGCACGCCGATGACGCGCTTGATGTAGGACTTGGTGGGGTCGCCGGGGAACCAGAAGACCACCAGGTCGCCGCGCTGGACCTCGCCTAAGCCGAAGCGGTAGATAAATTTATTGATGAAGATGCGTTCCTGGTCCACCAGCGACGGCATCATGCTGGTGCCTTCGACTTTCACGGGCTGGTAGAGGAACAGGATGACGACGACCGCGATGATGACCGAGAAGAAGAGGTCGCGGAACCAGACGAGTGTCGCGGTGATGACGGAGCGCTCCTGGGTGGGCTGGGGAGCGGTTTCCGCTGCCGCGGGGGTCTGCTCGAAGTTCTGTTCCGTCATAGATCGAATGCGAGCACCCAGGCTGCCACTTCATTTCTTAACATGAGCTCAGAATCCGTAGCAAGATCCGAAAGCGTCCGGCTGCCCGGCGCCGCGCTCATCATCCCAGCCCTGAACGAAGAAGCGGTGATCGGCTCGACGCTGGCAAGCATCGCACCGACTCTATTTGAGGCGGTGGTCGTCGCCGATAACGGATCGGAGGACCGGACGGCCGAGATCGCGGCGGCTTGCGGCGCGATGGTGGTTTCCGAACCCGAGCGCGGCTACGGCGCGGCCTGCCTTCGGGCGCTGGCGGCGCTGCCGGACGCCATCGAGTACGTCGCCTTTTTGCAGGCGGACGGCTCGGAGGATCCGGAGGAGGCTGTCAAGCTGCTTGCGCCTCTGTATGACGGACGTGCGGATCTTGTCATCGGTTCCAGGACGGCGGGGCGGGTGGAGAAAGGGGCGCTGCTGGCGCACCAGCAGTTCGGCAACTGGCTGGCGGTGACGATGATCCGGCTGCTCTACGGGCATCGGTATACGGATTTGGGGCCGTTCCGGGGGGTGAGAGTGGCCGCGCTGCGGCGGATGGGGATGCGCGAGCGGAATTACGGGTGGACGGTGGAGATGCAGGTTCGGGCGCTCCAGCTCGGATTGCGAGTGATGGAAGTTCCGGTGAGCTACCGGAAGCGGGTCGCGGGGGAGAACAAAGTTTCGGGGAACCTGCGGGCAAGCGTGATGGCCGGGTACCGGATAATTGCGACGATTCTGCGGCTGTGGTTCAGCCACGGAGGTATACAGAGGGCGCCGGGATAAACCCGGCTCATGTGCAGGTCATCGCGAGGTGACCGGCAAAGCGCTGACAGGGGCACCGGCAGGAAGACGAGAAGCGCGAGCCATATATGAACCCGGCGCAGTCAGAGACTGCAGGCGTGTCTGGAAACTCCATGCGCGAGAACCGGGAGACCCCGCTGGTGTGCGGCAGAAACCGGCCGGAGAGGGCGGAGAGGCGAGGAGCTATAACCAGGCCTGCTCATGCCCGTTTACAATCAGAATATGGCCTGGCTGGTTTGCTTGCTGCTTCTCTGGCCGTTCTCCGCACAGGCGCAGAGCGCAGGGAAGCGCGCGCCCGCCGCAAAGAAGGCGGCTGCGGCGGCGGCGCCTTTGCGATTCCCGATCGACCGAATCACGATCGAAGGCAATGAAAACTATCTCGCCGAGGAGATCATCGCCGCTTCCGGCCTCCGCGTCGGCCAGCCGGTTGCCCAACCGGAATTCGATGCCGCCCGCGACCGCCTCATCGCCACCGGCGCCTTCGAGAATGTGGGCTACCGGTACGAGCCTTCGGGCGGACAGGGCTACGCCGTGACGCTCGAAGTCCAGGAAGTTCGGCCGGTTTACCCCTTCCGCTTCGATTCCCTGCCGGCCACCGACGAGGAACTCGCCGCCGTGGTGCGCTCGGCCAGCCTCCTCCGCGCTTCCAGAATTCCGGCTTCGGAGCTATTCCTGCAGCGATACGCCGAAGCGATCGAGAAATTCCTCGCGCAACGAAACGAAAAAGTGAAGGTCGTCGGCCGCCTCACGGTCGAGGGAATCGAGGACCTCACGGTCGTCTTCCGGCCCGACGGTCCCGTGCCCACGATCGCCGAGGTGCGCTTCGAGAACGTCACGATCGTCCCCGTCACGGTGCTCCAGCGAGCGATCCACGGGACGGCGGTCGGCTCGCTCTACACCGAGTCGAGGTTCCGTATCATTCTCGACAACACCGTCCGCCCGATCTATGAGAACCGGGGGCGCGTCCGCGTCAGCTTCCCCAGGATCACGGTAGAGCCGGCCAAGGACGTCAAGGGCCAGATCGTCACGGTGGCCGTCGACGAGGGCGACAGCTATGAACTCGGTGAAGTGCGCGTCGAGGGGACGCTGCTCTCCGCCGAAGTAATTGAAAAAGAAGGAAATTTCAAGAAAGGCGATCTGGCGAACCTCTCGGAAATCCACGCGGGCGTCGAACGCATCCACAAGCGCCTCCGCCGCGAGGGATACCTCAAGGCGACCTCCAGGATCGACCGGGAGGTCAACGACGAGAGCCGGACCGTCGATATCACCGTCACCGTCTCACCCGGCCCGCAGTTCCGGTTCCGGCGGCTCCACATCCAAGGTCTCGACCTCCACGGCGAGGCGGCCATCAAGAAGCTCTGGGGGATGAAGGAGGACCGGCCGTTCGACGCCGAGTATCCGGACTACTTCCTGGCGCGGGTTCGCGAGGAGAACATGTTCGACAACCTGGGCCAGACCCGCTCGGAGGCCAAGCTCGACGAGAAGAGCCAGACGGTAGACGTGGTGCTGCACTTCCGCTGACAGTGCGCAGCCGGCGCGGTCCGCATGCTATTTTTGTAGGAAGTGCCGGCGCCGTTGAACTTTCATCTGGACCACTACGATGGTCCGCTGGATCTCCTTCTGGACCTGATCCGGAAACAGCAGATCAACATCTACGATATCCCCATCGCCCGGATTACGGCCCAGTACATGGAGTACATGCAGCGCGCGATAGAGCTCGACATGGCGCTCAGCTCCGAGTTCGTCTACATGGCCGCGACTCTTATCCACATCAAGTCCAAGATGTTGCTGCCGAAGGACCCGGAACTGGAGAAGATCATCGCCGAGGAGGATCCCCGCAAAGAGCTGGTCGACCGCCTCCTGGAACACGAACGGTTCAAAACGGCGGCGGAGATGCTACAGCAAAAACGGCTGATCGAGGAGGCGGTCTGGTCTAATCCGCAGATCCGCTCCTTTGTGACCGAAGACGATACACCGGGGCTGTCGGTGACGCTGTTCGACCTGGTCAAGACGCTTCAGGACGTGGTCGAGCGCGCCAAGTCGCGGCCCACTTATGAGATCGACAAGGAAGATGTCACCGTACCGGACATGATCCAGTACCTCGGCTCGGTCCTGCGGGAAGTCTCGGATAAGCCGGTCCTGGTGAGAGGGCTGTTTGAAGGCCAGCGCAGCCGCCGTGCGATGATCTGCCTGTTCCTGGCCCTCCTGGAAATGGTGAAGCGTCAGGCGCTTCTGCTGGAGCAAAGCGACGCCTTCGGCGACATCACCGTCCGCCGCCACAAGGGATTCGAGGAGATGTTTTCCAGCGGGAGCACGCTCTCGGCGATCGAACAGGAATATAACTAACCGGAAATGGAACCCATGGACGCCAATTCGCGGGAAGAAGTCCGCATGGAAGAAGCACAAGGCGACCCGAAAGGTCCTGAGCGGCAGGAACCGCCCATCGAGGAGCCCGAACCGGTCCCCGAGCCCGCCGAGCTTCCGCCCGACCCCGACAGTATTCCCACGCCGGAACCCGATCCGGGACCCGTCCCTGAGCCGGCGCCGATCCAGGCCGAGGTGGCCGAAGAACCGGCCGGAGCATTGGCTCCCGAGGAGGTCGCGGCCGAGGAGCTGCCGGCCGGGAGCGTCGAAGACCCCGTGGAGACCGAAAGCGAAGGGTCCCAGTTGAAGGCGGTCATCGAGGCCGTCATTTACGTCGCCGACGAACCGCTTTCGCTGGAACAGATCGCGGGGGCGCTGCAGCAGCCGGTCGAGCGGGTCAAGGCGATACTGGACCTGCTGGTCGAGGAATACTCCAAGCCCGACCGCGGATTGCTGGTGCGCGAGGTCGCGGGTGGCTACAAGATGGCCACCAAGCCGGAGCACCACGAGGCCATCCGGGCGTTCGTCAAGAACCTCCAGCCGCCGCTCAAGCTCTCGCTCGCCGCGCTGGAGACGCTGGCGGTCATCGCCTACAAGCAGCCGATCACGGCGCCGGAGATCATGGAGGTTCGCGGTGTGCAGGGTGCGGGCGTGCTGAAGACGCTGCTCGACCGGAAGCTGATTACTACGGCAGGGCGCAAGAACGTGGTCGGCAAGCCGATGCTCTACAAGACCACCAGGGAGTTCCTGCTGCAGTTCGGTCTCAAGGACCTGAACGAGCTTCCGACACTCAAGGAGTTCGAAGAGCTGCGGCGCCTGGCGTTCAACGACGAGGTCGAACCGGAAGGCGGGGCGGCGGCGCCCGAACCTGAACTCGTGCCGGAAGGTGAAGCAGCGGCAGCCGCGGCCGGAGCCGGGGTTGCGTCGGAGAAACCGGCTCCTGAGCCTGAGGAGCCGAAGGCGGAATCGCAGAGCCATGGCTGAAGAGAGGCTGCAGAAGGTTCTTTCGCGCGCGGGCATTGCCAGCCGTCGGAAGGCCGAAGAATTGATCCGGGAGGGGCGCGTCCGGGTGAACGGCGCGGTTGTGACCGAGCTCGGCTCGAAGGCCGATCCGGAACGGGACCACATCAAAGTGGACGGCCGCCTGCTCCGCCCGCCGAAGCGCAAGATCTATATTGCGCTCAACAAGCCCAAGAACTGCGTGACGACGGTGCACGATCCGCAGGGACGGGAGACCGTGATGGACCTGGTGGCCGGCCTGAAGGAGCGCGTCTATCCGGTGGGCCGCCTCGATTATCACAGCGAAGGGCTGCTGCTGCTCACCAACGACGGCGACTTCGCCAACGCCATCACCTCGGCATCGAACGAAGTCCCGAAGACCTACCACGTCAAAGTCAACGGCTACCTTACCGAGGAGCAGGAGCGGCAGTTCCGCGAGGGGGTTCCGCTCCATGGACGCCGCACCGCTCCGGCCGGGCTGCGGCTGCAGCGCCGGGCCGAAAACCCCTGGTATGAAGTTCGGCTGATCGAGGGGCGTAAGAACCAGATCCGGGAGATGTTCAAGAGCTTCGGCCTGCTGGTCGAAAAGCTGCGCAGGGTCAAGATCGGGTTTCTCGAACTGGCGCCGCTGAAGCCGACCGAGTTCCGCTATCTCACTCCGGCCGAGGTCGAGCGATTCCGGAGAGTGCTCCACCTGAATGGAAACGAGGACCGCTGATGCCTGATACAAACGCAATCGCCACGTTGCTGCGGGAGAGCCGGACCATTGCGGTAGTGGGCCTTTCGAGCCGGAAGTTTCGCGCCAGCCACGGCGTCTCGCAGTTCATGCAGAAGGCAGGGTATCGTATCATCCCGGTCAACCCGAACGAGACGGAGGTGCTCGGTGAACCCGCGCGCGCCAGTTTGGACGAGGTCTCCGAGCCGGTGGATATCGTCAACGTGTTCCGGCGCTCCGAGTATGTACCCGAGATCGTCGATGCCGCCATCCGCATCGGCGCCAAGGCGATTTGGATGCAGGAGGGCGTCTATCATGAGGACGCCGCGCGCAAGGCGCGCGCGGCCGGTCTCCTCGTTGTCATGGACCGCTGCATCCTCAAGGAGTACGGCAAGCTGGAGCGCGCCGGGCTGCTTGAGGCGGCCCAGTAAGGTATTTCCGCCAGGTACACAGCCTCTCCTGCGCTACAATATGAAGTTTTGGACAGTCACCTATCGACAATCATGAGCAACATTATCGTCCTGGGCGCGCAGTGGGGAGATGAGGGGAAGGGAAAGGTCGTTGACCTGTTCTCGGACCGCTTCGACATCGTGGCCCGCTATCAGGGAGGCCACAATGCCGGCCATACCGTCTTCATCGGCGAGCGCAAGTTCATCCTCAAACTGATCCCGAGCGGCATCCTCCGCCCCGGCGTCCAGGCCGTCATCGGCAACGGCGTCGTGGTCGATCCGGTGGCCCTGATCGAGGAGATGACCAGCCTGGAGGAGGCCGGCATCGACGTCAAGCGCCAGTTGGCGATAAGCAGCCGCGCCCACGTGATCCTTCCCTTCCACCGGCTGGTCGAGAAGGTCTCGGAGGGGCGGAAGGACCGGGTTGCCATCGGGACGACCTCGCGCGGGATCGGGCCCTGCTATGAGGACAAGGTGGGGCGCCGGGGCATCCGCATCGCCGACCTGCTCGATGCGCGCCACTTCGACGAACTCTACCAGGTATTCGCCGAAGACAAGCTGACCATGGCCCGCGCCTTCGGGATCGAGGACACCGTCGATTTCGAGGGCATCCGCGCCCGCTACCGTGAACTCGGCGAAATGATCCGCCCGATGGTCTGTGACACGGCGCAACTGCTCAATCGCGCCATCGGCGAGGGCAAGCGCGTACTGTTCGAAGGGGCGCAGGGAACGATGCTCGACATCGACCACGGCACGTATCCGTTTGTCACCTCATCGAGCGCCGCCGCGGGCGGGGCCTGCACCGGAACCGGCGTGCCGCCGACGCGCATAAACGGCATTATCGGGGTGTCGAAGGCATACATCACGCGGGTGGGGAGCGGCCCGTTTCCCTCCGAGTCTCACGATGAGATCGGCGACAGCATCCGCAAGGCCGGCAACGAGTACGGCTCGGTCACCGGACGGCCCCGGCGGTGCGGGTGGTTCGACGTCCCGCTGCTGCGCTATACCGGCGCGGTGAATGGATTCGATTCGCTGATCGTGACCAAGCTCGACGTGCTCGATCACCTCGACGAGGTGCCAGTGTGCGTGGCCTACAGTGTCTGCGGCGAGCGGACCGACGAGGTTCCCGCCAACCGCTCAGCCATGGACTCGATCGAAGGCATTTACGAAAAGCTCCGAGGGTGGAAGTCCACCACGCGCGGGATCTCCCGCTATGAGGACCTTCCGCAGCGCGCGAAGGACTACATCCGCTTCCTCGAGGAGCGCACCGGCATTGAGGTTGGATGCGTCTCAACGGGTCCGGAGCGCACTGAAACAATCGTGCGGCCGGGTTCGCGGTTGGAAGCGCTCCTGGCCTGAGTGCGCGCGCTGCCGCGCCCGGCGGTTTACAATGCCCGTGTGACCCGTCTTTTCGTCGCGCTGGTTGCGGCCGCGCTGACCGGCTGCACCGAGGCGCCCGCGCCCACGCATTCGGAGGTGCAGGAGTTCCTCCGAATGTACAACGAGATCGGCCAGCGGCTCGCCACCGTAGCGTCGGAAGCGCACTGGCGGGCCGCCACCGATGTCTGCGATCGGAACAGCGGCGAACGGGTGGGGGCCGAGTCCGCACTGGCGGCCTTCCGCGGCAGCCGCTACGTAATTGACAGCAGCCGCCGCTTTCTCTCCCTCAAACAGACGCTCACGGACCTGGAGTTCCGCCAGCTCGACAAGATCCTGCTGAATGCGGCTGAGTCGCCGGAAGCGATCCGCGAGGTGGTGCAGGCGCGCATCGCGGCGGAGGCGCGCCAGTCCGAAATTCTGGATTCGTTTACCTTCTGCCTCGAGCGCCAGGGCGAAGAGTGCGTCAAGCCGATCAGCGCGAACGAGATCGATGAAGTACTGCTCCTGTCTCGCGACCTCGAAGAGCGCCAGCGCGTCTGGGAAGTTTCCAAGCAGACCGGCCCGGCGCTGAAGAGCGGGTTGGGGGAGCTTCGCGACCTGCGGAATCGCGTCGCGGCGGAGCTGGGTTACAGCTCCTACTTTCATCTCCAGGTAGCAGACTACGGGATGAGCGTCCCCGAGATGATGCGCCTGATGGAGAAGCTGCGCGAAGACACCCGTCCGCTGTATGAGCAGCTCCACCTGTATGCCCGCCGCAAGCTGGCCGAACGCTATGATCGTCCGATTCCGAAGCGCCTGCCCGCACACTGGGTCGGCAACCGCTGGGGACAGGAATGGCCGGGGCTGGTTGAGGCCGTCGATCTGGATCCATACTTCCGCAACAGGGCGCCCGAGTGGATCGTGAAACAGGCCGAGCGGTTCTATGTGTCCATAGGATTTCCAGGGCTGCCGCGCAGCTTCTGGGAGCGGTCGGACCTGTTTCAACTCCCTCCCGGCGCCACGCGCAAGAAGAATACACACGCCTCCGCCTGGCATATCGATTACGACCGCGACGTCCGCGGCCTGATGAGCGTCATTTCGAATCATCGATGGTTTGAGACCAGCCATCACGAGCTCGGCCACGTCTATTACTACCTCGCCTACTCGAATCCGAAGGTGCCGGTGGTGCTCCGCGAAGGCGCCAACCGGGCCTTCCATGAAGCCGTCGGCGACCTGATCGCGATTGCGGCGCGCCAGGAGCCTTATTTGCGCGAGATTGGAATTCTGCCGGCGAGGGTGAAGATCGACCAGGTCCAGTATCTGCTGGGCGAAGCGCTCGACAGCGCCATCGTCTTCCTGCCCTTCGCAGCCGGCACGATGACGCAGTTCGAGCACGACCTGTACGAGAGCAAGCTGCCGGCCCACAGCTTCAACCGGCGCTGGTGGGACCTGGTGGCGCGCCACCAGGGGATCGAGCCGCCGTCGCCGCGGGGCGAGGAGTTCTGCGACGCCTGCACCAAAACCCACATCATCGACGACCCGGCGCAATACTACGACTACGCGCTCGCCTACCTGATCAAGTACCAGTTGCACGACTACATCGCGCGCCAGATCCTCAAGCAGGACCCGCGCAATTGCAACTATTACGGAAACAAGGAGGTCGGCCGGTGGCTCTGGGAGATCCTGAGCCTCGGGGCGACGCGGGACTGGCGGCAGGTGCTCAAGGAGAAGACCGGCGAAGAGCTGAGTTCGCGCGCCCTGATGGAGTACTTCCGCCCCCTCACCGAATACCTCGCCAGGGAGAACGCCGGCCACCCGCCCGGTTGGGAATAATCACCGCCGTGTGACGGTGATCGACCTCCAGGAGATGTTGCCGGCGGTGTCGCGGGCTCGCACGGTGACCAGGTTGGTTCCGCGCAACAGCGGCACCTGTCCCGGCCCCCAGATCGACGTCCCTTCGAAGACGCCGCTCCTGCCGGAGGAGGTGACCCAGATGACCTCGGCGATTCCGGAGTCGTCCCTTGCCGTGCCTCGCAGCGTGATCGTCTCGGCGGAGGTCATGACGTTGGTCCCGGCCGGCGACGTAATGGTCAGGCTTGGAGGTGTCGTATCGGCCTGGAGCGGCTGGTATTCGACCCGTATCGTGCGGGAGGCCGAAGCCCCGGATGCCGCGACTGCCGTTACGGTGACCGGGTTCTCGCCGGGGGCCAGGGAGATCGACGGGATCGACCAACTCCCGCCGGCCTCTGCGGTCCCGCTGCCGCCCCGCGCATTGACCCATTCGATTGCTGTGATGCCGGACGGGTGTGCTGCCGTGCCGCTCAGCATGATGCTAGACGACGTGCTCCGGTAGGTCGAAGCCGGGGTCGGGGCGAGAATGCGAAGCGTGACCGGACTCGGCGGCGGCGCGGCAGTCGCCTGCCGTACGATCCGGACCGTCCGGGTCGCGGCGGCTCCCGTCGCATCGACGGCCCGCAGCGTCAAAAGATTTTCGCCGGTAGGGATCGGGATATCGGAAATCGACCAGGGGAGCGGCCGTTCGCCCTCCAACGGGAGTGAACCGGAGCCCCCGCGCGAGTTTTCCCAGTCGATGCGCACCACGCCCGCGCCTCCGGCAACGGTTCCCGTCATCGTGATGGCCGTGTTTTCCGTCACGGTGTTGTTCGCGGGACTGGTGATGGTCAAAGTCACGGGAACGCCGGGGCCGTCATCCGGCACGTCGCCTTCCTCGCGCGCGGCATACAGATCGAGAATCGCGGCGATGTCCTCCTCGGTCAGTTGCGTGACCTTGCGGTAATACGGATACATGACCGCGCCCGGCAGGTCGGAGTGTCCGAGCCCGAGTGCGTGCCCGGCTTCGTGGAGCGCGACGGAGAATACGTCCACATCGGCCCCCACCTTCCAGGTCTCGTCCTCGTCGAAATGCATGTCGCCCGCGATCGGCTCCGGGTTCGGTGGCGCCGGATAGAAGGTGTGGGCGAGCGTTCGCCCCGGTCCGTCGAAAGGAAAGCCGTCCCCGTGGGCGCGGGCGGCGAACAGAATATCAATGCTGCGCGAGGCGTTCGGCTGGTTGACCGGCGTGAACGTCAGGCGCGCGTATTTCGCCCACTCCTGGAGCGCGCGCTGAATCTCCGCGCGCACAAGGTCGGCCGGAAGCTGTTTCGTAAGGGCCTGGAAGAAGTACCGAATCTCCGCGCTGTTGCGGCCCGGCCCGTCCCATCCGTCCCCGACTTTGGCCGTATATTGGCCCACCGTGCCATGGGTTGTGATCGCCCCGATGCAGGCGCGCACCGGCCGGCCCTTCCGTAGTTCCTCCGAAGCCGGAAACAGGTACGCCAACTCATCCCACTCGGCCAGCCGCCGCAACTGCTTGACCGTGCCTTCGACCAGAAGCTGGTGCGGCAGCAGATCCGGATGCTCGAGGATTCGCACCGCGGCCTGGGCGGCGATCGTTCTGGCCTCGGCATGATCGACGTCACGGAAGAACGCGGCGACCAGCGTGACGTTCTCCCCGGCGGCTATCGCCGGACTGAGCTTGTCCTCCGGCTCCAGGGCACCCATCCAGGCCGGGTCGAGATCGGACGCATCGAAGGATCCGTCCGTCGAGACCAGCACCGCGTTGTCAGGCACATAGTCCAGCACCTGTGCCCCGCGCGCTTCCAACTGCCGCAGCATCGCGGCGTCCGGAGGGGTGCGGAACTGGACCACGATATGCGAGCGCGCGGCAGAGAGCCTCCTTGGCGCGGCTGCCGCGCCAAGGGCCTGTTCCTTGTGGCCTGTGTCGATTCTCCGGCTCTTGAGGTGCAGAAACGGCTCCGCCGAAAGGGACGTGGCGAACACCACCGGCACGAGCGCCGGAAGCAGCGACAACCTATGGGGCATACCTCGCTTATCGCTATGCCGGAGAGCTTCTCGACGGAAAACGCACTTAGGTCTCTAGGGCGAACGACGTATGAGAGCGTGCACTCTGGTAGCTGCGAACTTAGTCTTGGCCGCGGTCTGCTGTGCGCAGCCGCTCCTGCTCCGGACGATTGCCGGCAATGACTTTGTGGGCGACGGCCTGCCCGCCTACGCGGCGGCGCTCGCTTCGCCGCAGGGCATCGCTGTGGATCGCGGTGGCGCGATCTACATCGCCGACGCGCTCGATCACCGCGTGCGCCGTATCGGCGCCGATGGCGTGATCCGCACGATCGCGGGAACGGGACACGCGGGCTTCTCCGGCGACGGCGGACCAGCGGTACAGGCTCGGCTGCGTTCCCCCTACGGCATCGCGTTGGACGGGCGCGGGAATCTTTATATCGCCGATTTAGGAAATGCGCGCATTCGCCGCGTCGCGCCGGACGGAACGATCGCGACGATCGCGGGCGGCGGCAGAGTCCCGCCGGGCGGCGATGGCGACGGCGGTCCCGCGACGGGCGCGCGGTTGGACGCCCCGAGAGACGTCGCGGCCGACGCGGCGGGCAACGTCTACTTTTCCGACTTTTACGCGCATCGCGTCTTCCGCGTCTCGCCGGCCGGTGTGATTACGACCGTCGCGGGCAACGGCAAGGCGGGCTTCAGCGGCGACGGCGCATCGGCGACGCTGGCGCAACTGGCCTACCCGGCCGGTCTCGCGCTCGACTTGCAGGGCGCAATCCTGATCGCCGACAGCGGGAACCGCCGCATCCGGCGTGTCTCCCTCGGGCAGATCGCTTCGATCTCGAACGGCAGATCCGCCATGATCTTCCACCGGCCTACCGGCGTCGCACTGGGCCCGAGCGGGGAGATCCGGGTTGCCGATGGCGAGGATCCTCTCGACACATCGAACCAACTCGGAATCGAGGCCTATGCTGCCTCGAGCCTCGCCACGGATCCGCACGGAGTGGTCTACACGGTCTCACGTGCCAAGGTCTATCGCCATCGGGGCACTGCGCGGGTTTTGATTGCCGGGGGCGGCCAATACGGATATTCCGGCGACTCCGGTCCGGCTGTTGAAGCGCGGCTGCACTGGCCGTCGTCGGTTGCGCGCGACGCCGAAGGCAATCTCTACATCGCCGACGAGAAAAATCATCGGATCCGCATGATCGATACGGCGGGACGGATCTCGACCGTCGCCGGCAACGGCACGCCCGGCGGCGGAGGGGACGGAGCGCTGGCCATCGAGGCGCAACTGCGGTGGCCGCGCGGCGTCGCGGTCGATTCCGGTGGAAACCTTCTCATCGCCGACACCGGCAATCACCGGATCCGGATCGTGCGGAGCAGCGGTGTCATTGAAACAATCGCGGGGACCGGCGCGACCGGCCCCGATCCTGGCGACGGCGGCCCGGCCATATTCGCAACCTTCTCATCGCCTGAACGCGTTCTGGCCGCTCCCAACGGCGACGTGTACGTTGCCGACACGGACAACCACCGCGTGCGTCGAATCTCGCGCTTCGGCAACATCGTAACGGTGGCAGGCTCCGGCGTGGCGGGCTCGGCCGGCGACCAGGGGGCGGCGTGGAAGGCGCTGCTCAACGCGCCGCGAGGTCTGGCGCTCGATGGGGCGGGGAATCTCTACATCGCTGACACGAACAACCACCGGGTACGGCGCGTGAGTCCCGACGGAAAGATCGAAACCGTCCGCAACGCAATTCCAGGCAACCTGCTGCTGCCGTTTGGCGTGGCTGTCTCCGGGAACGGGGATTTATATATCGCCGAAGCGGGCGGCCACCGCGTGCGGCGTATCCGCGCGGACGGCGCACTCGAAATCCTTGCGGGGGACGGCTACCCGGGCTTCTCCGGCGACGGCGCTCCAGCGGCTTCGTCGCGGCTCGAAACGCCATCCGATCTGCTGTTGGACTCCGACAACAATCTGCTGCTCGTCGAAAGCGGAAATCATAGGCTGAGGAAGCTGATGCTCGGAGGCGGCGTCATCGCGCCGGGCGGGCTTGGAGTCCTGACGGTGGCAAACGCGGCAAGCGGAGTGGAAGGGACCGTTGTGCCGGGCGGCTTGGTGCGGATCTACTGGAGGAGCGCGCCGCCGGCCGGCGCTCTGAAAGCGGTCTTCGACGGAGTCGCCGGAGCCATCCTGGACGTATCGCCCGAAGGCGTGGTCGTGCATGTGCCGGAGTATCTGGACAATCGCAGCTTCGTCCGGGTCACGCTCCTGCGCGGAGACGAGGTGATCGCTGAAACCAGCGCGGCGCTGGAGGAGGCTGCGCCCGGCCTGTTTGCGTCCCGCGGTGTGGTTGCTGCCGTGCAGGAAGACGGCACGCTGGTTTCGGAAGAGCACCCCGCCCGGCGCGGCTCGATCGTCTCGATCTTCGCGACCGGAACCGGTGCGCCGCACCGCGCGCTCCCGGTCTCCGTCACGATCGGGGGCCAGGAGGCGGAATTGCTCTACGCTGGGGAAGCGCCGGGGCTGGTGGGAATCCTCCAGGTGAACCTGCGGATTCCCGGCGGCTATCTGCCGGCGGGCCCACTGCCCGTGGTCCTCACTGCGGGAACAGCCGCCAGCCAGCCCGACGTCCGGATCCCGATTCGCTGAGTGCCGGGGGTGGTGCGGGGCTACTTCAACCATCGCGCGATACCGATCTACGGATGGCATCGAAACCGGAGCGCCCCGCTCTGCGGGAAGATCGTGGCGGAAATCTGTGTACTGGACGTCCTACCGCGGCTGAACACGGATTGAAAGCGACCGTCGGTTGGTGTGGATTCGTCTCCATCTGGGGCTGGAAACCGCTTTTTTTACACGTTCTCAGCAGGCGGCCTTTCCGGCGGCAGGCTCTTCGACCGCCCTGCAGATGGCGGCGGCGATCTCCGGCAGGGGCAGGATCAGGTCCGCCGCTCCGAGCCGGGCCGCCTCGCGCGGCATGCCGTAGACGACACTGGTTGCCTCGTCCTGCGCCATCGTGAATGCGCCCGCCTGCTTCATGCGGAGCAGGCCCTGCGCACCGTCTGCCCCCATGCCCGTGAGCAGAACTCCGGCGGCCGATGACCCCGCGGCATCGGCGACCGACTGGAAGAGCACATCCACCGAGGGCCGTTGGTAGCAGACCCTTGGTCCCTGCTTCAGCTCGACGCGAAACTGCTCACCGCGCTTGCGGACGAGCATGTGGATGTCGCCGGGTGCGATCAGGGCGAGGCCGGCGGTCAGTTCGTCGCCGTCTGTGGCCTCTTTGACGCGAATGCGGCAGGTGCGGTCGAGCCGGTCGGCGAAGGCGCGGGAGAAGATCGGCGGGATGTGCTGGACGATGACGACGGGTGGGATCTGCTCCGGGAGCTGTTCGAGGATGGCGCGAATTGCTTCCGTCCCGCCGGTAGAGGCTCCGATGGCGATCAGGGCGCGCTGTGCGCCGTTGGTTTTCAGCGCCGTCCGGATGTGCGTGCCGGCCTCGGCGGTCTTTGACTGCAGGCCGACGCGCAGGCGGGCCTGTGCCGCCGAACGGACCTTTTCGGCCAGCACGAGTTGCAGGTCGCCGACCGAGTACGGCCCGCCGGGCTTCGGCAGCACGTCGACGGCGCCGCACTCCATCGCCTCGATCGCTTTGGCGCAGCCGCTTTGTGCGAGCGAGCTGATGACGATCACGGGCATCGGCCGGTATTTCATGACGCGCTTGAGGAAGCTGAGGCCGTCCATGCGCGGCATCTCGATGTCGAGTGTGAGGACGTCGGGGTCGAGCGCCAGGATCTTGTCCCGGGCCACGAATGGATCCGGAGCCGTCCCGACCACCTCGATGTCGGCCTGCGAGGAGAGCACGTCGGTGAGGATCTTGCGCACGATCGCCGAGTCATCGACGACCAGCACTCGAATCTTTTGGTTCATATCGTGAGGTCAGACCGCAGCGGCGGCCGGGCGCAGGGATGGCTGGTTCCACAGCGCCAGCGCCACCGATAGGGACCCGGTATCGAGCTCATAGCTGCGCCGCACCACCGACCGGCCGGCCAGGCCGGTCGCGGGACCCATCAGCACGGGCGCGGCGAGCACGAAGCGCCCCTCCGGATAGAACCCGCTGAGGGCCGAGCCGCACAGAATGTTCGTCATCTCCGCGATCACCGATTCGATCCGTTCGGGCTCGACTGCCTCGGCGTCCTCGCCGAGGAAGTTTGAGGCAAGCTCACCGGCGGCGTCGCGGCTCACCGTGACCCAGAAGGCGCCGGCCGCATCGCCGTCGAAAGAGACCACTGCCGCGATGCTCTCCTCCGGCGCCGGGCCTGTCTCGGTCGGCCCGACGACCGTGCTGAAGTACATCGTTTCGAGCGCCTGCGTCGTCGCCTGATCGAGCAGGCTCTCCCATTGCCCGCGTTCCTGCGGATTAGCCATTCGGAGCCTCCATCACCCTTTCCATCACCTCGCGCAGCGCCTCCGGCACGAAGGGTTTCTTGACATAGCCCTTGGCGCCGAGTTCAGTCATCCGTGCCATCCGGTGCTCGGTGGAGTCGGTCGAAATGACCACCACCGGAATGCCGCGAATCCGCTCGTCGGCGGACAGCCGCTCGAGGAACTCCTCGCCGTTCATCTCCGGCATGTTCACGTCGCTTAGGACAATATCCACGCGCTCGCGCTCGAGCACGTCGAGTGCCTCCCGGCCGTTGCCCGCCTGCAGGCACGCCGCGTACTCCAGGCCTGACAGATCCAGGACGCGGTGGATGAACGAGCGCATCACCGGTGAGTCATCCACAATCAGAATTCGTAGTGACATCAAATCCTCCCCCTGGCCGAGGCCAGACGCCGGGAGACCTCCTGTTCCGGTTGGCCTCCCTCCCGTACCCAGTACTTTCCGCTTCCCACCTCCATCCGGACCGTCCGGAATACGCTTCCCCCGACGCATTCGTCCTGGATGAGCACGCCGGCCTTCCAGAGAAGCTTGCGGAGGTTGAGATGGTTTCGCTTGCCGATGTTGAAGACCTCTCCGCCGTCGAGCACCTGCGCGCCGCCGGCGACCCGCACCGCCAGCCGTCCCTTGGCGGCGCCCAGCTCGTAGGCCCGCTGAAACAGCAACGGGACGCCGGTGTCGGCGTACATGTATGGGTTCCGCCGCCCGCTGTTGTCCTGATTGGAGTCCGGGAGCATAAAGTGCAGCAGGCCGCCGACACGCGTCACCGGGTCGTGGATCGCAACCGCAATGCACGAGCCGAGTGCATAGGTGACCAGCGTCACGTTCGGGTCGTTGGTCACCAGGCATTCGGAGATGCCAACGACAAGGTTGGTTGGAGTCGCTGTGCTGCTCATCGCTTGTTGCGGAACAGGGTTCCGTCACTCCTTTGCTTGACCGGGCCGATGCCCTCGGCCGGCCGCCTGTAGACCGCGGGCTTGATGTACTGCAGCGGGTGCTCGATTCCGGCCAGGCTCTCGGAGTGGCCGACATAAAGATGCCCGTTCGCCGCCAGGCGTCCGGCGAGCCTGTTCACCAGTTGCGCCTGGGTCGGCTTGTCGAAATAGATCATGACGTTGCGGCAGAAGATCAGGTCCCACTCCGGCCCGGCCGGAAAGGGTTCCATCAGGTTCCGCCGCTCGAAGCGAATGCGCGCCGCAACCTCTGGCTTCACCCGGTAGAAGCCGCGCGAGCCGCCCTCGCCCCGGAGGAAGAACCTCGGGAGCCAGTCCGGCGGAAGCGTGCGGAGCCGGTCTGCCGGGTAAACGCCGCGCACGGCGGCACCAAGCACGCGGGTCGAGATGTCGCTGGCGAGCATCTCGATCTTCAGGTCGGTATCGGGGCGGCGCCCCAACCGCTCCAACTCCACCAGAACGCTGAACAGCGCCGAATACGGCTCCTCGCCCGAGGAGCAGGCCGCGCACCAGATCGCAATCCGGCGCCGTTTCAGGCACTCCGGGACGATGATGCGCCGCAGATGCTCGAAATGCTGCTCCTCGCGCAGGAAACCGGTGTGGTTGGTCGTCAGGGCGTCGATCATCGCGATCACCGCTTCGCCGGAGGCATCGGCGAGCACGTGCCGGTAGTATTCGTCGAAGGAGCGGAAGCCGCCTGCCCGGATGTGCCTGGCCAGTCGCGAGGAGACCAGCCGCTCCTTGCCCTGCCGCAGGTCGAGCCCGAAGCGGCCGTAGGCGAGCTCGCGGATTTTGGCGAACTCCTGCGGTTTGAGCACTGGCAGTTCCACTAGCGCGCTGGTCGGTGTATTCATGGGGCCGTCAGTTGGCGAAGACACCCTTGATGTCCAGGATCAGGCCCACCCGCCCGTCGCCCAGAATCGCGCCGCCGGCAATGCCGTTCACCGACTGGAAGACCGGACCCAGGCTCTTGATCACCACCTCCTGCTTGCCGATCAGCTCGTCCACCATCAGACAGAAGTGCCTGCCGTCATGCTCGGCCACTACCATGACGCACTCGGACGGGTCAGTTGAGCACGGCGGGATATCGAAGCGCTCGTGCAGCCGGATCACCGGAAGAAGGTTGTCGCGCACCAGCACCACCTCGGCCCGGCCCTCGACCCGCGAGATCATCTCGGGCGTCGGCCGGAGCATCTCACGGACCGAGTAGATCGGCACGATGAACCGCTCGGCCCCGACGCTCACCACCAGCCCGTCGATGATCGCCAGCGTCAGGGGCAGCTTCAGCGAGAAGGTCGTGCCCTTGCCCTGGACCGACTGGATATCGATGCTGCCGCGCAGCTTCTGGATCTGCTTCTTCACTACATCCATGCCGACGCCGCGCCCGGAGACGTCGCTCACCTGTTCAGCGGTCGAAAAGCCAGGATGGAAGATCAGGTGGAAACACTCCTGGTCCGAAATCGTTGCGTTCGGGGCGATCAGCCCGTTCTTGATCGCCTTGGCCAGGATCTTCTCGCGGTTCAGCCCGCGGCCGTCGTCGCTGACCTGGATCACGATCTGTCCGGACTGATGGAAGGCGCGCAGCGCCACGCGCGCCATCGGCGGCTTGCCGGCCGCCACGCGCTCCTCCGGCGTATCGATACCGTGATCGACCGAGTTGCGGACCATGTGCATCAACGGATCGGCCAGCTCCTCGACGATGTTGCGGTCAAGCTGCACGTCCTCGCCCTGCGTCTCAAAGTGCGCCGGCTTGTTGAAGCGCCGGGTGAGATCGCGAACCAGCCGAGCCATCTTCTGAAACAGCGGCCCGATCGTCACCATCCGCATCGACATGGCGGTGCGCTGGACCTCGTCGGTGATGCGCGCCAACTGCGAGAGGTTCCGCGTCAGTTGCGGTTTCTGACTGGCCGCCAGATCCGGGTCGTGGCGAACCATGCTCTGGGCGATCACCAGCTCCCCGACCATGTCCACCAGAAAATCGAGCTTATTCGTATCCACCTTGACGACGCGGCTCTGGGCCTTGCTCTTCTCGACGCCCGGATCGGAGGAGGATCGCGTTTCGGCTGCTACGGCCACCGCCGCCTCAGCCGGCTGCGGTTCGCCGCCCTCCATCATGCGACGCACGCGGCCCAGCAGGAACTCGTTGTCGGAAATGTCGGCCGGCGCCGATTCGCTGGGCCGCGCCTCCAGATGATCGAGCCACCGCGAGAGATAGTCGGTGGAGGCCAGCACCACGTCGATGACGTCGGGCGTGACCGCGAGCCTGGTCTCGCGCGCGAGGTCGAGCAGCGTCTCCACCTCGTGCGCCACGTCGCGGATCTCGCTTAGCTCCAGGAAACCGGCGAGGCCCTTGATCGTATGGAAGCCGCGGAAGACCGAGTGGATCGACTCCATGTCGGACGCATCCTGCTCGAGCGCCAGCAGCCGTGCCTCAATCGACTCCAGGTGCTCGCGCGATTCGAGCACGAAATCGTTGATCAGCTCCAGATCCTGCGCGATCGCCCCGCGCGCGCCGGAATGCGAGGCCGCCTTGCCCGGCTCCCGGACCATGAGCGCCTGCTGGAGGCGGGAGATGTCGGTTTCCACCGAGGACGGCTCGGCCGCGCCGCGCCCCAGCCGCTCGGCCAGGTCGCGGGCGATCGAGGCTGCCTCCGTCCAGCCCGAGCCGGATGCCTCATCGGCGATCCGGCGCAGCGCCTCGATCCAGCCGGCATCCACCTCGCTCGCGTCTTTCCGCAGCAGGATTTCGACCGCGAGCGCGTCCACCTGCTCTCTCACCGGCGCCGCCGGATGGTCGTGATCGGCATGGGCAGCCATGGTCGACGGTTCCTCCCCCTAGAACTCCTTGAAGTCCTCATCCATCGGGAACGTTTCCGGGCCGGGTTTGGTCAGGACCGCCGTGGCGGCGCGTGGCTTCGACGTCGAAGCACGCTCCTTCGATGGAGCGGCCGAAGCGGAGGACCTCGGGGGAGTCGCCGCGCTTACCCGAGCCCCCTCGGAGCCAGGTTTCTTCGCCGTCGATGATGATTTCATGCGGGTGAGCAGCTTGCGCGCAAGCGGCCGTCCGGCAGAGTCCCGCTCCTCGGCGCCGACCATCTGTTCGAGCCGCTGGGCTGCATCCTTCATCGATCCGGCCATGGCGCTCAACTCCTCGCTGCTGGAGGCGCTCTCTTCGGCACTGGCTGCCACGTTCTGAGTCACCTGCTCCATCTGCTGGATGGCGCGGGCGATTTGCTCGATGCCGCGCGACTGCTCCTTGCTGCCGATATTCACTTCGTCGACAAGTGTCTTGACCTGGCTCGCCGCCTCGGTAATCGCCTGGATGGCGCCGGTCACCTGGTCAAGCCGCGACTTGCCCTCGGCCGAAGTCTTGATTGACTCCTGAATCAGTCCGGCCGTATCCTTGGCGGCCTGGGCCGACCGCTGCGCCAGGTTGCGCACCTCGTCGGCGACCACGGCAAAGCCCATGCCGGCCTCGCCGGCCCGCGCCGCCTCAACCGCCGCGTTCAGCGCGAGGATGTTGGTCTGGAAGGCGATCTCGTCGATTACTTTGATGATATGAGCGATCTTGTCGCTCGAGGAATTGATCTCTCGCATAGAAACCACCATCTGTTCGAGCATTCGATTGGCTTCAGCCACGCGCTGGTCGACGTCTCCCATCAACTCGGCGGCCGTCTGGGTGTTTTCGGAGTTCTTGCGGGTCACCGAGGTGATCTCCTCGCCGGAGGCCGACGTTTCTTCGATCGAGGCGGCCTGCTCGGAGGCGCCCTGGGCGAGCGACTGGCTGGCGGCGGCGACCTGTCCTGCGGCGCCTGCCACCTGCTCGGCGTTCTCCTTCATGTCGCGGCTCAGGCGCTGCAATTCGCGCATGGAGGCGCGGACCAGCAGGAAGATCACAACGCCGATTCCCACCAGCACCGCCAGAACCGCCATCATCAGCCAGCGGCTCCAGGCCGTGTCGCTGGCCGCATCATTCCGCTCTCTGGCCAGCGCCGCCTGCTGCAACTCCACTAGTGCGACCGCGTCCCTGCCGATCTTCTGGTAAAGCGGGAAACTGGTCTGCAACCCTCGCCGGACTGCCCCGGCGCCGTTGCCGGCCTCGCACATCTTCATCAGCTCCACCGCGGCGTCCTGCCAGGTTTTGAGGTTTTCCTGGATGCGCGCGGCCAGCTCGCGCCCGGAATTAGAATCGAGCAGGGGCAGGATCTCGCGCAGCGCCTGTTCGGCATCCGCGCCCGACCGGTGGTAATCCTCCTTTGCCTTCTCGATCCCCTCGCGGTTTCTGATCATGGTCTGCAAGAACATGCCGCGCTGCGCAACGTACATGTCGGAAGTTGCGGTATTGATCGCTCCGGCAAGTTCGATCTTCCTGGCCATCTGATCGGTGGCGATTCGAAGCCGGTTTTCGAGTTTGTCAATCGCCCACATGCCGCAGGCGCCAATGATTACCGCCATGGCGAACATCACGCCGACAGCCGCCATGATCCTTGGACCCAATGTTACGTTTTTCATCTCTGCTTCCTCTCTACTTTTTCCCCAATATCTCGGCCAGGCTCTGGAGGTCCTGCGTGTTGAGAACGTGATCGATATCGAGCAGAATCTTCACCTTGCCCTTAATCTTGGCCATTCCGAGCAGGTACGGCGTGTTGACCCCGCCGCCGAAGTCCGGGGTGTCCTGGATGTCGCCTGCGGTCAGGTTCGCCACCTCGGAGACCTCGTCCACGATGATTCCCATCTGACCGGAGGCCTCGCCGTTCACCTGCACGACGATGATGCAGGTCCTCTGCCCGTACTCCTTCTCCGGCAGGCCGAACTTCAGCCGCAGATCGATGACCGGAATCACGCGCCCGCGGAGGTTGATTACGCCCTTCACCTCGGGCGGAGTCTGCGGCACTGCCGTGATGTGTTGCACGCCCATAATCTCCCGGACCTTCAGGACGTGGATCGCATACTCCTCGCGATCAAGATGAAAAGTGAGATACTTGCCGGCGCGCGTTTCCTGGCGCGCGGCCGAAGGCTCCTGTGACGCAGTGGGGGCGACAGCCTGCATGTCGTGTTTCTCCTTACCTGTACTGATCTCGGATTCGCCCGCCGCAACCGGCAATCAGCGCGGCGGGCCGGTGAACCTCGCTGAGGATCATATCGGCACTAAGGTGGGGGTTTTAGAACCGGATAATTCGTTTGGAAAAAATGGATAGGCGGCCGGGGCTATTCGGAGGCGCTGCCGGGCTCACCGGAGGCGGCCAGCCACGCGAGGGCGCAGTGGGTGCACGGAGCCTTAGGGTGAGGGCAGCAGTCGCGTGGAGCCGCCCGCCGGATCTTGGCGCAAAGCAGCGCCAGTTGCGCGCGTGTCTGCCGGGCCTCCTGGTAGAGACTGAGCAACTCGCGGTATCCCTCGATCGTCTTCTCCGGCATCAGAGTTGACACTAACAGAGAGTAACGAACGTAACAATCGGAGAAACACCGGAGAGAGGCCTGCTCGGATTCAGGGTGGCGTAGGGTGAATAACAGCAGGCGCGCGGCCCCATTCGGAGCCGCGCGTTCGAAACGCGTTGGAATCAGGCCGAAGCGGCCGAGACCTCCTGGGAGGCCCGGAGCGCCTGGTCGAGATCCCAGATCAGGTCGTCCACATCCTCCAGGCCGACCGAGAGCCGGACCATGTCGGGTGTGACACCGGCGGCAAGCTGTTCCTCGGCGCTCAACTGCTGGTGTGTGGTGGCGGCCGGATGGATCACCAGGCTGCGCACATCGCCGACATTGGCCAGGTGCGAGAACAGTTTCAGGTTGTCGATCAGCTTGCGGCCGGTTTCGAGTCCGCCCTTGATTCCGAAGGAGAAGACGGCGCCGGCGCCCTTGGGCATGTACTTCTTCGCCAGTTCGTAGTAGGGGCTGGAGGGGAGTGACGGGTATTTCACCCAGGTAACCAGCTCATGCTTCTCGAGAAATCGGGCGACCGCGAGGGTGTTTTCGACATGCCGGTCCATGCGCATCGCCAGCGTCTCAACTCCCTGGAGCAGCAGGAAGGAATTGAACGGGCTGATGCACGGCCCCAGGTCGCGCAGGCCCTCGACGCGGGCCCGGATGATGAAGGCGATTGGCCCGAAAGTCTCCCAGAAGTTCATCCCGTGATAGGCGCGGCTGGGCGAGGCGATCTGCGGGAACTTTCCGTTGTTCCACGCGAACTTGCCGCCATCGACGATCACGCCCCCGATGCTGTTGCCGTGGCCGCCCATGAACTTGGTCAACGAGTGCACGACGATGTCGGCGCCGTAGTCGATCGGGCGGCATAGGTAGGGCGTGGCGAAGGTGTTGTCGATGATCAGGGGCACGCCGGCCTCGTGCGCGATTTTGGCGACGGCCTCGATATCCAGCACGTTGCCGCGCGGGTTGCTGATCGTCTCGCCATAGATGCACTTGGTTTTGGGCGTGATGGCTTTGCGGAAGTTCTCTGGATCGTCGGGTTCGACGAAGATGGTGTTGTAGCCCAGCTTGCGGAAGCTGACGTCAAACTGCGTGTAGGTTCCGCCATAGAGCGTGCTGGCGGCCACCATGTCATCGCCCGGCTCCATCAGGCTCGAAATCGCAAGGAACTGAGCGGCCTGGCCACTCGATACTCCGAGTGCGGCGACGCCGTTCTCCAGCGAGGCGACCCGCTGCTCGAGCACGTCGGTCGTAGGATTCATGATCCGGGTATAGACGTTGCCGAACTGTTGCAGCGCGAAGAGCGAGGCGGCGTGTTCTGAGTTCTGGAAGACGTAGGACGTCGTCTGGTAAATCGGCACGGCACGAGAGCCGGTCGTTGGGTCGGGCTGGTAGCCGGCGTGCAGCGCACGCGTGTTAAACCCCATCGGGCGTTCGATCTTTTCGTTTGCCATATTGGACCATGATAGTATCACCGCCCGGCATCGCGGGGATTCAGCGCAGCCAGCCAGCCAGGCGCGGAGCGATGAAGTCGTCGTCGACCAGTTCCGGGTAGGCGCGGCAGACGCGGTCGATCTCGGCCGCCTGCCCAGGCGAGAGGTTCTCGTTCGGGTCGAGCAGCCAGATGCCCTCAAGCAGGCCCTGGCGGCGCAGCACCTCATGAATGCCGGCGATGCAGCCATGGAATCCGTTGGCCGCATCGAAGATCGCCGCGTTCATGTCGGTCACGGCCGCATTCAGCGCGAGCCATTCGGAGACGCTGCCCTGGGCGCGCCGGATGCGCTCGATCAGTTCCACAGCGCGGCGCGTCCACACCGCCCAGTGACCGAGCAGTCCGCCACGAACCCGGACCGTCACGCCCCCGAAGCGAAAGGGAGTCAGCAGGTCGACCACGATGCTGTCGTCGTTTCCGGTGTAGAGTGCGATCTCCCCGGCCCGCCCCGATTCGGCGATGGCGCGGACCACGTCGAGGGTCTGGTAGCGGTTGAACGGGGCCATCTTCACGGCAATGACATTGTCAATTTCGGCGAAGCCGCGCCAAAACTCGTAGGGCAGCAGCCGTCCGCCGACCGCTGGCTGCAGGTAGAACCCGAAGACCGGCAGCACCGAAGCGACGGCCCGGACATGGTCGAGAAGCTCGGGGACCGTGGAATCGCGCATCGCGCTCAGGCTGAGCAGCCCCGCATGGTAGCCGAGCCGTGCGGCCAGTTCGGCCTCTTTGACCGCCTGCTTCGTCCGGCCGCAGATGCCCGCGACGCGCACGACATCGTCGCCGCTCCACTCCTCGGCGGCCAGCGCGAGGACCGTCTCGAACAGTCCGACCTCCGGCTCGCGGATCGCAAACTGGGTCGTGTGTACTCCGACGGCAATGCCGCCCGCACCGGCGGTACGGTAATAGCGCAGCAGCGCGCGCTGGCGCCGCTCATCGAGCTTCCGCGAGGCATCGAGCGCCAGCGGCATCGCCGGGATCGCAGACCCTTGGAACAGCCGTTCGCGCCAGGTCATCAGAACTTCCCGTCCCTTCGTTCGAACTTTGTCGGCTTCCCGTGCGTCTGGCCGCCCGAGGCAATCCACGCGGCAATCCACTCGATCTGGAGATCGACCGTCACCGTAGGCGGGCCGAACAGCTCCTGGCAGCGTGCGGCGTTGTTGAGCAGGGCGGTTTCGGCCTCGACGCCCTCCAGGCAGGGTGCGATGCCGAAGATGCGGCCGAAGCGCTCGGCGATGTCCCGCACCGCCAGCGTCTCCGGCCCGGTGAGATTCAGTACCGTGGGCGGCGCGGCGCAGAGCGGAAACGAGCGCAGGCAGACCGAATTGGCGTCGCCCTGCCACATCACGTTGACGTAGCCCATCGACAGCTCGATCGGGCGCCTCTCGTAGACCTTGCGGCCGATATCGAGCAGCACGCCATAGCGAAGCTCGGTGGCGTAGTTGAGCCGGAGAATGGTCACCGGCGTCTGGTTTCGCCGGGAGAAGTACTCGAAGATCCGCTCGCGCCCGAGGGCGGACTGGCCGTACTCGCCGACCGGGTCCGGCCGGGTCTGCTCCGTGGCGCCGCCGCTGGCGACTGGCACCAGCGGGTAGACGTTGCCTGTTGAAAAGGCGACAATGCGCGAGTGCGGGTAGCGCTCGGCGATCAGGGCCGGACCGTAGGTGTTGGAAGCCCAGGTTGCCGAAGCGTCGGCCTCGGAGCCGAACTTGCGGCCGGTCATAAAGATGACGTTCGGGGCGTCGGGCAGAGCCTCGACCTGCCTCCGGTCCAGGATGTCCGCCGAGACGGTTTCGATGCCGGCGGCCTGGAGGCGGCGGGCCGCCTCGGCGTCGCTGAAGCGTGAGACAGCGATCACGCGGGCCGGCGATCCTGCCGCATCGGCCGCGCGCCGCGCGAGCATCGCAAGGGTGGGCCCCATTTTTCCGCCCGCCCCTACCAGGACGAGGTCGCCGTTCAGCGAACGCATGGCCTCGATGTCGGCTTCCGACGGACGCGACAGCAAATCTTCCAGAGCTTCGATGGATTCAATCATAAATACCTGATTAATTTACGCGCATGTAGAGCTTCTGCTCCCCCGCTTCGCTGTACAATACCATACAAACCGGCGCTTTTTCGCAGGCAGTCCCCCGCATGCTTGACGCGTGGCAGCCGGAACGAAACCTGGAGGGATTCGGATGTTTTCTACGCTGCGTGTGCGCTTTCTGGTGATCGGCGGGCTGCTGGCCGCGCCGCACTGCTTCGCCCAGGACGGGTCTGCCGTCGAGAAGGAGAGTGACGGCAAGCAGCAGCACAAGGGCAAGGTCGAGGCCCTGACGATCAAACAGGGAGCGAGGGGCGAGTCCAAGGGCAAGGGCGACGGCAAGAAGACCCGTAGAGGTGGTCAGCAGGCCGGACCGCAGGAGCGGCCCGGCAAAGGAAAGGCGCAGCCGGCCAAGTAGGTCAGCGCTTGTAGCCGATCTTCCTCAGGAAATCGTGGCGGGTTTGGGCGTCATTTTCGGTTTCGACGCCCTTCGGCGCGGAGCCGTCGATCACGCCGAGAATGCCCCGGCCCTGTCCGGTCTCCGCCACGACGACTTCGACCGGATTCGCGGTCGCGCAGTAGATCGAGCAGACTTCCGGGACCTCCTTGATCCGGCCGAGGACGTTGATCGGGTATCCGTCGCGCATCGCTACAACAAAGATGTGGCCCGCGCCGATCGATGTCGCATTGCGCACGGCTAAGGCGCGCAGGTCCGGATCGTTGCCGTCGGCGCGCGTCAGGCAAGGTCCGGATGCCTCATTGAAGGCGATGCCGAATTTCATCTGCGGCACCGTGTTGACGATGGCCTCGTAGATGTCCTCGACGGTCTTGATGAAGTGGCTCTGCCCGATGATGAGGTTGCCGTTTTCAGGGATCTCCACCCGTATCGTTTTCAATTCCATGGCCTAGCGGTATCTCTCCTGGAGCTTGTCCAGCGCCGCCGCACCAGGGCACAACTCTTCGTAGGAGAGATCGCGCAGGGGCGTATCGGAGGTCTGCATCATCTCGTGCATGTCGATCGAGTCCGGGTCGATGTAGAGCAGGCCGGTGACGATCTGCTTGGAGGCGCGGTGCTGGTCGAGGAACTGGACCACCTTCGAACGGTCGGTCGGATCGTAGCCGGCGGGCACTGAGGTGAAGTGGACGACGCTGCCGTCGTGCAACGTAACGGCTGTCGCGCCCTGTCGCCCGATGGTCGCCAAAATTTCATGCTGCGGCGGCACGAAGTCGACGTTGGTGGCGTGCATGGCGTGCTGGCGCGTATAGAGGTAGCTCTTGGTGGAGCCCTTATGGTCGTTGAAGGTCACACAGGGTGAGATCACGTCGACCAGGGCGAAGCCCCGGTGCGAGAGGGCGGCCTTCAGGATCGGAACCAACTGCTCCTTGTCGCCGGAGAAGCTGCGGGCGATGAAGGTCGCGCCGATGCTCAAGGCAAGCTGGACGGGGTCCATCGGCGCCATGAGGTTCGGCGCCCCTTTCTTGCTCTTCGATCCGATATCGGAGGAAGCCGAAAACTGGCCCTTTGTGAGGCCGTAAACGCCGTTGTTCTCGATAACGTAGACCATCCGCAAATTGCGCCGGATCGCGTGACACAATTGACCGAGCCCGATCGAAAGCGAGTCGCCGTCTCCGCTGACCCCGATGTAGGTCAGGTCGCGATGGGCCGCGATGGCGCCGGCCGCGATGGCGGGCATGCGCCCGTGCGCCGAATTGAATCCGTGGGCGCCGCTGACGAAATATGTCGGCGTCTTCGACGAGCAGCCGATGCCGCTGAGCTTGGCGATCTTGTGCGGCGGGGTCGACAGCTCCCAGAGCGCGCGGATGATTGCGGCCGTAATCGAGTCATGGCCGCAGCCCGCGCAGAGCGTGGACATCGAGCCTTCGTAGTCGCGGATCGTCAGGCCGAGCACATTCCGCTTCAGCGAGGGATGCGTGGCGATGGGTTTGGCTATGGATGGCACGTTCTATTCCTGGACCTGTTCTAAAATTCCGTTCACGACGTGACGGGCGCTCAACGGGAAGCCGCCGTAAACCAGAACGCTTTTGAGCTTCCGTTTCGGCACGGCGGTCTCCAGGATCAGCAGCGAGCGCAACTGGGCGTCACGGCTCTGCTCCACCACGAAGCAGAACTCATGGTTGGCGAGAAACTCCTCGACGCTTTCGGGGAACGGGAAGGCGCGCACGCGCATGTAGTCGGCCGGGATGCCCTGCCGTTCGAGCAGATTGAGCGCCTCGCGGACCGCCGGATCGCAGCCGCCCATCGTGATGACTCCGAAGCGGGCATTGTCGCGCCGGATGAACTCGGGTTCGGGAACGAACTTCGCCGCCGCCGCGTGCTTCTTCTTCAGCCGGTCCATGACCTCCTGGTACTCGGCCGGCGACTCGGTGTAGCCGCCGTACTTGTTGTGCCCGGAGCCACGGATGAAAAAGGCGCCCTTCTCGCTTACGCCGGGCAGGGTGCGGGGCGCCACGAAGTTCTCATCCTCGTTGTGATAGCGGTAAAACCTGGGGCCGTTCTCCAGATCTTGTTTCGTGAGCACGCGCCCGCGGTTCGGGCGGTAGGCGTCGTCCCACGTGAGGCGCGGCGTTACCCAGTCATTCATCCCGATATCGAGATCGGTGAGCATGATGACCGGAGTCTGGAACTGGTCGGCCAGATCGAAAGCCTTCACGGCGAAGTGGAAGCATTCGTTCGGATTGGACGGAATCAGTAGAATGTGGCGCGTGTCGCCGTGCGAGGCATAGGCGCACAGCAGCAGGTCGGATTGCTGGGTCCGGGTCGGCATGCCGGTCGAAGGCCCGACGCGCTGCACGTCGATGATGACGGCGGGCAATTCGGCGTAATAGCCGAAGCCGATCAGCTCGTTCATGAGAGAGATGCCTGGACCGGCCGTCGAGGTAAACGAGCGCGCGCCGTTCCAGGTGGCGCCGAGAACCATGCCGATAGCAGCCAGTTCGTCCTCGGCCTGCAGGATAAGGTAGTTGCTCTTTCCGGTCTCCGGGTCCTTGCGGTACTTGTCGCAGAAGGCCGTGAAGGCGTCCATCACCGAAGTCGCCGGAGTGATCGGGTACCATGCCGCCACCGTTGCTCCGGCGTAGAGGCAGCCGAGCGCGGTAGCGGTGTTACCGTCGATCAGGATCTTGTCGCCGTTCGCGTCCATCTTCTCGAGATGGAAGGGCAGGGGACAGTCAAAGTGCTCCTGCGCGTACCGGTAGCCGAGGTCCAACGCCAGACGGTTGGAATCGCGCAGGGCGCGCTTGCCGGCGAATTTCTGGCCGAGCAGCGTCTCCACAATGTCGAGATCGATATTCAGCGTCGCCGCCAAAGCGCCGGCGTAGGCGATGTTCTTCATGAGGATGCGCGCGCGCGGTTCGTCGAAGTGCCGGTTGCACATCTCGGCCAGGGGCACCCCCAGGAATGTGATGTCGTCGCGCCAGAGGCTCCGGTCGAGCGGCCAGGTCGAGTCGTAAAGAATGTAGCCTCCGGGGCGGACCTCCTTGACGTCCTGCGCGTAGGTCTGGCTGTTCATCGCGACCATGAGGTCGTAATCCAGGGCGCGGGCGCCGTAGCCGTCCTTGTTGACACGGATCTCGTACCAGGTGGGCAGTCCCTGGATGTTCGAAGGGAACAGGTTCTTGCCGGTGACCGGAATGCCCATACGGAAGATGGCCTGCATGATAAGGCCATTGGCGCTCGCCGATCCGGTTCCGTTGACGTTGGCTAGTTTGACCGCAAAGTCATTTATGCGGTTACGAGGGATGTCGTGCATGGTGCTCCGGCGTACGGAAGGTGAAGATCGAATTTCTGCATATCCCAGGCGGCTGTCGGGCAGCGTTCGGCGCAGAGACCGCAATGGACGCACACATCCTCGTCCTTAACCATGACGCGGCCGGTCTGTGGGAGCGGGTCCGAGGCGTAAAGAGCCTGGTCGAGATTGATGGCCGGAGCCGAGAGTCTCTTGCGCAGGTCGGCTTCGTCGCCGTCGCGGGTGATCGTGAGGCACTGCACCGGGCAGATATCGACGCAGGCGTCGCATTCAATGCAGCGGGGCTCGGAGAAGACGGTTTGGATGTCGCAGTTCAGGCAGCGCTGGACCTCGCGCGCGGTCTGCTCGGCGGTGAAGCCGAGTTCCACCTCGATGTTGAGCTGCTCGAATCGCCGGGTCAGATCGACGTGGATCATCTTCTGACGCGGCGAGGGGTTGTAATCGTTGTGATAGCTCCACTCGCTGAGGCCCATCTTTTGGCTGACCAGCGTGTAGCCGACCGGCGGGCGCTGCGTGACCGGGATATTGTTACAGTAGTTGTGAATCGAGATCGCGGCCTGATGGCCGTGCGCCACCGCCCAGATAATGTTCTTGGGACCGAAGGCGGCGTCGCCTCCGAAGAAGACGCCAGGCACCGTACTCTGGAAGGTCTTTTCGTCGACGACCGGCATGTCCCACTTGTCGAACTCCATGCCGATATCGCGCTCGATCCACGGGAAGGCGTTCTCCTGACCGATCGCCAGGATCACGTCGTCGGCTGGGAAGAAGACCGTTTCGAGCACGGTAGACCTCTTCGCCTGCGCGTCCCATTCCAGCCGCTCGAATTCCATGCCCTTCAGTACGCCGTTTTCGACGACGAAGCGCTTGGGGGCGTGGTTGACGATAATTTCGATGCCCTCTTCTTCGGCATCCTCCAACTCCCAGGGCGAGGCTTTGAAGAAGCCACGCGGCCGGCGGGCCATGACCTTGATGTCCTTGCCGCCGAGACGGCGCGAGGAGCGGCAGCAGTCCATCGCGGTGTTGCCGACCCCGATGATGAGCACGCGCTCACCGATGCTGTCGACATGGCCGAAGGCAATCGACTCGAGCCAGTCGATGCCGATGTGGATGCGGTCGGTGTCGTGTCGGCCCGGCAGTTCGAGTTCCTTGCCCCGCGGCGCCCCGGTACCCACGAAGATCGCATCGTAGCCATCGTTTAACAGAGCCTTGAGGCTGGTGACCGGCGAGTTGTAATGAATCTCGACGCCCATGTCGAGAATGGTGTTCACCTCTTCGTCGAGCACGCTCTCGGGCAGCCGGAAGGCCGGGATGTTCGTGCGCATCAGCCCGCCGGGTTTGTTCTGTTTTTCGAAAATCGTGACTTCGTAGCCGAGCGGCCGCAGGTCGTTGGCGACCGTTAGGGAGGCCGGCCCGGCGCCGATGCAGGCGATCCGCTTGCCGTTGGACTTCTCCGGAATTTTCGGCAGCAGGTGCTGGATTTCGCCCTTGAGGTCGGCGGCCACGCGCTTGAGGCGGCAGATGGCGACCGGCTCGGGGTCGATGCGCGCCCGGCGGCACGCGGGCTCGCACGGGCGGTCGCAGGTGCGTCCGAGAATCGCCGGGAACACGTTAGATTCCCGGTTCAGCATGTACGCCTCGGTGTACTTGCCCTGGGCGATCAGCCGGATGTATTGCGGGACGTTGGTGTGGGCCGGGCAGGCCCACTGGCAGTCCACGACGCGATGAAAATAATCAGGGTTGCGAACGTCGCCGGTCTTCACGCCGGTTCCCCCTTTAGGGTTCCTATGTTATCAAGTCGGAGAGGGCCGGTGTCAAAGCGCCTTCCGGGCGGTCTATCGAACGGTAATTTTCGCTGCGTTACTCGTAAAGCCGCCGACCGTGACGATCAGATCGTGCTCGCCGGGCGGCAGCGCCGGAACGCGGATATTCGCCTGCGCCAGGCCGATCCAGCCGGGGCTGAGCCCCAGGAATTCCACGACAGCGTCCACGCCCCCGAGCGTCGCGGTGTGGGGAAAAGCGGACCGGGCCAACGGCGCCGATGGCGCGGCGGCATTGGTCTTGTTCGCCCCGGCATCCGCATCGGTCGCCCCGATGTTGAGCAGGTACACCGTGACAACTTCGCCCTGCGCGGCGCCGTTCCCTGCGGCGTTCAGCGAGCCATCCTCATTGAAGGCCACGGCCCGGGTATTTTCCCACAGCAGAATTCCCGGCGCGCTGGCCTGGACCTCGAAATAGAACGGGGCCGTCGAGATGCCGCCTTTCGTGACGATGACGGCCGCCGTTCCCGGCGCAACCTCGTACGGCAGTTGTGCGTTGATCTGCTTCTGCTCGGCTGAAATGTAGATCAGCGGGATCGCCTGCCCGTTGACCGTGACAGTGATGTCGTTGAGCCGGTAGGGCCAGACGCCTTCCGGTGCGGCCGTGCTCGTCTGGATGCCGTCGTAGAAGATGGTAATCAACCCTCCCGGCGCGACGCCCGGGCCGAAGGAGGCGCCGTTGACCACCGCCTTGATTATCCCGGCCGATTGCTCCGGATTTTCCGGCGTCTCAGGTGCGTCCGGCAACTGCGGAACAAAGGCTCCGCCGCCGCGAGCCTCCTGCGTAACCGTGTACGTCCTGCCGCCGATCCGGACGGCGGCGCTGCGCGGCTCGCTTGAGAGGTTCTCCTGGATGCGGAACTCCACCATGCCGTTGCCGCTGCCCGATTGGCCGGACTCGATGACGATCCAGTCCGCACTGGCGGCGGCGCTCCAGCCGCAGGCGCCTGCTGTGGTCACCAGGATCCCACCTGTACCCCCGTTAGCGCCGATAGCGCCGGCTCCTGGGCCCGGCGCCACGCTGAACTGGCAGAGATCGAAGCCGGCTATGAAGCCGTCCTCGAGTCCGGCGAGGTGGTTCCTGGCGCTTGTGCCGCCGACCGGGATGTCGGGCGACAGGGTGGCTCCGGCGACGTAGACCATGCCGTTCGATTGGTCGACGGCAACCCCATATCCGGCGTCTCCGAAGATGCCGCCGAAGTAGGTGGAGTAGAGCAGGGACTCCTGCCCTTGCGCCTCCGGGTCAAGCCGCGCCAGGAAGGCGTCGCCCGCGCCGCCGCGGTTGTGTGTCTGGACGGCCTCGCCGCGGAGCGGAAAGTCGGGGGAGTACGTATAGCCTGTGACCAGCACCTTACCCGCCGAATCGAGTGCGATTCCGAACGCGACGTCCGAGGACGCACCGCCCAGATAAGTCGACCAGGTCAACTGGGCCCGCGACGTCTCCCGGAGCGAAAGCCGGGCCACGAAGACGTCGGACATGCCGGCCCTGTTCGTACGGTAGGCGCCGGCCGTCACCGGAAGATCGAGCGAGTGGGTGTAGCCGGTCAGGTAAATGTTGCCCGCCGGGTCAAGCGCGATGGCGTATGCGACGTCGTGGCTGGTGCCGCCGAAGTAGGTTCCGTAGACCAGAGCGTCAAGTCCGGGCTTGGAAAGATCCAGCTTCACCAGGAAGGCATCGCCGCCTCCGGCGTGCCAGCTCTGGAACGGATCGCCCTCGACCGGGAAGTCGCTCGAAAACGTGTACCCGGTAAAGTACGGGTGTCCCTGCGCATCGACAGCTACTCCGAGGGCGACGTCGGTGCTGTCACCGCCGAAGTAGGTTGAGTATACGAGAGTTTCGGCCGATGGCAGCGACGGATCAAAGATAGACAGGAAGGCGTCGAAGCCGCCGCGGCCATTGGGCTGCACCGGACCGCCCGCAATCGGAAAATCGGGCGAGGTCGTGTAGCCGACGACATATATTTTGCCGCTGGCGTCGGCGGTGATCGCGGTCCCGACATCGGTTTCGCTGCCGCCAAGGTAGGAGGAATAGACCAGGGCGAATTCGCCCTCGTTGCCAAGCGTGTCCACCTTGGTGACGAAGGCGTTGCGGAGACTGCCTTCGTTCCCCGTGCGCCAGGCGTTGCCGCCGAGGGGGAAATCGAAAGAAGCCGTCTCGCCTGTCATATAGACGCGGCCGTCCGGGTCGACATGGACGCCCCGCACCTGGTCGGCGCCGGAGCCTCCAATGTAGGTCGCATAGACCAACGCCGCCGGTCCATCCCGCCGCGGGTCGAGCTTGGCGACGAAGAGATCCTGGTTAAAATTGAACTCGTGCCGGATGGGATCGCCTGCGAGCGGCAGGTTGAGGGAGCGGGTATTGCCGGCCACCCAAATGTAGCCGTGCTTGTCGACGCCAACGCCGGCGATCATGTCGCGTTCGCTGCCGCCCACGTAGCTGCTGTGGACCAGGACGGGATCAATGACCAGCGGACGGGTGGCGTCATAAGCGCCCAGGGCAAAGCCGACCTCGTTGTGAGCGAGGAGCACGTAACGGCCCTCGATCTCGCGGCGCTCTTTTCTGGCGGCATCCTCTTGGAAAACAACCGGCCGAAGCTGTTGCAGCGCCAGGCGGCCGGACTCCATTACGAGTGCGCCGCTTTCGTCCACGCGCAGCCGCTCGGGCCCCTCGAAGCGCATACGGATGAGCCTGGGGTCGGCGCCGGGCGCCACCACGAAATCGTATTCCAGCCGGCTATCCTTGCCGTAGTAGACCAGGTCGATGCCCGGAAACACTTCACGGTAAAGGACCTTCTCGAAATGGAGTACATTGCGGCTCCAGCGCTCCGGCCGGTTGCCCAGGAAATAGGAGCTCCTGGAGGGCAGTGGGGCCAGTCCCTCGGTCTTCGGGTGCGGATTCGCTCCCGGCAACTCCATTCGGAAAATGCTGGCCTTTCCGGAATCGCCGCTGTGCGGGAGGGCGAAGGCAGCGCCGGTCTCAGTTAGGTAGAGATTGAACTCCGGAGTCCGTGAAATGAAACGGACGTCGCCGCTCAGATGCCCCGTGTTCGGCTCGAATCGTAGTGGGAGCTGGTCAAGGAGCTCCGAAGCCTTCGCCGCAGGAGCGCCGGCGGCGCTCGACGTGGCGGGGAAGACGGTTAAGGCCAGTAAAATCAACGACAAAGACACGCAAAGCTTCATAGGCACTCAAGCACGCAGAGTTGAGTATCGAGACACCCTGACATTTTCATTAAACGTGCTCGCAAGCAAGAAGTGTACAAACGATTTGAGGGGGCGAGCAACTTTGCCGGCCTGGCTCGCGGTTTGTCGAGGCTAGCAGCCCGCGACAGAAGTCCCGCGGGCCGCGCGGCAAGGGCTTGCGAGCCC
>JBKBWD010000004.1:0-165686 GCA_046289265.1 Bryobacteraceae bacterium | reverse complement strand
GTCCGGGTCGGCAGATGCGGTGAATGGCAGCGAGCAGCAGATAGTGCGCCGTCGAGGGGCCGGAACGCGGTTTCGGCCAAAACGCATGGAGCGCTTCCCAAGCACCCGAGTGTTGGGCAGCCATCCAGAGGGCGCCGGGGAGGCCGAAGTCGATGGTGGTGGCCGACAAGGGCAGAGGAGCCGTGCGATCTTTGACCAGGGCAGCGACCCGCTCGGCCGTGCCGAGATAGGTCTGCTGGACGATGCGGGGCTTGCCGTCGACACGGGCGCTTTCGACGACGTAGTAGTAGAGTTGGTTGGCTTTTTTCTTGGCGATGAGCGAGGCCATATAGGGTAATACAATGATAGAGCCAAGCTGAACTGCTCGTCAATACAAATGTGGACATTTCGTCTCGAAATGCCAACAATAGGGTAATACGAAAAGGCGGGACACCAGCCGCGTAGAAGCGGTTCAACAGCAATGGGTTAGCGACTGCGGCCTCGTGGGGATGCCTCCACTACGAGTAAACTCCCGCTAGTGCACCGCCGCGGCGATAATTACCGCGATGCCGAGCGCCATCAGGCCGACCAGGATCGCCAGCGCGACGTTCTGCTCCTCGACGATCTCCTTCCAAATCGAATAGGGAGTCATCTTGTCGAGCAGGTAGAAGCTCAATGCGAAAACCGCCACGCCCAGAAGGGCGAACACCAGGGCATTCAGCAGGTACGAAGGGTTGAACGGGATCATCGAATCGGGGCTCCGGATCTTCCTGAGTATAGTAAAGTCTTAATCTTGCGAGGCGGCCGGTGGTTCCGGCATTGCTTACAATGAAAGTCTATGCCTCTATCTTCCGACGAGTTTTACCGTATTCAGAAGCTCCCGCCTTATGTATTCGCCGTCGTCAACGAGATGAAAGCACGTTTGCGCGCGGCGCAGTTCGATGTGGTCGACCTGGGCATGGGCAACCCGGACGGCGCAACGCCGCGCCCGATCATCAACAAACTCGTCGAGGCAGCACGCAACCCCCGCAACCACCGGTATTCGATGTCGAAGGGCATTCCGAACCTCCGGCTCGAAATTGTCAAGCGGTACAAGCGCAACTATGACGTCGATCTCGATCCCGAAAAAGAGGCGATCGTCTCGATCGGGGCCAAGGATGCCCTGGCGCACCTGTTGTTCGCCGTCATCGGGCCGGGCGATATCGTCGTCTCGCCCAACCCCGCCTACCCGATCCACCAGTACGGTGTCGTGATGGCCGAAGGGCAGCCCTGTATGCTGCCCATGTCGAACCCGGCCGAATTTCTGAACGGCCTGCGCGATCTCTACAAGAGTTCCGGGCCGAAACCCAAGCTCATCCTGATCTCGTTCCCGCACAACCCGACCACCCAGTGCGTTGACATCGAATTCTTCCGCGAGGTGATCGGACTGGCGCAGGAGCACGGAACCATGGTGGTCCACGACTTCGCTTACGCCGACCTCTGCTTTGACGGCTACAAGGCCCCGAGCATTCTCCAGATCCCCGGAGCCAAAGAGGTTGCGGTCGAGATCTTCTCGATGTCGAAGAGCTACAACATGGCGGGCTGGCGCGTCGGCTTCTGCCTGGGCAATCCCAAGATGATCGCGGCGCTCGCCCGCATCAAGAGCTATCTGGACTACGGCATCTTCCAGCCGATCCAGATCGCCGCCATCATCGGGCTGCGCGACTGCGAGGAGGAAACGCAGAAGATCTGCACCCTCTACCAGAAGCGGCGCGACCTGCTGGTATCCGGGCTGAACCAGGCCGGCTGGCCCGTGGAGAGTCCGCGCGGCTCGATGTTCGTCTGGGCGCCGATTCCGGAGCGTTTCCGGGCCATGGGTTCGCTGGAGTTCTCCAAGCTCCTGCTCGAGAAGGCGCTGGTGGCCGTCTCGCCGGGTATCGGCTTCGGCCCGCTCGGGGAAGGCCATGTCCGCTTCGCCCTAATCGAGAACAATCATCGGACCCGCCAGGCGCTGAAGGCAATCAAGGCGTTTTTGCGTTCGGCATAGACCGGAGCCCGTCTCATCGTATAATCGGCTCATGGCG
The DNA here is from genome assembly GCA_046289265.1 of Bryobacteraceae bacterium. Taxonomy (GTDB): domain Bacteria; phylum Acidobacteriota; class Terriglobia; order Bryobacterales; family Bryobacteraceae; genus JBKBWD01. The sequence continues at coordinate 163,644 of JBKBWD010000004.1, read as the reverse complement.
GCCCTCTGGGATGCCCAGATAATCCAGATCGTCGACCTGAAGCAGGTTCAGGCCGAGGTCTTCGAGCCCATTCTGGAGGCCGAAACCGGGGTCTGGCGCGAGCAGCTTCACTGGGACTTCCACTCGTCGGCCGAATTGGTGCGCCGCTTCATCTCCATGCACGCGCTGAGCGGCGTTTCGCTGACGTTGAACGGCCGTCCGGTCGGCTATTCCTACTACGTCTGCGAAGACAGGAAAGGGCTCATCGGCGATCTGTTCGTTCTCGAAGAGTATCGTTCGGCGGAGAACGAAGGCCGGCTGCTCGGGGCGATTCTCCAGGCCCTGGTGCAGAGCCCGTACGTGAAGCGGATCGAATCGCAGTTGATGATGATGCGCTCTGCCGTGCCAACGCAACTCCCGCACACCCGCTTCCTGCGCACCTATGAGCGCGATTTTATGCTGGCCGACTTGAGCGGCGCGGCCGGTCTGCCCGCCGGCAGCAGTGGCGGGCGGCTGCTCTTCGAGAACTGGAGCGAAGAGCGGCAGGACGAGGCGGCATACCTGATCGCATCCGCCTACGACGGGCACGTCGACAGCGAGATTAACGACCAGTACCGCTCCATCTCCGGGGCGCGGCGCTTTCTCACCAACATCGTGCAGTACCCCGGCTGCGGCTCCTTCTGGCAGCCGGCCTCGTGGATCGCGCTCCACGAGGGCCGGGTTTGCGGCATTTCGCTCGCAAGCCTGGTCGCATCCGACGTCGGCCACATCACCCAGATCTGCGTCGCGCCGGAGGTGCAGGGAACGGGCGCCGGCTACGAACTGCTCCGGCACTCGCTTCGGTCGCTGGCGGCGAAAGGCTGCCAGGAGGTCACCCTGACCGTGACCTCGTCGAACCACCGAGCCATCCGGCTCTACGAGCACGTCGGATTCCGGACGCTGCGTAGATTTTCCGCCTGCGTCTGGGAGGGTTTCTGATTTCGGGAGAATGAATCGCCGAGTTGTCTTCACCGGCGCACTCCTTCTCTGCACGGCCTCGACGGCGTCCGGCCAGCAGACGGAGCGGGTCCGGGTCAATGAGGACGGCGATCTCGTCGCCGAAGGCGCGCGCGACAGCAGCGGCCATCCCGTCCGGATCGTGATCACCCGCCGCGTACACGTCCGCCCAGCCGTGGTCTGCAAAATCAGGCAGGTGGTCGATTCATTCCTTTACGAGTACCGCGTTGAAAACGGTTCGGAGGCCGTCCAGCAGATTCAGGTCTTCTGGATCGAAGCGCCCGTCCGGGTGAGCAGTTCTCGCGGACCGGCTCACTGGCGAACTCACATCGACCGCGGCAGGACTGCGCAAGATCGCGTCTACTTCTTCCAACTCGACCAGAGCGGCCGCCTGAAGGCGGGCGCCGCCGCCGAGGGCTTCTTTGTCCAGTCGAACGCGCGGCCGGGGCTGGTGCGCATTCACTTCGTCGGGCACAAGCCGCTGCCCGGAGAGCCGGGCTACTCCGGCGACGAAGCGGCCGTGGACTCGCCAGACCTCCAGATCTCCGCATGGCTGCGGGAGGAGATCCAGCGGCAGTTGTCGATGGAGTTCAACAGTATGCGCGTGTATGCCATCGGGCCGAAGTCGCCGTCCTCCCTACCGGCGGACCGGGCGCTTCGCGAGGAGTTGCGGGAGGCGCTTGGCATCCCCGAATTTCAGCCTGATCGCGAGTCGATTCAGGCATTGCTCGACGCAGCGGACAGACCGGCGCTCCGAACCGGGCTCCAGCGGCTTGCCGAGGACGCCTCGGGATTGCGCCGGGACCTCTACGAGGCCCTGCTCGCCTATCGTTAGTTGCCGCGCATGGTGGGCAGCAGTTCCGAGAAGATCCGAAGCGCCGCCGGTCCGAGCGTCACCAGGAGCACGGACGGAAAGATCAGGAAGAAGATCGGGAAAACCAGTTTGACCCCGATCTTGCGCGCCGCCTCCTGCGCCTGCTGGCGCCGGCGGATGCGCAGATAGCGCGCGTGCGTCCGGAGGCTCGGGCCAAGACGCGTGCCGAAGCGGTCGCCATCGATGAGCAGCGTCGTCAGCTTCTGCAGTTCCGGTTCCTGGTTGCGCGCGCCGAGGTCCCGCAGCACCTCGATCCGCGCCTTGCCGGCCCGCAGTTCGAGAAAACTCCCAGAGAGTTCCTCGGAGAGATCCGGATGGACGGTTGCCAAGGCCCCGCTGCACTGCTGAACGGCGTGGTCGAGCGTGTGGCCTGCCTCGATGCTCAACACCATCAGGTCGAGCGCCGAAGGCAACCCGCGCCGCAGGCGGTGAGCCCGTGCGCGGATGAGAGCCTCGAGGATGCGCTCGGGAATCAGGTATCCCAGGCCGGCGGCGCACAGCCCCGCCGTGAGCGCCGGCATCAGGCTCTCGCGCGAGACCAGCACGATCCAGCCCAGCAGCAGCGCCATCAGGCAGGCCAGCGCCCACCGGATGCCCCGGTAAATCGGAACGGCCGAGGGAGCGCGGAAACCGGCTGCCACCAGCTGCCCGCGGGCGCTTCTGGCCTCTTTCCGTGTCTCCGGCACGGCCTCACCAAGCGCATGGAAAGCCTGGACCAGCATCTCCCGCGTCGACGCAGGAGCCGGCGCCCCCTCCAGGTCCGTCTCGCCGGAGCGTCGCAACAAGATGTAACCCGCGCACACCACCGCGGCGAGCACGAACAGGAAGAAGCCGGCGGCGATCCAGATCTCGGCGGTCATAACTTGATGTCCACGATCCACTGGATGACGAAATGGGCCAGAATCAGGCAGCCAAGCGCCATCGCGATCAGGTCCTTGCCTTGCGGATGGGTGAACAGGATGCCGATGTACTCCGGGTTCACCACAAACATCACGCCGCCGATGAAGACCGGCAGTATCGTGAGAACCCGGCCAGTCATGCGGCCGTGCGCCGCAATCGATCGCACCTCGCCCTCGAGCGCGGTCGCCTCCCGAAGCGTTTCGGCGAGCTGCCCTAGCACCTCGTTGAGCTTCCCTCCCGTCCGGTTCTGCATCTTGACGGCCGCGGCAAAGACGCAAACCGCGGTGATCGGAACGCGCTCGGCGAGTTGATCAAGAGCCCGATCCCAGGAGCTGCCGAGCTTCCACTCGTCGTGCGTACGCCGCAGCTCAATCGACAACGGCGCGGGCGACTCGCGCGACAGCAGCTCCAGCCCGGCGCTCAACGGATGGCCGGCGCGGAGCGCGCGGCTCAGCGAATCGAGTGCCTCCGGGAACTGCTCCTCGATCTTCCGGAAACGTTTCGCTCGCGTCCGCAGCACGTAAAGATAGGGACTTAATGTCGCGAATATCGTGCCGGTGACAAGTCCCAGCGTCGGGACCCATTCGATGCTACCGAGCGTCACCAGCGCCACGGTGCCCGCCAACAGCATCATGGCCGAGACGCGTCCGGCCGACCAGTTCAACCCTGCCTCTGCCGTCCGAGCCCGGATCGCCTCGGCCAGACGGAAGTGCTTCAGAATTCGCGCCCAGAGGGAGATCGTGCTGACGACCTCCTCTCGCAAAAGGGGCGACCCCTCAAGCGCGGCTTCCCCTCGGGGATCGGCCTCGGGATTGGCGCGGGACAGAACGGCGCCGCTCGCCGCCACCGCGAGAGCGGCCGCCAGGAACGTGCCCACAAAGACCAGAATGAGGATCGCAAAGATCGCCATGGCTGAGCCGGATATTCCTATTTATTCAGAGCCGCGGCTTGCACCGGTCCGATGAACTGCGGAGTCACCACGACGAAAAGCTCGTCGTCCCCGCTGTCCGTCCGCGAAGGGAAGAGCTGCTTTGCGAGCGAAGCGCCTTCACGGGCGCGCAATCCACTGACGACGAAGCTCTGGCCGTTGACCACCTCGACCTCGGTCTCGATCCGGCGCGTCGCCACGGCCCCTCCCGAAGGACTGGATACCTCGGGCTGCACCTTCATCCGCAGCGTCCCGTCGCGCCCGATGCGAGGCAGAAACTGCACCCGGACGCCATAGGAGCGCGTGCTTTGCGGGGGGGCCTGTTCCCAGTCGGCGCCGGCCTCGATCCCGACCTCGCGCTCATTCCAGGCGACCAGCCGCGAATTCGACAGCACGTTGACGAGGCGCTGTTCGCTCAAGCGGCCGAGTTTCGTTTCGACATCCGAGCCGGCCCGAAGGGCCGAAACCTGCAGCAGATCGGCTTGCCGGGGTGAAGCAGGCTCCGCGCCGAGTTCATCGAGTACCGAACCGCTGGCGGCCACCACGCGCACCCGCAATTCCAGAGCGCGGCTGCTGAGATCCGGTCTCGGGCTCTGCGTCACGGCCGGCCGCACCGAGGGGACACCTGCTGCCCGGACCGGGCGTGCCGTGGGCCGCTGCTGGAACAGGGCCGCCCGCCGCAGCAGAGTGCCCGTGCCGCTGTCCTCGTCCGACGGGTTCCTCAGCGCCAGCCGGATCTGTGCCGAGGCGTCAGCCAGACTCAACAGGTCCGCCTCCTCGGGTTTCGCCAGCAGCGTCACCGTGTTGCGCGCGAACTGTCCGCCTTCCTGTTTCGAAAGGACCTCGATGTTCTGAAGAACGCGCCGCAGTTCGGCATCGTCGCCCCTTGTCGCGATTACCTGAACATCCACACGTTGTCCGCTCCGCAGCAGCGAAAGGATCCCCGACGGCTGCGCCACCTGGACGGAAACCGCGCGCATTCCAGGGGGAATCGCCAGCGAAGCGCCCCCGGCGGCATCGGCCTCCGCCACCGCTTCCCGAAGAATCGGGCGGCCCTCGGAGACCGGGTGGAGCAGCGTCGCACCCCGGACCTCCTCAATGCTTCGGACGGCGTCCGGCAGCGCCTCACCGCGCCAGGGCTGGAGCAGGATATCGGACTCCTGCACGATCGCGCCACGCTCCAGCGGCCTCGCCGCGACCGCAACCATAGCGCCCGCCTGGGCCGAGCCGCTGTCTCTCAACCTGCTGACCACCAGACCATAGAAGATGCCCGTGGAGACGATCGCCACGATGAAGGCGACACCCAACAGTGGAACCAGATTTCTCCTCATAAGCATAGCGGTCTCACTCCTTGGACTGAATCGTACACATAGAGACCCAGCCCCAGTAAACCACTCGCCTCGGAGGGAAAAGAATCGAAGGTTTCCACTAAGCCCGTTCGGGGAATCGCCTTAGGTACTCAAAACGGCGCCCGTCATCCAGGTCCGGATCTCGGAGAGGGACAGCAATCCGGCGACCGATCCGAGCCGCTGCACGCTGAGCGCTCCCGTCGCGTTGGCCAGGCGCGCGGCTTCGAGGTCGCTCAGGCCGTGATAGAGCCCCGCGAGGAAGCCGCCCGCGAAGCAGTCGCCCGCCCCGGTGGTGTCGATCACGGCGACCCGGAACCCGGGGCTCTCGAACTCTTCGCGCACGCGAAATACCGCGCAGCCGCGGGCCCCAAGCTTGACCACAACAGCCCCGGCGCCGCTGTCCAGGAGTGTCCGCGCGGCGCGCCGGGCATCGGTGTGGCCGGTCAGCATCCTGCACTCGTCCTGGTTGACGAACAGCAGATCGATGAAGGGGAGACAGGGGCCGAGCACGGCCATCCACTCGCCGCGCGCATCCCAGCCTGCATCGAAGCTGGTGCGCAGCCCCACGGCGCGCGCCTTTTGTAGCGACCCCGCCGCGCTCGTCCGCAGCAGCGGCAGACCAAAGGCGTTGGCGAGATGATAGAAGGCGAATCGCTCGCGGTGGGTGGAAGTGAACGGAATTGGCGAGGCGAAGACCTCAGCGCTCACGCCAGGCCGATGCAGAAAGGCGCGGCGGCCGGAGGGATCCACCAGCGCCACGGTAGTTGCGGTCGCCTCCCTGCCCCGCTCCACGCAGCTCACATCGACACCGGCCGCCTCCAGCTTTTCGATCAGGACGTCGCCGAAGGAGTCGCGCCCGACCATTCCGAGCAGCTTTACGGGCACTCCCAGCCGCGCAAGCGTGTAGGAGGTATTCGCGCCATTGCCGCCAAGGTGCTGCTCGATCGACTCCACCCAGGTGGTCGTGTCGAAGACGATGCGTTCGACCGGGCGAACCAGAATATCGAGGACCAGATTTCCGGAGCAGATGACGCCGCCCTGGGCGTCCACCTAGATCTCTCCCCCTGCTACAGCCTCCAGGAAGGCCCGCTCCAGGGGCCAGCGGCCGTAAACGAAGCGATCATCAAGCCGAAACGTGCCTGCCGTCAGGACGCCGCTCAAATCCCGGGGATTCGGCGTCTGATTTTCCCGCGCAATCAGCTTCCTGAGCATCGAGGTGGCGCCCTCAAGCTGGGCGATCAAGGAGGCGGCCTCCTCGCGGTCCCGACAGGTGACCTGCAGCATAGCCTGGAACCGTGCGCCATCCGCCCCCAGTGAGAACGTCACGCGTTCAGCGCTTGAAAGCGCGGAGGCGAAGGCGCGGGTACCGGCCGGAAGAGCATCCTTTTCGCGGAGGACCGGCGACGGGACCGAAGCCCAGATCGGCTCGTTCGGAAAGTCACCCCCGGGCGGGATCTTGTGCGGCGCAATCAGGGTGGCGGCGTAGGGGTTCGGACTGACCGCCATGGCGAGCAGATTCGGACGGATCAGATAGAAAGAGATCTGACGGTCCGGGCGGCTCCCGGCGACCCGGCAGAGCCCTTCGACACAGGCGCCGCCAGATCCGGCTGCATACTTTTCGATCTCGCTCCAGCGAAACCGGCCCGAGACGACGAGATATGTCCCGGTGTCCTGGAGCGAAACGAGCGCCCCGTCCAGGTCGGTACGGAAATCGAAGCCGGTCCGATGGACAAAATCCTTGTACTCAGCCTCTTCTCCGAACTTGGAGCCTGCCAGCATATCCAGCACGCCGGATTGGCGGAGCGCCTTGAAGTCCGCGTAGAGGATCGTCGATTCCGAGGGGGGCAGATAGGGAAGCAGCTCCGCCGCGCCGTGGACCGGACGTGTGTTCCACCAGAGCAGCGTCCCGGCGACGGCGAAGCTAATGATCAGCAAACAAACGAGTAACTTACGATTGGCAAAAAGATACCGCACTACTCGCAGGTTACACCGCCGCGGCGAGTTCTGTCATCCGCGAAGCCTTCCAGAGTTCCATGTACGGTTGGAGTTCGCGCATCATCTGCTCGAACTGCGGGATGTCGAGCGACTGGGCGCCATCGCTGACCGCCTTCTCGGGGCAGGGGTGCACCTCGACGATGAGACCGTCGGCGCCGATCGCAACACCTGCGCGCGAGAGTGCCGGAACCAAGCTGCGCTTGCCGGTGGCATGGCTGGGATCGAGCACGATCGGCAGGTGAGTCAACTCGCGGAGAACCGGGACGGCGGCGATGTCGCAGGTGTTCCGCGTCGCCGTCTCGAAGGTTCGGATACCCCGCTCGCAGAGGATCACGTCCGGGTTGCCGTGAGCAACGATGTACTCGGCCGACATGAGCAGCTCCTTGAGCGTCGAACTCAGCCCACGCTTCAGCATCACGGGCCGGCCGCAGCGTCCGAGCGACTTCAGCAGCGCAAAGTTCTGCATATTTCGGGCCCCGATCTGCAGAATGTCGGCGTACTCGGCAATCAGTTCCACGTCCGCATCGCTCATCACCTCGGTGATGATCGCGAGGCCGGTGGCCTGCTTGGCCTTGGCCAGGAGCTTGAGCCCTTCCAGTTCCAGACCCTGGAAGTCATAGGGCGAGGTGCGAGGCTTAAAGGCGCCGCCACGCAGGATTCTGGCGCCGGCCCGGGCCACCGCCTCGGCCGTCTCCATGATCTGCGTCTCCGACTCGACCGAGCAGGGGCCAGCCATCATGACGAACTCATCGCCGCCGATCTCGGCGCCGTTCACACGAATCTGTGTCCGGCCGGCGCGAAATTCCTTGCTCACGAACTTGTACGGCGCCGAGATTCGCACCGCCTTTTCCACGCATGGCATAGCTTCTAATGACTCCAGGCACGCCGTCACGTCGCCAACGCCCACCACGCCGATCACGACCCGCTCTTCTCCCTGGATCGAATGGACCTTGTAGCCGAACTCACGGATCCGGTCGGTCACCCGCTGGACTTCCTCTTTGGTTGCGTGCAGCTTCATCGAGATGATCATTCTCGTCCCTCTCCTACAGCAAAAACTTCCGCGCGGACAACAAAAAAACCCACTCCTTCCGAGTGGGTTGGTTTACCGCTTTCCGTCCGTGTCCGCCAACACCACTCGCTTCGACTAGGCGAAGGGCCAAAATCGAAACGAATACAGGTTGGTGAAGACGCGAGACATGTAAACTCTAATTATAGGAGAGCTGCGGGAGAAACGCAAGAAGTTTTTGAGCGAGCCTTGGCGGGCCGCCGGTCAGAAGGCCGTCGCCGGTCAGAAGGCCGTCGCCGAAGTCGGCAGCGTGGCGGTCCGGAGCCAAAACTCCTCAAAGCTCCCGACCACCCGCGTGAACTCGTCCAGGTCCAGCGGCTTGTTTATGTAACAATTCGCGTGCAGCATGTAAGCCTTGACCACGTCGGCTTCGGACTGCGAGGTGGTCAGCACCGCGACCGGTATCGATTTCAGCTCTGGATCGGCCTTGATTTCGGCCAGCACGTCCCGACCGTCCTTCCCAGGCAGATTCAGGTCGAGCAGGATAATGTCGGGTCGGACGGCGCCCTCGAATACGCCTTTGCGCCGCAGAAAAGAAAGAGCTTCCTCTCCGCTGGAGGTCAGATGGAGTTTGCTGATCGCGCTGGTCTGCCTGAGCGCCTCCATCATGAGCCGCGCATCGCTGGGGCTGTCTTCCACCAACAGGATCTCCAAGGGACGACTCGGAACTGCCATTTCAGCCTCTCCCCCGCGGAACTTGCCCGCGACGCACCCTCGGGACCAATGCAAACCAGAGGCCAATCCATGCAGCTCCCTGGCGGCCAACGCAAGGTTTTCAGAGCGGGAGAGCCTGTATCATGGTAATGGAATACCGCGGGACCGCCGTGGCCGGGAGCATCCAATTTCGCAGCGAGGCGCCGATCCCGGCGCCGCCAAGATGGCTCTAACCTGGCTCATCATCCTCCTGCTGATCCTCATCAACGCTCTCTATGTGTCCGCCGAATTCGGCGCGGTCAGCGCCCGGCGCAGCCGGATCCAGCAGCTTGCCGAAGAGGGAGACCGGCGCGCCACCCACTTGTTGCGCTTCATTGAAAGCCCTCGGGATTTGGACCGCTACATCGCCGCCTGTCAGATCGGCATCACATGGTCAAGCCTGGTCCTCGGGGCCTACAGTCAGGCGACTCTGACCTGGCGGCTCGGCCCGGTGCTGGAGGAGTGGGCCGGGCTTCCCTCGGTTGCCGCGCTCTCGGCGGCCGCGTTTGCCGTCCTGATCGTCATCACCACGGCACAGGTCCTGTTCGGGGAGCTGATCCCCAAATCCGCCGCCCTGCAGTATCCGGCCCAGGCAGCGCTTTACACGGTCACGGCGATGCGGGTTTCTATATGGCTCTACGCCTGGTTCCTGGCTCTACTGAACGGCAGCGGACTGGCGATCCTCCGGCTGCTCGGCTTCTCTCACGTCAGCCACCGCCACATCCACTCTCCCGATGAGATCGAACTATTGCTCGCCGAGAGCCGCGACGGCGGGGTCCTCCACCCCGACGAGCATCGGAGATTCCACCGGGCCCTGCGCCTGGCCTCCCGGCCTGTCCGGCAGTTAATGGTTCCGCGCAAACACGTCGCCGCCATCAATGCGGATGCCGAACCCGACGAGGTCCTGCGCCAGATCACCGAGGTCCGCTACACCCGTCTTCCGGTCTACCGCGGAGAACCGGGCAATATCGTCGGCATGCTGCACACCAAGGACCTGGTGCTGCGCTACCTCGAAGATGGACGGATTCCGCGGATTTCCGACGTGATGCGCCCGGTCGTCGTCATTCCCGAGAGCGTCACGGCCGACCGGCTTCTGACACTGCTCCGGGAGCGTCACAGCCATCAGGCCGTCGTCGTGGATGAGTTCGGGATGACGGGCCTGGTGACTTTGGGGGACGTGCTGGCCGAGTTGCTCGGGGAGGTCTCGGGCGAGTTCAAGGTGGGGCAACTTTCGCCGGAAGTGCTGCCGGACGGACGCGTTCGACTTTGGGGGCTGACGCGGCTGGACGAGGCGGGCCACTGGACAGGCGCCCCGTGGACCGGTAAGGCTGACACGGTCGGGGGGCACGTCGTCAACACGCTGGGGCGCGTGCCGGAGGCCGGAGAGGCCGTCGTGGTGGACGGCATCGAGGTGGAGATCGAGCGTGTGACGCCGCAAGCCGTCAGCTCGGTCCTAGTCCATCCGCTGGTCCGTCCGGAGCCGGGAGGACGCAGGTGACCGTCCTCCTGATGCTGGTGCTCCTAATCCTGCTGAACGCACTCTTTGTTGCGGCCGAGTTCGCCGCCGTCGGGGCGCCTCGCACCGCGATCGAGCGTCGCGCCGCCCAGGGCCATCCGCTCGCCCGGCTTGCCGCAAGTGTCCTCCGCGACCCGCGCCGGCAGGACCAGTACATCGCCACGGCCCAGCTTGGCATCACTTTCGCAAGCCTCGGTCTCGGGATGTACGGCGAGCACGTGGTTGCCGCATGGTTGGCCGGCTGGTTCGAGGCACTGGGTCCGGAGGCGTGGCTCGCCCGCCATGCTGTCGCCAGCGTAGTCGCGGTCGGACTCCTTACTTACGTCCATATCGTCTTCGGCGAGATGATCCCTAAGACGTTGGCGCTGCAGCGCGCCGAAAAGACCATTCTGTGGATCACGCCGCCGATGATGTGGATGAAGGCGGCGCTCTATCCGCTGGTCCTGCTGTTGAATACAGCCGGCAACGCCGTGCTCCGGCGCATGGGGATCGACCGGCGCGAGGTCAGCCGGCAGTCTTACTATACGCCCGAGGAGCTGGAACTGATCATTGAGGAGAGCCAGGAGGGGGGCGTACTCCGCGACGACGCTGGCCGGGTGCTCAAAGGTCTATTCCGCTTCAGCGAGCTGACGGCCGGAGAGGCGATGATGCCGCGAGTGCGCGTCACCGGCATCCCGCTCGGCGCCCACAGCTCGGAGATCCGGCGAATTCTGAAGCGGTCGCCGCATACGCGTTATCCCATCTTTCGGGAAAGCCTCGACGACATCGTCGGGATCATTCACGTTAAGGACCTCCTGCCCCTGCTCATCCACGATCGCTCTCTCGCCGTCGAGGAAACCCGCCCGGTCCCCTTCGTCCCCCAGACCTCGAGCCTCGACGTCGTGCTGGCGGCAATGCGGCGCGAGACGTCGCAAATCGCCGTCGTCATGGACGAGTACGGCGGCACGGCCGGCGTCGTCACGCTGGAGGATCTGTTTGAGGAGGTGGTCGGCGACGTAGACGAGGAGGCGACGGAGCGGCCGGAGATTCAGATCGACGCCGAGGGGCGCCTGATGGTCTCAGGAACGGTGCGGCTCAATGAGGTGGGCCAGACCCTGGGCATCGAGCTGGAGCACGAGGAGGTCGATACGGTCAGCGGGCTGGTGCTGCTGCTGCTCGACCGGCCGCCCGAGGTCGGAGATGCCGTCGTTTACGAAGGGGTGCGGTTCGACGTTGCCGAGGTGGAAAAGCACGGCGTGAAGACCAGCCTGGTGACGCTGATCCCGGGGGATGCGGAGTCCGGCGGGCCCCGAAGGGATGCACCGGACTCCGACGAGGGTTGAGGCTCAGACCTCCTGCGGCTGCTGGCCCTTGCCGGCCTTCAGCTTTTCGCGCTGCTCGCGCAGCACGGCCTTGCGGCTGAGCTTGATCTTGTTGCCTTCGAGAGCGAGGACCTTGACCAGAATCTGGTCGCCCTCCTTCAGTTCGTCCCGGACGTTCTTCACGCGGTTCTCCGAGACCTCGCTGATGTGGAGGAGCCCGTCGGTGCCGGGGAAGATCTCGACGAAGGCGCCGAACTCGACCAGTCGCACCACCTTGCCCAGGTAGGTCTTACCGACCTCGGCGACCGCGGCAATGTCGGTCACCATCTGGATAGCGCGGTTGGCCGAATCGCCGTCGGCGGCGAAGATATTGACGGTGCCGTCGTCCTCGACATCGATCTTCACGCCCGTCTGCTCGACGATGCCGCGGATGACCTTGCCACCGGGGCCGATCAGCTCGCGGATCTTGTCCACCGGGATCGTCAGGGTGTAGATCCGGGGCGCGTATTGCGAAAGCGAAGTGCGCGGGGCATCAATCACCGCAACCATCTTGTCGAGAATTGCGAGACGCGCCTTCCGGGCCTGCTCGAGCGCCTCGGCCATCAGTTCCGTGGTGACGTTAGGGACCTTGATGTCCATCTGGAGCGCGGTGACACCCTCGCGGGTGCCCGCGACCTTGAAGTCCATGTCGCCGTAGTGGTCCTCGGCGCCGGCGATGTCGGTGAGGATCGCATAGGCGTCTCCCTCCTTCACCAACCCCATGGCGATTCCGGCAACCGGCGAGGCGATCGGCACGCCGGCATCCATCAGGGCCAGCGTCGCGCCGCAGACCGTCGCCATTGAGCTCGAGCCGTTCGACTCGAGAATGTCGCTGACCACGCGGAGCGTATAGGGGAAGGTCTTCTCGTCCGGGATCACGGCCGCGATGGCGCGCTCGGCCAGAGCGCCGTGGCCGATCTCGCGGCGGCCGGGGCCGCGCATGAAGCCGACCTCGCCGACGCTGAACGGCGGAAAGTTGTAGTGGAGCATGAAGCGCTTGGATGTCTCGCCGGATTCGAGCAGCTCAATGCGCTGCTCGTCTTCCTTGGTGCCGAGCGTGACCGTAACCAGCGCCTGCGTCTCGCCGCGGGTGAACAGACCGGAGCCGTGGGTTCTGGGGAGGACCCCGACCTCGACGTCGATCTTACGGATGGTGTCGAAGGCCCGGCCGTCGGGACGGCGGCGATCCTTGAGCATCTGGTCGCGGAAAATCCGTTCTTTCAGCGCGTCGTAGACCTTGGCGGCCTCCGGGCGAAGTTCTTCCTGCTCGATCGATTCGACCACCCGCTTCTTCAGCTCGGCGACCCGGCGGTAGCTCTCGATTTTGACGTACTTTTCAGTGTTGAGCGCGTCGGTCAGCTCCTCGCGGACGTCAGCTTCGATCCGGGCGTAGAGTTCCTGGCTGAGCTCCGGCGAGGTGAACTCGCGCTTGGGCTTGCCCACGAGCTTGACCAGTTGCTGGATGCCCTCGGCGACTTTCCTGCAGCAGCGATGGCCGTAGTCGATCGCCTCGACCACCTCGGCCTCGTCGGCGCCGCTGGCGCCGGCCTCCACCATCACAATGCCATCGGCCGTGCCGGCCACGACGATGTTCAGGGACGAGTCCCGGGTCTCCTCGTAGGAGGGGTTAGCGATCAGCTTCCCATTCACTTTGCCGACGCGGACGGCGCCAAGCAGGTGGTGGAAGGGGATGTCGGAGATCGCCAGTGAGGCGGCGGCCCCGACCATGGCGAGCGTGCTCGGGTCCCGGTCTGGATCGGCCGAAAGCACCATACCAATGATCTGGGTCTCATGGGAATAGCCCTCGGGGAACAGGGGGCGGATGGGGCGGTCGATCAGCCGGCAGGTAAGAATCTCCTTCTCTGATGGGCGGCCTTCGCGCTTGATGAATCCGCCCGGGAACTTACCGGCGGCGTAGGTGTACTCCCGGTAGTCGACAGTGAGGGGGAAGAAACTGGCGCCCGGCTTCGGCTCCTCGGCCGTACAGGCGGTGACCAGCACCACCGAATCCCCGGAGCGAACGACGACCGCGCCGTTCGCCTGTTTGGCTATCTTGCCTGTCTCCAGCGTTACGATTCGACCATCCAGGTCGATCTCAACGGTATGTATCATGTGGAATTCGTCCTCCAATCGCGGCCAAGCTTCCATCGCCTGCATGCGATTGTGCAGTGTTTCGGTTCGGTTCGGCCGGCTCGAAGTCGGTGTGCAACCTTCGATCGAGCACGGCTTGGCCCGATCAAGGAGACTGGAGTTGTGGAGTGGAAAAACCGCCCACCGGGGCGGGCTCGCCGGGCGGGCCTCTGCCTGGGCGATGCCGCGGAATCTTGACCGACTCCGGACAGCGTCGGGCGTGCGCCCGCTCGTCTTCCAGAGCTCAATCTAGCGGCGGATACCCAGGTTCTGGATCAGAGCACGATACCGCTCAGGGCTACGGCTCTTCAGGTAGTTCAGCAGACGGCGCCTCTGGGCCACCATCGTCAGCAAACCACGCCGGGAATGATGATCCTTACGGTGCGTCTTGAAATGATCCGTAAGCTCCGCGATTCGCTGGCTCAGGATCGCAACCTGCACTTCTGGCGAACCAGTGTCGGTCGAATGAACCCGATATTTGGAAATTACCTGCGCCTTTGCTTCTGTCGCCAGTGCCATCTAGAATGGATACTCCTCGTCTTACCTTAATCTATCCTTTAATTTACCCATACAGCATAGCACGGATTCCGGCAAGCAACCAACTCCCCCGAAGTGAAAATTTCCAGAGACTTACGCCTGCCCCGGCGGAGCAGCCTGCCGGGGCAGGCGCCCCTGAATGTGACGCAGCAGCTCCTCCGGCGGAAACGGCTTCTGCAGGAACGAGAACCGGCCGGCCGCGATCGGTTCCGATCCGAAATCTTCGGCAAATCCGGACATCAGAACGATTGGAAGCGCCGGATGACGGCGAACCAGTTCGTCGGCGAGTTCCCGGCCGGTCATGCCGGGCATCAGCACATCCGACACGACGATCGAGATCTCGCTGCCCTTCGATCCGGCAAGCGACAGCGCCTCGGCGCCATCGCGCGCCACCATAACCGAATAGCCGCTCAGCTCGAGCACATCCCGGAGCAGGTCCCGGACGCCGAGATCGTCCTCGGCCAGCAGTACAGTCCCGGCGCCCGCTCCGGCCCCTTCGGCCCCATCTGTGGCCATCGGGTACTCCGGCTTCTCATCGGTCGCCGGCAGATAGATGTCGAATCTGCTCCCGCTGCCGGGCTGACTTTCCACACAGATGTAGCCGCCGCTCTGCTTGACGATGCCGTAGGCGGATGCTAGCCCGAGGCCGGTGCCACCGGTTTCCTTGGTTGTGAAGAAGGGCTCGAAGATTCGGGACAGCGTCTCACGATCCATACCAAAGCCCTCATCCTCGACTCGCAGCCATACGTATTCCCCCGGGGGAATCACGGTGTGTTCGGCGTGCAGGGGTGCGTCAAGCCATGCGTTCCGGGTGGTGACCAACAGGCGCCCGCCCCGGGGCATCGCGTCCCTGGCATTCACTGACAGGTTCAGGATCACCTGTTCGATTTGGACCCGATCGGCACGGATGCGCTTCAGATCCTGCCCGAGGTCCGTAACAAGGTCGACATCGGCGCCGAGAAGGCGGCGCACCATGTCTTCGAAATCGGCGATCACGGAATTCAGGTCGAGGACGCGCGGTTGAAGGATCTGCTTGCGGCTGAACGCCAGGAGCTGGTTCGTCAGCTCGGCCGCACGGCCGCCGGCCTTCCGAATCGCCTCCAATTCGGGGCACCCGGCGCTGGAGGGGTTGCGCAGAAGCACCTCCGCGTAGCCGTTAATGACAGTCAGGAGGTTGTTGAAATCATGCGCGATGCCGCCTGCCAGTCGTCCAATCGCCTCCATCTTCCTGCTTTGCCGGAGCTGCTCTTCGAGCAGGCGGCGCTCCGTCACATCCTGGACGGTTCCAACCAGCCGCGCCGGCCGTCCGGCCTCGTCGCCTGTGAGGACGCCCTTTTCGAGCACGACGCGAACGGAGCCATCCGGCCGGAAGATTCTGTGTTCCGTCTCATACTCTTTGCGATTCGCCACGGCGGACCGCACGGCTTCGCGCACCCTTTCCCGGTCTTCCGGATGCACGCACTGGATGAAAGACTCTCGCGAGAGCTTGTCGAGATCCGCGGCAATGCCGAAGATGCGATACGTTTCGGCCGACCAGTACAGACGCCCGCTTCTAAGATCCGCCTCCCAACTACCGATCTGCGCCAGTCGCTGAGCTTCCGCTAAACTCCTTTCGCTGCGTCGCAGCGACTCCTCGGCCCGCTTCCGGCGGAGGATGTTCAGCAGAAGGATCGAGATCACCCCGGTCTGAAGGACCAGGAAGATTGCGCCGCTCCAAATCCAGGCCCAGTACTGCTCATAGGCTGAGACGCTGCGATTGATAATGACCGAGTCCAGCGGGAGATCGGCCGCATCGATCCTCCAACGCCGAAGCTCCGCGTAGTCGAACATGAACCGGTTGGGGCTGTTCCGTTCCGGCGGAATAGAATGCGGGGGTTCGCCCCGCAGCACGCGAACGGCGATACGGCCGGCTGCAAGACCTTGCGTATAGCCATCGACTAATTTGCCCCCGAGCACTCCGAATCCCAGAATGTTGCGGTTGAGCGTGTAAACCGGCACAGGCGAGACCTGTGTGATGGTGCGCGTCGACTCCTCGCCCGTGTAGAAGCGGCCGGAACGGTCGCGATAAAAGGCCGGCAGGAGCACGATGCTATCCTGCCCGACTTCCCGGAGAGCCTCCAGAATCTCGCCAAAATCCATCTCCCGCCCATCGAGGTAGACAACCTCCCAATCCGGATAACGCGAGGGCAAAGTGGCCAGATCTACACGCTCGGCGCCCTCGACGGGGACGTTATCGTAAACCACGACCAGCCGGCGCGCCCGGGGTTTCAGCTTGCGGGCCACGGCGATGGTGGCATCGGAATCGAGAGTCTCGGCGACTCCGGTGAACAGCGGATGCCGGCTCAGATCATAGTCCTCCAAGCGGTTGATGCCGCAAAAGACCACCGGCACACCCGGGAACAGATCGCCGTGGTGGCGAAGAAGAAATTGCATCGCCGGATCGTCGGAGAGAACAATCGCGGAAAAGCGGACAGCAGCGTATTTCGTTTGGAAAAAACGATACAGCGCTTCCAGGTACTCCGCACTCTGGTTCCGCCGCAAATCCATGTACTCGATATACGGCTGCACGCGCGGCTCGCCGGCGAGAGCCGAGAGGGCGCCGTCCACGACCGTCTGGGTCCAGGGGAGATCCGCGTGGTAGGAGTTGAGGCAGCGGGTTCTCCAACTGCTACTGTTTAATGAGGGTCCCATCTCGGCGGCGAATCTCGCCCCATCCGCCGTTCAGGCGCTGGCGCTCCCCCGTTTCATTGGTGCCAAAGGGATACCTGGCCGCGGCCTTCTCATTCACTTCGATACCCCAGCCGGGGGCCTCATTCGCCCAGAGATAACCGTCCTTCATCACGGGGCAGCCCTGGAAGACCTCCTGCACGCGGTCGTTGAAGGCCGAGTACTCCTGAATGCCGAAGTTCCAGCAGGCCAGGTCGAGGGCGATGTTGGCGGCATGGCCGACCGGCGAGACGTCGCCAGGGCCGTGCCAGGCGGTCTTCACGCCGAAGGCCTCACCCATGGCGGCAATTTTGCGGCAGGGAGTCAGTCCGCCGGCCTGGGAAACGTGAATGCGGATGTAGTCGATCAGGCGTTCGACGATGAGCGGGGTCCACTCATGCGGACTGTTGAAGAGCTCGCCCATCGCGATCGGAGTGGCGCACTGCTGCCGGATGATCTTATACCAGCCGATGTCCTCCGGAGAGAGCGGGTCCTCGAAGAAAAAGAGCCTGAACTGCTCGACGTCCTTGCAGAACTGAACGGCCTGGGTGGGGCTGACGCGCTCGTGGACGTCGTGGCACAGCTCGATCTCATCGCCCAACTCCTTGCGGCAGGCCTCAAGCAGTTTCAGAGCGCGCCGGATATAGGCTGCCGGCTCGAAGACCGGAGCGCTGTGGAGCGCACGAACATTGCCGCCGTCGCGTCCGGCGCCGTAGCCCGCCATTCCGGGAACGCCGACCTGAACACGGATGTGCCGGAAGCCTTGCTCGATATATCGGCGCGCGTTGTCGATGACCTGGGGGATCTCGGCGCCGCTGGCGTGCCCGTAGCAGTCCGCCGCTTCGCGGCACTTGCCGCCGAGCAACTGGTAGACGGGCATGTTGGCCTGGCGGCCCTTGATGTCCCAAAGGGCCTGGTCGACGCCGCTGATGGCATTATTGAGAACCGGGCCATTGCGCCAGTACGAACTGTTGTAGCAGGCCTGCCAGATATCGTCGATCCGGTCGGCCGGCTTGCCGACCAGGAAGGGCTTCAGGTACTTTTCCACCGCTGGGATCACCAGGTCCGCGCGCTGGGTGAACGTGGCGCAGCCATAGCCGTAGAGGCCGTCCTGATCGGTCGTGATCTTGACTACGATCAGCCGAACGCCTCCCGGCTGGGTCCCGATAGCCTGTACATCCTTGATCTTTGGTGAGGGCATGCCGCGCGTGGCGCGCGCCACCTGATTTTGTGCTTCCAACTGCCGTTGCATAAGAGGGGCGCCCAGCGCGCCCGCGGCAGCCACCTGCAGCAACTTCCGGCGATTCATCGTACGCTCCTATTTCTGTTCCCGGTCTTCGAGCAGACTCCTCAACTTCTCCAGGTCTTTTCGGATCCGGCGTTCTCGCGAAACCAAGGTTATCACATATACGATAAGAATCGACCAGGCGGCCAGAAAGCCGTAAAACATGTACGTAAAGTTGCGACTATCCATTTCGTTTGGTAATTTCTCCTCTCCCTAGAGTGCGTGGGCGTACCGCCGCATGGCGTCGATCTCGCGGTGCACCGCCTCCTGCCGGAGCCGGACGGCGACCAGCACCACGGCGACCAGGATCAGGGCGAGCCAGTTGGCGAACAGCATGTTGTAGTAATCCGGGTCCATCGACCCGCCGCCCCAGACCACCGGCTGGGGGTGCTGCGTGCGCCACCACTTGATCGAGAAAAAGACGATCGGCACGTCCGTGAAGGCGAAGATCGAGAGCACGGCGGCGATGCGGGCACGCCGGGTCGGCTCCTCGATGGCGTGCCGGAGCATCAGATAGCCCGCATAGAGCAGCCATAAGATGAGCATCGAAGTGAGGCGTGCGTCCCAGGTCCACCAGATCCCCCAGATGATCCGGGCCCAGATCATGCCGGTGATCAGGTTAATGGCGCCGAAGGCGAGCCCGACCTCCGTTACGGACACGGCAAAGGCGTCATAGCGCAGGTTACGCCCGACGAGGTAGCCGACGCTCGCGATCATCGCGCCGAAGGCACAGAGAAAAGCCGTCCAGGCCGCTGGCACGTGGAAAAAGATGATCCGGAAGATGGCGCCCTGGAAGGCTTCGTCCGGCAGATCCATCAGCATCACGTAGAGATTCCGGGCCAACAGCAGACCGGCCAGTACGGAAAGCGCTATCAGGAATTTTGTATGCACACGAATTACTCCTTTACTCCACCAGCACTGTTTCGACCAGGACCGTCGCGAGCGCGGTGAAAATGATATCAAAGGCCACCAGCAGCCGCAGCCAGGTGTAGAGATCGCCGGCAACCGGCTGTCCCGAAACCAGCGGCGTGGTGAGCTGGATGGCCGCCATCAGGCCCGGAATCATGATCGGGTAGACCAGGATCGGCAGCATCACCTCGCGCAGCCGGAGGTTGACGGTCAGGGCGCTGAAGATAGTTCCGATCACCGTGAGTCCCCAGGTGGCCAGGACGAAAACGAGCAGGAGCCACCAGAACTGGCGATACCAGCGGATGTTATAAAAAATCCCGAAGATCGGCAGGCAGATCGCCTCAATCGACAGCAGTAGGAAAAAGTTGGCCGCGGCCTTTCCGACAAAAAGCGACGCACCCGACAGTGGCGAGGCGACCAGGGCGTCCAGACAGTCGTTCGTCAGCTCGCGCGCGAAACTGCGGTTCAGGATGAGGGCTCCGGCGAAGGCGAAGACGAGCCAGAGGAGGCCGCCAGCCATTTCGCGGGTCTGCTCGGCAGTGGGCTCGAAGGCGAAGCTGAACAGCAGCAGGATCACGACGGCGAAGGAGAGCGAGGCATTGATCGCCTCCTTGCTGCGGAACTCGGCGCGCAGATCCTTTCGCATAACGAAGAAGCACTGTCGCAGAAAGAGCAAGTCAGGCGTCTCCGTAGTTGCGATAGAGCCAGCCGGGGTCGGCGAGCATCTCGTCAGTCCGGGGGCCAAAGTGAACCAGGCGTCCACGGACGATCAGGGCGACGCGGCTGGCGAGTTCCAAGGCTTCGCGAAGCTGGTGGGTAGACATCAGGACCGTGCGGCCGGCAGCCAGCCCATCGCGCAGGAGTCCCTGAAGAACGGCGATCGCGCGGTCATCGAGCGCCGTGAAGGGCTCGTCCAGCAGCAGCACCTCCGGCTCATGCAGAAATGTGCGCGCGATGGCGAGACGCTGGCGCATACCTCGGGAAAACTCGCGGACCAGACTGTCCCTGACCTTGTTCAGTCCCGTGCGTTCCAGCCATTCATCGGCCGACTGGCGCGGGTTCGGGAGTCCGTAGAACTGGCCGAACAGCCGGAGGTTCTCGAATGCAGAGAGTTCGTCGTAGACCGCGATTCCGTGGCCGATCAGGCCGATCGAACGGCGGACGTGCTGTTCCCGGGGGCCGCCTCCAAGGATCGAAACGCGGCCTTTAGCCGCCTGCGAGAGACCGGCCATGATCCGAAGCAGCGTCGTCTTCCCGGCCCCATTGCGGCCGAGCAGCGCCAGGCATTCGCCCGGCGCGATGCAGAAGTCGATCTCACGCAGAGCGGGGTAGTCCCCGTAGAACTTCCAGACTTTTTCGACCGAGACAGCAGGGGTCATTTCCGGGTGGCTTTGATCTCGGATCTCCGGTAGAGCAGCGCAAAGCCGAGAGCGAGGATGGCGAGTCCCAGGCCGAGCACGATGTACAGGCGCTGATAGAGGCGCGGCAGCGACTGGCGCACCCGCGCGCCTTCGTCTTCGTCCGGCTCCGTGGGTTGGGGTCCGCGCAGCGAGCCCTCGCCTTCGATCTCGACCCGGTACTCGCTGCCGTGCACGTGATAAATGGTAGCCTGCGTGCGCGGTTCGGGGCCGAGGTCGTCGAGGTTGTCGCCCTTGAACCTGACGCCGTAGGGCGCGACCAGGCGGAGCGGTCCTCCGCCGTGGACGGTCCTGCTGTAGAAGACCGGCGGATCCGGCATTGGAACCTGGTAGGTCAGGTCGAAGCGCGTCTCGCCGGGTTTGACCGGGAAGTCGACGGCGTAAATGTTGGGCGCGGAGGTCGGCTCGGCGACCCTTTGAATCGGCACGATGCCACCCGGCGAATGCGCGGTCACGCGAACCTGGCCGCCGGTCTCTTTGGGAAGGTAGAAGCGGAACGTGCCGTTGGCGGGATCGTTATAGGTGATCCGGCTGTCGTTGCGGTAGATGACGCTCTCGTGGATGATCAGGCGGCCCTCGTCGGGCTCGAGCAGAACCATGTGCTGGACGACGCGCGCCTCGGTGGAGCGCGGCGAGACATTGTAGACGGCCAGCCGCACCTCCTGGGTAGCTTCGGGCCGGACCATCTGGTTATAGGTGACGCCCTGGTGGACCACCTGGAGCATCTGAGGGCCGGCCGGGGCGGATTCGAAGCGGAAGCGTCCCTCAGCGTCGGCGGTCACGGCGCCCGCGTGCTCCATCCCGGCGTCGCCGAAGCGGAACAGGTTGACGGTGGCGCCCGCAACGGGCCTGTCCGTCGTGCCGTTGATTACGGTTCCGTCGAGGGCAAGAAGCGGAAGCGCGAGCAGCAGGAGAGAGAGGAGCTTCATTGAGCTGCCTCCGCCATCGGCTTGCCGCACTCGCCGCAGAACTTCATTGGCTTGGGGAACTCGGCACCGCAATGTGGACAGGTATAGAGCTTCGGCTGCGGCCTGGGAGTCACGGGGGGAGCGGAGGCGGGCTGCCTCCTGCCGAGCACGGAGTCGATCTCGGCGAGCACGCCGGCCAGTTCGCGCTGCAGTTCGAGCTTGGAGCTCTGGTAGTCCTCGTCAGAGAGCTTGCCGACGCGATACTCGAACTGGAGGTCGCGGAGGTTTTCGTAGATGCGGGCCTTGCGCTCTTCCAGGTGCCGGGCCGGAGAGACCGGTTCGGGCTCCGGAAGGTCCTTGGCTCGGATGAAAAGTGTAAAGATCAGGGCCCCGATCGTTAAGAGTATTGCCGATATAAGAATCATCAATCGAGCTTTGCCACGTCCTTTTCAATTCGCTCCCTATACCGGGCATACTCTTCGCTGCTGATTTCGACAGCCGGAACATCGGCGGGGCGCCGCATTCGCCGCAGCACAAAAATGACCAGAGCCAAGCCGATCAGCACCGCGGCAAAGGGCATGATCCATCCAACCAGGAAGAAGCCTTCGGTGGGGGGCCGCAGCACGATCTTAAGTCCGTACTTCTCACTGAAGGCTTTGAGGATCTCGGGTTCCGAGCGCCCGGCCTCGAGGTGCTCGAGCAGTTCGGCGCGCAGAGGCTCGGCCGAGTGGCAGCTGACCATGTTGCAGCTTGTCACGCTGCTGCCGCACCCGCACTGGCAGCCGAGCAGTTCACCAATCCGGCGCACCTCGGGGTTTTGAAGCGGCGTACCGCTATAGGCGAGGTTCATGGCCACCAGGACCACGAGGACGATACTACTTTTCCACCGGAACATTTTTCCCTACCACGCCCACCACTTCGGTGCGTGCGTATTGCATCTTGACTTTGCTCGGGACCATGCAGACGACCGAGCCGAGGAACAGGACCCAGTAGCCGATCCAGATCCAGGAGACCAGCGGGAAGATGTAGCCCTGGACGATCGCCTTCCCGGATTCGGTCATCGACATCCCGGCGAAGTTCAGGTAGAGATCCTCGTTGATTTGCCGCCGGATCGAGACCTGCGAAACCGGCTGCTTGCTGGCCTTGTAGACGCGCCGCTCCGGCAGGAGCGTGTGGACCTGCTCGCCGTTCCGGAATACGTCGATCACCGCGTGCTGCCAGATATAGTTGGGGTTCTCGCCTTCGCGGAGCTCCCGCACCTTCAAGTCGTATTTGCCGAGCGTGAACTGGTCACCGATGTTGACCTCCACGGTTGTGTCCTTATTGAAAGCCGCGCCCGTGAACCCGATGAACATCAGGACAACGCCCATGTGGACGAGGTAACCGCCGTAGCGCCGCGTATTGCGATGCGTCAGTTCGACCATGGAAAGCAGCAGGTTCGATCCGCTCTTGAGCGAGATGGCACGTGCGCCTTTCACGAATTCGGAGACGATCGTCCAGGTGACGAAGGCGCAGAGGCCGAAGGAGATCAACGCGTAGAAGTGGCGGATCCCGAAGCCAAGCAGAATGACGATGGTGGCAAGCCCGCCGATCGAGGGCCACAGGAAGTTGCGTTTGAGGCTTTCGAGCGAGCTGCGCCGCCAGGCGATCAGCGGCCCGACACCGGTGAGAAACAGCAGGAAGAGCCCGATCGGGACATTGACCCGATTGAAGAACGGCGCCCCGACAGAGGCCTTCTCGCCGACAACCGCCTCTGTAATCACGGGGAAGAGCGTGCCCCAGAGCACGGCGAAGCAGCTCGCCAGCAAAATCAGATTATTGAACAGGAAGCTCGACTCGCGGGAGATGACGCTCTCCAGTTGCGCTTCGCTCTTGAGGAAGTCAAGCCGATCGATGATGAGATAGGCCGTCGCGGCGATGCCGATGGCGAGGAACACGACGAAGTAAGTGCCGATCGAAGACTGTGCGAAAGCATGGACCGAGCTGACAATGCCGGACCGGGTGAGGAAGGTTCCGAAGATGCAGAGGAAGAACGTGGCCGAGATCAGGACCATGTTCCAGACCTTCATCATGCCCTTTTTCTCTTGCATCATGACCGAGTGCAGAAAGGCAGTCGCGGTGATCCAGGGCAGCAGGGAGGCATTCTCGACCGGATCCCAACCCCAATAACCGCCCCAGCCCAAAACCGAGTAGGCCCAGCCGGCGCCGAGCATGATGCCGGTCGACTGAAAGAACCAGGTCACAATGGTCCAGCGGCGGGTGGTGTGGATCCAGGCGTCGCCGGGCTGCCGCGTGATCAGCGAGCCCATCGCGAAGGCGAAGGGGACGACGAAGCCGACGTAGCCAAGGTAAAGCATCGGCGGGTGGATCGCCATGGCCCAGTATTGGAGCAGCGGATTCAAACCCTGGCCGTCGGGAAGTTCGGTGACACCGCGTCCGACCGTGAAGACCTGGAAGGGTGAAGCAACGAAGGCGTTCAGGATAAGGAAGAAGCACTGGGTGGTCATCAGGACCGCGATGACGTAGGGCATCATTTCGCGGAACTTCCGGCGATTGGTCCAAACGACGATGGCGCTGTAGCAGGAGAGAATCCAGCTCCACAGCAGCAGCGAGCCCTCCTGCCCGCCCCACCAGGCGGTGAACTTGTAGATGGCCGGCATCGCGCGGTCGGTGCTCGACCAGACGGTCACCATGCGGAAGTCGCCCGTCATCAGGGAGTAGACGAGGAGGGCGGAGGCGATGGTTAGGAGTATCCAGATCGCGTAAACGGCGCGGCGGGCGCTCTGGATCAGGTAGAGTTTTTTCTTCCAGCCTCCCACCACCGAGCCGATCACGGCGTAGACCGACAGGCAGAAGGCCAGCAGAATCGCCAGCGCCCCCAGGTTTTCCATAGTTCTTCAGTCCTTAGCTGATCGACGGCTGCTCGTAAACCCGCTTGTCGTTCTGCTGCTTCCCGGGCTCGGCCTCGTACTTGGACGGGCACTTGGCCGCGATGGAGCTGGCATGAAAGACGCCAGAGGGATCGAGTTTACCGTCGGCCATCGCCTGCGCGCTGTCGCGAAAGGTGTCCGGCAGAGGCTCGCTCCCGGTATAGACGACGTTCAACCGCTGGTCCTTATCCATGATGACGAAATGGACCTCGGTTCCATTCCGGCGGATCGACCCTGGGACGATGTCTCCGGTGACGCGAAGCCGCTTATGGTAGGCCTCCGGCCCCATCTCTTCGACCTCGGCAATGGTCTTATAGTAGGTCGTGGATTCGCTGATTCCGTCAACGGCCAGCCAGAGCAGGACGCCGACGATGATAACGATGAGGACGGCGAACTTGGTATAGGGCTTCATGGTCCACCTTATGTTAAATAGTATAGCTCTAAAAACAGAGTACGCTGAACGCGGGCACATTCACGCCTGTCCGCTGTTCTTGCTCGCGATACACTGAGAGGAATGGCGGTCTTACCCCCTGCGAGCGATCTGAATCTTTCCGATCTGGGGTCGGTTTCGGCGTTGGCCGAAAGCCGGGGGGTCAGGGAGTGCCTGCAATTTTTCGTCCGGGAGAAGCAGTGGATCAACGAGCAGCACCTGGCTCTCTGCCGGATTCCCGCCCCAACTTTCCTGGAACAGAAGCGCGCCGAGTGGATCGCCCAGCAGTTTCGGGCCATCGGCTGCGAGGCCAAAATCGACCGGGCGGGTAACGTGGTCGCTCCCTTGCGTTCCGAGCGGGAGAGCCACCTGGTCGCGCTGACAGCGCACCTGGATACCGTCCTGGCGCCACGGAATCCCGAGGACATCCGGGTGGAGCCGGGTGGCAGCTTCCACGGACCCGGCGTCTCGGATAACGGCGCAGGACTGAGCGCGCTGCTGGCGATCGCGCGGGGGATGAAGTCGGCCCCACTGATCGACGGCTGGGGCGGCGGACTGGTCTTTATCGCGAATGTCGGCGAGGAAGGCGAGGGGAACCTGAGCGGGATGCGACACCTGTGCCGTCAGTCGCCGCTCGGGCAGAAGATCCGCTCTTTCGTGATCCTGGACGGGCCGGCGCTTGAACACATCACTTCGGAGGCGTTGGCGAGCCGCCGGTTCGAGGTCGCCTGCACGGGACCGGGCGGACACAGTTGGAGCGATTATGGCGTCGGAAACCCCGTGCACGCACTGAGCCGGGCGGTGGCGCTGTTTGCGGAGAACCGGGCGGGCGCGCCGTCGAGTCCACGGTCGTCCTTCAATTTCGGGGTGATCGAGGGCGGGTCGAGCATTAATTCGATTCCGACGGTAGCGCGGGCGAAGGTGGATTTGCGGTCCGAACGCGCCGAGGCGATCGATGATATGGCGGCGCTGCTGGCAGCGGCGGTCGAACGGGCGATCGATGTGGAGAACAGCCGAGCGGCCGGAGGGCGCGTCAGCGCCAAGATCCGGGAGATCGGATCGCGTCCCGGCGGACGGTTGCCGGAGGACGCACCGATTCTGCACTACATCCGTGCCGTGGATGCCCACATGGGCATCCGGTCTCACCTGGACTGCGCCTCGACAGACGCGAACATCCCGCTCTCGCTGGGGATCCCGGCGATCTCGATCGGCGCCGGTGGATCGGGAGGCGGTGCGCACACGCCCGGCGAGTGGTTCCACCCCGAGGGGCGCGAGATCGGACTGAAGCGGATTGTCCTGATGCTGTGTCTGCTGCTGCGGAGCTTGAACCGAAAGTAACGGGAATGGAAGGGAGCACCATGCAGTCCGCCGGCAGGGCGGAGTTTGCCCTGGCGCTGATGGCGCTGGTCTGGGGAGCGTCGTTCGTCATGGTCAAGCAGGCGCTGGACGACGTATCTACCTTGCTCTACATGGCGCTGCGGTTCGGGCTGGCGGCTACGGTGCTGGCCGCGGCGTTCCGGCGGCGACTTCGCGAGCCAGGTGTCTGCTGCCGGGCCGAGTACATGGGCGGCGCCGTGGCGGGATTGCTCCTTTTCGCAGGTTATTTCTTTCAAACCAGCGGATTACGGCTGACGACGCCATCCAAATCCGCCTTCCTGACCGGGCTCTATATCGTCCTGGTACCTTTTCTGGTTACAGTCGTCTATAGAAGAGCGCCACGCCTTCCCGAGGTCGCCGGCATCCTGATCGCAGGGGCCGGCATGGGATTCATGACGCTCGACAACTGGAGTCTCCAGATGAACTGGGGAGATTCGCTGACGCTGCTGTGCGCAGTGGCGTTCGCGGGACATATTCTGGCCGTCGGGCATTTTTCGCCGAGGGCGAGTTTCGAGCGCTTCACGGTGATTCAGCTCGCGGTGGTCGGCGCGGCGGCGGGATCGACGTTCTGGTGGTTCGAGGTTCCCCGGCTGGTCTGGAGTACGGCTCTGCTGACGGCGCTGCTGGTGACGGCGCTGCTGGCAACAGCTCTGGCCTTCGCGGTGCAGACGTGGGCGCAGCAGAGAACAACGCCGACGCGGACCGCCTTGATCTTCGCGCTGGAGCCGGTTTTCGCGGGGTTGACCTCGTTTGCCGTGCTGGGCGAGATCATGACGGCGAGCGCGTTTTTCGGCGCCGGGCTGATTCTGGCCGGGATTCTGATGGTCGAACTGAAACCGCGGACGAGCGTACCACATCCATTGAGATAGTTATCCCGGAGTGGTCCGCCCGACGAGCCTTCCGAATCCGCGGGAACGATTGGGCCGCAGATTCATTACAATGTGAGGTACGACCTTCCGGAGGAGGAAAGAGATCCGATGAGTCTATTTGGGAAGTTGCGCCAGCAGAAGGTACTGTCATTCAGTCTCCTGCTCTTCACCCTGTCGATTGGAATTCTGATAGGAACCCTGCTCAACACCGGCGTCAACGCCGCGAAGGGCCAAGCCGTCGCTCCCGACGCTACGCCGCTCAAGATACCGCCGGCCACCCAGCTCTCCAACGAGTTCACGAAACTGGCGAAGATGCTGGAGCCAAGCGTGGTCTTCATCAGCACGGACTATACGCCCCGGCAGCCGGCTCAGCAGCCCCGGCGGAACCGGCCACCACAGAGCGAGGAGGAGAGCGACGACGGAATGGATCTGTTCCGGCGTTTCTTCCGCAGCCCGTTCCCGGACGTTCCGCAGCGGCCGTTCCGCCGCGAGGGAACCGGGTCGGGTTTCATTGTCGACAAGAACGGGTACATCATTACCAACCAGCACGTCGTCGAGAAGGCCGATAACATCAAGGTCCGGCTGCAGGGAGATAAGACCGAGTACAAGGCCAGGCTGATCGGCGTGGACGTGGAGACCGATGTGGCTGTGATCAAGATCGATGCGGGCCGCCCGCTGACACCGGTCCGGATCGGAAACTCCGACGGCGTACAGGTGGGCGACTGGGCCGTGGCAATTGGATCGCCGTTCGGGCTGGAGGCGTCGGTAACGGCCGGCATTGTCAGCGCGACGGGCCGCGACATCGCGGGGGCGCAACAGTTCCAGCGATTTATCCAGACCGATGCGGCCATCAACCCCGGCAACAGCGGCGGACCGCTGGTAAACATCAACGGTGAGGTCATCGGCATCAACACGATGATCGCGACGCAGAGCGGCGGATACCAAGGTATCGGCTTCGCACTTCCGGTCAATATGGCCGTCAAGGTCTACAACCAGATCATCCAGGACGGAAAGGTGACGCGCGGCTCGATCGGCATCTCCTTCAGCAAAGAGGTGAAGCCGGAGGTGCTGAAGGGCCTGGGTGTGGATAGCGGCGTCATCGTCGAAGCGGTCACGCCGAACGGGCCCGCCGACAAGGGCGGCATCAAGCCCGAGGACGTCATTCTGGCGATGGACGGCAAACCGATCCGCGACGGCGACGACCTTGTGGGCCGGGTCTCCGAGATGCCGGTCGGCACCGAAGTGAAGCTGACGCTCGACCGGGCGGGCAGGAAGATGGAGAAGTCCGTCGTGATCGCGGACCGCGCCAAGGTCTTCAAAGACGATCCGCGCTTCCGCCAGTACCGTGATTTCGAGGAGCCGGCCAAGCCCGAGGCGACGCAGTCACGCTTCGGCATCGGGATCCGGACGCTGAACGAGGCGGACAAGGAAGAACTCGGCTACGACGACGGCGGGGTCATCGTGACCTCGGTGGAGGAGGACTCCTTCGCCGAATCGGTCGGGATCCGGGTCAAGGACGTGATCGTGTCAATCAACCGGCAGCCGGTTGCCTCCGTGGAAGACGTGAAGCGGATCCAGGGCACGCTGAAACCGGGCGACGCGATCGCATTCCGCGTGATGCGGGTGAATCCACTGGCGCAGCGCGGAGGCCCGAAGATGCAGGGGCTGTTCCTCGGCGGAACCCTGCCGGCCAACTAGCGGACTGTCCGGACACTCTGTTTGGGGCGCTGCAGGGATGCGGCGCCCCGATCCCTTTTCGCAGCTTCTATGTCCAGCAGACGAATCGCTCCTATCACCTGCGTTCTGGCATGTATGAGTCTTCTGGTCGCTCCGGCGCAGCAGAAGAGCACGGCGAAGAAGTCGACGGCGGCGCCCAAGGGCGGCGTAGCCCCGAAAACGTCGTCGGCTAAACGCGCGCCGGCGAAGGGGACTCAAGCGAAGAAGGCTCCCGCGAAAAAAGCGGCGCCCGCTCGAGTTACACAGCAGACCCCGACGCCGGAGCGGTATCGGGAGATCCAGCAGGCGTTGGCCGAAAAGGGTTACCTGCAGGCTACACCGACCGGCCAGTGGGGCCCCGAGTCGATCGAGGCCCTGAAGCGGTTCCAACAGGATCAGAATATTCCGGCGACAGGGAAGCTCAATGCGCTCTCGCTGATTGCGCTCGGGCTGGGGCCGAAGCGCGACTCGACGGTGGGCGCGGCGTCACTGAGCCGGCCGGAACAGGCTCCCGAACAACAACCAGAAGAAACCCAATGATTATCGGCGTACCTAGAGAGGTCAAGGACCACGAGACACGTGTGGCTCTGGTCCCGAGCGGCGTCACAGCGCTCATCGAAGCAGGCCACCAGGTGATTGTGCAGACGCGCGCGGGCACCGGCAGCGCGATTCCGGATGACGAGTACATGGAAGCCGGAGCCCGCATCGCGCCGACGTCCCAGGAGGTCTGGGCGCAGGCCGACCTCATCGTGAAGGTGAAGGAGCCGCAGCCATCCGAAGTGGCGTATCTGCGCCCCGGCCTGATCCTGTTCACCTATCTGCACCTGGCCCCGCTGCCCGATCTGACGCAGGCTCTGCTCGACAAACAGGTGACGGCGATCGCCTACGAGACGATCCGCGAAGATGGCGCCGCGCTGCCCCTGCTCACGCCGATGAGCGAGATCGCCGGGCGGATGTCGGTCCAGGTGGGGGCGCAGTATCTGGAGGCTCCGAACGGGGGACGCGGCATCCTGCTGGGAGGCGTACCGGGTGTCGCTCCAGCGAACGTCGTGATCCTGGGGGGCGGCGTCGTAGGGCACAACGCCGCCAAGATCGCGCTCGGGCTGGGCGCGAGCGTGACGATTATCGACAAGAACCTGAACCGGCTGCGGGAGCTTGACGACATTTACAACGGCCAGGTGGTCACACTGGCGTCGAACCTGTGGACGATTCGGGAGACGGTGCGGCAGGCCGACCTGGTGATCGGCGCGGTCCTGATCCCCGGCGCGGCGGCGCCGAAGCTTGTCCGAAGGGACATGATTTCGCGGATGCGGCGCGGCGCAGTGGTCGTGGATGTGGCGGTGGACCAGGGCGGGTGCCTGGAGACTTCGCATCCGACGACCCACACGGACCCGATCTACTTCGTCGACGGTGTGCTGCACTACTGCGTATCAAACATGCCAGCCGCGGTCCCGCACACCTCAACGCTCGCGCTGACGAACGCGACTTCCCCCTATCTGCTGCAACTCGCCAACAGCGGAGTCGAAAAGGCCTGCCGCGAAAGCGAGGCAATTCGCGAAGGCGTCAATACCTACAAGGGCCACGTGACGTATCCAGCCGTCGCGGAGTCGCAAGGCCGCGAGTGGAAGGACCTGCTGTCACTTCTCGGCTGAATTCGCCCTGCGCCTCAGAGCAAACGGCGGGGACGTGGCACAGCCAGCCGTGTGCGAAGCCGCGTCTCGCGCCGCCGGAGAGCCGGAGTGTCCTCCAGGCTGAGCGCCAAACAGGTCATCTCGAGCGCCATTGCATAGTTGCGCTCACGGTGTTCGTAGTGCTTGGCTAATTCCTCGAGTGCGGCAACCCGGTATGGGTTGCGCGCGGCCGCCAGGTCGGAGAAGACCGCGAGGGCGGCCTGCTCCCTGCCCTGCCGCTTTTCGATCATCGCCAAATCCCACATGGTACGGAAGAGCAGCTCGTCCGGCAGACCGCGATCGATGGCGCGGCGGAACAGCGTTGCGGCATCGTCGTAGCGTTCGGCCTGGCGAAGCCAACGGGCCAGGCCGACCATTTCGGCGCCGTGCAGTAGTGCGGCCTCGGCGGGCGAGCGGAAGGCCAGGGGGACGATTCCGGCCAGGCACGCCAGCGTGAGGATGTCGGTGGCGTTGTGGTGGAATACAGGCGCCAACCGCAGGGCCTCGCGGGTCCGGAGATATTCGAAGTAGAGGTATGGAATCAGCTCGCCGGCCACGTCGCCAAGGCGCTCAAAGCCCAGAACCTGCTGTTCGAGGTCAACCAACCGGCAGCTTTCGAAGCGTAGCCGCCAGAGACGGCGGGCGGCATAGAGCAGATCGACGTGCTCCATACGGGCGAAGGGCGGTTTCGACCGGGCCATGCGGAAGCGCGTTTCCAGCAGCGGAGCATCGTAGGTTTTGCCATTGTAGGTGACCAGGACATCGAAGCCGGCGAGGTGCCGCGTGAGGGCGTCCAGGAGGCTCGCCTCCTCGCCATAGTCCCGCATGAAAAACTGGCGGACGCGAAAGCCGTCGGGGGCGATGCGGCCGACACCGATCAGGAAGGCGTAGGTGCCGGTGCCTCCGGCCAGACCGGTGGTCTCGGTATCGAGAAAGGCCCAGCGGGACGGCGGCGAGTTCACGGCGACATCGGATATCACAGCGAGCAGGTCGCCCGGCAGGTCTTCGAGCGAGGAGATTTCCATGCTGCCGTGGCGCTTGTGACGCTCATAGAGTCGCTCGGTCTCGAAGTGGCGGCCGAATTCGGTCTCGATCTCGGCGCCTTCGCACCATTCGTCGATGTGATACCGGACAGGCCGGGAGTCGGGCCTGGGCGCGGGGGTGGGGCGGGGCGCGGCGGCATACTTGCGGTCGATGCGGGCGATGCGACGCCGTAAGGTGGCAAGCTGTTCCTGGATGTCGCCCATGCGCTCTTCGCCGTTTCTTTGCCCAATATAGAACGGTGTGCCGGCAGAGTTCAACCTCGTGTAAGCTGGAGCTTCGACACCCAAGGAGGGGCTCCGCGCCTGACCCGACCGAATCGACGAACGCTCGCCGCGCTGGGATTGCTGTTGTTTGTTCTCAATGCAGGTCTCAACGTGGCGCTGTTTCTGCCGGGGGAGCTGCCGTTTCGCGACTCGATCGAGGGCGGGTATGCGTCGATGGCGCGATTCTTCGCGGAGAATCCGAATGCGTGGGGGTGGAATCCAAGACAGTACGGCGGGCTTCCTTCGCAGTTCACCTACCTGCCCGCGCTGCCGTATCTGACGGCTGCGCTTTCGCGGCTGCCGGCGGCGCCGGAGCCTGAGTACGTCTACCGGCTATTGACGGCAACCGCAGCCTGCCTGGGTCCGGTGACCCTTTTTCTGTTCGTCTATCGCTTCACGCGGGGCATGGTCTGGGCCACGCTGGCGGGCCTGACCTATACGCTGTTTTCGCCGGTCTATGGCTTGATCCATACGATCAGCGTCGACCGGGGATTGGTGCAGCTTCCGTGGCGGATTCAAGTCCTGGCAAAGTACGGCGAGGGACCGCACAATGCCGGCCTGATGCTGCTGCCGCTGGCGATCATCGCGCTGTGGACGGCGGCTGAGCGGCCCCGCTTCGAGCGTATCTTCCTTGCCGCGGTCCTGCTGGCCGCGACGACCCTGACGAACTGGGTGGCCGCCCTCGCTCTCGCCTGGTGCTGCCTGGCGTTGCTTCTAACATGGATTGGCGGCAAGAATCGGCGACAGCGCATCGGCGCGCTGCTGGCGTCGGC
Source organism: Bryobacteraceae bacterium (assembly GCA_046289265.1). Classification (GTDB taxonomy): domain Bacteria; phylum Acidobacteriota; class Terriglobia; order Bryobacterales; family Bryobacteraceae; genus JBKBWD01. The sequence goes on along the minus strand of JBKBWD010000004.1, from coordinate 131,043 downwards.
CGGACTCGCCTACCTGTTGGCCTGCTTCTGGCTAACCCCGAGCTTCATCCACACGATCGCATTCAACTGGCCCTCGGACGCCTTCAATTACAAGCTGGGGCTGGAGCAGGCGCTGCTCATCGGCGGGCTTTTCGCGGGCGCGGCGGCCCTGCGGGCTGTGCTCTGGCGGGTTCCGCGGCAGGAGTACCTGTGCTTCCTGACGCTCGCGCTGTTCGGATTCGCCTGGTGCGTGTTGTGGTTCTATTGGTTCGGCAGGGATGTGGCTCCGGAATCTCGGCGGTACGCGATTGAATTCGAATTTTTCCTGATTCTGCTGCTGTTCGAACTGCTACGGCTGGCCGTGCGCTATCGAAGCACGACGGTGAACCTGGCCGCGATCTCGGCGGCCCTGATCCTGGTTTCGACGGGGACGGGACAGGCTTGGCGCTACGTAACCAAGAGCTTCGAGAATTGGCGGCCGGTGGCGAAGGAGGAGACCATCGAGTACCGCCTCGCCGAGTGGATCGCGGCACAGAAACCGCAAGGCCGGGTCTTCGCCTCCGGAGGACTGCGGTTCCGGCTGAACTCGTGGTTCGACCTGCAACAGGTGGGCGGGTGGTTCGAGTCCGGGCTGCACAATCGCGTACCGCTTGAGTACGCCTATCGGATTCGCACAGGGCCGGAAGGGGTTGCGGTCACGCAGGACCCGGAAGCGCTGCTGCCGCTACGCGCCCTCGGGGTGGAGTACATCGCGATTCACGGGCCGTGCTCGCGGGAGCATTATCGCGACTTCCTTAATCCGTACAAGTTCAGCGGCCTGCTGGAGCAGGTTTACTGGACCGAAGATGACGCGGTCTATCGCGTGCCGTTCCAGTCACTCGCGCACCTGGTTCGTCCGGAGGAGGTGCCGCGGGATCCCTCGCCCGCATCGCTAGCCGCCTATGTCAATGCGATGGATGGCGAAGAGCGTCCGAGGCTTGCGACGCGCTGGCGGTCAAGCAGCGAGCTTGTGATCGAAGGCGACGTGGCGGAGGGTATGGCGGTAGCGGTCGCAGTCAACTATGACGCCGGATGGGAAGCTCTGCAGGACGGGCGTCCGATTGCCGTCGAGGAGAACCGGCTGGGGTTCGTAACGCTGAGGGTGCGGCCGGCCGTACAGTCGACGATTGTCCTGCGTTATTTACCGAGCCTGGAGCAGAAGGCCGCGGCCGGCGTGAGCGGATGCGCGTGGCTGTTGGCGGCCGGCGGCCTGCTCTACCGGAGCAGGTTACGGGGCGGGGAGCTCAGCGCGTCGTAAACATCTTCCCCGTTTCCGCGATGATCTCGCCGGAGCAGAATCGCGCGTCCGCCGAAGCGAGGAAAACGAAGGCGGGCGCTATCTCGGCCGGCTGCGCCGGACGACGCCAGAACGTGTCGGCGCCGAATCCCTCAATCGCTTTGGGGTCGCGCGTGGCGGTAATCAGCGGAGTCCAGACCGGGCCAGGAGCTACGCAGTTCACGCGGATACCGCGCTCAGCAAGCTGCTGCGCCATGGTCTGGGTGAGGTTGTGGATGGCGGCCTTGGTCGCGGCATAGTCGGGGAGGGTTGGGTGTCCGGTCAGAGCTACGACCGATCCGCAATGGATAATCGTGTCGCCGGCCTTCATGTGCCGGACGGCGGCCTGGGAGAGCCAGATGGTTGCGAAGACGTTGGTGCGAAAGGTTTGTTCGAGCTGTTCGGTGGAGATCTCCTCGAGGCTCCGGGATTCGATGTGGTAAGCGGCATTGTTGACGAGGATGTTCAGGCCCCCGAACTCCTGGACGGTCCTGTCGACCAGGCGCCGGCAGTGCGCCTCGTCGCGGATGTCGCCCGCCATGGGAAGCGCGCGGCGGCCGGCATTCTCGATCCAGTGAACGGTGTCGCGGGCGTCTTCATGCTCATTGAAGTAGGAGATCGCCACATCGGCGCCTTCGCGGGCGAATGCGATCGCGATCGCTTTGCCGATGCCGCTGTCGCCGCCCGTGATCAAGGCGCGCATGTTGGAGAGCTTGCCGGCGCCGCGGTAAGTGTGCTCGCCGTGATCGGCGGGAGGATGCAGGGCCTTCTCCAGGCCAGGCCACTCCTGCATCTGCGCTTCAGGTCCGCCTTTGAGCCGTTCCTCGGCGAGGGGGTTGGTCTCCACAAGGAGGCCTTGCGACCTCCCGTCTTCGCGCGCCATGGGTCCTCCTGTGCAGGCCGGAAAGCAGCCGCATGCCGCGGCTGGCCACGTCCGGTTAGATCGTCAACGGCCGCAGGCTGTTTCCAGAAGCTCCGTTTGGCGCAACAATAGTACGGGAGCCCATGTCATTCGAACCGCCATTGCAGCCGGGCAGCCGGCAGACAAACCTCAATCGCCTTTCGCGCGAAGTCTTCGACGTCCTGATTCTGGGCGGCGGAATCAATGGAGCCGGGGTCGCGCGGGACCTGGCTCTGCGGGCGCACAGGGCGAACGCGCCATTGAAGATCGCGCTGGTCGAACAGAACCACTTCGCCTCCGGCACCAGCGGCAAGAATTCGCAGCTCATTCACGGCGGGCTGCGCTATTTGAAGTATTTCGAGTTCCGACTGGTGCGCGAGGCGCTGCATGAACGGGCGACCCTCACCGAGATTGCTCCGCACCTGGTCGAGCCACTGCCGTTCCTGATTCCGATGTACGGCCACTTCGCGCGCCTGTTCTACGGCACGGGGCTGTGGCTCTACGACATGCTGGCCGGGGCGAAGAACATCGGGCGTCACCGGCGGCTGGGGCGGGCCGATGTCGGGCGGCTGGAACCCGGCCTGCGGCTCGACGACCTGGTTTCCGGCGCGATCTTCTTCGACTGCCGGGTCCATTCGGCGCGATTCGTGCTGGAGAACACCGTCGAAGCAGCGGCTCATGGGGCGGTGATTGCGAACTATGTGCAGGCGGGCGCGCCGGTACGCGCGGAGGACGGCGCGTGGCGGGTTCCGCTTCGGGACAGGCTCTCCGGGCGTGAGTTCGAGGCGCGGTGCCGGAAGGTCGTCAATACGGTCGGACCGTGGGCGGGATCGGACGATCTGCGGCTGGTGCGGGGCTCGCACCTGATCCTGCCGAGACTGAATCACAGCGACTACGCAATCGCCTACTTTGAGGAAAACGGCCGCATTATCTTCTTCATCCCGTGGGGCAGCCGGCAGCAGCTCACTCTCGTGGGCACCACCGATGTCGACCATACGACCGGACCGGACGAGGTGCGGATCTCGGCCGAGGAGGTGGCCTACCTGATGCGGATTGTGCGGCAACTCTTTCCGGAGGCCGCCGGAGTCGAGCCGGTCTCCTCCTACAGCTCGCTGCGGCCGCTCGTGCGCGACGATTCGGATTCACCAACGAGCACGAGCCGCCAGCATCGTATTTGGAATTCGCCCGAGGGCATCCTGCACGTTGCGGGCGGCAAGTACACGACGTATCGCGCGATGAGCGAGGAGGCGGCCGATCTGGTGGTCGCTGAGCTTGCTCCGCGATTGCGCGAGGTGCACCTGACGGCCTCGACGCCGCTGAATGGCAACTCGCGGGCGGCGTTCGAGTCGACTGTGAGGCGCTCGGCGGAACTCGCGCGCGAGCACGGCATTGAGGAGCAGCAGGTCCGCCACATTGTCCAGGACTACGGCGTGCAGACCGGCGCGGTCCTCCGGCATGTCCGGCATGGCGACGCAGCGTGCCTGCCGGCCTGCGAGGCGGCACAGATTGCCTATGCCGTGCGGCATGAGATGGCATCGCACCTGGGCGACTTTCTTTTCGTTTCGACCTATCTCGGCTATGAGCGGCGCTGGGATGCGGAGTTCCTCGTGCCGTACGCGCGCGAGATGGGAAACCATCTCGGCTGGGACGCGGACCGGCAGACCGAGGAGATCGCGGCGGTGCTGCGCGCGACGCACACACCCCGGGAGGCAGCTCCTTGAAGCGCGGAGCCCGGCGCCCTACGCCCGGCTTTTTCACGATATTCCGCCGCGCGCTGTGGGCCACATACAAGGACGGGTGCTTCGGCTATGCGAAGGGGGCGGCCTACTCGGCGCTGCTCTCCTTCTTCCCGGTGCTGACGACCGTGACGACGCTGCTGGTGCAGGCCAACGCGGAGGCGGTTTCGGCGCGCATTGCGCAGTTCCTCTTCGAAGTCGTTCCGCCAGGCGCGGGTGAGCTGGTGATGCGGAACTTCACAATGGCCGGCGGACGACCGATCGTGCTGCCGGTTTTCGCGATGGCACTTTCAGTCTGGGCGGCCTCGGGCGTCATGATGAGCCTGATGGAGGGCTTCCACGCGGCCTATCGGGTTCAGGACAAGCGATCGTTTCTGCACAAGCGCATCACGTCGGTGCTGCTGGTCTTCGCGGCGATCCTGCCGGCCGTGGGGGCCTCGGCTCTGATTCTGTTCGGAGAGCGCGCCGAGCGGAGCCTCCTGGTGGCGATCGGCTTACTGCCCGCGGCGCCGGCCGAGCAACTGCGAGGCGGGCTGCTACTGGTCGGGCGGCTGGCACGCTTCGGGATCTCGCTCGGGACGGTTGTGCTGGTGACGGCGCTGCTCTACCGGCTAGGCCCGCACTGTCCGACGAGTCTCCGGAACGTCTGGCCCGGCGCAACTCTGGCGACTTCGCTGTGGCTGGCCGCAACGCTGTTCTTCGGCTGGTATGTTCGCAACATCGCCGATTACAACCTGCTCTACGGAAGCATCGGGGCGGTGATCGCACTGCTGTTCTGGATGTATGTTCTGGCGGTGATCGCCCTGATCGGCTGCGCGTACAACGCGGAGCGGGAACGCCAGGGGCGCCATTTATACTGATAGATATAGATATGGAGTTCAAACTGGGCGTCGACTATCGCCCGAGGGGCGATCAGGAGACGGCGATCGAGCAGCTCGTCCGGGGGCTTCGCGACGGGGAGGAGCACCAGGTGTTGCTCGGGGTGACGGGTTCCGGCAAGACGTTCACGATGGCCAAGGTCATCGAAGCAGCCAATCGGCCCGCCCTGATCCTTGCCCATAACAAGACACTCGCGGCGCAGCTGTATCACGAGTTCAGGAGCTTCTTCCCGCACAACGCGGTCGAGTATTTCGTCAGCTACTACGACTACTATCAGCCCGAGGCTTACATTCCTTCGGGCGACGTGTATATCGAAAAGGAAGCAACGATCAACGACGAGCTCGACAAGCTGCGGCTCGCGGCGACGCGGTCCTTGTTCGAGCGGCGCGACTGCGTCATTGTCGCGAGCGTAAGCTGCATCTACGGGCTGGGCTCTCCGGAAGCCTACTATGGCATGCTCCTGATGCTCGAGAAGGGCCAGAAGATCGAACGGGACCAGATCGTGAAACGGCTGGTTGAGATCCTCTACGAGCGCAACGACGGCGAGTTCCGGCGGGGCACCTTCCGGGTGCGCGGCGACGTCATCGAGATCTATCCTACCTACGACGACTACGCCTATCGCATCGAGCTGTGGGGCGACGAGATTGACAGCCTGGCGCAGATCGATCCGCTGCTCGGGCAGGTGCGCCAGACCTATTTGCGGCTGCCGGTCTATCCCAAGACGCACTACGTCATGAGCGCTGAGACCAGGGAGCAGGCGCTCCGGACGATCGAATACGAGCTGCAGTGGTGGCACAAAGAGCTCGAGCAGCAGGGCAAGGTCGTGGAGGCACAGCGGCTTTGGCAGCGCACGATGTTCGATCTCGAGATGATCCGGCAGATCGGCTACTGCCATGGCATCGAGAACTACTCGCGGCACTTCTCGGGACGGCTTCCGGGCGAGGCGCCGCCGACGCTGCTGGACTACCTGCCGAACGACGCTCTCATTTTCCTCGACGAGAGCCATCAGACGGTTCCGCAGTTGCAGGGAATGTACCACGGGGACCGTTCGCGCAAGGAGACGCTGGTCGCGTTCGGATTCCGCCTGCCGAGTGCGCTCGACAACCGTCCGCTCACCTTTCAGGAGTTCGAGAACCGCGTCAATCAGGTGATCTATGTTTCGGCGACTCCGGGCCCCTACGAGCTGACCAAATCCGCCGGGGTTGTCGTGGAGCAGATCATCCGGCCGACGGGTCTGCTCGATCCGGAGGTCGAGGTCCGGCCGATTAAGGGGCAGGTTGACGACCTGCTGCACGAGATCCGGACGCGGGCGGAGAAGGGCGAGCGCGTGCTGGTCACTACTCTGACCAAGCGCATGTCCGAGGACCTGGCTGAGTACTTCACAGAGGTCGGAGTCCGCTGCCGCTACCTGCATTCGGAGGTGAGCACGCTTGACCGGATCAAGATTTTACGGGACCTGCGGCGCGGCGAGTTCGACGCGTTGATTGGCGTCAACCTGCTGCGCGAAGGGCTGGACCTGCCGGAGGTTTCGCTGGTTGCGATTCTCGATGCCGACAAGGAGGGCTTTCTGCGCTCGGCGGGTTCGCTGATTCAGACGATCGGGCGCGCGGCGCGGAACGTGAACGGCAAGGCGATCCTGTACGCCGATGTAATGACCGCCAGCATGCGGCGCGCTCTCGACGAAACCAACCGGCGCAGGCGAATACAGACGGAGTACAATCTGGAAAACGGCATCACGCCCCAGTCGATCATTAAGCCGATCGATATGAGCCTGGTGGCGATCGCGGAAGCGGATTACGTCACCATCCCGATCGAGGCCGCCGATGAGCTCGAGGAGATGACCCCGGAACGGAAGGCGCAATATCTGGCGGAGTTGGAGCAGCAGATGCGTGAGGCCGCCAAGAGATTCGAATTCGAGAGGGCGGCGCAGCTACGGGACCGGATCAAGTCGCTGAAGGCGCCGAGAGCCTATGAAGAAAGCGCAGTCGGTAGCGCTGGTGGGCGCGGGACCGATTAGCCATTCCGCACTGCTGCGGATGTCCAATCTGCGGCATTCCCTGGGCCCCGTCAAGGCCTCCTCCCTGCGGCTGGCGAGCCGGATCGTCAACAGAATCCGCGCCGGCTACCCGGTGGACAGCTACGGCCAGTTCGAGAAGGCCGATGTCGTCCTGATCTGGGTGCCGGACCGAATGGCGGCAAGCATCGTCGAAGAGCTGGCGTCCAGCGGCCTGAACTGGGACGGGCGAACGGTAATCCTCCACAGTCCCAAACTCGACAGCAATCTGCTCTCCGCCTTGGCGGAACGGGGCGCGGCGACCGCTTCCTTCTGCGACGTGGACGGTGTCCAATCGCGGCTGTTCATCGGCGAGGGAGACAAACGGGCGGTCGCGGACCTCGATCGGCTCCTCGCCAGCGACGAGCTCGATCTGATCGCGCTGCGGCCCGGCAAGAAACCGCTTTTTCTGGCGAGCCGCACACTGGCGGGTGAGATGGTGCTGAAGCTGATTCACGGGGCGGTAGAGTCCCTTCGGGTGTCCGGACTGACCATGCGGGAAGCGTTGCCGATCGTCGAGACGTGGGTCGAGGCGACGCTCCGGGCCTATCTTCGCGCAGGCAGAAAGGCGCCCGGCATCCACTCGGAAACCGACGACGCGGAGCTGGCCGAACAGGCGGCGGCCCTGGCGGAGGCGCTCCCGGAGCTTGCGCCCCTGATGGCGGGATTGCGGAGGTAGCTGCCTTCTATTTTTTGCTCTCGACCTGCTCGTGATGGCGAAGCGATTCTTCGACAGTCTCTTCGCCACCCTCGGCGGGCTCGATCGGGTGCATCGGCTCGGCATCGGCGGGATTCGGCTTGGGCACGCCGATTCCGGCCTTTGCCATTTCTTCGGGAGTCTTGGGTTTCATGAGGCGATCTCCTGTGTGGTCAACGTCCGGGCGGCCGAGTTCAGTGCGGGCCGCCGCACGCCCATGATCCTGGCCGCCACGGTCAGGGCCTGGGCGACGATCTGGTCCATGTTGTAGTACTTGTAAGTCGCCAGCCTCCCAACAAAGTGGACGCCGGGCGTCAGGTCGGCGAGCTCCTTGTATCGCCTGTAGAGATCGTTGTTTTCCGCACGAGGCACCGGGTAGTAGGGGTCGCCCTCGGCGCGCGGGTACTCGTAGACGACGCTGGTCGCGTGGTGCTGCTGCCCTGTCAGGTACTTGAATTCCGTCACGCGCGTGTAGTCGTGCTCGTTCGGATAATTGATCACGGGAGCCGCCTGAAACAACGGCGTCTCGAAGCACTTGTGCTCGAAGTGCAGAGAGCGATAGGGAAGCTTCCCGAACCGGTAGTCGAAGAACTCATCAATGGGTCCGGTGTAGACGATTTCGGTGTAGGGAAAGTACCGCTGCACCTCGCGGTAGTCGGTATTGAGCAGAATCTTGATGTTCTTGTGGTCGAGCAGATTCTCGAACAGACGGGTGTAGCCGTGGAGCGGCATCGCCTGATAGGTGTCGGTGAAGTAGCGATCGTTACGGTTGGTGCGCACAGGGATTCGTGCCGTGACGGAGGCATCGAGTTCAGAGGGATCCAGGCCCCACTGCTTGCGCGTATACCCTCGGAACATCTTCTCATAGAGGCGCCGGCCGACCCTCGAGACAACCACGTCTTCGGACGTCCGGATCCCCTCGCGTTTTTCGGCGATCGAGGAGAAGAATTCCTCCAACTCCGCCGAGGTGAGCGAAAGCCCGTAGAGCGTATTGACGGTATCGAGGTTGATCGGAATCGGCACGAGCTGCCCGTCTACGCTGGCGCGTACGCGGTGGGCATACGGACGCCAGCGAGTGAACTGCGAGAGGTAATCGAACACGTCGGCCGAGTTGGTGTGAAAGATGTGGGGCCCGTAGCGGTGCACGAGAATACCGTGGTCGTCGTAGTGATCGTAGGCATTGCCGCCGATGTGCGGGCGGCGATCGATCAGCAGCACGCGCTTGTGAAGGATGCGGGCGAGCCGCTCGGCGACGACGCTGCCTGCAAAGCCGGCGCCGACGATCAGGTAGTCAAAGGGGCGGCTGCCATTGTTGGCGCTCATTTCAATCTCCCGAGGCAAGCTTGGGCTTGAGAAGATTCAAGGCTGCTTCCAGCTTTGCTTCTAGGAACGACTCCTTGCGGCCGCCGAGCATGACTTCGACCATCTGGCGCCACGTGGCGTCCCAGGACATCGTGCTGAGGAACTGATCGACGCGATCAATCCAGGCAGGATCGCGCCTGCGGAGTCCGAGCGACTCTTCGACGGCCGCGGCGAAGGCCGGAACGGAATCGGCAATTCGCGCGAGCCCCATCTCACCATAGGGCCGGACGACGTCGCGAATCGAAGTGGAGACGACCGGGCGGCCGGCGGCGAGATATTCGGGCGTTTTGGTCGGGCTGATAAAGCGCGTGGCGTCATTCCGCGCGAAGGGAAGAACCGCGACGTCCCAGCGGCCGAGGTAGGCCGGCAGCTCATCGTAGCGCTTCGGACCGAGGTAATGGACGTTGTCGTGCGCGGGAAGCGCCGCGGGACTGATCTTGACGACGGGCCCAATCAGTACGAATTGCCAGTCGGGCCGTGCTTCGGCGAGTCCCGAGAGGAGCTCAATATCCATGCGCTCGTCGACCACGCCGCAGTAGCCGATGCGCGGGTGCGGGATTTCGGCCTGATCCTGGGGATCGTCGCCCGGAGTCCGCGCCTTGCGGAAGTGCTCCACGTCGACGCTGCTCGGGAAGAGGTGAACGTTGGGATGATGGAGCCGCTTGGCTTCGTAAAGCGAGCGCCCGCCGGTGAAAACGATATCGGCGCGCTGAAACAGGAACTGTTCGCGGTGGCGCAGGGCGGCTGGAGCGCCCTGGAAATTCGACAGCTCGTCCATGCAGTCATACACGGTCCGAAGAGGAAGGAGATGGCTGGTGAAGGCGAGGGCCATCGGCGTGTAGTACCAGAGGATGTACTCCGCGATGCGGAAGTCGCTCATCAGAGCGGCGAGCATGTCGCGCTGCGCGCTCTCCACCTCCGGCTGCGTGAGCTCGACGGGCAGGCACGGCGTAACAATCCAGACGCCGCTCGCCTCGCATCGGTCGATCGATAGGCGCGGCGGCCCTTCCGCCGGCAGCGGCTCCTCGACGAAGAAAACCCGCCGTGAGCGCGCGAAGCGGCTGATGAGGTGCTGTGGGCGCTGGTAGACGAAGCGCCAGCGCAAATGAGAAAGGCAGACAAGATCGGCGCTGTCGAGTTTATTCATCGGTGATCCTTCTCTCGAGCGGCAGTCCGACGTGCAGAAGCTGCTGCCGGCTGGGGATTCGCGTGATGTCGTCGCAGGCGCGGTCGGCCTCCTCGACGGCGGCCATCTGGCAGCGCAACTCATCGGCGAGGGGCTGATGAATTTCGCGATTGCCGTTCTCGTCCGGATAGTCGAGCAGGCCGCAGTAGCAGTGGCGGTCATCGTCCCATCCGGGGTAGTTGAGAATCGGGTACCAGCAAAGTCCTTCGACCGGCACGCCCGACCGCAGCGCGGCGAAGGCTTCGGAGGCGACGTAACGTAGCCAGTCGGCGCGGGCATCGTCCTCGATGCCGGTTTCCGCGATGAAGATGGGCCGGCGGTATCGCTCGTAGACCTCGCGGATAATCTCTCGGAAAGGGCGGTATTGCGGATGCGAACGATCCAGCGTGATGCCTTCGTGGATCCACTGGTTGGTCGGATAGTAGTTGATGCCGATGATGTCGAGATACTTCGGGCTCCCTCCGAGTTCCGAGTTCATTCGACCGTCGATCATGTCCCAGGCCTGGAACATCGAACGCCGGTATCCCTCGGCGATGTCCCGATCTTCGGGCCGATCGGCATCATGCACGATATGGATGACCGGATCGACCTGAGCGATACGCGCGCCGGGGATCACGCTCCAGATCGCCTTTGTGGCGGCGATGTCGGCGCGAACAAGCTGGCGCTTCAACTCGTCCCCGCGATGTTTCGTAAACGGGTTGATGTGGCCGACGTCACCTCCCGCCCAGGCGAAAAAGGAGATCTCGTTCATCGGGCAGACGATGGGGACGGTTTCGACTTCATCGCGCAGAACACGGGCGAACCCGGCAGCAAGTGCGGCGTAGCGGTCGATGAACTCAGGCTGAAAGATGTCGATGTGATCAGGCCAGCCATAGTGGCAGATATCCCAAAGGACCTGCATGCCTGTCTCGCGCGCGGCCCGCAGCATAGGCAGCGCGCTGGAGAAATCGTATTCACCGGGATGCGGCTCAACCAGGTGCCAGCGGATGCCGTCCCGTACCGTGCAGATGCCGATGGACTGGAGCAGTGCGTAGTCTTTGGCGGCAAAGCGGTCATGGCCGGTGGCGGCGACCAGATCCAGGCGCCGTCCCGAGCGCGCCCGATGCGTCGAGCATTCGAAGCCCCCGAGAAAGAAGCTCTGAAACAGCGTGTGGCTTGTCAAGCGACTCTCTCTCTTCCGGAAAGGCCGTCATGTCTTGAGAACGACCTTTACACACTTGTCCTCTTTGTTCTTGAACAGCTCGTATGCCCTCGGAGCGTCTTCGAGCTTCATCGTGTGCGTGATGATGTAGGTGGGATCGAACTCATTCCGCTGGATCATGTCGAGCAGCATCGGCATATAGCGATGCACGTGCGTTTGTCCCATCTTGAGCGTCAGCGATTTGGCGAAGGCCGATCCGATCGGAAACTTATCGACATAACCACCGTAGACGCCGGCGAGCGAGACGTTTCCACCCTTGCCGCAGGCCTGGATCACCTGGCGCAGAACGTAGGGGCGATCGGTTTCCAGGCGCACGGCCTGCTTGGCGCGATCGTACAGGGCGGCGATGGTCGGCCCGTGCGCTTCCATCCCGACGGCGTCGATGCAGTGATTAGGTCCCAGCCCCCCGGTCATCTCCTTGAGCCGCTCGACAACGTCATCTTCGGCCTCATAGTTCACAACCTCGGCTTTGCCGTACTGGCGCGCCATGGCGAGCCGCTCGGGGTAGCGGTCGAGCGCGATCACGCGCTCGGCGCCGAGCATGTAGGCGGCCCGGATGGCGAACTGTCCCACCGGACCGCAGCCCCAGACGGCAACTGTCTCGCCGGCCCGAATACCACAGTTCTCGGCAGCCATCCATCCGGTGGGCAGAATGTCAGAAAGAAACAAAACCTGTTCGTCGGTGAGGCTATCCGGAACCTTCAGCGGACCGACATCGGAGAAGGGTACGCGCACGTACTCGGCCTGGCCTCCCGCGTATCCGCCGAACAGATGCGAGTATCCAAACAGGCCGGAGCCCGTATATCCGTACAAGCGCTCCGCCATGCGCGCGTTCGGATTGGAATTGTCACACAGCGACCACTGCTGTCTCGCACAGAAATAGCACTGGCCGCAGGCGATCGTGAACGGCACGACGACGCGGTCGCCCTTCTTGAGAGAGTTCTCCTTGCCGACATCGACAACTTCGCCCATGAACTCGTGGCCGAGAATGTCGCCTTCCTGCATCGCCGGGATGCATCCGTCGTAGAGGTGAAGGTCTGAGCCGCAGATCGCTGTCGAGGTGACGCGAACGATGGCGTCGCGGACGTTCAGCAACTCCGGATCCGGCACGTTTTCGACGCGGATATCGTGTGAGCCGAACCAGCACACGGCTCTCATCGGCTGCTCCCTTTTCTAAGTCGCGATGCTTGCGCCGGCTCGTGGAGGATGTGACTCGAAACCGCGTGAGGGCCGGCGCCGCCTCAAACCTGATCGTGAGACTGCATCCGTTCCGCAAATGTTTCAAACGCTCCGGCTTGCAAATCGAACAGCTTCATCGGGTTGAGCATGTATCATGGTAGTGTGCCTTCGCGGGCCGGCCGCGTGAGGACCGGTTGCTATCCATGGTTCGCAAGCTGGCAAAGGCAAAATCGGAGAGCCTTCTGGCGGGTTTGCGGCAACTGGGCCGCTTCTTCCGGCTCGACCACAAAGTGGTCCGGGAGCTGGTGAGCGAAACGATCACCAAGTGGAATCTGGACAATGCTCCGCGGATCGGCGCGGCTATTGCGTTCTACACGATCTTCTCGCTGACGCCCCTGCTTGTAGTGATCGTCGCGGTGGCAGGACTCGCCTTCGGCCCCGAGGCCGCGGCTGGACAGATCGTCTGGCAGATCGAAGACCTGGTGGGACGCAGCGGCGCGGAGGTGATCGAGTCGCTGCTGGCGAGCGCCCATTATCGCCCCCGCGCGGGAATTATCGCGAGCGTGCTCGGGCTGCTCACGATCTTCTTCGGAGCAAGCCGTGCCATCGCGGAGCTGCGCGATGCGCTCAACACCATTTGGGGCGTGCTGCCCGATCCGACCGAGAGCGCCGTCCACAGCGTCATGGTGCTCCTCAAGGAGCGGTTCTTCTCTTTTTTGCTACTGCTCGGCGTTGGAGCGCTGCTGCTGGTTTCGCTTCTGCTGAATGCGTGGGTCTCGGTGCTGGGGCGCTATTTTCACGAGTTCCTTCCAACCTCGGAGGCGGTGCTGCAGCTCATCAACTTCGGCGTCTTCTTCGTGGTGATCACGCTACTTTTCGCCGCCACGTATAAGTTCGTTCCCGATGTCGAGATCTCCTGGGCGGACGTGATGGTGGGGGCCGCGGCGACCTCGCTGCTGTTCGGCATCGGCAAGTTCGTGATCGGACTCTACCTGGGGAAAAGCGGGATCGGGTCCGCTTATGGCGCTTCGGGATCGCTGGTGGTGCTGCTGGTGTGGATTTATTACTCCGCGCAGGTGTTCTTACTTGGGGCCGAATTCACCCAGGTGTATGCGAACCGCTTCGGGACGGGGCTTCGCGCGAAGAAGCGGCTGGCCCTTTAAGACACGGGGGGGGGCGTCCGCAAAGGGACGCCCTCGAGACTCGACACAGTAACGCTGCCCTACTTCTTCAAACCTTTGGCCATGTCGCTCTCGACCTGTTTGAAATCGGCGGGCACCTGGAATTTCGCGGCGTCGACCGGCGCGCTGGAGAAGCCGGTCAGCTCAGTGGTAAGTTCCATCAGGGCTCCGGAAACCGAAACTCTTTGAGGCTGCGCCTCGGGCTCCCGCTGCGGCCTCGCCGGGGGCTGCTCCTGCTCCTCAGCCTTCTTTCGGCGGCTGAGTCCACCAAGTCCGCCGCCCAGACCACCACCGGCCAGGCCACCCAGCCGTCCGGCCCGGCGGCCAACCGCGCCAGCAGCCGCCGAGCCCGCGGCCGCTCCGGCCACGTCGCCTGCGGTCGGACCTTCGACACTCTCCTGCGGCGCCCCGGCCGGCATTTCACCCGACTGCGCAAGCGCCACGCCCTCGGCGCTCATACCCAGCTTGGTCACTTGCCGCACCGGCACGCCATCGAGCTTTGAGGCCTGTTTATAAACCTCGCTCAAACCTTTCGCCATCCCCGGCTGCGCCATGGCGAAGTTGGCGCCGGGCGTCCAGGCGAGCTTTTCCGCCATGCGCTGGTAGAAGCGCTTAACCTCGTCATAGCCGGCCACCGTGGGCGCGAGCCACATATCGACCACGACGTTCATCGCGCCCTGGTCGCCGCTGCGCTTGTCTTTGCCCTCGACCTCCAGCGTCATGATCGTCTGGCGGGCGTTCAATCCCTGAATGGTGCGGCTCTGGCCGGTCTCCTTGATGTCCATCTTGAAGTTCACGTCCGTTTGCGAGTCCTTGCGCTCCATGCGTTCGGCCATCTGCCGCATGGCTTCCGCCATCTGGGCGAACGTAATCACGGAGTAGGTCTTCTTCTGAAAATTAACATCCGTGATCGTCTCGGCCTGGAGGTCTATGATCTGGACGGAATCGCCCGAGTGCATTGCCATGCGGTCGCCCTTGACCATCACGGTGCTGCGCATCGGCTCGCGAAGTTGCTTCGAAAATGCGCCGGCGAAGCGCATCGCCCCCGCCATCGCTCCTCCGGTGACCTTGGAACTCTGCTCGTAGCTGAAGTCGGCACGGAGTCCTGCAATGCTGCCGCAGAACAGTAACGTGGACATGAAAACTTGCTTACACATCTGTGTTGCTCCCAGCCCACATGGTACGACATCCGCTCGACAGGGTAAATCGCCAACCCGACCCGGCGAAAGCATCGGGCAATTTCGGTACGGCCTCGACTTCATTTCCAGCGCCTCTTGGCCGGTCGCAAGGTAGGCCCCCGCAGGGCCGCACGGGGCCGCCCTTCAGTACAATGTCGGAAAGCGAGGTTCAGAATGGGACACACTCTCAGGCTTGCCGTAGCGGCACTGGCGTGCACGGGGTTGTTTGCGGCGGAGCCACACGCAGAGGTTAAGGCCTTGGCGGCGGCCGAACGGGATACTCTCGCGGCGCTCTACCGAGAACTGCACGCCAATCCGGAACTCTCCTTCCAGGAGAAAGCCACCGCCGTCCGTGTCGCCAGAGAATTGCGCGCGGCCGGATTCGAGGTCACCGAGGGCGTCGGCGGGCACGGCGTTGTCGGGGTGATGCGCAACGGCGAGGGGCCCACCGTACTGGTCCGCACTGACCTCGACGGCCTTCCGGTCGTCGAGAAGACCGGGCTCCCCTACGCGAGCCAGGTCCGGGCCAGGGACGACCAGGGCAATGAGGTCGGGGTGATGCACGCCTGCGGGCACGACGTGCACATGACGGTCTTTGCCGGAACGGCCCGCATCCTAAACAAGCTGAAGGATCGCTGGAAGGGTACGCTGGTTATGATCGGCCAGCCGGCGGAGGAACGGGGTTCCGGCGCGCGGGCGATGCTAAAGGATGGACTCTACACGCGATTTCCCCGGCCCGACTTCTGCCTGGCGCTCCACACCGATGCGGCGCTCGAGGCCGGCAAGATCGGCTACCGGGACGGTTTCGTGATGGCCAACGTGGACAGCGTCGAGATCACCATGCGCGGCGTCGGCGGCCACGGCGCCTATCCGCAGTTCACGAAAGACCCGATCGTCATGTCCGCCGAGCTGATCCTGGCGCTTCAGACCGTGGTCAGCCGCGAAGTCGCGCCGATCAGTCCTGCGGTCGTCACCGTCGGATCCATCCATGGCGGCACCAAGCACAACATCATCCCGGACGAGGTCGCGCTGCAACTGACGGTCCGGTCCTACACGGATGAGACGCGCGAGATGATTCTCGCCGCGATCCGCCGCATCGCCAAGGGAACCGCCGTGACCAATGGCGTGCCGCCGGACCGAGAGCCGGTCGTCACCCAGCGCGAGACGGAGTACACGCCGGCTACTTACAACGATCCGGAACTCGCCGAGCGTATGGCCCGGCGCTGGCGCTCCATCTTCGGCGATTCGAACGTGGTTGTGCGCGAGCCGGAGATGGGCGGCGAAGACTTTTCACGCTACGGACGCCAGGATCCGAAGATTCCGTCGCTATTCTTCCGCATCGGGACAGTGGATGCCGGGCGCATGGAGGAGGCCAGGCGTACCAACACGCCGCTGCCCTCGTTGCACTCCTCGCAGTATTGGCCGGCCATTCATCCGACGCTCGAAACCGGCGTGGCGGCCATGACGGCGGCCGTGCTGGACCTGCTAGCGCCGCGTGCCGACTGAAGGCCCGGCGCCGACGGTTGACTCCCGCGCGACCAGCTTCGGTTCCAGCAACACGGTCCGGGTCTTCGCCGGGCCTTTTCGTTCGAGGCATGCCAGCGCGAGTTTGGCGGCCCGCTGCCCGATCAGCGTGCTCTGCTGGTCTACGGTGGTGAGGGGCACCCGGAGCAGTCCCGAGTAAGTGGCATTCCCTGCGCCTGTAAAGGCGATCTCCTTGGGTACTGCGATTCCGGATTCTAAGGCGGCCTTCATCGCTCCCATCGCCAGCGGGTCGCTCCCGCACACCACGGCGTCCGGTCTCGGGTTCAGCCGCAGCAGGTGTTTCATCGCTTCATAGCCGATGAGGTGAGCCGAATTGTCGGTGTGCGGCTTGATGACGACGTAGGAGGACGGGACCTTAATGCCGTGATCGGCCAGGGCCTGCCGGTATCCCTCCAGACGTCCGGCCGCCGGACTCACGTGCCGGCCCCCGAGGTAGGCGACCTTGCGGCGTCCGATTCCGATCAGGTGTCCGGTGGCGATCCTCCCCACCTGTACGTCGTCCACGCCGACGAAGTTCGCATCCTGCCCGGCGAAGGTTCGATCGATCAGCACATACTGGATGTTGCGGCTTTCAAGCTTCTTCAGGCACGCGGCGGCATCCGTCTGGGTGGAGGCAAGGAAGAGAGCATCCACGCGGTGCGCCAGCATGTTGTCGATCTCGGCACGCTCCAATTCCGGATCTTCCTCGGAAGAAGAGACAATCAGTCCGTAGCCCCTCTTGCGCAGCACGCGTGAGAGTCCGAGCGCGACTTCCGCGAAGAAGGAGTAGACCAGGTCGGGGACGATCAGGCCCATGGTCGAGGAGCGTCCGGTTACCAGCGCCCGCGCGGCAAGGTTGGGCTGGTAGTTCAGCTCCTTCATCCGATTCAACACCCGCCGCTTCGTCGCCGTGCTGATATCGGAGTGGTTGCGCAGCACCTTGGAAACGGTTACGACGGACACGCCAAGGTCCTCGGCGATGTCCTTCATCCGTATACTCATATCGGGGAAGGCTCCGAACGGCAATCGTACCATGTGGGCGAGTGCCGTTGCTGACCCGATTCCATGCGCCATACCTTTGCTGTAGATTGGTGGGAACTCAGGCGTGGCCTTATGTTTCTTCAAAGGGTCAATCGGCTGGAGTTTGAAGCCTTCCGGATCGAACACCTGCTGGACGGGCGCAGCCGTTACCGGCTGCACCTGGACCCCGGATTCCCTTTCAGTATCAAGTTCTTCGAGTTTCCTCCGCCCGAAATCACAGTTCCGCTGAACTGGCATGAACGATTGGAAATCTTCGTTCCGTTAGAGGGTGAACTCAATTTCCGTGTTGGCGAAAGGCTTGTCCCGGTTGCCCCGGGGGACCTGCTGATCGTTGACAACCTGAAGCTCCACAGGCCGGAGAACTTTCGGGGCCGGCGCCGGCGGGCCATGGCAATTTCGTTCCTGCCCGAGTGGGTTTTCCACGCCGGTTCGGATCCGAACGAATTCACGCTCCTGACGCCTTTCTATTGCCAGCCGCCGGGATTCGACCCCGTTCTGCGCCACACCGACCGGCTCGCACACAGGGCCCATGAGACTCTGCTGCAGCTTGTCGATACCTTCCTGTGCGCCGACCGCGGCCCGGTCTACCGGGCAGGCTGCAAGGCCCACCTGCTGCAGCTTCTGTTTCTTCTGGCGCTTCATTTCGACTGGAGCGGAGCAATCCGCGGCGCCCACGGCGCCCGCCAACGCGAATCCAAGCGGCTTGGAAAGCTCTTTGACTTTCTGAGCGATAACTATTCGGAAAAGATTACGGTCGCTGACGCGGCGGGCGCCATCGGGATGAGTAACTCCCGGTTTATGAAGTTTTTTAAAGAATCAACCGGAACGACGCTGATCGCTTACCTGACCCAGCTTCGGCTGTCGAGCGCCCTACGCCTTCTCGCTGAAACCGACCTGCCGATTTCGGAGATCGCCGCCCGTGTCGGGATGCCCGACCAGAGCTACTTTGATCGCAAGTTCAAACGTTACTACCGCCGCACGCCGCGCGAGATGCGCCGTGCCTCCAGCGAGAGGATCGTCCAAGTAAAAAGTTAAATAGTTCTAACGGCCTTTCGGCACTCCAGATATAATCCCGGTTACGTTGCACCGTATTCGGCGGTGCATACGGAGTTTTCGGCTTATACGGAGGGGGGTTCCGTGTACACAAGATTAATGTGCAGTTTCGCAATCGCCGTTTACCTGCTGGGAGGCAGCACTCTTCAGGGACAGGTGACGACCGGGCAGATCCGTGGCATCGTCAGCGATGGGCAGGGGCTGAGCATTCCGCAGGCGCGTGTCGTGATCCGGAACGAGCAGACCGGGCAGACGCTGGAATCGATCACGAACGATCTAGGCAACTACCTGATCTCGGCGATTCCGATCGGCAAGTACTCGATTTCGGCCGAGCATCCCGGATTCAAGCGGTATACGCGCACGGGAATCGAGCTGGTAGGCGGCCAGTTCGCCACCATCGATATCACGCTCGAGGTCGGAACCGTGGTGGAAACCGTCACGGTGTCCGATGCCCTGACGCAGGTCAATACGACGACCGGCACGCTCGGAACGCTTATTGACAGCAAGAGGCTTACGGATCTTCCGCTGAACGGCCGGAATATCCTGGCGCTCGCCGCCCTCACGCCAGGCGTGACGCGCGCGGGTTTGGCGAACGGCCCCTCGAACGGCCAGCAAGTGATCAATGTGAACGGCAATCGAAGCTACTCGACCAACCTCATGCTCGACGGCGCTTCGATGTACCACGCGCATCGTGGCCAGGGATTGATTGCGCCGCCGCCGGAGGCGGTCCAGGAGGTCCAGGTCATTACCAACGGGGTCACGGCCGAGCACGGCCGCGGATCAGCCGCGATCAGCGCCGTTACGCGGAGCGGAACCAACGAGTTCCATGGCTCAGTCTGGAATTTTTTCCGCAATGACGTGATGGATGCGCGGAGCTTCTTCGCGCGCACGGTCCCCAAGCTGCGCTACAACCAGTTCGGAGGTACGATGGGCGGGCCGATCCGGCGCAATAAGGCGTTTTTCTTCGGTTCCTATCAGCGGTTGGAGCAGCGCGCCGACCGCGTGCAGTCCAATGCCTTCCCTCCGACGGCCGAAGAGCGCGTGGGCAATTACTCGAACTCGCGCGATCCCAGGCCTGTCGATCCGCTGAACAACCAGCTCTTCCCTGGCGGGATCATCCCGCGTGCCCGCCTCGATCCGGTCGCGGTACGGCTGGCCGAGCGCTTTCCGCTGCCCAATCAGCCGAATGGAACCTACCTGACCCAGCGCTCGATTCCGACCCAGGGCGACATGATCATGGGACGGGTCGATTACGACTTCTCTCCGGCCGACCGCACCAGCTTCCGGTTCTTCCGCGACAATCCGAGCAGTGCGAATCCCTTTGCGCAGAGCCATATCGACAACTATGCGGCCTCCGAAACGGCGAACTTCTCGCGCTCGATGAACGCGAATCACACCCACACGTTCAACCCGAATGTCCTTCTGAACGCCCGGTTCAACTACACCTCCTTTTCCTTCCAGGAAACGAACCTGGATCGGCTGACTTTGCCGGACTTCGGCTCGCAGTTTCTGACTGGTGGCGGTCCGGGCAGTCTGCCGTTCCTGTTCATCGCCGGGCGCATGAACGCCGCCTCGGCCAGGGAAGGGCAGTTTGCCAGCGACATCTACGAAGGCGCCGGCGATCTGAGCTGGTTCCGCGGCAAACACGAGATCAAGTTTGGAGCAATGTTCCAGCGGGTCCGATATTTGATTCAACTGAGCGGCCGCTCCTACGGCGAGTTTCAGTTCAACGGCACGTTCACGAAGAGCCCAATGGCGGATTTTTTCCTGGGTTCCGCCGCGAGCCTGCGGCAGGAGGCGTTCCGCAACAATGACGTGCACTACTGGGTGCCCGGCATGTACATCCAGGACCGCTGGCGCGTGAGCCGCACCTTCACACTGAATCTCGGGCTGAGGTATGAGATCTACACACCGTGGCGTGCCTTCGACGGGCAGTTCTCAGCGCTGATGCCCGGCCAGCAGTCCCGGCGCTTCCCGACCGCGCCTCCGGGCCTGATCTTCCAGGAAGACGCGCAGTTCCCGCACCAGACCGACGCGATCAACTTCGGTCCTCGTATAGGCTTTGCCTGGGATGTCTTCGGAACCGGCAAGACCAGCATCCGTGGCGGCTATGCCGTGAGCTACGATCCCATGGTGGGCCAGGTGGCAGCGCAGAATTCGCCCCCGTTCGCCGTAGACCTCCTCACAACGAACGTAGGGCCGCTGACCAATCCGCAAGGGAATCTGGCGATCAACCCCTACGCGAATCCGCCCAACCTGCAGAATCCCGTCTGGCCGCTGCCGCTCGCTCTGACGACGTCGTTTTCGGGCCGCGTGCAGACCGCCTACTCGCAGAATATCAACCTGACGATCGAGCAGCAGGTGATGCGCGACCTGCTCGTCCAAGCCAGCTACGTCTCGTCGCTCGGGCGCAAGATTACCAACGGGCTCCAGCAAAACCCGGCCGTTTACATTCCGGGCAACTCGACCGTGCGGAACGCCGACGAGCGGCGGCTGTTCTTCCCGAACTACGGCTCCGTTTATGCCTATACGACGGATGCAAACTCGAGCTATCACGGCTTCCAGATGGCGATCAACAAGCGATTCGCGAGGTCGTACTCGATTCTGGTCGGCTATACCTACGCGAAGGCCATCGACGAGATCGGCACCAGCGAAGTGGCACACTGGCAGGCCCAGGACCCCGATAACCGCCGCGGCGACCGCGCGCTCGGCGACTTTGACATCCGGCAGCGTCTGGTGCTGTCCTGGATCTGGGAAATCCCCTTCATGCGGCAGAAGCACGATGTGACCAGCCGAATCCTGGGTGGGTGGAACTTCGCCGGCATCGCCAACATGCAGGATGGCAGGCCGCTCAGCATCGTTTCCGGCCGCGACAACTCCGTCCGCGGGCTGCCGGCCGCGACGACCAACACCGACCGACCCGACCTGCGTGGCAATCCTCGCCTCCCAACCGACCGGCCAAAAGCTGAGCGGCTGGCGCGGTACTTCGATGCCACGATGTTCACCCATAATCTTCCGGGCCAGTTCGGCAACGCGCCCCGAAATTTCATCATTGGCCCGGGGGCGGTTAATTTCGACCTCATGCTCAACAAGAAAGTTCCGCTCTGGAGCGAATCGAGAACGCTTGAGATCCGCGCCGACATGTTCAACGCGTTCAACCGGGCGAACTTCAACAACCCCGGAAGCAACCTGGCCAGCACGGCCTCGTTCGGACGCATCACTGCCGCCGGGCCGGGCCGCATCATGCAGCTTGCCCTGAAGATTGAGTTCTAAGGAAGGTCACACGAAACGATGCGCTTTCTTCGTCATTACCTGGTACTCCTCGCGGCGGCGGTTCACCCCGCCGCCGCCGTCGAGATTCAGCAGTACCACACTCATGATTTCGCCTTCAAAGCGAATGTCCAGGGAAACCCTTTCGACGTCGAACTCGCGGGCGAATTCCGAGGGCCCGGCGGCGCCGATCTCAAAGTCCCGGGCTTTTATGACGGCGACGGCGTCTGGAAGATCCGGTTCTCGCCGACGGCCGTCGGACGCTGGTCGCTCCGGACGATTTCGCCGGTCGCGGAGTTGAACGGCAAAGCAGAGACGAACATCGATTGCACCCCGAACCGGCACACGAACATTCACGGGTCGCTGCGGATCGACTCACGCCACCCGCGCCACTTCATCTACGAAGACGGCACGCGCTACTTCCTGAATGGGCTATGAGGCCGACTGGCTGTGGGGTATCGACATGCACGATCCCAAGCGGACCGTCATGCGCCGGCTGATCGACCAGATGGCGACCTACGGCTTCAATCAGGTGCTGGTCAATATCTACGCGCATGACACGCGCTGGAGTCCTGGCCGACAGAACCAATGGGACTACGGTCCGCCGGCGATGTATGCCTGGGAGGGGACCAACGAAGAC
This sequence comes from Bryobacteraceae bacterium, assembly GCA_046289265.1. Classification (GTDB taxonomy): domain Bacteria; phylum Acidobacteriota; class Terriglobia; order Bryobacterales; family Bryobacteraceae; genus JBKBWD01. The sequence goes on along the minus strand of JBKBWD010000004.1, from coordinate 108,668 downwards.
CCCAACCACTCGCGCCTGAATGTGAAGTTCTTTCAGCTCTACGACGGCATGATGGAGGAGTTGCGCGACAAAGGCATTGTCGCCCACATCATGCTGAAGGTCTACAACAAGATGGTCAACTGGCCTCCGCCCCACAGCAAGGACGAGGAGCGGTATTTCAAATACGTCGTCGCGCGCTACCAGGGCTTCAGCAACGTGATCTGGGACTATTCGAAGGAGGCGAAATATGAGAAGGACAAGGCGCTCACGAAGAAGTTGATCGACCTGATCCGCGCCAACGACGCTTATAAGCGCCTCACCACGATTCACGACGACAATATTTATCAGGCCGACCCGAAGCTCATCGCCAATATCAATTTCTACTCCGACCAGTTCCACAGCCGCTGGGCCGAAAAGATCGCCTTCGACCGCACCATCCGTAACTGGCCCGCCGTCAACGTCGAGTTCGCCTATGAGCGCGGCGTCGAAAACCTTCCCACCTACGGCATCAAGCACGACTGGGAGGAGCAGTTGCGGCGCGCCTGGCTGATCTACATGGCGGGCGGCTACGGAGTCTATTACTACGCCAACACGGCCTGGGACCTCGTCAAGCCCGATCCGGAGCCGCCGGGCTATCGACGATTCAAGTACCTCAAGGACGCGCTCTCCGAGCTGCCCTACTGGGAGATGGAGCCGATGAATGAAATCAGCATCGGCGACGCCTGCCTGGGCAAAGCGGGCGAAGCCTACGCCTGCTACGTGCAGGGACACCAGATCACGGTGAATCTCCACGGGCTGACAGGGAAGGCTAAAACCGCCGAATGGCTCGACACATGGACCGGCTCTCGTACGGCCGCGCCCGTGAGCGACCCCGGCATCTACACGCTCGAGCCTCCGCGCAGCTTCGCCGGTGCTCCTGTGGTGCTCATCGTGAGGCGCTGACCGTGGCGCCTCTTCTGGTCGTTCTGCTGCTCCTTCTCGGCGGGTGCGCCCGCGACGGATCGAGCGTGGCCCGCTGGCACAAGTTGGAGTTGAGCTTTGAAGGGCCACCCTCCGCTTCGGCCGGCGAGGTCAATCCTTTTGCGATCCGCTTCGATGTCCACTTCTCCGGCCCCGAGGGCGCCGAGTACCGCGTCCCCGGCTTCTATGACGGCAACGGACGCGGCGGACGCGACGGCAGCGCGTGGAAGGTCCGGTTCGCGCCTGACCGCAATGGCGAGTGGACCTGGCGCATCGCCAGTTCCGAGCCGCTGCTCAACGGCAAGGCAGGCCAGTTTGTCGTCACGGACCCACCTGCCGGCGCGCCGGAACTTTATCGCCTGGGCCGCCTCGAGTACGCCGGTGCGCGCTACCTGAAGTTCCGCGAGGGCGGCTACTGGCTCAAAGCCGGCGCCGATGAGCCGGAGAACCTTCTCGGAGACGCCTTCGGACGCGACGACTGGGCGGCGAAGAAGCGGCAGATCGACTATCTTGCACAGGCCGGCATCAATTCCATCTACATCATGACCCATACGCTCGACGGCGACGGCAAGGACGTCTGGCCCTGGCTCGGCGATACGGCCGAGGAGGCAAAGAAGGATTCGACCCGCTTCGACATCGCGCGCCTGGACCGTTGGCGCGACCTGTTCGAGTACATTCAGGCGCGCGGCATCGTCATCCACCTGGTGCTCGAAGATGACAGCGCCTGGACCGGTTTCGATTACCCCGCCTACTATCGCGAGATTGTTGCCCGATTCGGCTATCTTCCGGCGCTCCAGTTCAACTACTGCGAGGAGTTTAACGAGCGGCACACGCTGGCCGAGGCACTCGATCATATGAAGCTGCTCGCGGAGATCGATCCGTACAACCACCCGCGGGCGATTCACAATGTGAACGCGCCCCGCGCGGAATACGTCCGCAGCCCGTTCGTCAATGTCGCGAGCATCCAGACTCCGCCCTTGAGTCCCGCCTCGCTCAACGCGCGCGCCATCGAGTGGCTTGAGGCGCCGCTTGCCCTCAAGCAGCGTCCCCTGGTAATCGGCTTCGACGAGGGCCGGCCGGCCGAGGAGCGGCGCAGTTGGTGGAGCGTCTATCTGGGCGGCGGGATGTGGGAGAGCTACATTCCGGTTCCGGAGGGCTACGCCGCGATCGAGCCCGCCTGGCGGCAACTTTCGCTTGCACGAACCTTCATGACCGGACTGCCGTTTGAGACGATGATCCCGGCCAACCACCTGGTCACCGCGGGTGAGGCATTCTGTTTTGCGCGTCCTGGTGAGATCTATGCGTTCTACCTGCCGTCCGGCGGAACGGTCCAGGTGGACCTAACCGCGGGCAACCGCTATAAGGTGGACTGGTTCGATCCGCGCGGCGAGGACGCTTCGCCGTGGCGCGACGCGCCCTCCATTCAGGGTGGGACGCAGTCGCTGGCTGCTCCGGACCCCCGCGACTGGGCGGTGCGCATCACCCGTAAAGAGGGTAGCGCCAAGGCGTCGCCGGTCGCGCGTTCGGCGAAGCTGTTCTCGCGGTTGAACGAGCCGGCGCCGGTGTTCCTCGCCGCATTGCCCGAGCGGTCCGGCGGAGAGCTGCGTTATGAGATCGTAAATACGCCCAAACACGGAACACTCAGCGGCGAAGGCCCAAACCGGGTCTACACGCCCCGCCGTGGCTTCACCGGCCAGGATGAATTCACCTGGCGTGCGATCTCCCCGGAGGGCGCCACGAACCTTGGGCGCGTTACCATTACGTGCAACGCCTCCGGCCGCAATCAGCCGCCGGTTGCGGAGAACCAGGTGCTCAAAGTTCGTAGAGACACGCCGGCCACGATGATTCTTCGCTATACCGACATCGACGGACCGGGACCGTACGTCATCCGCACCCGCACCCAACCGCGCCACGGCAAGCTCACGGGACTGGATAACGACGTCACCTACACGCCGGAGTCTGGATTCACAGGAGCGGACTTCTTTGAGTGGGAGGTGGTGGACGGTGAGTCGCGATCCAACAGGGCTCGTGTCAGCGTCGTCGTCGAGTAACCTCCAGCCGGGCTCCGCATTTAGTACGCTAAACAGGACAAAGCCATGCGGACCGGTATTCGATGGAAACTTCTCTGCGGCCTGCTCTGGGGCGTCCTGACGCTCACGGGCGCCGAGCGCGCCGTCGATCCGACCTTTCTGCGCCGCCACGTGCCCGATCTTCCCTATTCGAAATCAGACCTCACAACTGCGAACTGCCGCTACAAGGCCATCTTCGGCGAGGGCAATTCGCACGCCTCCATCGCCAAGGGTGTGGCGCGCTTCGGGCAGGTCGAACTCGACCCGGAAGGGCGCTGCCTGGAGGCGCGCTATGCGCGCGAGGAGCAGATCTACTACGTGCTCGAAGGAGAAGGTTCGGTCAACTACGATGGCGAACGGTCTCCGCTCACCCGCGGCGACTTCTTCTACATTCCGCCTGGAATCCGGTACGGACTCGCGGCCGGATCTTCGGATCTCAAGCTCATCCTGATGGGCTACCGGATTCCGGCCGGCGCCGAGATCAGAATGCCGGCGGGACTCCAGAAGGCGAACGCATCCGAAGTGAACAAACAGGTGGTCGGCAACCATCCACCCTCGACCCTCTACCAGCTTCTGATGGGAGACACGGCCAGCACGCGGGACCGGCTTTCGACGGGCCACGTCCTGACGAGCCTGTTCATCATGGAGTTCGCGCCCGGCGGCACGAACTTTCCGCATCATCATGACGATGAAGAGGAGATCTACCTACTGCTTGACGGCGCTGGCGATATGGTCGCGGGCGGCGGCATGGACGGCGTGGAAGGGCGCCACCCGGCACGGCCCGGCGATGCCTACTTCTTCCGGCTGAACTGCACCGTGGGCTTCTATAACAGCGACGCACCGGGCGCCGCGACCGCGCACATTCTGGCTGCGCGGTCCCGCTATCCGTTTCGAAAGAGGTGACACAATGACCCGACGGGAATTTCTTTCATCGACAGCGGCGCTTGCGCTCGCGCAGGCGGGCTTCGGCGCGCAGGCGGGCGGCGCGAAGCCCAACGTCCTGTTCATCTCGATTGACGATCTGAACGACTGGACCGGCTGCCTCGGCGGCCACCCGCAGGCGCGGACGCCGAACCTCGACGCGATAGCCGGCCGCGGCGTCCTGTTCACCAATGCGCACTGCGCGGCTCCGCTCTGCAACGCTTCGCGCGCGGCCTTGATGACGGGCATCCGGCCCTCAACATCGGGAATTTACGACAACAACCAGCCGTTCCGGAAGTCACCGGTTCTCCGCGGTGCCGTGACGCTCTCGCAGCACTTCATGGCCAGCGGCTACCGCGCGGTAGGGGGAGGCAAGATCTACCACACACCCTATCCCGATTCGGCGAGCTGGCACGAGTACTACCCGTCGCAGCAGCAGAACAAACCCGTCGATCCGGAGCCGCCGAACCAGCCCATCAACGGCATTCCAGGCAGCGGCAACATGGACTGGGGCCCGATCGACGTCGATGACTCCAAAATGGGAGACCACCAAGTGGTTGATTGGGCCATCTCCGAACTCCACCGCAAGCAGGAGCAGCCCGTCTTCCTCGCGTGCGGCCTCTACCGTCCGCATCTGCCCTGGTATGTTCCGTCCAAGTACTTCGATCTCCATCCGCTCGAGAAGATCGAGTTGCCGAACGTGCGCGAGGACGATCTCGATGATGTGCCCGAGATTGCGCGCCGGATCGCACTCCGCTCCGGCGACCACGAGCGAATCACGAAGCATGGCAAGTGGAAAGAGGCTGTTCAGGCTTACCTGGCCTGTATCAGCTTCATGGATGCGCAGCTTGGGCGGCTCATCGACGCCTTCGACGGCAGTCCGATCGCCCGCAACACGGTCGTTGTCCTCTGGAGCGACCATGGCTGGCACCTCGGCGAAAAGCTGCACTGGCGCAAGTTTTCACTGTGGGAGGAATCGACGCGCAATGTGCTCACGATCGTCGCGCCCGGCGTCTCGAAGCCGGGAGGGCGCTGCGGCCGTACCGTCAGCCTGATCGACATCTATCCGACCCTGATCGATGTCTGCGGCCTGCCCGCGCGCCGCGGCCTGGAAGGCGCGAACCTCACGCCGCTGCTGCGCAACCCCGCGGCCGCGTGGAACCGGCCCGCCCTGACGACGTTCAACCGAAACAACCACTCCGTGCGCAGTGAGCGCTGGCGCTACACGCGCTACGACGACGGTACTGAGGAGCTGTACGACCACCAGTCAGACCCGATGGAGTGGAACAATCTTGCCTCCAAACCGGAGCACGCCGCCGTCAAGCGCGACCTGGCGCGTTGGATCCCTAAGGTGAACGCGCCGGACTCGGTCCGGGAACGGGGCATCGAGGTAAAACACGCATGATGATGAAACGAGTAACGATACCCATCCTGACCATCGCCTTTGCCAGTCTGGGAACCGTTGCGTTCGCCCAGCCACGGCAGGGCCCCGATACGGACATCCACTACCGGATCACTCCCGACTCGCTGCGACACGAAGGCGTGCCGCACGGTGAAATCCGCGGGCCGTTCACGCTGCCGAGCGAGGTTTATCCAGGGACTTCTCATACTTACTGGGTCTACGTTCCGACGCAATACGATCCGGCCGTGCCCGCATGCCTCATGGTCTATAACGACGGCCAGGCGTTCAAGTACGAGGAGGGCGATCTGCGGGCCCAGAACGTCATGGACAACCTGATCTATCGGCGCGAGATTCCTGTCATGATTGGCGTCTTCATCAATCCCGGCCGCCGGCCCGATCAGCCCGAGCCGCACCCGCGCGACTGGGGCGACCGCAATACAAACCGGCCCGAGGAGTACAACTCTCTGGATGACCGCTACGCGCGCGTCATCGTCGATGAGCTGCTTCCGGCGCTCTCGAAGGACTACAACATCTCAAAGAACCCGGATCATCGCGGGATCGGCGGCTCAAGCTCCGGCGCAATTGCGGCCTTTGGCGTCGCGTGGCACCGGCCGAATGAGTTCCGCAAGGTCCTCAGCTTCATCGGCAGCTACGTGAACCTGCGCGGTGGCGACGCTTATCCGGACATCATCCGCAAAAGCGAGAAGAAGCCGATCCGTATCTTTCTCCAGGACGGGCGCAACGACAACCGCGGCATGCGCCGCGATGGTGAGTACGATCAGCGCCGGGACTGGTTCTATCAGAACGTGCGGATGGTCAAAGCGCTCGAGGAAAAGGGCTACGAAGTGAACTACGTCTGGGGCATCGGCCGGCACAGCCAGAAGCATCCGGGCGCAGTCATGCCGGAGATGATGCGCTGGCTCTGGCGCGACCACGGCGTCTCGGTCGATCCGAATGACACGATCGAGCGCTCCTTCCGCGAGGCTGCGAAGAAGTAAAGGCTCACCAGCCCATCTGCTGCATCCGCTCGATGATTCGCGCGCTGGTCCCGTTCATTTCTGCCGGCTTCCGTTGCAACGGAGCCGGCAGAATCGCCGCCAGCCGCGCGGACTGCTCGCGCGTCAGTGCCGAGGCCCGCACGTCGTAGTGATGGCGCGCGGCAGCCTCGGCGCCGTAGATGCCCGGCCCCCACTCTACGACGTTCAAATAGAGCTCCAGGATCCGATCTTTTTCGAGCACGAACTCGGCGATCGGAACGATCGTGAACTCGGCCAGCTTGCGCACCGACAAGCGATGCGTTGTGAAGAAAAGGTTCTTCACAAGCTGTTGGCTGATCGTGGAGGCGCCGCGAAGGCGGCCGCGCTCCCGACTTTCGCGGATCACGATCCTCATCTCGTGCCAGTCAATGCCGCGGTGGGAGTAGAAGCGGCCGTCCTCGGAAGCGATGACGGCGTATTGCAGATCTTTCGCGATGCGTTCGAGCGGAACGAAGCGGTACTCCCAGCGGCACTCCCGCCATCCGAGCAGGCACTCGACACCGCGCTGCACTTGCACCGTCGTCAACAGCGGGTCGATTTGGCGCAGCGATATCAGGACCAGTGTGCAGTAAAGGTGGAAGCCCAGGATCAGGACGACCATCCAGAGACCCAGGCGGCTCAGCCAACTGCGCTGCCGCGGACGTCGTCGTGAGGAGGCTCTCCGCTCCGATTCCGGCACCCTAATACCAGAGAATCAGAATGTCAGCTTCAGGGCAAGTTGAAGCTGCCGCGCCTCGAACGCCGAGACCGCCTGCCCGAAATTCCTCGAATTCAACACGCCATCGGGCAACTGGTAGTTCACGTGGTTGAAAAGATTGGAGCTCTCGATCCGGAACTGCGCGCTCACGCGCTCGGCGACCCGGAAGGACTTGGCAAGCGAAACGTTGAAATTAGTGAACCCGTCGCCGCGCTCGGTGTTCCGCCCGATCGTCCCAATCGTTCCGCGCGCCGGAGTCAGGCTGATGACGTCGAACCCTTCGGCGAGCGCGATCGCCGTGCGATTCGATCCGCCGAACCGCATGAGACTTCCCGGGACGTCGAGGATGCGATTGCTATTCGAGCCGATCGGCGTGTCGGTTCCGGAGAATAGCGTATACGGCCGTCCGCTCATCAGCATCGTGATCCCTTGCAATTGCCATCCACCCGCGAACCGGTTGCCGCGGAATAGCGGCAAATCGTAGGAGTAGAAGAAGCTGCCGATGTGCCGGATGTCGAAGTCCGCCGGACCGCGATTCAGCCGCAGGTTGTTCTCGTCGAGCGCCAGGAGGTTGCGTTCGATGCCTGTGTTGCTCGACGGGTAGTCGGTGAGGTGGTCAAGGAACTTCGAAAAGGTATAGGAGCCGCGCAGCAGGAGCCCGCGTCCGCGCCAACTGAATGAGCTTTCCATCGCGTGATAATTCGACGTGGTGTCGGTGGTGAGCCGATTGATGACCCCGATATTCGGATCGGGCCGCTGCGCCTGCGCCATGCCATCGCCGCCGTTCGGAAGTCCGTTGCGCGGCAGCTTGACGCCGGTTGTTCCCAGATAACCAACCGCAACCGTCGCGCTCGGGCCGAACAACTGGCGCTCCAGCCGCAGGTTGAACTGATTCGCATACGGCGTTCGCAAATTCCGATCGGGAATCACCAGCCCACTTGGGATCGATGCCTGGGCGGTGGCCAGCAGGTTGGGGAGCGTGGGATTCGAGGCGACGTAGTTGGTGATCAGCGGCGGATTGAAGCGCGTCAGCCCGATGAATGAGAGTTCCAGAACGTTGTAGAAGATGCCGTAGCTGCCGCGAAGCACCGTGCGGCCGCCGCGGTCGGCCCGCAGCGCGAAAGCGATCCGCGGGGCGATGTTGTTGTGATCGCCACGGAATCGATAGCTCTCCGGGATCAGGCCGTTCACTTCCAGCGGCACCGTGTTCAACTCGTAGCGCACCCCGAGGTTCAGCATCAGGCGCGGGTGGATCTGCCAGTCGTCCTGAACGTAGGCGTTGAACTCGGAGGCGCGCAACCCGACGAAGGGATTCCCCACGTTGCGTGAATACGAGACCGGCCGGCCGGCGAGAAAGCTCGCCGCATTCAGGAACCGAAGCTGTCCCACGAAGGCGTTGTTGAACCGGCCGTTGTTGAGCTGCTGCCGGCGGATGGCGACACCCGTTTTCACAACATGTCTGCCGCGATGCAGCGACAGATCGTCGGACCACTGGAAGCTGTTCTGAAAGTTGCGCTGCGCCATGAAGCTGAAGTGGCCGAGCGGCGAAAGGCCGCCTGCCGTGACGAAACCCACCTCGCCGTTGACGGCCAGATCCCCAAGCTGGAGCGGATCGTCGAAGAAGTCCAGGATTTTGAAGCGCGCGAACTGGAATCGCGCTTCGTTAAGAACCCCTGCCGAAGGCGCCCAGCTATGGTGCAGTGAGTGGCTCTGGGATCCGATGTCGCGATGCGCGCGGCTCAGAGCGGCTCCGGCGGCCGTCTCGGTGTCGGTCGCCAGGTGCACGGAGCGTGCCATCAGACGCTGCCGGTCACTGATCGAGTGATCGGCACGTAGCAGGAACGTGCGCAGCCCGGCGATCAGGCCGACGCGGCTGCGGAAGAGGTTTGTGCCCGGAATATTCGGCTCAGGATACATTGCCACCAGCGGCTGCACCGAAGGCGCCGCCGTCCGGCGCTGCTCCGGCGTGAAAGTTTGGATGGTTGTAGTGTTGGCGAAGCGGCGGTCGAGAGACTCAAAGTTCCCGAAGAGGAAGGTGCGGTCCTGCCGGACCGGTCCGCCGACGGTGAATCCGGGCTGGTAGACCTTGAGCGGCGGGCGCTGCAAATCGAAAGTGTTGCGCGCGTTCAGCGCGTCGTTCCGGATGAAGCTGTAGACCGAGCCGTGCCAGTCGTTTGTCCCGCGCTTGGTGACCATGCTGATGATGGCGCCGTTGTTTCTTCCATACTCGGCTTTGTAGCCGTGCGTGAGGACCTGCATCCCTTCGATCGCCTCGACCGAAATGAGCTGCTCGCTCGCGCCGCGCCCCATCAGTAGCCCGCCTTCGATCTCGTTGTAGTCGTTGGAATCGATTTTGTAGCTGTTGTTGCGTGACCGCGCGCCTGCGACCGAGAAGGGCCGATGCGCCTGGTTGGCGGGCGTTACCGCGGGCGTGAGATAGACTTGCGCATTGAAATTCCGGCCGGCGCCGCCTGTGATGTTCGGCAGGTCGTTCATCTGGAGCGCGTTGTAAGTCTTGCCCGCACCTCCGGCATCGAGCCCTACCTCGGCCACCTGGTCGGCCGTGATCGTAATCTCATCGGACCGCGCCTCAGGCTGCAGTTCGGCGTCGAGCCTGCGTGCCTGCCCCACTGTAAGGGGGATCGCCTCGAAGGTCACTTTCGCGAAGCCGGCCGCCGTCATGCTGACGGTGTATGTACCCGGGGGAACGCTCGGAAACCGGAACGCGCCGGTCGTGTCGCTGTCGGCCTGAAGCTCCAGTCCCGTACCTCGGTTTGTCGCGACAACGCGCGCCGACTGCACGGCGAGCCCCTGCGCATCCCGGACGAAGCCGGATAATTCGGCGCTGATCGACTGCGCCCACGCAGCGGCGGCCACAATAAAACCCAGGACGAGAGCATTCCGCATCGGTAAGTTCAGGGTAGCAGCGGGGCTTTTCCCTGAAAATGCGGCGAATTGTCGCAGCGGCGATCTACCGCGGCGGTGGGTATTTAGACAGCTTGCGCTGCAGGGAACGGCGGTGGAGCCCTAACAGCTTCGCCGCCTGCGAGATATTACCCGAGCAGTCTGCCAGGACGCGCTGGATATGCTCCCACTCCACGCGCGCCAGTGACGGCACGGATTCGGGCGGCGCGGCCTTTTCGTAGGCGGCCAGGATCTGGTCGGCGTCGGCAGGCTTGCTCAGGTATTGATCGGCGCCGATGCGCCCGGCATCGAGGGCGGTGGCGATGCTGCCGTATCCGGTCAGCACGATGATCGACATCGTCGCATCCAAGGCGCGCAGCCGCCGGACAACCTCCAGGCCGTGGACATCCGGCATCCGCAGGTCGACGAGCGCCAGGTCGGGACTGAGGCGCGCGGCCAGGTCGAGGGCCTCCGCGGCATTGCCGGCCGGATGCGCCTCCCATCCGCGCGCCCGTAGCGCCCGGCTCAGGCGCTCGCGGAAGACTTCGTCGTCGTCGATGACCAGTGCGACTTGTGTTTCCTCAGGCGGTTGCATGTTGCGATATCTGCTCCATCGACGCTGGCAGCTCAAGCGTTGCCGTCGTGCCCGCGCCGGGTTGGGAGTCGTACTCCAGGGCGCCGCCCAGACGCTCGGCGAAGACCCGGACCAGGAAGACGCCCAGTCCCATGCCGCGCCCCGGCGCCTTGGTTGTGAAGAAGGGTTCAGCGATCCGGCTGAGCACCTCCGGGGCCATGCCCTCACCGCGATCGGCGATGCGGAGGCGTAGTCGCCCCTCGTCCGCGCGCGCCTCGATTTGCACGGGCGAGCCGGCAGCGCTAGCATCGAGGGCGTTCTTGACCAGAGCTTCAATCGCCTGGACGGTCGCCTCGACCGGAAGCTGCGCCTCGGCGGCCTCGTCGCAGACGATCTCGATTGCGGCCTGCTGCTCGGGTGGGAAGCGGCGCGCCGCCATCTCGATCAGGTCCCGGACGCGGCCCTGCGCCGGCGCCTCGCCCAGGGGTTCCGCCCCCCGCGCGCTCATGCGGCGGAGAATCTCGCGGCAGCGCTCCACCTGGACCCGGATCACGGCGGCGTCTTCGGAGAGCGCTGGATCCTTTGCGACCGTCTCGGCGTAGCGCTCGATCTCCCGCGCCACAATCGCGACCGTGCCGAGCGGCGTGTTCAGCTCATGGGCGGCTCCGGCCGAAAGTGTTACCAGGGAGGCCAGCCGCTGGTTCCGCGCAATCTCGCTCTGGAGCCGCAGGACCTCCTGCTCGCGGTGCCTCAGCACCTCCGAAAGCCGACCGATAAAGAAGCTGATCAGCAGTGCCGCTACCGCGAAGGCAACCCACATTCCGGCCAGGTGCAGCGAGAAGCTCTGCGGATGGTGATGGTGCTCGAAAATCGAGAGCGGTTCATAGAAGCGGAACAACAGGGCGAAGCACAGCATCGAGAGCCCGCCGAGCGTCCAGGTCCAGATCTTTCGCAGGATGACGGCCGAGAGCGTGATCTGGACCAGGTAGATCAGGCTGAACGGGTTCATTGGCCCGCCGCTGAGCGCCAGCAGCGCCGTCAGGCAGAGCGTGTCCAGGCAGAAGATCCACCCCAGGTAGCGCCGCGCATCCGAGCCCGTCCGCCGCAGCGTGTAGCTCAGCCAGACATTGCTCGCCGCCGCCGCCGCGATCGGGAGGAACAGCAGCCCCAGCCGGAGCGGCACGTCGAAGCCGTAGCGAAGGATCAGCAGCATGGCCGCCTCGCCCGCGACCAGTCCGTAGCGCAGCCGCACCACCAGGGGCGCGGCGAGCCGGGGAGCGAGTTCCCCGGCCGACGCCAGATCCACGGCCGCCGGGGGTTGTGTGGCCCCGCCCTCGGTCACCCGCACTCTCATGAATCCTCATGGTAGCGCGCCCGATCCGGAGGCGGCGACAGGCCGCGCGCCGGTCAACCGGTCGGCGGCGCCAGCCTCTTAAAGCGCCATCAGTGCGTCGTGCGCGTCGTCGTAGCGTCGTTCCCGCCGTTTGACCCGCACATGCCCCTTACACTCAACGGCAGTCCCTCCGCAACTCCACCAAAACGCCTCACGCTGTCCGGTGGTGCTATACAATAGCCCTTTCCGGATGCGTAATGACTACAGACAGCAGGAGCGAACAACAGATGAACAATAAACCACTCGCTGGCAAGCTGGCACTCGTCACGGGGGCCAGCAAGGGACTCGGAAAGGCAATGGCGCTCGCGCTCGGCGCGGGCGGCGCCCGCCTGGCCCTTGTCTCGCGGAACGTGGAGCAGTTGAATGAGACTGCTTGCGCCGCACGGGACGCCGGCGCTGAGGCTGAGGTCTTCCAGGCCGATATCACGGTCGAAGACCAGGTCCTTAAACTGGAGCAGAACGTTACCGAGCGCATGGGGAAGGTCCAGATCCTCATCAACAACGCCGGCATCAACATTCGTAAGCCGATTACGGATTTCACTCTCGAGGAGTGGCGCCGTGTCATCGACAGCAACCTGACCAGCGTCTTCCTGATGTGCCGCTCTTTCGTTCCCCACATGAAAGGCACCGGCTACGGACGCATCATCAACATGACATCGATCATGAGCTGGGTTTCGATGCCGGAGCGCGCCGCCTATGCTTCGAGCAAGGCCGGACTGCTCGGGCTCACCCGGACGCTCGGGCTCGAGCTTGCGCCCGAAGGGATCACAGTGGTTGGAATCAGCCCCGGACCGTTTGCGACCGAAATGAACTCGATTCTGATGCAGAATCCGGAGATCAACCAGCAGTTCATCTCGAAGATCCCGCTGGGGCGTTGGGGCAAGGTCGAGGAGATCGGCAAGCTGGCGCTGTTCCTATGCTCCGACGACGCGGGCTTTATCACCGGCACCGATATCCTGATCGACGGAGGTTGGTGCGCGCAATGAGACCGCGCCTGGCCGTGGCGATCTCGATCGCCATTCTCGCTGGCGGCCTGAGCGGCTGCCAGCGGGATAGCCGGCGGACGATCGCGGTGATTCCGAAAGCGACGTCGCACCTGTTCTGGCAGTCCGTCCAGGCCGGCGCGATCGCGGCCGGACGCGAGTTCGATGCCGAAATTCTCTGGAACGGCCCACCGCTCGAGACCGAATACAGCCGCCAAATCCAGATCGTCGACTCGATGATCGCGCGGCGCGTGGACGGCATCGCCGTGGCCGCCACTGAGCGTAAGGCCCTGGTGCAGCCGATCGAGCGCGCCGCTGCCGCAGGCATTCCGGTGACGGTCTTCGATTCCGGCGTCGAGACGACGAACTATCTCACCTTTGTCGCGACGAACAACTACGAGGGCGGCAAACTGGCCGCGCGCTCTCTCGCCGGCATGCTCAACGGGCGAGGCAAGGTCGTGATGGTGATGAACGCGCCGGGCAGCGCCTCGACGATGGACCGCGAACGCGGTTTTGAAGAGGCCATCGCCGAGGAGTTTCCGCAAATTCAAGTCGTCGGCCGGCAGTTCGGCCTCTCCGACCGCGCCAAGGCGATGGCGGCGGCCGAGAACCTGCTCACCGCGCACCCAGGTCTTGACGGCATATTCGCCAGTTCCGAGCCGAGTTCCGTGGGGACGGCCAAGGCGCTGAAGGCCCGCGGGCTCAGCGGCAAAATCTCCCTGGTCGCGTTTGATTCGAGCGAAGGGCTCGTCGAGGATCTGAAGGGCGGAACCATCCACGCGCTGGTCGTGCAGGATCCCTTCCGCATGGGCTATGAGGCCGTCCGAACCATCGTCGACAAGCTGGATGGAAAGGAGCCGCCGAAGCGTCTCGACCTCGAGGCGCGGGTGGTTCGCGGCGCGGACCTGACGCAGCCAGAGATCCGGCAACTGCTGTTCCCCGATCTGGCGAAATACCTGAAACAATAGTAGGCAAGCATGTCTGCCGCAAAGGGCTTCTTCGGGCATCCAGCCGGCCTTTCCACCCTGTTTTTCACCGAACTCTGGGAGCGATTCAGCTACTACGGTATGCGGGCGCTTCTGATCCTGTACATGACCGCCAGCCTCGCGGATGGCGGTCTCGCGATGGATATCACGACCGCGGGCGCGATCTACGGTCTGTACACGTCGATGGTGTACATGCTGAGCCTGCCGGGCGGCTGGATCGCTGACCGCTTCCTGGGACAGCGGCGCGCGGTGCTCTACGGCGGCATCGTGATCGCGCTCGGCCACTTCAGCCTCGCGCTGCCCGGAATGTCGTTTTTCTACCTGGGGCTGGTTCTGGTGGTCGTCGGGACGGGACTGTTGAAGCCGAACATCAGCACGATGGTTGGACAGTTGTATGAGCCCGGCGATCAGCGCCGGGACGCGGGCTTTTCGATCTTCTACATGGGCATCAACATCGGGGCATTCATTGCGCCGCTGGCCTGCGGCTACCTGGGGCAGCGCGTGGACTGGCACCTGGGATTCGGGCTCGCCGGCGTGGGGATGACGCTCGGGCTGATCCAGTACGTCGCGGGTGGCCGGCGGCTGGGCGACGCCGGGCTGCGGCCGGTTCCCCCGTCGAGTCCCGAGGCTGGCGCGCGGCAGCGCCGGAATCTTTTCACCGGGGTCGGGGTCGCCGTGCTGGCGGCAGCAGCACTGGCGTTTCTGCCCCTCACCGCGATCGACATCGCCAATGTGGCGGGCGTGGCACTAATGACCATCGTTGCCGGCTTCTTCGGATGGCTGATCTTCTCCTCCGGCTGGACGCCGGTCGAGCGGAAACGCCTGATGGTTGCGACGCTGCTGTTTGTCGCGGCATCGGTATTCTGGTGCGCCTTCGAGCAGGCGGGCTCCACGATGAACCTGTTTGCGCAGCACCGAACCGAAACGGTTCTTTTCGGCTTCGATTTTCCGGCGAGCTGGCTGCAATCGGTCAACGCGATCTTCATCATTCTGCTGGCGCCTGTGTTCGCCTGGCTCTGGGTGACGATGGGGCGGCGTGAGCCGTCGAGCCCCGCGAAGTTTGCGCTCGGCCTCGTCTTTCTCGGAGTCGGGTTTGTAATCCTGGGCGTCGGGGCGGTGCGCTCGGAGGCGGGCGAGATGGTGAGCCCGACGTGGCTGATCGCGAGTTTCTTCTTTCACACGGTCGGAGAGCTGTGCCTCAGCCCGGTGGGATTGAGCGCGATGACCAAGCTTGCGCCGGCGCGCGTCGCGGGAATGATGATGGGCGCGTGGTTCCTGTCCAATGCCGTCGGCAACTACGTGGCCGGACGCCTCGCCGGCGTCTACGAGGCATTCTCTCCACCGACGCTGTTCAACGCCGTCGCGGCGACCGCGATCGTCAGTGGCGTGATTCTGGCGCTGTTCGTGCGTCCGATCACGCGGCTGATGAGCGGTGTAAAGTAACTACATGCCCGATAGTTCCGTCGTGTTGCCGGCAGGCGAATTAACCGAATTTGTGCGCGCAATCTGCGAAGCGGCGTGCATTCCTCCGGAGAGCGCGCGGCTGGTGGCCGAGTGCCTGGTGGAGGCAAATCTGCGCGGCGTAGACACGCACGGCATTCAACTGCTGCCCTACTATATCGAGCAGCTTCTGCATGGCGACATGGACCCGAAGTCGAGCGGCCGCGTCGTATCCGAGAACGGCTGCTGCCTGGTCTACGACGGCGAGAACGGCGTCGGACAGGTGATCTCGGAGATCTGTTGCGGCCATGCAGTGCGGCTTGCCAGGCAGTACGGCATCGGCATGGTAACGGCGCGGGAGGCGAATCACTTCGGCGCAACGGCCTGTTGGGGGAAGCGCATCTCGCGCGAGGGCATGATCGGAATCGTCATGTGCACGGCCTCGCCGCAGGTTCCGCCATGGCAGGGTAAGGAGACGCGCTTCGGCACGAATCCGATCTGTGTCTCCGTACCGGGCTCGGATACCTGGCTCCTCGACATGGCGACCACAACAGTGGCGCAAGGCAAGATTTTGAAGGCTTTTATCAACGACGAGCCTTCGATTCCGGCCGGCTGGGCGATGGACGCCGAGGGTGTCCCGACCACCGATCCGGCCGTCGCGATGAAGGGACTGCTGATGCCGCTCGGCGGATACAAGGGCAGCGGGCTGGCCTTCATGGTCGAAGTGCTGTGCGCGGTGCTGAGCGGAGGCGCCATCGACGGCCGCGGCGGCATCCGCCTGCGCGGGACTCACACGCGCGTGAGCTACATGTTCCTGGCCATCGACGTCGCGCGGTTCATGCCCGTCGAAGAGTTCGATGCCCGGATGCAGCACTTGGTGCGGCACGTGAAGTCGGCGGCTCCGGCGTCCGGGTACTCCGAAGTGCTGGTCGCGGGAGAGCCTGAGTGGCGGACGGAGGCGATCCGCCGCGAGACGGGCATCCCGATTCAGTCCGGTACGTGGGCCAAGCTGGTGAGCGCGGCCGAGTCGGTCGGCGTGCCGCCACCGGACGCCCCACGCGCTACACCTTCTTGACGGATCATCAAGCCACCAGGTGCTTACTCACCATCCTGTCGTTGAGCGTGATCCCTAAGCCGGGACGGTCGCTGATTGTCAGGATGCCGCCGGGCTCCAGATGCTCGGCCGGTTCGATCAGCTCGGCGCGCCAGGGGACTTCGCCGTGCGCGAACTCAAGGATGAGGAAGTTCGGCATCGTTACGCAAACGTGGCCTGCCGTGACGTTGCCGACAGGACTCGCTGGTCCGTGCGGCGAAACCTGTAATCCCGCGCCTTCGGCGATCGCCGAGATCTTCTTCAGCAGGAGCATGCCGCCGCAGTACTTCACATCCGGCATGGCGATATCGACGGCGTTGCCCGAGATATATCGATAGAAGTCCTCCACGCCGTAGATCGACTCGCCACCTGCCGTCGGCATTTTCGCCGCGCGGTTGATGGCGGCCAGCGCCTCAATTCCGGGGCTCACCTCTTCAAGCCAGAAGAGATTGTACTCCTCAAGGCGCCGGGCCAGTTCGATTCCGGACTCCTGGTTGAAGTGGCTGTGCCCATCGATCAGCAGATCGACCTTCGGTCCGATCGCCTTGCGGATGGCGGCGATGCAGTCGATCCCCGGTCTCATGTGCCTTTCGATCTCGGCCTTGTCGGTGAGACCCTTGGGCATGCCGTCCCACGGAGCGAGCTTGACGGCATCGAAGCCGGCCTCGACGGCCGATTCCGCCGAGGACGCAAAGCCCGAGGGCGTGCGGTCCGTCGTCATGCGGTTGATGTTGGCGTAGTTGCGGAGATGGTCGCGCAGCTTGCCGCCAAAGAAGACGTACGAGGGCACGTTGTGGACTTTGCCCATGATGTCGTAGAGGGCCTGTTCGAGCGCGCTCATCGCCACGGCGCCGGAGATGCGCGCTTTGACGGCCGCGGGCTCGACCTGCTGCCGGAAGCGCTCGACCTCGTAGATGCTTCTGCCCTCCAGGGCTCCGAAGAACTGACGCAGTAACTCGATGGTGCGCTCATCCGGCCGCCCGTGCGAGGCGTCTCCGATGCCGGTGATCCCGGCGCTGGTCTGCAATTTCACCAGGATCCAGTCGCCGCGGTGGTTCACCGGAACCTTGAAGATTTCGAGCCCCGTGACCGTAACGCTGCCGCCCGGCGCCGCGCAACCGGGGAGCCCCACCGCAATCGGCGCCGCACTCGCGGCCGTGAGAAAACTCCGACGATTCATATGTGCCCTTCCCCACTTTCTCTCTGTCCCGAATAGTGTATCGGAACGCGCGAACGGCCATCAGAAGCTCAGGCGGAGGCCAAGTTGGATGGTGCGGGCGGCCCGGGCGCTCAATACGGCGCCGAAGTCGGCGGCGCCCATGACACGGCCGGGCAGTTCGAAGTTTGCGTGGTTGAGCAGATTGTAGAATTCGCCCCGGAAGTCCACGCGATAGCGCTCGGCGAAAGCGAATTCTTTGGCGACCGTCATGTCGATCGTCTGCAGGACATCGCCGCGCAGGCCGCCGCGCGGGGAATTCCCGAATCGAAACGGGGCCGGAAGCCGGAAGGCATCGGTGTCGAACCACCGCCCGAGCGACCGCTGTCCCGCAGGTAGCGCGGGGTTGCGGACCAAGTCCGGCCGCAGCGGCCCGGCAGTGAATGCATTGGTTGTATTGGCCGCGGTAGTCACGGTGAACGGTGGACCGCTCTGAAGAGTCGCGATGGTGCCGACGCGCCACGAGCCTCCCACCCGATTGAGCCACCGGCGGCTGCCGAGTGAGGGCGTTTCATAGAGTCCCGTGGCGACGAGGCGGTGCGGAACATCCGAGCCGCTCAGTCCCTTGTCGAGACGCCGGTTGTACGCATCCATATAGCTGCCCGGGTCGCCATACTCGTCCGCGCTCGCAACATCGTCGATGACCTTCGAGAACATGTAGTGCGCCAGCAGCGAGAATCCGTGGTGAAACCGCCGCTCTAGGCCCGCGAAGCCGCCGTGATATGACGAGTTCCCGATTGAAGGGTTGATCCAGTAGACATCGGAGAACTGCGGAAACGAGCGAAGTGACTGGGCGTCCCACGGTCCCAGCTCGGAAGCCCGCACCTGATTGAGCGCCAGATAGTTGGCTGTAAGGCGGCGGCTCAGGTTCGCCATGTATCCGACCTCGACGACAGTCTCTCCGGTAAGCTCACGCTGAACATTGACGTTGTACTGATACGACACGGGCGCCACCTGGTCGGGCTTGAAGAATCCGACCGAGGTGTTCGGACGCTCGCCCAGCGGCACGGCTCCGAAAGCATCGTTCAGCAGAGGCCGCTGCACGGCGGGGAAGCCTGTGGCAAGACGCATCGCGCTTTCTAGTTCGGGCTGCGCCGCTACCAGGCTCGCCTGCGTGGAAAAACCGAGCGAAGCGCTGTCTCCGATGGTGTTGCTGACCGTGGATGCGTAGAAAAGGCTGCCTCCGGCGCGCAGCACCGTTTCTTGCTGGAACGGGAACCGAAATGCTAGCCCCATGCGCGGTCCGAAATTGTTCCAATCGGGCCGGAAGGCGTTCCGCGGCACTCCACCTCTCCCCGCGAAGGTGACGACGCCCAGCGTACCCGACACAGGATTGATGCGCCCCGGATTAAAGGAGTTCTGGCTGTCGTCAGGAGACCGGCGCGGCAGTTCCGTCTCCCAGCGGAGCCCCAGGTACAACGTCAGCCGGGACGTGGCGCGCCAGTCGTCCTGAACGTAACCGGACAGGCAATAGGCTTGCGTCCGAATTCGATCCGTAACCAGCACACCGGCCGAGTTGGCTTCGCCCAGCAGGAACGTGGCGAACGCGTCGCCGGAAACGGGCGTCATCGGAGCGGAGGTGAATCGCGGGGCGAATCGAAAATCGCCTGAGGGAGCGCGATCCCGTACTTCGCGATTCGATGCCCGCCGATGTTCAAACTCCTGCCCGAGACTCGCCGCACGGATCTGGAGAATCCGCCGTTGCAGACTGGCGGCCCTGCGGCGCTAGTCGTCGTCAGAATTACGGGGGCCGCGGCGGTGGATGCGCGCGCGAACCTCGTCGAGGACCTCGGCGCCGAGGATCTGGCGGCCGACTTCCTGCATGACCGCGTTGGCGGCGCTCATTTTGCCCATCAGTTTGAGCGCCGTGAGGTGTCCCATACGGTATTCAGCGAGCGTGAGCCTGCGGCATGCGCGCATGCGGATCGGCTTCATGGTGTTATCCGGGCAAGGCATGAGGATATAAGTCTCATCCATGCCTGGGGCGGTCCCGTTTTCGGGTACCTCGACGTAAATCTGCGCCGTCAGGCCGATCTGCCCGAAATTGGCGCGCTTGCCGTCTGTTTCCGGAAACAGGGCCCAGAGCTCCCGTTCCGTCTCAATGTAATCGTTAAAGTCGAAGTCGTCGGGCAGCGGGAACGATGCGGCCGGATCGACGAAGACGAATTGGCTCACGTTTCCTCCCTAAAAAGGCCGATTGACAAATATGTCGGAGAATTGATCCGAGTATAGCAGGGCCACAGACCGCCAGAACTGCTTTTCGAGAGCGGGCCGGCAGTTCCGGAGGGTGCCGCAGACGCGAGGGGGAAGGAATGCGAATACCATCTCGTTTCGAAAGCACAGGTTGCGGCGAGCCGATCCCCACAGAAGGAGGGAGAAGAGAACTAAAACATTAATAAAGTTTAATCATTCAACTCACGGATCCAGAACGCAAATATCGGGCAGGTTGCGGTAATGCTCGGCGTAATCGAGTCCGTAGCCCACGACAAACTCGTCGGGGATGCAGAAGCCGACGTAGTCGGGCTGAATGGGACGCTGGCGGCGGTCGGGTTTGTCGAGCAGGACGGCGATGCGGATGGAGCGGGGTTTGCGCTGGCGGAGAACGTGGACGAGGTAGTTGAGGGTGATACCGCTATCGACGATGTCTTCGACGACGACAATGTCCTCGCCTTCGATGGAGACGTCGAGGTCCTTGGTGAGCTTGACCTCGCCGGAAGTGGAGGTGCCTTTCCCGTAGCTGGAGATGCCGATGAAGTCGATCCTGGTGGGGCGTTGGATTCGGCGGGCGAGATCGGCGAGGAAGACGAAGGAGCCTTTCAGGATCCCGATGAGGTGGACGCTGGAGTCGGGGTGGTCGGCATCGATATTGCCGGCGAGTTCACGGACGCGATTCTGGATCTGCTCGGCAGAGAGGAGGACGCGCAGATTGGATTGAGACATGGGCGATTTACCGGATGAGGGCCTGAAGGCGACCGCTGGGGGGTCCGATGTGGATGTGGGCTCCGGTGGAGCGGCCGGAGGCGGCGCCGCGGAAGGCGTAGAAGGGGATCTGCTGGCGGGTGAGGAAGCGGCGGAGCCAGAGTCCTTCGGGCTGGTCCGGGTCGAGGGCGACGTCGACGCGGTCGCGGTGATCGAAGCCGAGGGAGCGGTGGAGCGGGGTGTCGCCGAAGGCGCTGACGGGGATGGGGCGTCCGAATTGGCGCTCGAAGGCGCGGGCGATAGCGGAGAAGTGGGCGGGGTCGAAGCTGCCGCGCCCCTGGAAGCGTTCGGCGAGGACGGGGCGCGTGCCGGGCTCTTCTTCTTCATCGGACGGTTCGTCGAGCGCCTGTTCGCGGTGGATGGCGGCGAGGAGTTCTCGGAAGAGGTTGGCCCGGGACTCGGCGAGTTCTAGGGCATTGCGGCGCGATTCGAGTTCTTCGAGGAGGGGCGCGATGCGGGCGCGAGCGACCACGCCTTGGGTGATGAGCTGTTCGAAGCGCTCGATGCGGGCATTCTGGCGGTCCACGCGCCGGCGGGCGGCCGAGAGCATCTCGTCGGCCTGCTCCTCCGAGAGGCTCTGGAGGGTCGGGCTGCCGTAGAGGAGACGCTGAAGGGTGTGTTCGTCACGGAGGTCGGCGATTTCGGTTTCCGGATCGTCAAGACGGATGTTTCCGGGATCCTGGGCGGGCGAAAGGACGCCGAGGAGGAGGATGCCGCAGAGAGTCCCGAAATGGCGCGCCATCAAAACCAATTGTAGTACGATCGAATCAGGAGACAGACCTCGGAACGAGTGCCACAGAACGAGCAGGTTCACGTCAACACACCAGACCTTCCCCCCTGGCAGATTGCCGTACAAGCCGCAGAATCGAAGAAAGCTTCCGACGTCCGGGTGCTGGATTTGCGCGAGGTGACGAGCTTCGCCGACTACTTTGTGATTTGTACGGGCGCGAATCCGCGGCAAATCCAGGCGATTAGTGACGAGGTGGGGCAGAAGTTGCGGGAGATCGGCGAGACGCCGAACAGCGTCGAAGGTTACAGCAACGCCGAATGGGTGCTGCTGGATTATGGGGACTTCCTGGTGCATGTGTTCTCCGAGCAGGCACGCTCGTACTACGACCTGGAGCGGCTATGGCGGCATGCCAAGGACGTTCCGGTACCGAAGGGCGAGCCGGCGGCGTAGCGGACTGTTCGGCTATTGGTCCAGGCGGGCGTAGAAGCGGCGGAGCCTTTCGACGTACTCCGGGCCGCTGACTTCGAGCAGGTTGTTGTGGCCGGCGTCGGGGACGACGGCGAACTCCTTGGGCTCGGAGGCGGCTTCGAAGAGCTTTTTCCCGAAATCGTAATGGATAATTTCGTCCCGGTCGCCGTGGACGATGAGGACGGGTGCGCGCACGTTTGCGATTTTGACGCGGGCGTCGTAGCCGGAGACCAGAAGAGGGCCGATCCAGGGGAGGACGCGGTGGGCGACGTCGCGGGCCGAGGTGAAGGGCGCTTCCAGGATCACGCCGGCAGAGGGCTGGCGGGCGGCGAGGTCGACGGCGACGGCGGTTCCCAGCGACTCGCCATGCAGCACGATGCGGGAGGGCGGGTAGCCGCGATCGAGGAGCCAGCGGTAGGCGGCTTCGGCGTCGCGGTAGAGGCCGCGCTCGGTGGGCCGGCCTTCGCTGCGTCCGTAGCCGCGGTAGTCGAGCAGTAGGACGGACGAGCCGGCGCGGGCGATCTCTTGCGCGACAGGGGCGCGGTGGGTGAGGTTGCCTCCGTTGCCGTGGAGGTGGAGAGTGGCGAGGGTCGAGCCGGGGCTTTCGATCCACCAAGCGTGGAGGCGGACGCCGTCGGATGCGGTGAGCCAGAGGTCGGCGGCGCCGAGGGCGGTCTGAGCGCTCCAGTCGCCCTGCGGGTAGCGGAAGGGGAAGTACATCGAGCGGCCGGCGGCATAGCGCAGGCCGGCGTAGAGCAGAAGAGCGGCGACCAGGTAGACGGCTAGACGCACACCTGTTCCACCGAGATCAGGGCGCCGCCGCCGGACTGGATCTCATTCATCGTGCGGGCTGCGTCCTTTTCGTCGATGCTGCGGATGGCGTCGACCACAACTTCGACCGGTTTGCCGGTCTTGAGCAGACCGAGGGCAGCCCGGCGGACGCAGTATTCGGTGACTACGCCGTAAACCACATAGCGATCAGCGTTCAGACGTTCGAGCAGGGCCGGCAGGTTCGGATTTTCGAAGCAGTTGAGGCTGTGCTTCAGGACGATGATCTGGGGCTCGAGCGCGGCGGGGAGTCCGGCCGGGGCGTTTGGAATGATGGTCTGGCGATCGAGCAGGGTCTCGGGAGGCTTGTGCTGGCCGAGGGTGCCTGCGATGCAGTGGGGCGGCCACTGGTAGAACTCGGGATCGTTTTCGTCGTGGGCGTCGGTGGTGGAGATCAGAGGAATGCCGTGTTCGGCGGCGTAGCGGTTCAGGCGCGCGAGGGTCGGGACGAGTTTTTCGGCGCCGGGGACGTAGAGCGCCCCAGCGGGGAAGAGGAAGTCGATCTGGGTATCGACATCGACAAAAACCGTTTTCATGCGGGACTCACCTCCAGGCTGCGGCGGACTTGTTCCAGCAGCCTTTTCTGTTCGAGGCTGTATTCAACGGGCCAGGATTCGGCGTGGAAGAGCGTGCGGCAGGCCGCGGGCAGCCGGCCGAGCATCTGGAGAGCGCGGCTTCGGGCGGCTGAGGCGTCCGGGAGCGGCTCGACGAGCCGGCCGTTGACGATGACAGGGCGGAGGAGGGCCTCGACGGTTCCGGTGTCGCAGTCGTGGCACTCCCAGGAGCAGCCGATGAGGTCGTGGTCGGGGTAGCGGAAGACCTGTTTGGCTCCGGGCATGGTGGCTTTCTCCTCGCTGAACTTCGCGGTGTAGCGTTTGACGCCTTCGATCTCGAGTTCGACCAGTTTGTACACGGCCGGGAGAGCGGGAGCATCGGCGGAGGTGGCCAGTTCGGTTCCGACCCCGTAGGCGTCGATAGGCGCGGCGGCGGCGGTCAGTTCGAGGATCTTCAGTTCATTGAGGTCGCCGGTCGCCATAATCTTTGCTTCGCGCATTCCGGCATCGTCGAGGATTCGGCGCACGGCGCGGGAGAGTTCGACGAGGTTGCCGCTGTCGAGCCGGACGCCCCAGAGCGGCTGGCCGAGGGAGACCGCGCGGCGTGCGCCCTCGATGGTATCGAAGGTGTCGATTAAATAGATGGTCGAAGGGCCGAGGAGTTGCTGCAATCGACGGAAGGCTTCGCGTTCGTCGCCGAAAGCGAGGGTCCAGGAGTGGGCGGCGGTTCCGTAGACGGGAATGTTATAGAGCCTGCCTGTGAGGGTGTTACTGGTTCCGACGCAGCCTCCGATGTAGGCGGCGCGGGCGCCGAGGGTGCCGGCCTGGGGAGAGTGGGCGCGGCGGGTGCCGAATTCGACGACCGGGCGGCCGGCGGCGGCCTCGACGACCCTGGCTGCTTTGCTGGCGATGAGAGTTTCGAAAGCAATGGCCGAGAGTAAGTAGGTTTCGGCGATCTGAGCCTCGATGAGGGGGGCGCGGACGGTGAGGATCGGTTCGGAGTGGAAAACGGGAGTTCCTTCGGGCATGGCGAAAAGGTCGCCTGTGAAGCGAAGGTTTGCGAGGTAGTCGAAGAAGGCGGGGGAGGCGCGCTGGAGTTGCGGGAGGCCGCGGAGGTAGTCGATGTCCTCGGAGGTGAAGCTAAGGTTCAGGAGATAGTCGACGGCATTGTGGAGTCCGGCGGCGATCAGGTAGCCGCGGTTGGGCGGGAGCCGGCGGACCCAGAGTTCGAATGTTGCCTTCTCACGGACCTTGCCGGCTTCGAAGTAGCCGGCGGCCATTGTGAGTTCGTAAAGGTCCGTGAGAAGCCCGTTCATCCAAGAACGAGTTTACGATTTTTTCGACTCTTCGCTGGCAGCCGGCTCTTTGACGTCGGCTGCCGCCTTGCGGATCTCCTCGACGATTTTGGCGTCAACCTCGTAGACGGAGGGCTCATTGTCGCGGCGCGCGTAGAAGGTCGCGCCGGTTTGAGAGACGAGCACCTTTTCGACCTTGCCGCCATCGCCCGAGGTGACGGTCAGCTCGAGGACGGGCGTGGTGAACCCTTGTTCGAGGAAGCGGGTGGCCGAGAGTTCGCGGAGCTTGTCGAGGAGTTCCTGGACGCCGATGGAGTCCATCTGTTTGCCGCCGGACTCCCACTTGTCGCCCGACTTCTGGAAGGCGTACTGTTTGTCGCCGTCCTTGATCTCGACCTTATTGGGGTCGGTCCAGCCGAAGTCGAAGAGCTTGCGGTTGCGGAAATCGTCGATGCCTTTGTTCAGTGCCTCGCCGAGATCGGATCCGATCTTGTAGACGCCTTCGACATCGCCGCTGCGGACGTAGTAGTCGGTGGCGGTCTTGCGGATCTCCATCTGGTGGTTCCCGGCGGCGTCGGTGACGACGACGGTGGCAACGGGGGTGGCCCAGGAGAAGGTCGAGGTGGCTTTGGCGAGATCGGCGTCGCCAGCCGAAAGGTCCATTTTGGCGTCGCGGAGTTTGCGGACGAGCTCTTCGACCTCCATGTTGTCGGCGCGGAAGGGCTTGGGCTTGACGATCTGCCACTCGTTGGCGGCGTTGCGGCCGAACTCGACGGTTTGGCCCTTGGCCTTCAGTTCGACGCGAGAGAGCTTGTCAGGGTCGAAGCGGAGGAGGCGCTTGTCGCGGAGGTCCGAGGAGGTCTTGTCGAAGCTCGATCGGAGATAGCTGGCGATGGTGAAGATGCGGGGGTCGCTGGCGAGCTTGACGAAGTAGGACATGCCGGTGGGCGCTTCGTCGCCGACCAGGAGGCGGTCGGAGGTTCCATCGGCTTTCCTGAACGAGACCTCGAACTCGGGGGAGTCGAGGCCGAAGGGGGAAAGGTCCGAGGCATTCTCCTCGACCAGGCGGTCTGAGGAGAGGGAGGCGAGGGTGCTGACGAGCGACCGGACGGCGTCGCGGTCGGCGGCCAGGGGTTTGGGCGCGGTGATCCTCCAGTCGCCGTCGGAGGACTTCTCAAGCTCGGTCGCCTGACCCGTGACCTTCTTCAGCGAGATCTGCTGGAGCTGGTCTTCCGGGATGGAGAGGATCTTGGGCGGTGCGTCTGCCGGTTCCTTATCCGCCCCAGATTTCTTCAGGTGCTCGGACCAGTAAACGCCGCCACCCAGTGCGGCGAGGACGACAGCCGCAACGAGTAATCCGCGAACCTGCATCCGTTATCTCCTCCGCCACCAGACGACCACGCC
The DNA here is from genome assembly GCA_046289265.1 of Bryobacteraceae bacterium. Classification (GTDB taxonomy): domain Bacteria; phylum Acidobacteriota; class Terriglobia; order Bryobacterales; family Bryobacteraceae; genus JBKBWD01. The sequence goes on along the minus strand of JBKBWD010000004.1, from coordinate 82,756 downwards.
GGCCAGGATGACAAGCAGCGGGAGCGCGAACTGGCTCGTAGTGCGGATGACGTTCATCTGGGCGCGCGTGAGCGTGAGTTTGCGATCTTCGGGCTCTTTGGGACGAATGGAGATGAGGTCTTCGTCGGAGGAGAGCCAGTTCATCATGTTCAGGAAGAGGTCGCGGTTGCCCTGGAAGCGCAGGGTGTAGTTGGCGATCCAGTCGGAGGAGCCGACGACGACGAAGCGGCCGGGCTCGTTGGCTTTGCCGGTCTCGTAGCTGCCGGCGGCGCCGATGGGGAACGGTCCCTTCTTGTCGCGCGCGGGGTCGAGGCGGATGGCCGAGCCGGCGAGGTTGGTGGTGGCGAAGCTGTTGCTGGTGGTCGAGAACAGCGTCTCGACCGTGACCTTGTCGGCGGACTTGGTTTCGAGCGACCGGGCGAGAGCGAAGGCGGTCGCGGTGCCCTTCATCTCGCGGACGATGGCGTGCGAGTCGTAGCTGGTGACAAGCGGAACTTCGGGGCCGAGGCCGAAGAGCTGGCCGACGCCGCTGGTGTCGAGGACGATGTCCTTGTTGAGGACGACGCCCCAGCTATCGAGCAGTTTGGCGAGAGGCTGGTTCTCGCTGACCGAGTCGCGGCCAAGCTGGAGCGGCGGGTCGAGGAGGAAGGCCGCGCGGCCGCCGTTCTGCACGTAGCCGCGGATGGCGTCGACGGCGGGCTGCGTGTACTCATAGCGCGGGCCGGCGACGACCAGGATGGTGCACTCGGTGGGAACCTCGGGCTTTTCGAGCAGGGAGATTACGTCGACTTTATAGTTGTTCTTTTCGAGGAGTTCGCGAACCTGGGAGTAACCTCGGCCGTCGGAATCCTCGACGTCGTGCTCGCCGCTACCGGAGACGAAGCAGACGGTGCGCTCGCCGTCTTTGATGGCGCGGATGAGGGCTCCAGTGATCTCCTCTTCGGTGAGGCTGCGGGCCTCCTCGCGCTTGATGCCGGCCTCGACGAAGATGGTGCCGGTGGTCTTGACGCCGGCGGCGCGGGCGAGTTGCGGCTTCTTGTACGGATCGACGTAGACGACCTTGAGCCTGGTCGAGAGGTTGTCGTAGCGATCGAGCAGGTCCTTAGCGGTCGGGAAGCGGGTGGTTTCGTCGAAGTAAGTGACGGTCACTTCGCGGTCGAGCCCGCGGACGACCTTTTCGGTCTGGTCCGAGAGGCTGAAGCGCTTGTTACTGGTCGCGTCGAAGGACTTATTGTGCCGGTTGGCAAGCCAGTTGGCGAGGACCAACACGGCAAGAATGATCGCGATATAGAGGGTAGCGTATCCGGTATATTTCGTCTGTCTGGTTCTAAGCCAATCGGTGTTCATTTATGCCCTCCAGCGGAGAGACTCGAGCGAGCGAGCCGTAAGGAACAGGCCCAGGAAGATCATGGACACGTAAAAGACGATGTCCTTACTGTCGAGGACGCCCTTGGAGAAGCCGTCAAAGTGCGAGACGACCGAGAGATAGGCCATGACCTTGGCCCAGGCGGCGGTTTCGTAGCCGGCCACCCATTCCATCACCCAGAGCAGCAGACAGGCGCCGAAGGTGGCCCCGCCGGCGATGATCTGGTTGCGGGTGGTGGTGGAGATGAAGGTTCCGACAGCCAGGAGCGCGCCAGCCTGGAGCAGGAGTCCGAAATAGCCGACCAGCATCGGCTTCCAGTCGGGGTTTCCGTGCAGGAAGAGGAAACCGAAGTTCAGGGCGGTGATGCCGAGCAGCGACGCGTAGAGGATGACGGCGGACATCCACTTGCCGACGATGACTTCGTAGTCGCGCACGGGCGAGGTCATGAGGAGTTCGATGGTGCCGGAGCGCTTCTCTTCGGCAAACAGGCGCATGGTGATCATCGGGATGAGAAAGAGTCCGATGACGCTGACGTTCATGAGAAGGGGACGGATCACCATCTCATTCATGTCCATGGGGAACGATCTGCCCATCATCTGCGACTGCAGGCCGATGTTGGCGAAGTAGCCGACGGCGTTCCAGAAGAAGAAGCCGAAGACGACGGCGAACATGGCGAGCAGCAGATAGGCGATGGGGGAGACAAAGTAAGATCGCAGCTCTTTACGGCAGATAACCCAGATGTTTTTCACTGTTGCCCTCCCGCCGCGACGGCGGCATCCGTACCGGTCAACTGGAGGAAGACCTCCTCGAGGCTGAGGCCGACGGGACGGAGTTCATTGAGATTCCAACCGGACTCGATGACGGCGCGCGCGGCGTCGGCGCGCACGGTGCGGCCCTGGAGGCTTTCGACCTCGAACAGGAGCCGGTTATTGCGAGCCTCTTTGTAGATGACGCGGCTGACGCCGGGCACCTGTTCGAGGCGCTGCTGCACCTCGGCGAAGGCGAGAGAGGGGGCGCCGTCGCGCGCTTCGACTTCGAGAGCGATGGCCTCGGCGCCGCGGAGACGGTTGGTAAGATTTTCGACCGAGTCGGTGGCAACCACCTTTCCTTTGCTGATGATGATGACCTTCTCGCAGATCTGTTCGACCTCGGGAAGGATGTGGGTGCTCAGGATGATGGTGTGGTCGCCGGCGAGCCCTTTGATCAGCTCGCGGGTTTCGAGAATCTGTTTAGGATCGAGGCCGGACGTCGGCTCGTCGAGGATGAGGACGTCGGGGTTGTGGATGATGGCCTGGGCGAGTCCGACGCGCTGGCGGTAGCCTTTGGAGAGCTTACTAATGAGCTTGCGGCGGACATCGGCGATGGAGCAGCGTTCGAGGACCTCTTCGAGGCGCTGCTTGAGTTCGGCCTTGGCGAGGCCTTTGAGCTGGCCGACGAAGGTGAGGTACTCGACGACCTCCATCTCGGGGTAGAGGGGCGGGGTTTCCGGCAGGTAGCCGATGCGCTTCTTGACCTCGATGGGTTCCTGCATGACGTCGAAGCCCGCGACGCTTGCGGTTCCGGAGGTCGGGGGCATGAAGCCGGTGAGGATACGCATCGTGGTGGTCTTGCCGGCGCCGTTCGGCCCGAGGAAGCCCACGATCTGCCCTTTCTCCACCTCGAACGAAATGTTATCGACGGCGACGTTTCGCGCGTAGCGCTTGGTTAGACCTTCGACCTTAATCATATGGATTCTCGGACAGATGGAACGGAATCATGTTCGCACATGATGCGCCACGGACGGGCGCGGTAACTGATAGAAATATCATCATAAAAACGGAGGAGGTTCCTGTCAATCAGGTTGGTCGGGCAGACGTACCCCGATCCTCCGGTCACCCGGTATACCGTATAGACGGCGCGTCGATCTGGTTGGGTTGCAGGAACGTTGTCCTTACAGTCCCATGATCTGGAAGCCGGCATCGACGAAGATAACGTTCCCGGTGACGCCGCGGCCGAGGTCGCTGGCGAGGAAGACGGCGGTGTCGGCCACCTCGGCCGGGTCGGTGTTGCGGCGCAAAGGCGCGTGCGCGGCGACGGCGTCGAGCACCTTGGAGAAGTCGCGAATGCCGCGCGCGGAGGTGGTCTTGACGGGGCCGGCGGAGACGGCGTTGACGCGAATTTTGCAGGGCCCGAGATCGCTGGCGAGATAGCGGACCGAGGCTTCGAGGGCGGCCTTGGCGACGCCCATGACGTTGTAGTTGGGAACGACGCGGCTGGAGCCGAGATAGGAGAGCGTCAGGATCGAGCCGCCTTCCGACATCAGGGGTGCAGCGGCGCGGGCGACGGCGACCAGGGAGTAGGCGCTGACGTCCTGGGCGAGGAGGTAGCCTTCGCGGGAGGTCTCGACGAATGGGCGGGCGAGGTCCTCGCGATTGGCGAAGGCGATGCTGTGGACGACGGCGTCGAGGCGGGTGTTCTCGGCGCGGAGCGCTTCGGCGAGGGCGTCGATATCGGCGTCCCTGGTGACGTCGCAAGAGAGCAGGCGCGGGGCGCCGAGTTCTTTGGCGAGTTCCTCGACGGTCTGCTGCTGGCGGTCGCCCTGGTAGGTGAGGATGAGGGCGGCTCCTTCGCGATGATATGCCTGTGCGATGGCGTAGGCCAGGCTCCAGCGATTGGCCACACCAAGGATGAGCGCTGTCTTGCCTTCAAGGAGTTGGGGCATAGATTGTTCAGTTTAGCAGGGTGAGGGCGGGAGGGCGCTGGTGAGGCCGAGGAGATAGATTGCCGTCGTGATCACCAGCCCGTGGGGACGCGGAGGCTATACCTTCTTCCCTCTCGTAGCTGGCGCGGTATTCGGGTCCTCGACCGGCACTGCGTCAACTGGTGTTGCTACTTTCTCCATCGTGTTCTCCGCCTGCTTCAGAAACATCTTCAGCCGGCAAGTGAGAGAAGAGTTTTTTTCCACGTGCTGCACGTAATACACAAGCGACTGCACTGCGGTTCTCTGTTTCAGCGGATCCCAAAGCTGCACGATGTTTAACAGATCACCTCGATCGAGTGCCCGGAGTCCAAGAGCTTCGATTTCATCCCTTACACCATTATCAAACGCGAGCGCTATCACCATGGAAAGAGCGCCGCGCTTGCCGGCCGCGTTGGCGAACGCTTCGAGGTCCGGCACGGCGTGTGATTTCAGCGTGAACTGTTTTACCTCGGCGGAAATCGCGAGTCGCGCCCCCTCCCAACAGTCGATATCCCCGACGCGTTGCAGGCGCTTCGATCCGGTGCGTACCTTGTCAATTTCCACTTGCAGGTGCGGATTGTCCGCCCGCAGGAATCCGAACACGATGCCCTGGTAGCCTGCGCCGGTCGGCTCACCTTTGTGTGCGGTGATGTCGAAGCTCTCAAGCACGATGCGGAATAGGGGCGGGTCCGTCTGCACGGATGCCGGGTCAAATTCCTGGCTCTGCAGCTTCAAGAGAACGTGTTTAACAACTTTCGCCCGGAGCCGGTCGAGTTCCTTCGGCGAGAGAGTCACCAGAGCATCCAGCCAGCGGCGGTAGTCGGCCCATGCCTGCGTTGCGTGCGGTGCGCAACTGGGATAGTCGAACCGCTTCTGCTCGGCCCGGAAAAACCGTTCGGCTTCATTATAGAAAGGCCGCAAGCTGACCGTTCCGCCAGAACGGGCGACGATCAGCGTGTTGGCGTGATGTCCCGCCGCCGTCGTCTGCTGACGCGGATACTTTACCAGCATGTCATCCAGGTTTTTGAATCCCTGGCTGGGAACACCCAGATCTTTCAGAAAGTCTATGAACGCAATTAGGAGTCCCGCTGAAAACTTTCGCCTCGGGAAGCCATTCTCGAAGTCGGCAAACAGTTCTTTAGCGTTCATCACGCTCTCGAACTGCAAGGGCGGCAAGCTGCGGCACAGCTTTTCTAGCCATGCCGAAGTATTCTGGGTCGCGGTCGGTGCCCACGGAGTGAAAGCCGAGCGCCTCCGCGGCAGCCAGTGTCGAGCCACTGCCTGCGAATGGATCGTAAATGATGCCAATCCCCAGGGGCAGCGCGGCCCGTACGATCTGCCGCAAAAAACGCTGCGGTTTCAAGGATGGGTGTGGCGCGATCTCTCTCTCAAGCCCGCGCGCCGGTGAACACTGCACGATGTCCTTAAATGGCTCTTCTTGCGAGGTACGCCGTAAGCCGCCCGTTCCCCATCTGCGGAGATTGCCGGCAATGGTCCCCTTGAACGGCTTGCGGAACATTCCCCACGGCTCCCAACAGGAGCGCGGCATTACGGAGACGTCGGGAAACTCTTCTTCTGCGCCCTTTGGCTTGTATCCGCCGCGCAAGGTCTGGACAAGCCGGATGATTTCACCGCGCTTCTGAAAACCCGCTTCTTGAAACGCATGAAACGTCATCGTTGATAGCAGCGGGTTCGAGGCGATGAACACATGCCCACCCGGCACGAGCACCCGCAGAAGTGCGTAGGCGGTGGCGCTAAAAAAGCTGTGGAGCGCGGTGATCTCGTCGGCGGAGAGAACAGTGAAGCGCGGGAGCGGTTTGCGCTTGGCTCCGTCGAAGGATGGCGGGATGCGCCACACGCCGCCGCGCCCTGCCCGCAACTTCGTGTGGTTCTTCTCGTCGTACTCGATCAAACTGTAGGGAGGATCGGTCACGACGGCATGGATGGAATTCTTCGGCAGGCCGGAAAGCCATTTGATCGTTTCGCCGAGGATGAATGTCGATCGACCGGAAAGGTGCTCGCGGACCTGCTCGCCGTGCTCCCGCACTCTGGCCCACATTTCCGCTTCATCCTGTCTAAGCGCAGTCATCCAATCAGGCTCTCCGTGCCTGCGTTGGACTGGTTGCGATTTCGGAATGAGCGCTAGTCTTGCCATCGGTTCCTCACACTGAAAGTTCATTATGATTGCCTCGCCGTTGTAACACAATGGGGTGGTTTTGTTGACCTCATCCCGCCGGTCAGCGGCGGCCATGAAACCGAATCTGCGATGGTGTTCCGGGATCAGCGCCGTTTCGCACTTACCACTGGCCGTCCCGTCGAACTCGCTGTTTTCCTCCATGGGGCGCGCGACGGTTGACCGATGCGGTGGCGCTGATCTACGGCCGCCATACACTATGAATCCGCCCGCACAGGTTGGAGTATCGATCTCATGCCAAGTCTATAGTGCTCACGGCCGGATGGAACTCTCACCCAGGCTCAGTCATCGCGGCAAGACTGTGAAGCATACGGCTCCGGGCAGAATGTTTTCGAAGTCTCGCCCGCCGTGGCTTCCGTGGCGTTTGGAGTCTTTGTAAACTAGTGAATTCCCCGTGGAGATTTCGACTCCCCTTATGTACGTCAAAGGCGTTGGGCCGGCCCGCGCCGCGAGTCTGGAGGCCAAAGGTCTGGCTACGGTCGAGGACCTGCTGGTGTACTCTCCGTTCCGGTATGAAGACCGGAGCAACGTCAAGACGGTCAAGCAACTGGCTCCGGGAGAGATGGCGACCGTGATCGCCGAGGTGCGGTCAGCGAAAGTGGCGGGATTCAAGCGGAAGAACCTGGGGCTGTTCGAGGCGCGGTTCTCGGATGGCTCCGGGGCCGTGCTGCTGGGGAAGTGGTTCCACGGATCCTACCTTCAAAACGTCCTTGTGCCGGGGCTGCGTGTGGCGCTTTACGGGAAGGTCGAGCTGGACAGTTATTCAGCCGAGCTTACGATGCTGCATCCGGAGTTCGAGGTGCTGCCGGAGGAGGACGAGGAAGGCGAGGCGGCGCTGCACGTCGGGCGGATCGTGCCGATTTATGAGGCGGCCGGGAAGCTGACGACGCGGTTCTTCCGGTCGCTGGTGTACCGGGTGCTGCAAAGCCTTTCGCCGCTGCCCGATCCGATGCCGGCGACGGTGCGGGAGCGTCTGAAGCTGCCGGAGCTTTGGCCGGCGATCCAGAGGCTGCACTTCCCTGCCCCGGACGACGATCTGCGGCTGCTGAACGCCTTCCGTTCACCGGCGCAGTACCGGATGATCTTCGAGGAGTTCTTCTGGCTGGAGTGCGGGCTGGCGCTGCGGCGGGCCAAGGCGAAGCTGCAACCGGGGATCGCATTCGCGCTGAATGACCGGATTCGGGAGAAGATCAAGGCCATGCTGCCGTTCAAGCCGACCGGGGCGCAGAAGCGCGTGCTCGGGGAGATTGCACGCGATATGGCGGCCGAGCACCCGATGAATCGGCTCCTGCAGGGCGATGTGGGGAGCGGCAAGACGCTGGTGGCCGCCGAGGCCGCCATCATTGCGATCGAGAACGGCTACCAGGTGGCGGTGCTCGCTCCGACCGAGATCCTTGCAGCGCAGCATCATTTCTACTTCAAGAACCTGCTCGGGAAGCTAGGGTATCCGATCGGGTTTCTGGCCGGCTCCTCGACCGCGCGCGAGAAGGCGCAGATGAAGAAGCTGCTGGCAGCGGGACTGGTAAAGCTCGCGGTGGGGACACATGCGCTGCTTGAAGAAGATGTCGAGTTCCAGCGCCTGGGGCTGGCGATTGTCGATGAGCAGCACCGGTTCGGTGTCTTGCAGCGGCTGCGGTTGTTTGAGAAGGGCCGGCATCCGGATGTGCTGGTGATGACGGCCACACCGATTCCGCGGACGCTTGCGCTCACGATCTACGGGGACCTCGATACGTCAGTGATCGACGAGCTGCCGCCGGGGCGCAAGCCGGTTGTGACCAAGCATGTCACCGAGGAGCGCGTCGAACAGGTCTACAGCTTCTTGAAGCGCGAGGTGGACGCGGGGCGGCAGGCGTATGTCGTGTATCCGGTGATCGAGGAGTCCGAAGCGCAGGCGATGAAGGCGGCGCAGAAGATGTACCAGCATCTTTCCGAGGAGGTCTTTCCGGGGCTCCGGGTGGGGCTGCTGCACGGCAGGCTCGGGACGGAGGAGAAGGAGCGGGTGATGGAGGCGTTCAAGAAGGGCGAGATTCAGCTCCTGGTGTCGACGACGGTGATCGAGGTCGGGGTGGATGTGCCGAACGCGGCCGTGATGGTGATCGAGCAGGCAGAGCGGTTCGGACTGGCGCAACTGCACCAGTTGCGCGGGCGGGTGGGCCGCGGCGCGGCTCAGAGTTATTGTATTCTGGTCACTGGCAAGTTGAACGACGCCGGGCGGGAACGTATCCGGACGATGGTGGAATCGAACGACGGATTCCATATCGCGGAGATGGACCTTCGCCTGCGCGGCCCAGGTGAGTTCTTCGGAACCAAGCAGTCCGGGCTTCCCACGCTTCGCATCGGGAACATCGTGCGCGACAAGGAGCTTCTGGAGTCGGCTCGAAGCGAAGCGACTACCTTTATCGCCAATCCTCCAACGGAAGAGGCAAGAGATCAGGCGCTCCGGCACATCCGGACGCACTGGCAGCGCCGGTACGGTCTGGTGCAGGTGGGCTGAATGCGCGTCATCGCGGGAGAGTTTCGCAGCCGGAGACTGAAGGCTCCGCCGGGGCTGGAGGTGCGCCCGACGCCGGACCGCCTGCGCGAGAGCCTGTTCGGTATTCTCGGAGTTCGGGTGGAAGGGTGCGTCTTTGTCGATGCGTATGCAGGATCGGGCGCGGTGGGTATCGAGGCATTGAGCCGGGGAGCACGGCGCGCGGTGTTTATTGAACGAAGCCGTGCGGCGCTGCGCGTGCTTCGCGAAAACCTGGAGTCGCTGGGCCTGCTCAACAGGGCGGAGATCGTGAGCGGGCGCGCCGCGGCGGTGCTGGAGCGGCACCCTGGCGACATTGTGTTTCTCGACCCTCCGTACGGCTTGGAGAAGGAGTACGCATCCTGTCTCGATGTACTGGGCAGGATGGCGCCTCCACTGACGATCGCGCAGCACGCGTCGAGGGTGACGCTTGCGGAGGGGTATGGTCAAGTGCAGAGAGTTCGCGTCGTGAAGCAAGGCGACAACGCACTGAGCTTCTATGAGCCTTAATCGGGTGGAACCGCCGGACAACGCGGCGCGTAACTATTGCAGGCGGCGCGTGCGCGGAATGGCAAGTTGAAGGTCAATCCTTGAAAGAACTGAATCCGGAGACCAGCCGTATGTTTGCCTATCATGAGGCGACGAAGCATACGGTGGAGTCGATTTATGGAAGCCGGCATGTGCTGGATTGGGCGAACATGCCCGATCCGTTCCGGCATTATGAGGGCGTACCCGTTATCGATCTGCCGGCCGATCCCCCGGCGCCGCGCACGCCGGCGCTCGATGTGTTGCGGGGGGTGAAGGGAGGCGACGCGGCAACGGACGGGCTTACCTTTCTTTCCCGGCTCCTGTACTATTCCGCATCGATCAGCGCGACGAAGGTTGTGCCTTCAGCCGGCTATCGGTATGCGCTGCGCGTGAATCCCTCCTCGGGAAATCTGCATCCGACCGAGTTCCACTTCGCCGCGCGGGGGCTGCGCGGCGTGGAGGACGGGCTGTACCACTACCGCGTCTCGTCGCATATGGCCGAGCAGCGGGCCAGAGGCGACGTAATCTCGCGTCTTCAGGAGGCAGCGGGATCGCCGCTGCTGCGCAACTCGCCGCTGATCTTCCTGCTCACATCGATCGCATGGCGTGAGGCATGGAAGTACAGGAACCGGGCGTACCGGTACTGCCTGCACGATGCGGGTCATGCCTGGCAGGCGCTGGCGCTGGCGGCGCGGGCGCTCGGGTGCGAGGCCTTTGCGGTGGGGGAGTTTCCGGACGATCGGCTTTCCCGGTTCGCGTGTCTGTCCGATGAGTGGCCGCTGCTGCTGGTGGCGCTGCGCGGTCCGGCGGTTCCGGTGGAGGATCGGGAGCATCGGGAGCTCGAATGGCTGGGCGGAAAGCCGAATGTCCTGTCGCCCGAGGCCGTAGAGTACCCGCTGATCGAGGAGATGCACGAGGCGTCGAAACTGGGAAACCGGAGCGGCGCGATAGAGCGCCTGGAGGGGCCGCGGGCGGGTAGGGGCACGATCGCGCTGCGGCCGGCCGAGCATTCGGAGACTCCGTTCGGGGCGGTTGCGCGGCGACGGCGCTCGGCGCTCGATTTTCGCGGGGGCTATGAGACGATCAGCTTCGAGCAGCTCTCAACGCTGCTGGAGGCGACGGAACAGCCATTCCATGCCGATTTCGAAGGGGACGTGGTCGGCGGGAGTTCGATGCGGCTGATCCAGCTATATCTCTACGTACATAGAGTACGAGGGCTGGAGCCAGGCGTTTATCGGCTGTGGCGGCCGTCGAACACGCTGGAGCGTTTGAAGTGGGGCGACCAGCGCGTGATCGCGGCGGGCCTGAGCCTCAGCCAGGACCTGGCGGGGAACGCCTGCGTAGCCTTCTCGATGGTGGGAGACCTGAACCGGGCAGCGCGGCAGTTCGGCAATCGCGGATACCGCTATGTCTTCATGGAAGCGGGCGCGATCGGGCAGCGGCTGTATCTGTGCGCCGAGGCGCTCGGCTTTCAGGCCACGGGAATCGGGGCGTTCTATGACGACCAGGTGCACCGATACCTGGAGATTCCACCCGAGCAGGGGCAGGTGGTCTACCACTTCGCGTGCGGCTACGCGGTTCACGACCCGCGGCTGGGCGGGTGAGGCGGGCAGGGACGCCCGCCTCATGATCGCCGGCTATGGGAAGTTGGCGCTGACCGGCTGCGAGTTGCCCTGCGCGTTGCTGAGGGTCACCGAGACCGATGCGAGCGAGTTGGCGTCTCCCTGTATGTTGAACGGCATGGTGAAGCGGAACTCGCTCCCGAATGCCCTGGAAGCTTCGCTCTGATACCAGTTCGAGAAGGCCTGGCCGACCTGGACCGTCACCTCCGAAGTTTGGAGGCTCGATCCGGCGCGCGGCGTGAACCGGAAGGTCGCCTGGGTGACCTGCCGGGAGGTGGCGAACCCGGTCACGACGACATCGAAGCCGGAGCCGGTCCGGTTCACCTGGACAGCCGTAATGACAGGTGCGCCGGGGTTGATCCGGATGGTGCGCGTGGGCGGAGGCGTTGGGGTGACATCCTGGCCGGCGCTGCGGAGCCGGGCGGTCAGGGTGATGACGCCGGCGAGGGTTCCGGTTTGAAGGCCGACCTGGGCCGTGTCAAAGACGGCGTTGGTCTGGCCGGTATCGATGCGGAAATTGAGCGTGCGGCCTCCGGAGAGGAAGCGCACGAACGGATCGTCGCCGCCGCCATCGGCCTCGAAGGTCAGGGTGACGGTCCCGTCGATGGGAGCCACGTAGGCGGCGCTGAGCGTTACGCCGAAGTTCGGCTGCTGGGCCGGAGGCGCGGTGTCGGGGAGGCCCGTAATCAGGGGCGCCGGAGCGGGCGGCAGACCAATGACCAGGGTGAGGTTCGCCGATGCGGTGGTCTGGCTGCCGTCAGAGACACTGACAGCGAGCGGGAAGGAGCCGGCAGCCGTCGGGGTCCCGGTGATCTGGCCGGAGGCGTTGACACTGAATCCGGCGGGCAGCGCGCCGTCAATTGACCAGGTATAGGGCGGGATTCCGCCGGTTGCGTCGAGCGAGGCCGAGTAGGCCGTGCCGACCTGCCCCTGGGGCAGCGAAGTCGTCGCGATGGTGAGGCCGGAACGGACTCGTAGCGTAAGCTGCCGCTGCGCGGTGGCGCCGGCCTGATCGGTCACCTGCGCGGTGAAGGTGTAGACTCCGGCCTGGGTGGGCGTACCTCCGAGGGCGCCGGAGGAGGCGTTCAGGGTAATGCCGGGAGGCAGGGCTCCACTGATGGACCAGGTGTACGGCGCGACTCCGCCGGTCGCCGAGAGGGCGGCGGAGTAGGCGGCCCCGAGGAGGCCGTCCTCCAGCGAGGTGGTTGCTACCGCGAGGGCGGGTTCGATCCGCAGAGAGAGTTCCCGGCTGGCCGTACTCTTCAAACTATCCGTAACTGTTGCGGTCAGGACAGAAGTACCGGCCTGGGTGGGCGTGCCGGAGATCTGGCCGGTCGCGGGGTCGAAGGCGAGCCCGGCGGGTAGTCCGGAGAGGCCCCAGGTGTAGGGCGGCGCTCCGCCCGCGGCGCTCAGGGTGGCCTGGTAGGGGGCTCCGACGGTTCCGGGGGAAAGCGACGCAGTCGTGATTGACAGGTTGCCGCGGACCGTGAGGGTCAGGCGTTTCGTGGCGGTCTTCTGGTCCGCATCGACAACGGTGACTGAGACGGTGTACTCGCCGGGCACGGTCGGGGTCCCCGTGATCTTGTCACCTTCGAGCTTGAGTCCGGCGGGAAGTCCGCCGGTTGCGAACGCATAGGGCGGCTTCCCGCCCTTGGCGATCAACTGGAGCGAGTAGGGCTGGCCGATGAGGCCGGCGGGAAGCGGGGATTCGTTCGCGATTTCAAGCGGCGAGGCTTCGATCTCGAGTGTAAACAGGCGGCTGTCGCTTGCAGGCTTGGAGTCGAAGACATTTACACCGAACAGGTAGCGCCCTGGCGTGGTTGGGGTACCGGAGAGAAGGCCCGCACTGTTAAACGTCAGACCCGGCGGGAGCGAGCCCTGACCTTGGGCCCAGCGGTAGGGTTCCTCGCCGTCGGCGGCGGCGAACTGGAGACTGTAGGGTGTCCCGACTTTTCCTTTCGGCAGCGGATCCTCATTGACTATGTGAAGCTGGGGGATTCGTCCGGTTTGGAGGGTGAGGGCGCGGCTTGACTGGAGGGAGGAGGAATCGGTCACGGTGAAGGTGAGGCTGGCGACCTGGGCGGCCTGGGGCGTGCCCTGAATGAGGCCGCCGGAGGTCATGGTGAGGCCCGTGGGCAGGGTTCCGGCGACGCTGAAAAGGTAGGGGGCAGTTCCGCCGGTGGCGCCGAGCTGGAAGCTGTAGGACTCTCCGATCTGGGCGCTGGGAAGGGAACTGGTAGTGATGCCGAGGATCGACGTGGTATAGGCCTGGAACGACTGAAAGCCATTGGCGTCGGTGACTCGTAGTGTGAAGGAGTAGATGCCGGGAACGGACGGGGTGCCCGAGACCCCGCTAACCCCGAGCGTGAGGCCGGGAGGCAGTGCGCCGCCGGTGACGGCCCAGGAGTAGGGCGGAGTGCCGCCGGTGGCGGAGAGGGGTTGGCTGTAAGAGGCGCCGACGGCGCCAGGGGCGAACGAGGTGGTGGTGATAATCAGGGCCGGGAAGACGGTGACGGAGAATAGGTGGAACTCGGAGTATTCGTCAAAGTTCGAGTGGTCATCGGACAGAAAAATGCCGACGTTGTATGTGCCATCGGCAGTCGGGGTACCGGCGAGAACTCCTTTCTGGTGATCGACGAGCTTTACGCCAGGGAAGGCATTGCCATCGTGGGCAGATCGCGGACCACTCTGTTTCGTTCCGGGACGTTTCTGTATCACCGCCGCATTTGGGTCATTTTCGAACAGATACGGCGGAAGTCCGCCGGTGACCTGGAACTGGAAGCTATATGGTTTTCCGACCATACCGGGAGGGAGAACCGAAGGAGAGGTGATGGCGAACGGCGGGGCAATGTTGAGATTGAAAAGTCTGTTCGTGGAGAGGCCGGTGCTGCTATCTGTCAGAATGATTCGAACCGGGAAGGAGCCTGAGACGGTCGGCAAGCCGTCAAGAAACGAACTCGATAAGCTGATCCCGGCGGGCAGAGGGGTCTCCGGGTCCACCGACCAGAGATATCCGCCGCTGCCGCCCGTGGCTTCGAAGGGCTCACCGTAATAATAGCGATCCTGGACACCGGGCCGGAGTGATTCGGTGACGATCTGAAGCGGCTGCGCGTGCAACGAGACGGCCGCGAGGACAAGCAACAGGGGGAGTTGGAAGAGGGGCAGATATCGTCTCACTGGCGGTCTCCTTGCTGGTTCTGCTGATCGTCAGCAGGTGCGGGGAGATCGGGCGGGACGACCAGTACTCGGGGCTCCTCGGGGGCAGCATCGTAGAGGAGCAACGGGGCATCGGCCGAAAGGCCGGTGAGGCGGAAGAGTTCGATTCCGTTCATGCGATCGAGGGCGACCGGGGTGCAGTTGCACAAGGTGAACGAGAGAGTCCGGCCGTCGAGGGCGTAGGCGGCGATGAGACCGGCGCCGGCGTTGGCGACATAGACCCGATCGCTGGCTTTCGAGGCGGCGACGGCGGCTGGGTTGTCGATTCCTTCCTTCTCGCCGGCAATGAAGGACACCGAGGCGGCGCCGAGGAGATCGCGGACGATGAGGAGCGTATTCGAGCCGGCGTCAGCGAGGATGGCATCGTGGGCGCCGGGCAGGAAAGCGATCGCGGTGGCGCGGCCGAGGGAGGGGATGCGGCGCATCGCGTCGTCGATGGGAACAACCCAGACGGCTCCGCCTTCGCCTTCACGTGAGGACAGGAGCACTGCGCCGGCGTCGTCGGCTACGGCCAGAGCTTCGAGGTCGAAGCCCTCGGGGAGCCAGATGTCACGCCTCAGTCGCCCGTCGTGCGGGAGACCGCTGAGAACCTCGATCAAGTGAATTTCGGGGAAGACGAGCGCGGCCGCCGAACCGGAGGGGCTGAGGACGATGCGGCTGGCGCCTTCGCGGATGCCTTCGAGCGCGCGCAGCTCCCCCGCGGCACCGAGCACGAAGGCGTTTTTCCGCTCTCCAGCGACGGCGAGTGTGAAATCCGGTGCGGAGGCGGCCCGGTCGATCTCGGCGCCAAGGTTGAGGGCGGGTCCGAGGAGAGACGCTCCGGGGACGCCTTTGACGGCGCGAAGCGCCTGAACGCCGGGATCGTGTACGAGTCCGAGGACGGGGCCAAGGATCTCCTCGGCGTAGAGCATCGGGGCAGAGGCGAGGGTTGAGATCAGAACTATCCGCGAGATTGGGTTAGGGAACACGCTCGTTTCCTCCGGGAAACAGACAAATTTATCGGGGAGCTCCGACGCTTGGGGTTCCGGGGGTGACGACGGTGGGGGCCGGGGCGGGAGCACCGCCTCCATTGCCTCCGCCGCGGGTGGCGGCTACGGCTCCTCCGGCAGCGGCGGCGCCAGCGATCGCGACAATGGCGAGGAGCTTCATCGAGATGCCGGTACCGGCACCGGCGGCTCCTGCGGCGGCAGCAGCGCCGAGAATATTGGACTGCGCCACGGAAGTGGAGACGACCTGGCCCTGGTGGGCGGCGGAGACGCGCACCTGGAACTCACCGGCCACGTTGTTCGGGCGGAACTGGGCCACGGCGCGCCCGTTGGCGTCGGTCATGACCGTGAGGCTGCGGCCTCCATTCAGGAAGGTTCCGCTAGGACCCTGGTTGGGGAGAAAGAAGGATACGGTCGCGCCGGCGACCGGCTTCCGGTTTTCGTCTTCGACCTGGACTATGGTCTCGCGGGCGACCCGCTGGCGGATGTTGTTGATGGCTCCGTCGCCTTCCACGATG
Source organism: Bryobacteraceae bacterium (assembly GCA_046289265.1). GTDB lineage: Bacteria > Acidobacteriota > Terriglobia > Bryobacterales > Bryobacteraceae > JBKBWD01. The sequence continues at coordinate 67,098 of JBKBWD010000004.1, read as the reverse complement.
ACCAGGTTGAGCTTCGGCCCGTCCTCGTTCTGAGGGGGAAGCGGGTGCGCGGCGGCGTTCGTTACCAGAAGTGCGGATAGCGAAAGCGCCAACGTGCGCAAAAGCGGCAGTCGGAAAATCGAAGACATGGAATCCTCCAAGCGGAAACTTCGGTATTATATCGCGCTGACTGTGAAAGGCATAGCCGAGGATGTTAAAGTGAGTGTGGCACGAGAATTGCGAGGTGGAGATTCCGTATTCGCGGCTGATAGACTTGAGTCACCGGGAACGTTGAGGATTTCGGCTGTTTCCGGAGGAAATGAGAGAGCGACACGTATGAAACTGCACTACCTTCTCACGCTTTCCTCCCTGGCGGTGTCCACGGCCTGGTGTCAAGAACAACGACAGTTGACAGCCCGGGAGCTCTTCTTCTCCACACCGCCGTCAAAGCGGGCAGAAGCAGCGAAACCCGCGCAGCCAGCGAAACCGGCGCAGCCGCCGGCGGCACAGGCTAAGGCACAGGGGAAAGGGCAGCCTGCCAAGCAGGCGGCCAAATCCCAGCCGAGCCCGGCGAAGGCGACTCCGGCGACACCAGCAACCCCGCCAGCGCGGCCGTCGGCGAGCATCGAGGCTCCGCCGAGCGTCGAGTTTGTGCAGGCTTCCTATGAGGGGCTGCCGCCGCTGGGACTGCGATACAGCATTCTGAAGTACGCGGGCGATGACGATTACATCGAAGTAGACCCGGATACGGTCTTCCGCTCGGGCGACCGGATCCGGATCGGCGTTGAGACGAACAACGATGCTTACCTCTACATCGTGATGCGGGGGTCAAGCGGCACGTGGAAGCTGCTGTTCCCTTCCAGCGAGATTGACGAGGGGGACAATCGCGTACGGCGCGGGCGCTCGTATGAGATTCCGCGGCGGTCGCGCTTCGTCTTCGATGAGCAGCCCGGTGAGGAGAAGCTCTTCCTGGTGCTGTCGCGGACGCCGGAGCCGGACCTGGAAAGTCTGATCTACAGCCTGAGCAGCGGGCGGCAAGGCGCTACGCCGCCGGCCGAGCCCGCGAAGAAGAAGGGGCCGGAGAAACAGAAGAAAGTCATGCTGGCGCAGAACTCGGTCAACATCGGGGACGACCTGGTGTCGGGACTGCGCGGCAAGGTGATGGCTCGGGACCTGGTGTTCGAAAAGGTCACCGATGAGACGCCGGGCGAGAAGAAGGAGAAGGCGCTGTACGTGGTGGATCCGAGCGGCGATCCGGACTCGCGTCTGGTGGTGGATGTGAAATTACAACACCGATAAGGAGTCCGAATGTGATGTCCTCTGCCTGCCTGCTGCTGGCGGGAATCGCGCTGGCCGCGCCGATGGCGGCCCAGGTTTCGAGTTCGCGGAACTCGGGGCCGCAGAAGATGCAGTTGCGGGTGGAGCGGCGCGAGGGAAACGCCTGGCGCACCGTGGATCCGGCCCTGATCTTCGCCAACGACGACCGCCTCCGATTCCGATTCCAGACGAACTTCGACGGCTACCTGTACGTTCTGAACAAGGGAACGTCGGGCGAATTCACACTGCTGTTTCCAACCAAGGAGTCCGGAGAGAGAAACCGGATCGTGGCAGGCAGGGAGTACGTGGTGCCGGCGACGGACGGCTCATTTCGGGTGACCGGGCCGGCGGGCCAGGACGTGATCTACTGGATGATTACGCCGCTTGAGTTGGGACCGGGTGGCGGGAAGTCCGGCTATGTGCCGCTGCCGCCGCCTCCAAAGCATGGGACGGCGCTGTCAACGCTGACGCCGCGCTGCGATGACGTGGTGCTGCGGGCGCGGGGCGAGTGTATTGACAGCACGGCCGGAGTGCGGAGCCTGGGAGCGGAGGAGAGCCTGCCGGAGAATTTGAAGTCCGTGCCGGGATTGCGGTCTCGGGAGTTGGTATTTATTCGGGAGAAGGAGACGGCGGTGGTGTCGTCGCCGGTCCCGATGGAAGGGCCGGTGGTGTATGAGTACCGGCTCGCGCACAAGTAGAGTTACGCAGCACAGGAAAGGGAGCAGACCATGTCCCCCAGAATTCTGGCTCTTCTGATCGGCGCGGCGCTGGTGGTTCCGGCGGCGCTTCCGCAGGGCGGGGAGGCTCCGAAGCCGGCCGCTCCGAAGCAGGAGCGCGACTTGAGGCTCGATACCGATCCGGCGCCGGCGCCTCGCGCTCCGGAGAGCGTGACGATCCCGCGCAGCTATGCGCTGGTGGTCGGGATTGCTAATTACAAGAATCTGCCCGAGTCGGCGCAGTTGCAGTATCCGGAACGGGACGCCGATGCGGTCTACTCGATTCTGATCAGCCCCGAGGGAGGGAACTTCAAGGCCGAGAACGTCCGGAAGCTGGTGGGTTCGCGGGCGACGCTGGCGAACCTGAAGCGTGAACTGGAGGAGTGGCTTCCTTCGGTGGCGAAGGAAGATGACCGCGTCCTGATCTATTTTGCCGGGCATGGCTTCGTGCACAACGGTAAGGCGTATCTGGCGCCTTACGATATCAACCCGAAGAATATCGCGGGCACGGGATATCCCATGGAGACTCTGGGATCGGTGATCGGGAGCCGGATCAAGGGGAAGTGGAAGGTCCTGCTGACCGATTCGTGCCACAGCGGCGCCATTACTCCGGATGCGCGCGAGGCGGAAGCGGACCGCGCGACGTTGAACCGCACGCTGCTCGATTTGAACAAGTCGCTGTTTTCGCTGACGGCGAGCCGCGACCGCGAGCGGTCGTTCGAGAGCCCGGAGTGGGGCGGCGGGCACGGGATTTTCACATATTACGTAGTGAAGGGCCTGGAGGGCGCGGCGGACGAGTCGCGCGACGGCATTGTCACGGCCGATGAATTGGCCGAGTATGTGCGGCGAAACGTGCGGGAGGCGACTAACGGTCAGCAGAATCCGACGTCGGACCGTGGGAGCTTCGATCCTGAGATGCTGTTGGCGTACGTGCCGTCGAACCGGAGTCCGGATGCTCCGCCTCCGCCGAAGTTCGGGACGTTGATCTTCGAGTCGAATCACGACGGGGTCGAGGTCTTCGTGGACGGGAAGTCGGTTGGCGTAGTGAATAAGGGGGTTCCGCTGCGGCTGCCGGGACTGCCGCCGGGGGCGCACACGATCAAAGGCGTCAAACTGGGATTTGAGCCGGACGGCCCGCGCGAGGAGACGGTCTATCCGGGACAGGAAAGCACGGTTTCGATCAAGATCCTGATCCCGCGGCGGCGGCCTCGTGCGGCGGTGGATGCCTTTGACAAAGGGCTTGAGTTTTACAACAAAGGCTTCGAGGCCAACTACCGGAGGGCCGTGACGCATTTCTCGCAGGCGCTGTCGATCGATGCGAACTACAGTCAGGCTGCATTGTACCTGGGGCGCACGTATGACGCGATGTACGAGCAGGAGACGGCCGAGCAGTACTTCCGGAAAGCGATCGAGATCGACCCGGACTACCTGGAGGCTCGGGCAAGCTTCGGCGGGATGCTGCTGGGGATGGGCAACGTGGATGAGGCGATCCGGCAGTTCGACGTCGTGGTGCAGCGGGACAAGAAACACTCGCTGGCCTGGTATCTGCTGGCGCAGGCGCTACGGATGAAGGAGATGTATAAAGAGTCGATTGAGGCGGCACGGACCGCGATTGCGCTGGCGCCGAACAACGCCGAGGCGCACTTCTGGCTGGCCGAGAGCCTGCGGATGAGCGGGAGCTACGAGGAGTCCGTAAAGGAGTATTCCGAATATCTGCGGCTGAGCGACTTCGATAGTAAGTTAGCGGGTAAGATGAATTACTATGTGCTCGGGTATCTGGCGGGGCTTGGCAAGAAAAAGAGGGCGGCGCAGCAGGACATCTGGCAGGATCTGCGGAGCTTGGCCTACTTCGGGTTGTGCGATGCGCAGCGGAAGCTGAAACGGTATGACGAGGCGGTGGCGAGCTGCCAGCGTTCGCTGAATTATGACCCGGAGGATCCGTACGCGCATTACGCGCTGGGGCTGACGTATGCGTATAAGGCGCAGGCGTCCAACAGCATCGAGATGCTTCCGGCGGCGCGGAAGCACTTTCGGGCGATGCTTGAATTGAACGAACACATGGCCGAATCCGAGTTCGCGCGGAAGAACATTGCGAACATCGACGCGCTGCTGAAGTCCCGGTAGCGCGGATTCTTCACCGGGCCGTGACCGCGGCCGGGTTTTCCTTCCATACAGCTACGGATCGAAGGTCGAGAGACCGGGTCACCGGAGAAGCACTCGAGGCGGATGCACTCGGGCGATCGGATCTTCGAAGGTGACGTCTTGCCCGAGCCGAGAGAGAGGAGGGCGTCCGGCCGAGCACTTGTTCAGCATGGCGTGGGAGGCGGCATTGGAATCGCTTTTGTCTCGGAGTTCGGTGAGGAAGGCCAGTCCCGGAAGACGCTCCCTGGGGCGTCCGAGGGGAACCTGGGTGGAAAGCCCCAGGCCCCCGATACTTTCGACGCCAAGGAGGTAATGCTCCTCGCGGGTATCACTTTTTGTGAAGGTCGTCGTGAATTTCTTCATGACCATCCGGCTGAGACTCCGGATTGACCGGTAGTCCTGACCGGCGGGCTGGATGGTAGGCGCCACCCGGTCCGCTTCTATTATAAAGCAAGAGGCCGCAGAGCTTGCCGAAATTTTTCAATCATCCCATAGCGACAGCAACCGGCAGGCCGCTCGGCATGGGAGCCGCGTTCGGCTCCGAAGTGCGGAAAAAGGGCAGTCCCGGAATACGCTCCCAGGGGCGTCCGAGGGGAACCTAAGCGGGAAGCTCCAGGTCCCCCGATACTTTCGATCATGCTCCCTCTGATCAATCGACGTTTTTTGCGCAGCGGAAGCCGATGTTGACCGCGGCGAAGCGGGCCGGGACGGCGATGAACTCGTAAGCCTTGGCATAGGCCAGGGGCCGGTCGAAGGAGCCGCCCTTGACCATGTACCAGGGCTCTTCGACGGTCGGGGCCGGGTCGAGGGCCTGGGCGAAGGCTTCGAGGGCGAGTTGGCTGGGGGTCCTGAGTTCGTCGACGAATTCCCATACATTGCCGGCCATGTGGAGCAGGCCGAAGGGGCTGGCTCCGGCGGTCATGGTATCGACAGCGACCAAGCCGCGGCTGGCGATCTGCGGATTGTCGCTGACGTTGGCACGGGAGGCGTCGGACTCTTCGCCCCAGGGGAAGGGGCGGCCGTCGGTTCCGCGGGCGGCTTTCTCCCATTCGAGCGCCGTCGGGAGACGTTTGCCCGCCCATTTGGCGAACTCCTGAGCATCGACAATGGTGATGTTGACGACCGGGTCATTGGGGCGGTCTGCCATAAAGCCGGGCGGCAGCGGGCGGCCCTTGGCCTGACAGAAGCGGGCGTACATCGCATTGGTGACCTCGGTCTTATCGATGTAAAAGGGCGGCAGCGTCGTCGGGTTCCTGCCCTCGCCCGCCAGGAATTCGCCGCCGAGGACAAGGATCATCTCGCCGGTTTCGGTGGCAAGGACGGGATCGAGCACACGGCGCTTGCTCAGGACCAGGTAGAAGGCAGCGGCAACGACAACGAGCACGACGGCTGCGATCCCGATGGCGACGACGCGGCCGCTCACCCCGGCAGACTTCGCGGGCGGAGGCGGGGCGATTACGGCCGAGCCGGGCCGCTGTTGGTTCGCCATCAGCGCTTCCAGTTCGGAGCAGACGATGGTGCAGTTCGGGATGCGTTCCTCGACGTTCTTGGCGGTGCAACGTGCGATCAGATCGATGACGGGCTTCGGAATGTTGGCGACATGGAGTGGCTGCAGGTTGAGCGGCTCGTGGAGAATCATGTAAAAAAGCCGTTCGACGGTTTCGCCGGTGATGGGTTTGATGCCTGTAAGGAGTTCGAAGAAGAGGATTCCGAAGGCGTAGACATCGACGGCTTCGGTGACCGGCTTGCCGAGGACCTGCTCGGGCGCCATGTAGTACGGGGTACCAAGCGCGAAGCCCGCCTTGGTGATCGAGAGTCCCTCGGCCTTGGCGATGCCGAAGTCCATGAGCTTGGCGCGGCCGGAGGCATCGAGGTGGATGTTCTCCGGTTTGATGTCGCGGTGAATGATGCGCTTGGAATGGACGTACTCGAGGGCGCGGGCAATCTGGAGAGCGATTTTGAGGCGATTGGCCAGATCGCCGGTGTGCTCCTTTTTGATGGCGCTGCGGAGATCCTCGCCGACCAGGAACTCCATGACGATGAAGGGGCGCCCCTGCTCCTCGCCGTAGTCATGAATGCCCATGACGTTGTCGTGCTGGATGTTGCCGGCCATGCGGGCTTCGAGCAGGAAGCGGGCCTTGGCCTCGGGGTCCGCCGCGCCGTTTTCCGTCAGGATTTTGACGGCGACGGTGCGGCCAAGGACGGTGTCGCGGGCACGGTAGACGTGCGACATGCCTCCGCCAAGAAATTCGAGAAGCTCGTATTTGCCAATCTGTGCCGGAAGTTGCATCGGATGGTCTTATCGCTCCAAAGAGATCATCGGCTGAGCCACTGGGCAGCTCCATAGACAAGGGAGGATAGCAGGAACACGGCGGCGGCGGTGACCGCCGTGATGCCGGCGTGGCTCTTGAGCGGCGCAGGAAGCCAGGCGAGGAACGGAGGAAGCGGCTCAGTGCGGGGTGCGGCGCCGGGCTGCATCGGGCGGGAGGAGCCGGTGGGCGCCCCGAGCAGCCCAAGGATGCGCTCAAGTTCGGCGACGATCGGGAGGAAGCCCTGGTAGCGCTCGGCCGGCGCTTTGGCGGTACAGCGGCGGATCAAGTCGAAGACCGGCTGCGGGACACCGAGGGCCGTAAGAGGAGCCAGATCGAGCGGCTCATGGAGGATGTGGTCAAAGATTCGCTCAACGGTGTCGCCGGCGACCGGCTTGACGCCGGAGAGCAGTTCGAACAGGAGGACGCCAAAGGCGTAGACGTCGACCAGGTGGGTCACGGGCTGACCCATGACCTGCTCGGGCGCCATGTAGTATGGCGTTCCGAGGGTGAAGCCGGCACGGGTGAGCGACATGCCCTGCTGCTTGGCGATACCAAAATCCATGAGCTTGGCCTTGCCGGAAGGGTCGAGGAAGACGTTCTCGGGCTTGATGTCGCGGTGAATGACGTTGTGCTCGTGGACGTGGGCGAGCGCGCGGGCGACCTGAACGGCGATCCGGAGTTTGGGAACGAGGTCGCCGGCGCGGTTGTTATTGAGCGCCGAGCGGAGGCTCTCGCCGCGCAGAAACTCCATGACGATAAAGGGGCGGCCCTGCTCCTCGCCGAAATCATAGAGGCTGATGACGTTGGGATGTTCGATGTTGCCGACCATCCGGGCCTCCTGGAGGAAGCGGGCACGGGCGTCGGGGTCGGCATTGCCCTGCTCGGTGAGGATCTTGAGGGCTACGGGCCGGCCCAGGACGGTGTCGGTGGCGCGATAGACGTGAGCCATGCCGCCGCCGAGGAACTCAACCAGTTCGTATTTGCCGATGCGCGCCGGAAGCTGCATATTCTCTGCTCCGACCCTCAGCGGGCCGCCTGGGAGACACAGCGGAAGCCGCTGAGCCACTCCTTTTGAAAGACGGGCGGCGCTCCGCTGGTGTCGAGATAGAAGCGGTAGGTCAGGGCGCGACCACCGATCATGACGGGGCGGCCTTCCCTGCCCTGCTTGACGATCCATTCGAGGTTGTAGCCGGCTCCGGAACGGCTCCACTGGTCGGCGTCGGCGAAAAACCGGAAGACCGACCAAAGTCCCTCGCGGTTCTGGAACTCGAAATCGGTTCCGCCCTGGAGCTTGGCGCTGAGCCGGACCTCTCGGGAGGCGGCGCCGGGCCATGTGAAGCGGATCGGGGCGGCCTGTCCGGTGAAGTTGGCAGTCTGGCCGTCGATCGTGAGGCTCAGGCTTTGAATCTGGTCCGAGCGCAGCGGCTGGAGCGAGTAGGAGAACTTGGGCTCGGGCGCGTTGTTCGGGTAGAGGGCCTCGGAGAACTTCGCGGCCTGGTTGAAGAAGGCGACAAAAGCGGGGTTGAGGTTAAGGCCTCCGCCGGGATTGGCGACGTATTCGGCGCCCTGTTTCTGAAGCGACTTGCTGAGGCTCTCCTGATAGAAGGTCCAGAGAGCGCCGTCGCCGGGGCGGAGGAGGGCGTTGACCTCCTGGAGGGTCGCCTCGGCGGTGGCGTTCGGGTTGAACGGGAACTTATTCGTCATTGCTGAGAATTGGGCGCAGAGGCCCTTGGCCTTGGCGTTGAGTTCGGCCGGCCCGATGCCGCGGAGGAGAGCTTCGGCGTTGGTGATGGGGTCCTCCATGAGCTTCTGGACGGTGGTCTGAAGCTGCGCTTCCGGATCGACCGGGAATGTCTGGGCCAACTGGCGGGTGACGATGCGGGCCTGCGAGGCGCTGCTCATCGTCGCCGATGCGGAAGCGGGATCGGGGCTGGGCAGGCCGGCGACCTGCTCGATCGAGGTCTGGAGGTTGAGAAGTGCGCCCATATAGTTCTGGTTCGAGGGAAGAACGTACTGCGGGTCTGTTGCGGGCGGAGGCACCACCTGGTGGACGGAGCGGAAAGCCGCCTTGATCCTGTCGTTCTCGACCGAGGTATGCTGCGTTGTCAGCCAGAACAGAGCCATCAGCGGCGTCTGGTTCCCGGAGAGCGCGGTGAGCTTGGCGGCAGCGTCCTTGAGGTCGCGATAGCGGACCACGGTGGAGTTCTTGACGAAGGCGCGCCACTGGGCGATGTAGTCGTCGACATAGCGGTTGGTCAGCTCCTGCTCCAGCTTGGCCTTATCGACGTTGGCGGAAGCATAGTCGCCCAGGACCCAGCGCTCGCCTCCGAAGAACTGGTCGGCTTTCTTGAGCGCATCCTGCATGAAGTCCCAGCCGCCCTTGGTGAAGGCGCCGGAGATATCGCGGTTGTTGATGACGACTTCGGCCGAGCCAGGGAACCGGGCGTTGAAGTTGATCTTAGGGTTCTTCCTGGAAGCCTCGGCGAGCATGAACTGATAGACGCGCTCGATGCCGGAGAACTGGGCGAGGTAACGGCGCGAGCGGTCGACGGTGGGGGCGTCGGGCTCCCTGGAGTACGGGTTGCCAAGAGGGAGGTCCTCGCTGTAAAAGTCGAACTGAAGCTGGGCGAGCTGGAGAATCTCGGGCGGTACCTGGCGGCCCTCGGACCAGCGGTTCTGGAGCACGGGGGAAAGGAAGTCCTTCGTGCTGCGCTGGTACTCGGAGGTGGAGATGAGGTAGGCCTTCAGGTTGTCGTAACTCGTGCCGTAATCGTCGTTGGGTCCAGGGGCGGCCGGCAGGCCCTGGAGGGAGGCGAGGATGCGTCCCTGCGTCTGGCCAAACAGGAGCTGGCGGAAGCGGCTGTAGTAGACGCGGCGGACGGAGGGGTAGATGTCGCTGCCTGTGTAGAGGAGCCACCTGAGCCGCCACGGGGCGCCGTCGCGCTCGTAAGCGGTCAGCCTGGCGAGGCTCTGGCGCAGAGTTTCGAGCTTCTGGAGCGACTCAAGCGACGGGAGTTCATTGCCGGCGACTTCCCCTGGCGGGATACCCCGGGCGGCACTGATCGCATCGTTTTCGAGTGCGCGATTTCCGATGAATGAAACAGTCGCACCGGTGGCGAAGACGAGGAAGAGCACGGCCGCCGCGGCAAGAAGTCCGCGCTGGAGGGCGCTGGTCCTGGTGCTGGCGCCGCTCGCTCCGAGGGCGGCGCGGTCCTGAAGGATGAGGTCGTTGAACAGACGGGTAATGAAGACCCACTGGGGCACCTTCTTGGTGCCGACGACGGGCTGCTGAGCGTAGGAGGGCTGGGAAGACTGCTGTCCCGCGACCTTGAAGATGCCGGTGGCGCCGCTGGAAGTGCCGAATGCCTGCTCCTCACGGCGGGTCTGGACGGGCGCCTGGGCAACCTCGTTCACCCAGACGGGTCGAACGCCGGAGAAGTAGAAGCCACGGAGAAACGGGCTCGCGCGAAGCTGGCTCGGGCGGCAGAGATCAACCAGGAACTGGACCACGGTGTTGCGCAGCTTGCGGAACTCGCGGGGGAACTCGTAGGCGCCGGGGATTTTGTCGCCATCCGTTTCGCGCGGAAGCAGATCGAGGCGCTTGTCGCAGAGAGAATAGAAAAGGCCGTCGAACGCCGCGCCGATCCGCTGGGTCTCGGATTCGGCGTAGACGCCGCTATGCACGTTGCGGAGCGGCAGCGTGGCGCCGAAGACCTGGCCGGCTTCTTCGTTGGTGAGATTGCGGACGAAGTCAGGAAAGAAGGGGAGGCGGTCGGCTTTCGTGAACAGGACGTAGACCGGGAAGCTGATCCCGAGGGCCTGGGAGATCTCGCCGAGACGCGCCTGGAGCTTGCGCGTCATGACGGTGAGGGCGTCGGCGCCGCCGGAGCGGGTGAAGCTGTCGCAATCGACGCAGAGGATCGCGGCGCGCGGCGCCTGTCCGGAGGCTCCAACAACGGATTTCAGCTTGCCGGGCTGAAGGCGGCGAATCAGGCGTAGCCAGGAGGGTGGGTCGGAGAGCCAGCGCCCGCCGGGCTCGAGGAAGATCGCCTGGCGGGCGTACCAGACGTTCAGCGAGCGGGTGGGGACGATGGCCGTCTCCTGGTAGACCTGGCCGGCGAGGAGTTCGGGTTCAAGGCCGGAGTGGACCATGGTGCTGGTCTTGGTGGAGCCGGGCTCGCCGAGCAGGAAGATCACGGGAAAGCTGGAGATGCCGGCGCCTTGCGAGACCTTGGCGGCGGCCAAGCGGACCTCGGCCTCGCGCAAAAGCACGTCGACCTCATCGCCGCCGCCGGCATCGCCGCCCCCCTCGGCCGCCTTGGGCTTGCCGCGCAGCGACTTCAACTGATACCAGACGAGCAGAATGGCCGCGATGACACCGAGGACCCCGAAAAGCGCGGTAAAGATGGCGAAGCTGCGGCCCCGAAGTCCGAGGAGGGAGCCGATCATCAGGGCGAGAGTGAGGCAGGTTCCTAAAGCAGCGGCCGCGGTCAAGTAAAGTTTCATAGTGACTCCCAGCTAACGTCCCTGCATGGCGATGGACTGCAAGGTCGAGACGCCCGACCGCAGAGAGATCTTGTAGGTCACAAACAGGACCAGGGCCAGAACGAAGCAGACGATGGCGCCGATCAGGAACTTGCGCACCATGGGGTCGGACTGGGAGACGCTGACCTGCTCGGGCGGCAGGGCCCAGGCCGGCGAGAGCTCCGGCCAGTGGCCGCGGATGCGGCGGATTTTCGTTCCGACGGCCTGAATGATGGCCTGGAGTTCGGCGCGGGCGCCGATGCTGTAGCGGCCGGCGAAGCCGAGGAGCATACAGAGGTAGTAGACCTCGAGAAGATCGGCGGTCTCGTGCGAGTCGTTGCGGCCAAGAATCTTCTGCAGGTGCTGGAAGAAAATCTCGCCGGCGATGTGGTGTCCGAACAGCTCTTCCTGCAGCGGCCGGCGGGGCCAGTCTGCAAAGACGGGGCTGCGCATATTCAGGATCGACTCGTCGAGGCAGGCGACGACGGCGAAGATTGCCAGTTGGATGTCCTCGGCGGTATAGCCGCGCTTGCGGGCCTCGATGTCGGCCATTTTGAGGGCCTCGCGGACCTGGTGCCGGAAGGACTCGGCGTCGGAGACCTGTTGGCGATTGGAGCGCAGGCGCTCGCAGACGGTCAGGAGTTCCTGAAATGCCAATGCCAGATTGTCGTCTCGCCGCCCAGTCGAAGCGGCATTTGCGCCCGCGGCGCCTGTCGATTGCAGCATGGGAAACCTCTCAAGATTCCAGAACGACCAGCAGTTCCAGGGTCGGATTCGGCAAATCTCCGGGCACGTAAACACCGATCTGTTTCGTTTGAACGATGTGATCCCAGCAAGGACCGGCCCGGTTCACGCTGAAGTACTGGGTGTCAACTCGGGTCGAGATGGCGGACGGCGGCACCTGGACGTGCGTCAGGGCCATTCCGGGCAGCGCCCGCTTGACGAGTTCGGGAACGAAGAGCTTCGAACAGATCTTCACCAGTTGAGGAGTGCGGGAGATGAGTTCAACCTCTCCGATGGGCGATGAGATTGCCAGGAACCAGCGCGCGCGGTCCAGGCAGCGCGCATCGCCGACCTGCCCCTCATAGAAGTAGTCGCCGGCAGGGGCGAGCGGAATCGAGACGCAGTTGGTCGGAGCGATGGTTTCAAGATGCGTACGGATGTGATGGTCGAGGGCGTCGAAGGTCTCGTCGAGCTGTAGATGGCGGTAATGAGGGACAGCGCGCGGATGCGAGTCGATCGCGAAGGTGCAGAGGGCGCCGGCCAGACGCGCCAGTTCGTAATAGAGCTCTTCGGGGTGCCCGTGCTTGGTGAGGAACAGATGCCGGAGCGGCACGAGCGCGGAGTTGACGGTGTGTCGGAACCAGAAGTTGGCGATATCTCGGGTGGAGTACTCGGCCCAGCCTTTGCCGGCTCCGTGGGCCGGGGCGAGAGTGGCGCTTTTGTCTTCGAGAATCTCGACGAGGCGCTGGAGCAGAAACATGATGCGGTCGCTGGCGCTGATCTGGACGCAGGGCGGGATAAAGCTTTCGTCGAAGATAAAATGGCCGGCGCCATCGCGCATGACGCGGGCTATGGGAAGCGTGGTGTATCCGTCGGCCGGTTCGATATCGAGAAGGAGGCGGATGTTCTTGCGGCCGAGACGGACGGGCTTTTCGTCGCGGCCGGTATTGTCGTCGTGGCGCGTTTCGGTCCTGGCGATGTAGCGAGGAGCCTGGCCGTTGAGTTCTTCCGGCGCCAGACAGTTGACCCCCTGAGGGCGGCGGGCGGGTATCGCAAGAAAGACGGTGAGGCGGTCGCGGGTGGGAGGGAAGATCTCGGCGATGTAGCGCGGCTCCGGGAGTGCGTCGCTTTCGGGCATCTGGAAGGGGAGGCCATCGGAGAAGATGCCGCGGGCGTGGAGGACGGCAAGCGTTCCGTTCCGTAGCGCCTCGGCGTCGAGGCGGCATCCGACGAGTCCGTGGGGCTCAAACCAGACCGAGGAGGTTGCAAAGCGGATGGAGTCCTCGAAGTAGCGGCTCTGCACCTGGAAATGGTGCGGGCCGAGGTACATTCCTTCGGACCAGACAACCCGGGAAAGATGGTTCATAGTATCTTTTCGTCAGGACAGCGAATCTGGCGTCCCCGATTCCCGCTTCCCGACGCGCCTGGAGAGACGCCGCTTCGTATTCCATCCCGACCGCTCAGGCTCTCGCTTGCAAGAATCTACTCTACCATAGCGGGCGCGGCGCACCGCCGATTGGAATCCCTGAAAAACCCGGTGTCATAATCTAAGTTCCACGCTACGGGCGGGAACGGAGGAGGCATGAGCATCTATGCCAAGTACGAGTTGGTGAATCCGCTGCGGGAAGGCGAGGTCAAAACCTTCCAGGCGATCGAAAAGGCGACCGGGCGCGCGGTGGAGATTCACCTGTTCCTGGGGGCTCTGAGCCCGGCGCAGCAGGAGTTGCTCGGGCGTTTCCGCAGCGTGCCGGCGCAGGCCGCGGGGGTGTTCGTCGAGGCGGGGCAGCACGAGGGGACTCCGTTCGTCGTGACGCTCGGGCTGGAGCGGTACGGCGGGCTGCGCGGCTGGTGCGATTCGTGGGCAAAGGCGGGGGCATCCGGGGAGCCGGAGCCGTTCGTGAAAGCGCGGGCGTGGAAGATTCCCCCGACGCTCACGGGGGAGCGACCGGCGACTCCGCCGCCCGCTACTCCCCCTCCGGCAGCTCCGGCGCTTCAGGCAACGAGCGGGCCGGGAGAGTTTACACGGCAATTTCGGACCGGGACGGCGCCGCCTCCGGTGGATGACCCACTCGCCGGGATGGGGGCGCCGGCCACGCCTGCCGCGGAACATCCGGCCGCTGCCCCGCCACCCACGCCCCCGGCAACCACGGCTCCGGCGGTCCCGGAACCTCCGCCCGCTCCCGCCGCTCCAGACGCCGGGCCCGGAGAGTTTACACGGTTGTTCCAGGCTTCGGCCGCTGCCCCGCCACCCACGCCCCCGGCAACCACGGCTCCGGCTGTCCCGGAACCTCCACCCGCTCCCGCTGCTCCAGACGCTGGGCCCGGAGAGTTTACACGGATGTTCCAGGCGCCGGCCGCTGCCCCGCCTCCCGCGCCTTCGGCGCCTGCGGCTCCGGCTGTCCCGGAACCTCTGCCCGCTCCCGCTGCCCCGGCCGCTGGGCCCGGTGAGTTTACACGGATGTTCCAGGCTCCGGCTGGCGCCCCGTCTTCCACGCCTTCGGCGTCCGCGGCTCCGGCTGTCCCGGAACCTCCACCCGCTCCCGCTGCTCCAGACGCTGAGCCCGGAGAGTTTACACGGATGTTCCAGGCTCCGGCCGCTGCCCCGCCTCCTACGCCTTCGGCGTCCGCGGCTCCGAGAGAGCGGCCAGCGTTCTATACGCCGGAACGGCCGATGCCGCCTCAGGGTGTCGGGGCGAAGCCGCAGGCGCCGCCGCCGCAGCCGCAGCAGGGACCGGGAGACTTCACACGTATGTTCCAGGCTCCGGCGGTTCCTCCCGCTCCACCTCCTCAGGCCGGCATCCCCACGGCCGCGACGACGCCTCCGCCGCCTCAACAGCAGGGGCCGGGCGAATTCACGCGCATGTTCCAGGCGCCGGCAACGCCACAAGCGCCCGCGGGTTCGCCTGCGACACCGCAGGCTCCTCCACCTCCCGCTCCACAGCAGGGTCCGGGGGAGTTTACCCGGATGTTTCAGGTCCCGCAGGCGGCGCCCCCAGCCTCATCGATCCCGTCGCTCGGGGCAACGCCGCCCCCGGCGTTTGGCGGGAAGCAGGAGCCGGGTGAGTTCACCAGGATGTTTCAGGCGCCGCCGGCGAGCGGGCCGGTTCCGCAGTTGCCGCAGCAGCGGGCTCCCCTCGCCGGGCAAGCGCCGTCGGGGGAGTTTACGCGCTATTTCCAGGATCCGATGACGCCGCAGCCGCTAGGGCAGGGCACGCCGTTCGGCAACCCGGTTCTTTCGAACCCTCCGCCTCCGTCGAATCAGCCGAGTGAGTTCACCCGCGTGTTCGGCGCGGGCTCGACGGGGCCGGGGCCGGCGCCGCCGCCTACGCCATCTGCGGGAAGCGCGACCGGAACCTTTGCCGCGCCGAAATCTTCGCCGGCGCCGGGTGCAAGCCAGGGTCCGAGCGAGTATACGCGGATGTTCGCCGCTCCGGCGCCGCCTCCAGCCTCGGCCGAGCCGCCTAAGGCCGCCGCACCGGCCGTTGCGGCTCCGGCGCCTCCGAAGCCGTCGATGCTGCCGCTGATTATCGGCCTGGTGGTGATCCTACTCATCGCAATCGCCGTCATTGTGATCTTCGCGATGAAGGAGTAGGCCGGAATGTTCCCTCTGACGATTCGAATTGGCAGCCAGGAAGAGTTCGCGGCCGCGCGCGCCGTCTTCACCAGGACCGGATACGTGGAGAAGGCGGTCTGTGAAAGGTACGGGGTCAAGGCGATTCGCGAGATGACGCGCGTGAACGACCCGACCGAACCGGCCGAGGCTCCCGGCGACGGTTTGGGAGTGTTATGCCAGCTATTCCTTGACGGGCGATGCGTCGGCGAAGCAGAAATCGAACGTCTGTTGCCGGAGGGGGCGGGCGCTGCCCTGGAGCGCCTCGGCCTCATTGTCCGGAGCAAGGACGATGAAAGGAAGTGGTGCGCGAGCGTTTTTCTCTGCCCTACCAACGACGTTCTGCTGGCCAGCGATCGCTGGACGCATCCGGACGGGTCACCCTTCCATGCCTCCGAGGACATCGTCTATCCAGGGCATGTGCAGAACACGCAACTGTTCCTGTCCGTACTTCCCGAGAGTCCGTGTGAGCACTTCCTCGATTTATGCGCCGGATCGGGAATCGCGGGGATGGTCGCTTCGCGGTATGCCCGCAAGGTCTCCTCGTTCGATATCGCGGAACGCTCCACGCGCTTCGCCGGGTTTAATGCGAAGCTGAACGGGATTTGCAATCTGACGACCGGCACGGGGGACCTGTACGAGCCGGCCGGAGAGGAGGGCTTCGACCGGATCGCGGCGCACCCGCCTTACGTGCCGGTCCACCGGCCGCGCTATATCTTCGACAGCGGCGGGGAGGACGGCGAGCAGGTGACGCGCCGGATCGTCGAAGGGCTGCCGCGCTACCTGCGTCCGGGCGGCCGGTTCTACGCGGTCTGTTTCGCTACCGAGCGTAAGGGCGCGGACCTGAACTCGCGGCTGCGGGAATGGCTCGGAGAGGCCCAGGGAGAGTTCGACACGGCGTTGGTTATCCGCAAGCGGCTGACGCCGACCGAGATGGCCGAGCAGGCGGCGATCCGCGAGGGGGGAGGGCGAAAGCTGGTGCTCGATTGGGAGGGCACGCTGGCTCGCCTGGAGGTTGAGTCGGCGGTATATGGGGCGATCGTAATCCAGCGACGGACGTCGGCCCGGGCGGTCTTCGATGTCCGGCGGGAGTCCAGCAACGGGAGCGGGCGCGAGGAAATCGAATGGCTGATCCGGTGGGAGACGCGATCGCGGGAGGAGGGCGCGGCGGAGCTGATTTTGGGGTCGCGCTTTCAGGCACGGCGTGCCACTTCGTTCCACGTGGCGCACCGGCTGGAGGGAAACCGCTGGGTTCCGGACTCCTATTCGCTCGACACAGAATACCCGTTTGCGGGGCGGTCGACGGGGCAGCCGTGGACAGCGCTGCTGGTGGCGCGGTGCGACGGGAGCAGGACGGGCATGGAACTGTATGAGTCGCTGCGTGCCGAAGGCGTGCTGTCGGAGCAGGTGACGGCGGTCCAGTTCGCCGCGGCGGTACAGCCGCTCATCTCCATCGGCTACATCGAGCTTGATCGCTTCAGCTTGCCTCGGGCAGAAGGATGACGAGTTCGAGGCTGGGGTTGGGGAAGTCGCCCGGCACGTAGGCGGCGAAGTTGCGGGCGCGGGTGATTGCCTCCCAGGCGACGCCGGACTGATTCACGCTGAAGTATTGATAGTTGAGCTTGACCGGGATGGCGCTCGGGGGCTTCTGCACGTGTGTCAACTGGACGCCGGGCAGGGCCTGGCGGACCAGGTGCTCGATGTGGGCCGCCGAGCAGGCTTTGAGCAGGTAGGGCGCCTTGGAAATCAGGTCGGCTTCGTTCATCTCTGCGCTGACGCCGAGGTACATGCGTGTGTTGACGAGGTACTTGTCCTCGGCTAGCGAGGCAGCGTAGATGGAGGGCTGGACGAGCTTGAGCGGCAGCGAGACGAAATTGCTGGGGACGACGGTCTCGATCAGAAGGCGCACCTTTTCGTCGAGGTCGGTGAAACAGGCGGACAGGTCGTCGTGGTCGTAGCCCGGCAGGTCGCGCGGATGGATTTTGAGAGAGAAGGTCGTAAGGCAGCCGGCGAGCGAGAGCAGGGCGCTGAACAGGCGTTCGGGATGGCCACGGCGCACTTCAAACAGGTGCTGGATAAGAGGGAAATGCGAGTTGATCGTGTAGAGCAGCCAGAAGTTGGCGATGTCGGCCGTGGTGAAGTCGGCCAGGGTCAGATTTTTCTGGCGCCGGTTACCTGATAGAATGCTGCTTTTCGCCGATAAGATCTCGACGAGCCTTCGGGCGATGGCGATGAGGTAGTCGCTCGAGCTGATGTCGAGAAGCGGCGGCACGAAGCGCGGGTCGAGTTCGAGAGTTCCGGCGGGAGTTTTCCGGACGCGGGCGACGCGGAGGGCCGAGCAGCCGCTGAGGCTTTCCCCCTTGGCCAGCAGGCGGAAGTTCTTCCGGGCGACCTGGACGGGCTTCTCGGCAAGGCCCGAGTTCTCATCGCGAAAGAGTTGAAATTCGGAGCGGTAGCGAGCATCGGCATCGCGGCCGAGGCCGGCGACGTTGAGTCCTTTGGGCTTGTGGTGCGGGATGGCGAGAAAAACGTCGAGCAGGTCCTGGTCCGGCTCGAAGGAGTCGGCGATAGGCTTGGGCGGCGGCCCGGGATCGGCGTTGGGGATCTCGAACAGGAGGCCGTCGGGGAAGATGCCCGAGGCGGCAGCGATCGCGAAGGCGCCACCGGCGAGCGCCTCCTGATCGATGCGCAATTCGCGGAAGCCCCAGGGACGGAAGGAGAGCGATTCAAGATGAAACTGCAGGCTGTTCTCGAGGAAGCGATCCTGCAGTTGCAGATGCTGCGGATTCAGGAACGTCCCCTTGGCCCAGATGACCGGTTCCAGTTGTTTCATCCGTGTCCCAAAGTAACAGAAGCGGCAGGGGCGAAGCAAAGCGGAACCGTGAATGGGCGGCGCCAGAAGGCGCATGGCCGGAAATTTCCGTAGAGATTGTTAATTTTTGCCTGAATTTTCCGTGAATACAGCACTTGGGCGGATGGGGATGGTGTGAAATCGGAGGGGTTCGGCTGCACGGCGCCGATTGCACCGAGTGCTTGACGAACGTATAGCAGGGGCATATAGTAAGTAAGCGAAATCAACTATCCCCGGACCAACGCGAGGATCGCGGTTAGGAGACACGAATGGGAAGAGAGAGCACGCAACACAAACTAGACCGGGTACGCAGCCCGCGCGTCCACATCACCTACGACGTCGAGGTCGGCGGCGCCATTGAAATTAAGGAGTTGCCGTTTGTTGTCGGCGTCCTCGGAGATTTCACCGGGCAGCCGGAGCAACCCCTGCCGAAACTGAAGGAGCGGAAGTTCGTCGAGGTAAACCCTGACAACTTCGATTCCGTGCTGGAAGGCATGAAGCCGCACCTGTCGTTCTCGGTTGAGAACAAGCTGAGCGACGATCCGGACGCTCCGAACCTGAAGGTCGATTTGCGGTTCAAGAGCATGGAGGATTTCGAGCCGGAGCAGGTCGCGCGGCAGGTGAAACCGCTCAAGGAATTGTTGGATCTGCGGACCCGGCTTTCGGACCTGCGGGGCAGCCTGCAGGGCAACGACAAGCTCGAGGAGATGTTGCTCGATGCGGTGAGCGACAACGACAAACTGAACAAGCTGAAGAACGAGGTGGGCTCAGGCTCGCCCGAGGGAGGTTCCAATGGCTGATCCACAATCGGCGGCTGCCGCTCAGTCGGGTGAACAGGTAGTAGAGAAGGGCCTGCTGGACCAGATTGTCGAAGAAGGACGCCTGGGTGCGGACCCCGCAGCCCGGGAGCGCGGGAAGAACCTGGTCAAGGAATTCGTCGCGCAATTCCTCGACGGCTCGATCACGATCGCGCGCGACGTGGAGATGATGATCAATGCGAGGATTGCGCAGATCGACCATCTTCTGTCGCTACAGTTGAGCGAGATCCTCCATCATCCGTCGTTCCAGAAACTGGAAGGCTCCTGGCGCGGGCTGAAGCATCTGCTCGACCAGAGCGAGACTGGCACGCATCTGAAGATCAAGGTGATGAACGTCACGAAGAAGGAGCTGCTGCGGGACCTGCAGCGGGCGCCGGAGTTCGATCAGAGCGCGCTGTTCAAGAAAGTCTACGAGGAAGAGTACGGCGTCTTCGGCGGCTCGCCGTTCGGAGCGCTGATCGGCGACTACGAGTTCGGCAAGCACCCGGAGGACGTCGAACTCCTGGAGCGGATCTCGAACGTGGCGGCGGCGGCGCACGCTCCGTTCATCACGGGCACGGCGCCGGATCTGTTCAACCTGCAGAGCTGGACGAGCCTGGACGCGCCGCGCGACTTGGCCAAGATTTTCGACACGACCGAGTATGCCAAGTGGAAGTCGTTCCGGCAGAGCGAGGATTCGCGCTACGTGGCGCTGTGTCTTCCGCGGACGCTGGGTCGGCTGCCCTACGGCAAGGACACCAAGCCGGTTGAGGCATTCAACTACGAAGAAGGCGTGGACGGAACGGACCACTCGCGCTACCTGTGGATGAACGCCGCCTATTCGCTCGGCACGCGGCTGACGAACTCGTTTGCCAAGTATGGCATGTGCGTGGCCATGCGGGGCGTGGAAGGCGGAGGGCTGGTGGAGGGACTGCCGGTCCACAACTTCTACACCGATGAGGGTGACGTGGCGATGAAGTGTCCGACCGAGGTTCCGATCACGGACCGCCGTGAAAAGGAGTTGGCGGACCTGGGCTTCGTGCCGCTGGTGCACTGCAAGGGTACCGATTACGCGGCCTTCTTCAGTGCGCAGACGGCGCAGAAAGCGAAGACCTTCGATTCCGATTCGGCGAACGCGAACGCCCGGCTTTCGACACAGCTTCCCTACATTATGGCTGTGTCTCGGTTCGCGCATTACCTGAAGGCGATGATGCGCGACAAGATCGGCAGCTTCATGTCTCGCGAGCAGGCCGACGCCTTCCTGAACAAGTGGATCGTGAATTACGTGACGCCGGACGACTCGGCCTCGGCCGAGACGAAGGCACGGCGTCCGTTGCGCGAAGCACGCGTCGACGTGGTGGAGGTCCCAGGGAAGCCTGGAGTCTACCGTGCGGTGGCATTCCTGCGGCCGCACTTCCAGCTCGACGAGCTTACGGTATCGCTACGTCTGGTAGCGGATCTGCCAGCACCCGCCAAGTAGAGCTGGCGCTGAATCGGAGGAGCAGCACTGGCTGCTCAGCTTAGCAACCGCAGTACATTCAGGAGAAGAGAGGACAAACTAGACTATGGCAGTTAATGCGTACATCAAAATCGAAGGCCGGCCCGGACCCAGCCCGAGCAAGAAGGACCACATCGATATTTTGTCGTTCAGCTTCGGGGCTTCCCTGCCGGTCACCTACCAATCAGGGTCGTCCGGCAGGGAATCGTCGGCCGGACGCGCCAGCCTTTCCGATGTGTCAATCATGAAGGTCACCGACAAGACTTCGCCGCTGTTGTTCGACGATTGCGTGAGCGGCAACGTCCTGAAGAACGTCACCCTGCTCTATGACAAGGCAACCGGCGACGGGCAGGAGGACTACTTTAAGATCGAGATGACAGACGTGCTGATTTCTTCCTATCAGCTTTCGGGCTCGTCGGAGAACCCGACTGAATCCCTCTCGTTTGCCTTCGAGAAGATCAAGATCTGCTACAACCCGCAGGGCGACGACGGCAAGCTCCAGGGCTTCGTGGAGAAGGGCTACGACCTGGCGACGCTGAAGCCGTTCTGAGCACGAAGACACAGACTGCGGGCGAGGATTGGAATGACAGCGAAACAACTATTTGACGCGGGAAAGGTCCGCGAGGCGGAGAAGGCGCTCGCGGCATACCTGCGCAATCATCCAACCGACGTCCTGCAGCGCACCTTTTTATTCGAGCTCCTCTGCTTCTCCGGGCAGTACGATCGCGCGGAGAAGCAGTTGGGGGTTCTTGCCAAGGGCAATTCGCAGGCAGAGTTGGGAGCGGTGCTCTACTATTCCGCGTTGCACGGCGAGAAGTTGCGGCAGGAGACTTTCCAGAAGCAGGAGTTCCCGGCGACGCCGGCCAAGCCGTCACGGCCGGGGCTGCTGAATGGAAAGCCGTTTCAGTCGATCCGAGACGCCGATCCGGACATCGGAGCGCGGCTGGAGGTCTTTGCGGCGGGCGCCTACCTGTGGATTCCGTTCGAGCACATCGAATCGATCGTGATCGATCCGCCCAGGAGGCTGCGCGACACGCTCTGGATTCCGGCGATGGTGGCGACGGGTCCGTCATTCAAGGGAACCGAATTGGGTGAAGTTCTTATCCCCGTTATCTATCCGTTCTCCTGGAAGCATCCCGATGAGGCCGTATGGCTCGGCCGCATGACCGACTGGGGCACCGACGACGAGGGCAACGAGTACCCGTCCGGGCAGAAGATTTTCCTGGTGGACGGCGAGGAAGTCCCTCTGCTGGAGATCCGATCCATCGAATTCGCGGCCCCCGAAGCCGAGACGGAAGCCGCGGCGAGTTAGGACAGGAATGGCGCAGGCATGCCATTACGCGAAGACCTATTGAACCCCATTGCCGGCGAGAATCCCGGCGGCGCAGACCTCCGTTACGACCCTCTCTACGACAAGATCAAGGAAGCCCGCAGGCAGGACGACGACCTGGCGCAGGGCGCCTGGCAGCGCGAGCGGAAGCTGGCGGACTGGCCGCTGGTCGTCAAGCTATGCCAGGAAGCGATTGCCACCAAGTCCAAGGATCTGCAGCTTGCCGCGTGGCTGACCGAGGCGCTGCTCAAGACGCAGGGATTCGCGGGGCTGCGCGACGGCCTCACCCTCTGCTATGGCCTGGTCGATCAGTTTTGGGACCATCTGTATCCGGAATTGGAGGATGGCGACGCGGAGTTCCGGGCGACGCCGCTGGAATGGATCGGCACGAAACTCGACGAACCGGTGCGGATGACGCCGCTGGTGCGGGACGGCTACAGCTTCCTGCTGTACCGGGAGTCGCGGACGGTCGGCTACGAAGACCAGATCAAGAACGAGCAGCAGAAGAAGGCGCGGGAGAAGATGATCAAGGAGGGCAAGCTCGCCCCCGAGGTCTTCGATAAGAGTTTCAACGACACCCCGAAGGCATTCTACCTGCAGAACGAGAAGGATTTGGATGCCTGCATCGAGCTGGTGAACCGGCTGGATGCGATCTGCAACGAGAAGTTCGGAGACGTGGCGCCGAGCCTGTCGCGGTTCAAGGACGCGCTCGAAGAGGTCCGGCACCTCGTCCACAGCCTGCTGCAAAAGAAGCGGGAAACGGAGCCCGATCCCGTGGAGGAGGTTCCGACGGAGGCCGAGCCGGCCGAAAGCGAAGCGGGCGAGGCTGCTGTTTCGGCCGGGGGAGGCGCCGCGGCTGCGCCGGCGCTCGCTCCGGCTGGCGCCGTGACGATTTCGGTGCAGAGCACCTCCGAACCTCCCGACCGGCGCGAGGCGATCGAGGCGGTCGCATCGGCGGCTGCGTTCCTGCGCAGGCGGGAGCCGCTGAGCCCGGCTCCGTATCTCATGCTCCGCGGACTGCGGTGGGGCGAGTTGCGAGCCGTGCCCGAGTTGACCGAGCCGACGCTGCTGGAGGCGCCCCCGACCGACGTCCGGCGGGCGATCAAGAGCCTGGCGGTGGCCAATAAGTGGAAAGAATTGATCGAGGCCGCCGAAAGCGTGATGGCGATGCCGTACAGCCGGGCGTGGCTTGACTTGCAGCGCTTTGTCGTAGAGGCCTGCGTGGCTCTGGGCGACGACTACAACGCGATCGCGATTGCGATCCGGAGCGAGTTGCGGGCGCTGCTGCGCGACGTTCCGAAGCTGATGACGGCGACCCTAATGGACGATACACCGGTGGCGAACGCCGATACGCAGGCGTGGCTGAAGAGTCTGCTGGAGGAGCCGGAGGGGGCTGCGCCGGCGACGAAGGCGGGGGCGAACTCACTGTTTGATTCGCAGAACTCGGCCGGGTGGAAGAAATCCTTTATCGACAGCTACGATCTGGCGAAAGAGGCGCTGCGAAGCGGCCAGGAGCAGCGCGCCTTCGAGATCATGCATGCCGAGGTCGATAGGCAGCGGTCCGGACGCGGGCGTTTCCGCCGGCGGCTGCAGCTTGTCGAACTGTGCGTCAGCGCAGGGAAGGAAGCGATCGCGCAGCCGGTACTCGAAGACATCGCCGCCGCGATTGAGACACACAAGCTGGAGGAGTGGGAAGAGCGCGAGGCGGTGGCCTATGCGCTGGCGACGCTGGTGCGCGCGAGTAAGAAAATTCAGGGTGACGCCAAGGAGAAGCAGAAGCTGTTCGACCGGATCTGCCGGCTGGACCCCGTACAGGCATTGAACGTCGGATAAGCCATGGCCCGCAATCAGCCCGAGTCGACAGTAACGCTACCGATTATTGACAGGCTGATCGATCAGGATCCGCAGGCGTCGGCCGAGGCGCCGATGACGCGGGCTCAGTCGGTGCGGGCGTTGAAGGCGGGATTAAAAAGGGACCTGGAGTGGCTGCTCAACAGCCGGCGCATTGCCGAGGAGCCAGACGAGTCGCTGGAGGAGTTGAACAGCTCGGTCTACACCTACGGCGTCCCGGACCTCACCTCATTCAGCATCGCTTCGGCCAAAGACCAGAATCGCCTGCTGCGGGCGCTGCAGGATTCCGTGAAGCTGTTCGAGCCGCGGCTTGCCAATGTCCGGATTATCCCGATCGAGTCTGCCGAGCTCAGCATCCATACGTTACGTTTCCGCATCGAGGGTCTGCTGCTGATGGATCCCGCTCCCGAGCACGTTTCCTTCGACACCGTCCTGGAGTTGACCAGCGGGGAGTGCGCCATCAAGGGAGACGCGGATGCGAGATGAGCTGCTCCTTTACTACGAACGCGAGCTGAACTATGTGCGGCAGATGGCGTCGCTGTTTGCCGAGAAGTATCCGAAGGTCGCCTCGCGGCTGATGATTGAGCAGGACAAGTGCGACGACCCGCACGTGGAGCGGTTGATCGAGGCCTTCGCGTTCCTTGCGGCGCGCGTTCACCTGAAGCTCGATGACGAGTTTCCGGAGATCACAGAGGCGCTGCTGAACATCGTCTATCCGCACTTTATCCGGCCGATCCCGTCGATGTCGATTGTTGAGTTCCAGCTCGATATCGAGAAGGGCAAGCTAACGACAGGGCTGCCGATCGAGCGGCAGACCGTGCTGTATTCGCGGCCGGTGAACGGTGTGCCATGCAAATTCCGGACCTGCTACGACACGACGCTGTGGCCGGTGACGGTGACCGAGGCCGAGTGGAGGACGCCCGACCGCCTGCAGCCTGCAATCCGCACGACCGATTCGGCCGCGGCGATCCGGGTGGGGCTGCGCTGCAGTCCGGACGTCGAGTTCTCGAAGCTCGGTATGAATCACCTGCGGTTCTATGTGAACGGTGAGAGCACGCTGGTTCACACGATCTACGAGTTGTTGTGCTGCAACCTGAACCGGATCGTGGTGCGCGACGCCACGCCAGGGTCGAAGATCAAGCCAGTGACGCTGCCGGCTTCGGCGCTGCGGCCGGTGGGCTTCGGGGTGGACGAGGGGATGCTTCCCTACCCCCGGCGGTCGTTTATCGGGTACCGGCTGCTGCAGGAGTTCTTCACGTTTCCGGAGAAGTTTTTCTTCGTAGACATCACAGGACTGGACGAGGTCTGGGCGACCGGATTCCAGCGCAACGCAGAACTGGTTTTCCTGTTCTCGCCGTTTGAGGGCGAAGAGCGGCGCCAGCGGTTGGAGCTGGGCGTGCAAAGCAAGGTCTTCCGGCTGGGCTGCGCCCCGGTGATCAATCTATTCGAACAGACGGCCGAGCCGATTCTGTTGGACCAGCAGAAGTACGAATACCCGATCATCCCGGACGTTCGGCGGCCGACCGCCACCGAAATCTTCTCGGTCGACGAGGTGGCGAGCATCGACGCCGACACGCGGGAGATCGTGCGCTTTGAGCCGTTCTACTCGTTTCGCCACGGGACAGGGGCACAGAAGCAGAAGGCGTTCTGGATCGCCAGCCGCCGGCCGTCAACGCGAATCAACGACGAAGGCACCGACATGTACCTGCTGCCGGTGGACCTGTCGATGCGGCCGGCGCGTCCGGAGGCCGACACCCTGACGGTGCGGACGACGTGCACGAACCGCGACCTGCCGGCGCGGCTGCCGTTCGGCAACGAGGCGGGCGATTTCGAACTCGAGACCAACGCTCCGATTAAGCGGATTATCGCGCTGCGGCGGCCCACCGCTCCGCTGCGGCCGTTCATGGGACGGGCGCTGCACTGGCGGCTGATCTCGCACCTTTCGCTGAACTACCTGTCGATTGTCGAGGAAGGCAAGGAGGCACTGCAGCAGATTCTGAAGCTGTATAACTTCACGGATTCGGCATTCTCCAAGCGGATGATCGAGGGGGTCACGTCGCTCAAAAGCCAGCGGCACTTTGCGCGCGTGATCTCAGAGAACGGCATCAGCTTCGCACGAGGGACGCGGGTGGAGATCGAACTCGACGAGGAGCAGTTCGTGGGCGGCGGTGTCTACCTGTTCTCGAGCGTGCTGGAGCACTTCCTGGGGCTCTATACGACCATCAACAGCTTCACGCAACTGGTCGCACGATCGAAGCAGAGAAAGGAGGTTCTGCGCGAATGGCCACCGCGGGCCGGGCGGAAAATTCTCACGTAAGCCAGCCCGAGCTGGAGCAGAGGCTGCGCAAGAACCCCTGGAGCTTCCAGTTCTTCCAGGCGGTACGGCTGCTTGCGCGCTTGCAGCCGGAACGCGCGCAGGTGGGCGCTTTCGCGAGTCCGACACGCGAGGTGGTGCGCTTCGGCGTACACAACGCCCTGGCGTTTCCGCCGAGCCAGGTCCACTCGCTGCGTTGGGAGGACGAGAGTCCGCCGTTGATGCGCGTGAACTTCATGGGCCTGACAGGCGCGATGGGCGTGCTTCCGATGGCCTACACCGAACTGATCATCGAGCGGCGGCGGGCGAAGGACCGGACGATCGAAGCCTTCTTCGATATCTTCAACCACCGGGCGATCTCGCTGTTCTACCGGGCCTGGGAGAAGTACCGCTTCCCGGTGGCCTACGAGCGGAAGCAGGAGGACCGGTTTTCCGGCTACCTCATGCACCTGATCGGGCTGGGGACGGCCGGATTGCAGCGGCGCCAGGCGGTTCCCGACGAAGGCCTCTTGTTTTACTCCGGTTTGCTGTCGCTGCTGCCGCGGTCGGCCGAGGCGCTCGGGCAGATTCTGTCGGACTACTTTGATATCGAGGTCGAGGTGGAGCAGTTCGTAGGAAGCTGGTATCCGCTGGCGCCTTCGGACCAGTGCCGCTTCGGCTCGGCCGATTCCTACTCCGAACAGGTCGGCTTCGGCGCCGTGGTGGGGGATGAGATTTGGGATCAGCAGTCGCGCGTGCGGCTGCGCCTCGGGCCCCTGACGCTCACCCAATATCAAGAGTTCCTGCCCTGCGGGACCTGCTACGAGCCGCTGAGAGCGCTGACGAAGTTCTTCGCCGGCGGCGAAATCGAGTTTGAAGCGCAGTTGATTCTGCGCCGTGAGGAGGTCCCGGCCTGCGAGCTGGGAGTGGATTCCGGGACAGCTCCGCAGTTAGGGTGGCTGACATGGATGAACTCCTCACCGGCGTTCGACCGCAATCCTGAAGATACGGTGTTACTACTCACATAGGGGAATGGACGAATGGGTGTGAATCTGAAATCGCTCGTAGGGAAGCTGAACGATCCCACCAGGAGCGCACTGGAAGCCGCGGCCGGCCTTTGCCTTTCGCGAACCCACTACGACGTGGAGATCGAGCACTATTTCATGAAGCTGCTCGATTCGACCGACGGCGACCTGGCCCGGATCCTGCGGCATTTCGAAGTTGACAAGTCGCGGCTGGCGACGGAGCTGACGCGGAGCCTGGACAAGCTGAAATCGGGCAACGCGCGGAATCCGGCGCTGAGCCCGACGCTGATGAAGATGCTGACGGAGGCGTGGACGCTCGGTTCGATTGAATTCGGGGCGGGCAAGGTCCGGAGCGGTTTCACGATTCTGGCGCTGGCGACCAACGAAGACCTCGCGCGGCTGATGCGCGACATCAGCCGGGAGTTCCAGAAGATTCAGGGCGAAGCGCTGCGCAAGGACTTCTACCAGATCGTGGGCGGATCGAGCGAGGATGCCGTGACGCCGGGAGAGAGCGATGCAGCGGCTCCGGCGGACGGCGCGCCGCGTCCGGGCGGCGGCAAGACGCCTTTCCTTGACCAGTACACCGTGAACCTCACGGAGAACGCCAGGCAGGGCAGGATCGACCCGGTGCTGGCGCGCGACTATGAAATCCGGCAGGTGGTTGATATTCTGACGCGGCGCAGGCAGAATAATCCGATTCTGGTGGGCGAGGCAGGCGTCGGCAAGACGGCGGTCGTCGAGGGCTTTGCGCTGCGGATCGCGCAGGGCGATGTGCCGCCGGTCCTGAAGAACGTCACGCTACGGGTGCTGGATCTGGCGCTGCTGCAGGCGGGCGCGGGCGTGAAGGGCGAGTTCGAGAACCGTCTGAAGGGGCTGATCCAGGAGGTAAAGTCCTCTCCGATACCAATCATCCTGTTCATCGACGAGGCCCACACGATGATCGGGGCGGGCGGCCAAGCCGGGCAGAATGACGCGGCCAACCTGCTCAAGCCGGCGCTTGCGCGTGGCGAACTGCGGACGATCGCGGCGACGACGTGGTCCGAGTATAAGAAGTACTTCGAGAAAGACCCGGCGCTGACGCGGCGCTTCCAGACAGTAAAGGTCGAGGAGCCGACCGAAGAGCAGTGCCGCCTGATGATGCGCGGCGTGGTGCCGGCGCTGGAGAAGCATCACGGGGTGCGGATCCTTGACGAGGGATTGAACGCCGCGGTGAAGTTTTCGCACCGGTATCTGCCGGACCGCCAGCTTCCGGACAAGGCCGTGAGCGTACTTGACACGGCGTGTGCGCGGCTTTCTCTGGGACAGAACTCGACGCCCCCGGCGATTGAGGATTGCCTTCGGACGATCGAGGATCTGCGGGTGCAGAAGCGGGTGCTCGAGCGCGAGGCTGCGCTCGGCGCCGATCATTCCGAGCGGCTGGCCGAGATCGAGACTGGCCAGGCGGCCACGGAAGAGAAGCTGAAATCGTTGCACGAGCGATGGGACCAGGAGCGCGACCTGGTAACGCGGATTCGCGAACTCAGGACGCAAATCGAAGAGGGCAAGACGGCAGTGGAAGCGCCGGCAGTGACTGCCTCCGAGGACGGACAGCAGACCGCCGCGGCAGCGGCGCCTGCGCTCGATCCGGCGGCGCTCAGGGAGGAACTGGGCAAGCTCACCCAGGAGTTGCAGCAGTTGCAGGGCGAGCAGCCGCTGATGGGCGTCACCGTCGACGCACAACTGGTCGGCGAGGTGATCTCGGGTTGGACGGGCATCCCGGTGGGCAAGATGCTGAAGGACGAGATCGAGACAGTGCTCGCGCTCGAGCAGCACTTGGGATCGCGGGTGATCGGGCAGGAACACGCGCTGTTCGGCATCAGCCAGCGAATCCGCACGGCCAAGGCGGG
Organism: Bryobacteraceae bacterium; assembly: GCA_046289265.1. GTDB lineage: Bacteria > Acidobacteriota > Terriglobia > Bryobacterales > Bryobacteraceae > JBKBWD01. Next base: position 38,244 of record JBKBWD010000004.1, on the reverse strand, counting down.
GCTGGACGACCCGAGCAAGCCGATCGGGGTGTTCATGCTGGTAGGGCCGAGCGGCGTCGGTAAGACGGAGACGGCGCTGGCGCTCTCGGACCTGTTCTATGGCGGCGAGCGGAACCTGATCACGATCAACATGTCGGAGTTTCAGGAAGCGCATACGGTATCGACACTCAAGGGTTCGCCTCCGGGCTATGTCGGCTACGGCGAGGGCGGCGTCCTGACAGAAGCGGTGCGGCGGCGGCCCTACTCGGTGGTGCTGCTCGACGAGGTGGAGAAGGCACATCCGGACGTGCTCGAGCTGTTCTTCCAGGTGTTCGATAAGGGCCAGATGGAAGACGGCGAGGGCCGGCAGATCGACTTTAAGAACACGATCATCATCCTCACCTCGAACGCGGGGACGGATACGCTGATGAAGCTGTGCGCCGATCCGGAAACGATGCCGGGGCCGGAGGGTCTGGTGAACGCACTGAAGCCGGAGCTGAACAAGATCTTCAAACCGGCCTTCCTCGGCCGCATGGTAATCATTCCGTACTTCCCGATCCGGGACGAGTCGCTCAAGAAGATTATCGTTTTGAAGCTGCGCAAGATTCAGAAGCGTCTCGAGGAGACGCACCGGATCGCGCTCACCTATGACGAACGGCTGGTGGAAGAGGTGGCGACGCGGTGCACGGAGGTGGAGAGCGGCGCGCGGAACGTCGATAATATCCTGACGAATACGCTGCTGCCGGACATCTCCAAGCAATTGCTCGGACAGATGGCGGAGGGCCGGAAGCCCGAGTCGATTCATGTCAGCATCGGCGAGAACGGGGCGTTCGTGTACGCCTGACGGTTGGCGCCCGGTGGAGTGAGCGCCGCCGCTGCCGTGGACGGTACGGGCGAGCAGCAGCGGCGTGATTGGAGGAGGCAGTGGGTACGTATACACAGGATGACCGGCTCATCCGGGTCGAAACGCCCTTAGGCAGGGACGTTCTGCTGCTGGAGGCGATCCGGGGAGAAGAGGGCATCTCGATGCCCTTTCACTATGAGCTCGAGATGCTTTCGCTGCAGAAGACGATCGATACCAAGGGGATGCTGTCGAAGCCCGTGGCCGTGAGTCTGCTGTTGGCCAACGGGCAGGAGCGGCGCTTCCACGGCAACATCAAGCGGATCTCGCAGGCCGAGAGCCGGATGGACGAACTGACGGCCTATCGGGCCGAGATCGCCCCTTGGTTCTGGTTTTTGAACCTCTTCAGCGATTCGCGGATCTTCCAGAATAAGACGGTCCCGGAAATCGTCGAACAGGTCTTCGGCGACCGCGGCTACAGCGACTACGTCCTCCGGCTGAACGGGAGCTATCCGCAGCGCGAGTACTGCGTGCAGTATCGCGAGACGGACTTCAACTTCATCTCGCGGCTGCTGGAAGAAGAGGGAATTTTCTATTTCTTCGAGCACACCGACCAGAAACACACGCTGGTGCTGGCCGACGCGAATTCGGCGATCTGCCCGGCCGAACATCAGAGCGAGGTGCGGTACGGTCCGGCGATGGGCCACTGGCAGGACGAAGATGTCGTCAAGTCGATCGAGAGCGTGCACCAGGTACACACGGGCAAAGTCAGCCTGAACGATTACGATTTCGAAAAGCCGAATTCCAGCATCGACGCCAGCCTGAACGGGCAGCAGAAGGGCGAGTTTTACGACTATCCGGGCCGGTACAAGACACGCAACGAGGGTTCGCGTTATGCCCGGGTGCGTCTGGAGGCGTTGGAGGTGGAGTTCGCCAAGGTGCGGGGCGAAAGCAACCTGCGGACGCTCGCCTCGGGCTATCGCATCAAGCTGCTCGATCACTATCGCAGCGATCTGAACCAGAACTACTCGATCATCCGGGCCTGGCACGAGGCGCGGACCAACAGCTACCGTCCGGGCGGGAAGCCGGAGCATATTGACTACAAGAACACCTTCGAGTGCGTGCCCCACGAGACGCCGTACCGGCCGCCGCAGGTTGCGCGCAAACCGGTCGTGCAAGGGTCGCAGACGGCCGTAGTGGTAGGCAAGTCGGGCGAGGAGATCTGGACCGACAAGTACGGGCGCGTGAAGGTGCAATTCTTCTGGGACCGCGAGGGACGGAAGGACGAGAACAGTTCCTGCTGGGTCCGGGTGGCGCAGATGTGGGCCGGCAAGCAGTGGGGCGCGATCTTCACGCCGCGCATCGGACACGAGGTGATCGTTGATTTTCTCGAGGGCGATCCCGACCAGCCGATCATCACCGGGCGGGTTTACAACGCAGACCACATGCCGCCCTACACGCTGCCGAGCGACCAGACGATCAGCACGATCAAGACACTGAGTTCGAAGGATGGCGAAGGGTTCAACGAGATCCGATTCGAGGACAAGAAAGGCTCCGAGCAGATCTTCATTCACGCCGAGAAGGACTACGACATGCGAGTGGAGAACGACCGCAAGGAGTGGATCGGCCGGGACCGGCACCTCATAGTGGAGCGCGACAAGCTGGAGAAGGTCGATCGCGACAATCACATTACGATCACGCGCGACCAGGTGGAGAAGGTTGGGCGCGACCACCATCTGGAGGTCGCCGGAAAAGAGGCGCTTAAGGTAACGGGCTCACACTCGCTTACAGTGCAGGGGAACGTGATCGAGGTGTTCCAGTCGGGACACAGCGAGGTGGTGACGCAGAACTACTATCTGAAGGCGGCGAACGTGGTGATCGAAGCGACAACGGGGCTGACGATCAAGGTGGGGGGCAATTTTGTTTCGATCAACTCAGGCGGCGTACAGATCAAGGGCAACATGGTTCTGATCAACAGCGGCGGAGCGGCTCTTTCGGGCAATGCGGGGTCGGCAGTGTCTCCGGTGGCCCCAACGGCGGCGCAAGAGGCGGACGAGGCAAATCCCGGCGAGGTAGGGGACGCCGGACAAGCCAACACGACGACGCCCGGCCAGAATCCGCTGAGTTCGATCACGGCTTCGCAGCGGCGCTCCGGAGGCGGTGCGGGCGGCGCGGCAGGAGCGGTGGCGGCGATGAAGATGGTCGCGGCGAGCGATGCTCCCCCGCACGACCCGACGTCGGAGGAGAATCAGGAGAAGAAGTCGTTCATCGAGATCAAGCTCGTCGGCGAGGACGGAAAGCCGATCCCGGGGGAGCCGTATCGGATTACGCTGCCGGACGGGAAAGTGGCCGACGGGACGCTCGATGAGAACGGCTATGCGAAGGTGGAGAACATCGATCCCGGCAGTTGCAAAATTACGTTCCCGAACCTGGACAAAGACGCCTGGGAGGCACTGTGATTGGCGTCGGCGGGAAAGGAGCTTAGAATAAAGCTATGCCACAAGGACCTGCCGCGCGAGTGACCGATACGGTTTCACACCCCCTGCCCCCGGTACTCGGACCGGGACCTGGGAGCCCGGATGTCCTGATCGGCTACCTGCCTGCCTGGCGAGGCGTATTGGCGGCGGCGGCGGCGGCGCTGCAGTCGGCAAAACAGGTGTCTGACGCCGCGATCCAGAGTCTGGAGGCAGCTTCGGCGGCGGCAGCGGGAACTCCGGGGGCGCCGGCGGCGAAAGCGGCGGAGGAAGCCGGAAAGGCGGCAGCAGCAGCAGCGATGGGTGCGATGATCAGCAGCATGGCCGCGGGCGCGGACATACATTCGTGCACGACGCCGCTGCCGATTCCGCCGCACGGTCCGGGTGTGGTTATTGACGGGAGCAAGACGGTTCTGATCAATAACCTGCCCGCCTGCCGGATGGGCGACACCGTTCTGGAGGCGGTCGGCCCACCGAACAAGATTACTAAGGGACAGACGGACGTCGTGATTGGCGGCTAAGCTGGTTCAGCGGTCCTGGAGCGTGAGCGGAAGCGGGAGAGCGAGAGCCGCGAGATTCGTCCTCAGAGACGTTCCTCGTGTCCTGTGGTCCGGAGCGCCTGAACCAAGCGGATCCATTCCGTTTTCTCGATTCGATCCAGCGAGCGGCGCCAGTGGTAGAAGCGGTAAGCTGCCCGGACAGCAGGCAGCAGACAACCCAGTGCAATCGCCAGCAAGGCTATGATCAAGGCTTGATCGAATATGGTCATGATGCCTCCCTTCGATCTCGGGCCCACTTGAAACAACAACGGACGGCTGCGCGGTCGCCGATATGGTAACCCCGCATGACTTGGCTAGCACAGCAAGCTTATCCGAACCTCCCGCCCCCCTACAAGTAAGTAACCGTTACGCCGGGGGTTGACCCGCCCCCCACCGCCCAGTAGAATGCCGCCATGACAAGAACGCTGACCGCCGTATGTCTTGCGTTTTTTGCAGCTTGCGCTCTGGCGAGCGCGCAGCCGGCTGTGAAGCGCTATCTGTACATTTCGATGCCCGACGCAGCGCAAAAGGAGGGCCGCTCAGAGCCCCCGGGGATTCTCATCTTCGACATCGATGACGGCCACAAGCTGGTCCGGCGCATTCCGGTCCCGGCATTCGAAGAGGGACTGCGCGGCTTTGCGGGCAACCTCAAGACGCACAGCGTGTACTATTCGACGACGAACCGGCGGCTCGGGTCCTTTGATCTGGAGAGCGAGAAAATCGTCTGGGAAAAGGTCTATGAAGCGGGTTGCGACCGCTCCTCGATCACGCTCGACGGATCGAAGATTTATGTGCCGACAGGATGGTGGTACTCGGGCGACGACAGCGGCCTACTGGTCGTGAACGGACGCACCGGCGAGTTGATCAAGCGGATCCAGGTCGGTCCGCAGGCTCACAACAGCATCGTGAATCTCGACGGCACCCGGCTGTATCTGGGGACGCGCACGACGCTGACAATTTTCGACACTGCGAACGAAAAGGTGATCCGCCAGATTCCGGACGTCGGCGAGCGCGGCATCTTCCCGTTTACCATCGACAGCGCAAACCGCTATGGCTATATCTGCCTGGGTGCGACGATCGGGTTCGACGTCGTCAATCTGCAGACGGGCAAGGTCCTACACCGCGTCATCGCCAACAGCCATGAGCCGATCCGGAATCGCACGCATGGCGTGGGGCTGACACCGGATGAGCGGGAACTCTGGATCAGCGATCAAAAGGGGCAGAAGCTCTTTATCTTCGATGCGACGAAGATGCCGCCGGTCCAGACGGGCGAGCTGCCGCTGTCAGACGGAGGGCACGGTTGGATTACCTTCAGCGCCGACGGGCGGTACGCCTGGTCCCATGCGCCGGATGTGTACGACGCACGCACGAAGAAGCTTGCCGCGACGCTGCGCGATGAGCGAGGCAATCCGGTCAGCGGATCGAAGTTTCTCGAAGTGCATTTCCGTGACGGCAAGGTCGTCTGGATCGGGAACGAGTTCGGACTCGGACGAAAGAACGAATCACGGCGCCAGTAGCTCATCGACAGACCAGTAGGAGGTGCGGTTGGGATTGCGCCACTGCGCCACAGCCTCCGGCCGAATGGGATCGTCCAGACCGGCAAAGCGGCGGCGGATGAAGGTGGCGAGCGTGGCCACCTCGGAATCCGAAAGCACGGCGCCGAAGCCGGGCATTTCGCGATCGTAAACCACGCCCTGGATCTCCATTCTTCCGGCAACTCCGCCGAGAATGATCCGGATGAGCCGGGACGCGGGACCGGCCACGAAGACCGCGTTCTCCAGAGGCGGAGCATCGCCCATGCCCTGCCCGTCGTACTGATGGCAGGAGGCGCAGTAATTCTCAAACAAACGCTGGCCCGTCTCAGCCGCCGACGGAGTTGGTCCTGAGGGACGCTGGACGGTGCAGGCGGCGAACGCGAGGCAGCCTGCGATCAAGACGAGCGCGCGGAGGGGCGACGGGGCACAGCGGCGAAGCGGCGGGGGTACCATAGCAACCGGCTCAATTCTATCAATCAGATCCGAGCTGTGCGCCAGCGGCCGACCTTCGCGTAACTTACCGTGAGACGAATACAACTCACTTGTGCCCACCAGGGCCGCACCGTAACGTGTTAGGTGAGGAAACGACGAACGTTTCCCTGAGTGGACCATGATTCCGTAAGTGAAGAAGGAGCGAATTTCCCTTGAAAAAACTGTTTGTGGGCAACCTTCCCTACCAGGCGAGCGAATCGGATTTGCAAGACTGGTTGACAAAGTGCGGTGTGACCGTAGAGAGCATCAATCTCATCCGGGATCGCACCTCGGGTGAGCCTCGTGGCTTCGGATTCATCGAACTTGGCAGCGACGATGAGGCCGAGCATGCCATCCAGGCTTGCAATGGAAAAGACTTTCTTGGCCGGACGTTAGTGGTGAACGAGGCTCGTCCCGCACCCGACACCCGCAGCCGGACGGGATTCGCCAACCGCGGAATGCGCACCGGCAGAAGAAGCTGGTAGATCTCGGCGTGGGTTCGCCCACAGGTCCGATGTCTCGTATGCGTCTAAGCCTCCCGAAGCAGGCCGGGGGAGAGAGACTTGCTTCCCCGGCCGTACTCACGATTCCACCCCAGCAACTGCGTTGATATAGAATCGAAACAACGGTCGAGCGTTCCTTCCGGCTCGTCCCGTCCGGTACGCAATGACAGAGAAAACCTCATCCGGCGCGAGGAGATTCAACCGCGCCGAGTCAGCGTCTTCCGAATCGCCTTCCGAAGGCAGTGTACTGGCAGAGCTGCGGAAGATACTCGCGAGCCGCGCCTTTGTCCACTCCGAGCGCTTATGCCGCTTCCTCCAGTACATCGTCGAGCAGGCGCTGCGCGGCGAAGACTCCAAGCTGAAGGAGTATTCGATCGGGGTCGAGGTGTTCGACCGGACCGAGAGCTTCGATCCGCGGATCGATTCGATCGTACGCGTGGAGGCGCGCAGGCTGCGGGCCAAGCTGAGCCAGTATTACGAGACCGAGGGGGCCGAGGACGAGGTCCTGATTCAGTTCAAGAAGGGAAGCTACGTTCCGTATTTCAGAGTCCGGGAGCGTGCCGAGGAGCAGGCGCAGGAGCGGGTGCAAGACGCGGAGAGGAAATGGACTGCCGTCGCCGTGCTCCCATTCGCGCCGGGCAGCGACGGGCCGGCGGAGACGTCCTTTGCCGAGGGGCTGACTCAGGAGATCATTAACGCACTCGCGCGGGTAGCCGGGTTCCGTGTCGTCTCCCGCACATCCTCATGGCAGTTCCGCGAGCGGGACCAGGATCTGCGGCGGATCGGAGGAGAACTTCGGGCCGATTCCGTCCTGCACGGCTGGGTCCGGCTGAGCAGCGAGAGAATCCGGGTCGCGGCGAACCTGATGGAGGTGCAGGCCGGCGTATACTCGTGGTCCAAGGTTTTCGAGCGGCCAACGGGCGAGCCGTTCGCGTTGCAGGAGGAGATCGCGCGGGCAGTCAGCGCTGAACTGGCAGCGCGACTGGCGCCCGAACAGGCGGGGCGGCAGGAGCACCCATCGCCGGCGTTCGTCCATTCGAGCCGCGCCTGGCATTGCCTGCGACAGTTCCAGCCGGGCGCCCTGCGGCGTGCCCGCCGCCTTTTCGAGCAGGCGCTGCACGCCGACGGCCGCGACGCGTCATCCCTCATTGGACTGAGCCGCACGCTTTCGACCCTGGCGCTCTGGGGAGAGCCGGAGACAGAAGGACTCGACCGGCTAGCGCTGGCGGCAGCAGAGGCGGCGGCAGCGACGGGATCCGCAGAGGGCCACGCCGCCCTGGGAGCCGCACGTCTGCTATGCGGATGGGACTGGGAGGGTGCGGGCCGGAGCATCGAGCGGGCGCTGGAGATGGACCCGAACGCGAGCGCGGGGCTGTTATGGAGAGGTGTCGCCCTGGCCTGCCGCGGAGAGCTGGAAGGAGCGCTCACAGAACTGGATCGCGCCTGGGCGAGGAACCCCGCCTCGATCGAGATCGCCTGGCATAGACTGGCCGTCCTAAGCCGGCTGGAGCGCTGGCCGGCTGTCCGTAGCCTTTCGGGCGCGATTCTGGAGATGGAACCCCAATGCTGGGTGGGGCATCTTGGCGAGGCACTCGCGCGGCTGCGGGACGGTGATCCGGCCGGGGCGATCGAATCGATCGAGTGCGGCTGCGCGAACTACGAAGGCACAATGCTGCAGGGGACGATGGGCTACATTGCGGGAGCGACAGGAGACCGGGCGAAGGCGGAATTCATTCTGGCCGGACTCGGACCGCCTTCGATACAGGGCCATACACTCGAAGCTGCCGCGATTCACGCGGGACTTGGGGCGCCGGCGTCGGCGCTGCTATGCCTGAACCGGGCCCTGGCAATGCGAATCCCGCGGTTGGCGCTGCTTGAGGTCCTGCCGGAGGCCGCGCCGCTCCGGCAGGACAGGCGCTACGTAGAAGTACACGCCCGCATTCTCGGCCGGTGACGCGGCCGGGGCAAACGGGCTACTCCTCTTCTTCCTCGTCTTCGTGGATCTCCTCGTCTTCTTCGTCGAACTCCTCGTCCTCGTCGAAGTCGTCTTCGTCTTCGTCTTCGTCTTCGTCGAAGTCCTCTTCCTCTTCCTCTTCCTCTTCTACATCGGCATCGAGGTCGGCGAGTTGAGCTATGCGCTCCAGCCGATCGCGCAGCTCCTCGTTCTCCTGCTGCAAGGCTTCCAGTTCCTCATGAAGCTTGTGTGTCGATTTTGCCTTGGCCATCGTTCACTCCGGGGGAATCACATCAAGTCAGTTGCGCCGGCTCGGCGGGATGCGCTTCGACCGGCGATTTACAAATCATCTCCATGATACAGTCTCAGCCAAAGAGCGAAGCATCCGCAAAGAAGAAAGCGGCCTGGGCAGTCACTCGCTGCGGCGGGTCCCGTGTTGAAACGGGTGTTCTTTGGATTCCTGGTCGTTCGGCAGGTGGGGCCGCCTGTCCTCCTCGCTCAATTCGGCGGCGCCGGTCCGCGTGCTCTCCTTGGCGATGCGGCAGTCGATCTCATGCTCGCGAAGCTCGGCGTCCTCGTTGAAGTAGCGCCCGCAGGCATTGCAGCGGAACCGGTTGGTCCCGGGACTTGCGGGTGTCGGCATTGTATTGCCCTCCCCTGCCGTCGGAGCAATCGAAGGGCCGGATGAAAGCGTCATGCAGACTCGGCCAGCTCCAGCCGTGTGTGCCGGCGTTCCTCGACGAGGTCGCGCAGTCCGGCGGCCAGATGAATATAGGGATTGCCCAGGCTATGGAGGCGCTCGATCTGCCGGCGAGCCAGCACGCTTTGGAGACGGGCGAAGGCGCCATCGTCCAGGAGATCGAGGACGCGCGCGGCGAGCTCCTCATCGCTCCGGCCGAGCAGGAGTCCGGCGCCCGGCGCCAAGTCCAGCCCGCCGGCCGCTTCCGGAGTGGCGACGACAGGAAGGCCGAGGGCCATGGCTTCCAGCAGGCTGGTGCGCGGACCGTAGGCGCCGGTCCAGGGACACAGAAGGCAGTGCATGGTCCGGAGGTGCAACCGGATCTCACTGAGGTAGCCGGTAACGCGAATTCGCGACTCACGGGCGAGCCGCAGCAGGCTGGGGGGCGGTGCGTAGCCAACGATCCAGAGCTCGGTATCCGGACGGCGCTCCCAGACCTTCGGCAGGATGCGGCGTGCGCAGCGCAGGGCGGCAGCGGCGTTGTAGCGCGCGTCGAGGCCGCCGAAGAAGACGACCCGGGCGGGGCGGGCCGGCAGCCAACAGAAGTCCCACCGTTTGAGTTCGATATTCCGAGGCACGTAGAAGAGACGCCGGAAGCGCGGCACAGTCTGGCGGAAGTAGGCGAGGTCGGGGCGGTTGGAGGCGATGAGGGCATCGAACTCGGACCAGGTGTGCTCCTCCCGACGGCGGAGGTCCCGCAGGTTGCGGCCGGCCGGGAGAGCGGGGATCCAGCGGCTTCCCCGGCGATCCGGCTCGCACGTGCGCCAGAGGGGCCTGTGCACATCGAGAACACACGGAATCTCGCCGCCAGTGATCTGCCCGCAGTACAGATCCGGCCAATGCTCGACGAGCACGCAGTCGCAGGCGGTGCTGGAGAGCAAACGGGCGCTGCGGCGCGGGCTCAAGTCGGGTTCGCCCAGAACGAAGCTGCGCGAAGCCGGGCCGGCAACCAGCGACTCGAGACTGCGCCGCAGCAGGCGCGGAAGCGAGTGCCGCTCCGGATCGAGGAGGATCAGCCTGTCGCAGAGCGGGGCCATCTGCTCGCTGAGCTGCGGGGCGTCGCTGGCGGAGGCGATGGCCGCGAGCGTCACGTCGAACTGGCCGCGCGCGGCTGTGAGAATCGAACTGAGACGCTGGCGGCTTCCGGAAATTGCGATCGAGGCAGGCGCCGGCCGAGAGACGATCAGCAACTGCGGCCTGGACAGGCCTGCCGAGTCCCACGGCTCCCGAACCGCGAGCCTTGCACGGACCGATGCCATCGGCTTCGAATCGCGCCTCCCCCCTATGGACGCCGATTCTCTTCCGGGGTTTGCAATGAAAGCGGTTCCGAGCCGGTGAACAGTCCGAGATTCACCCACTGCCAGACGTAGAAGCTGCCGCCCGCTCCAGCGGCGTCGAGGTAGGCGCGCCGGCGCGTCTGGTATAGCGCCGGGAACCAGGCGCGCCGTTTCGCGCAGGAGGGCTTCGCGGCGCGCTCCGGGGGCTGGCCGAGAAGCGGCCCGACATGGCGTGGATCGAGGAGGGGATAGCGACGCTCAATGGAGGAGCAGCAGCGCGCCGCGAGCGGTTCGCCTTCGTGCAGGCGCGCCAAGGGAGCGCCGGGGGGCGCCGTGAGTGGATCGGCGAGGTTGCGAAACTCCGGCCGCAGGCAGTCAGGGCGAAGCGGGGGTACGCCCGCGGGACCGGGCAGATGGAGACCCTGACTCTCAAGCAGCAACGCCACTCCGTGGGCTTGGGCGAAGCTGGCGAGCTTGGCAGCCGCGACGGAGGACAGGCCGCCGAAGGGCTCGGCGAGTTCACGCTGCAAAGCGGCCGCGAGATCGGGTGTTTCCTCAGGCGTGAGTTCGGTCGTCTGCCAGGGGCGGCCGGCAGCCGCGGCGATGCGGCTCACCCATGGCAGCTCGATCTCACGGGTTTCCCTGGTGGTGCAGATGAAACCCATGAAGTCGGACGGCGCCGCAGCCGAGAGCACGGAGGATTCGAGCGTGCCGCGGAGCACGAGACCCGGAGTCCGGCCGCGTGGCGCCAAGGAGTCGTCCACACAGGCGGTGAGGGCCTGCGGATCCGGACGAGTCTGCGCATCGGTGCGAGCCGGATCATACCAGCGGCGGAGGCGCGTTCCGCCGTCCTCCCAGAGCAAGGCATGGCCGGGGGGGCACGGTGTGGATGTCCCGCCAGAAGGTGCGGCCGGCAGGGGCACGAGATCCGAAGGCGAGATAGGAGGCCCACACAGACTCGTCGGGCAGAGCATGGACTCCCGCGGCGTGGAGAGCGCGGAGGTCGCCGGCGAGCAGAAGTGTGCCGTCCGGTTTGCGGTGGAAGTGCAGGGGCACGATGCCGATCCGGTCCCGGACGGCGAATGCACTCATGCGCTGCGCGTCCCAGAGGAGGAACGCGACGGGTCCATGTAGGCGCTCCGGGCAGTGGATGCCCCATCGCTGGTAGGCCGCGAGGATGAGTTCGGCGGTGGAACCGGTGCGAAACGGGTAATCGCGCAGTTCGGCCTTCAGCTCGGCCTGGTTACGGATCTCGCCGGAGGAGATCACCCAGACCGTCTGGTCGAGGTTCGAGACCGGCTGGGCATCTGCTGCCGCAGCCGGGCTGCCAAGAGCGTAGCGGATCGAGGCCAGTCCGGCGATTCCGGTCCAGTCAAAGAAGATCCCCTCGCCGTCCGGCCCGCGGCGGCGCCAATCGAGCATCGCCTGGAGCTGAGCGCGAGTCCATTCCTGACCGAAGATTCCGGCGAATCCGCACATCGTCCGCCCATTATCACGGGTTTGGAGAAGACGATGCACGCCCGGCGCCGCCGGAAGGCGCTAATCTAACGTGAAACGTCGTTGGTTTTCCACTCGGCTTCCTTGGCGGAGCCGAGCACACGGGCGATCCTCCCACTCAATTCCTTCAGCGCGCCATCGAGTTCTTCGAGCCGGGCGCTGAGGGTCGCCAGGTCGTCGCCGAGCGAGACCTTGTTCGATCCTCTGGTCTGTACCCGGTAGAGGACGGCTGCGCGCGCGAAATCGGAGATGCTCCGAGCACCCTCTTCGATGCAAACGCGCTTGAGGTCCTCGTATTCATCGGTTGAGAGCCGGAAGGTCACCAACCGGCTCCTGCTTTTTAGAACGGCCATCCAACCACCTCCCGCATCCGACGGGCTTCGCCGAGATATTCAGCATGATGCTGATGTATTAGTGCGATCGAACAAATTTCGGTTTCGGACCCCCGGTGGGGTCCATGAGAGCCGGTACGCCGATGGAAACATGGCTGACCGGCCTCACCCATTCCTGGTCAACTTCCACCGCCACCGACCTCTGCAACAGGGTGACGGAGACAACCAGGCGCAAGGACTTACGGAAATCGACCAGGAGTCCTTCGAGTCCGCAAAGGGCGCCTCGCACGATCCTTACGCGTTGCCCGACCTGGAGAAAAGGCCAGGGTTGCGCACTGAGCCGGGAGTGCACCACTGCCTGGAGAACTTCGATTTCCTGATCCTCCACAGGCTCCGGGGTCTTGCCATTACCGACGATGAGAGCGACGCCGGGCGTCGTCAGGATCGGCAGGCGATGGCGGGGATCGAACCTGCAAAATACGTACCCAGGGAACAACGGCAGCTCCAACTGTTTCATCCGATCCGACCATTTCCTCTCGCAGTGATAGAGCGGGAGGAACTCCTCATACCCTTTCTGCCGCAGGACCCAGGCGATGTTCTTTTCATGCCGGGCTTTCACCCGGAGTGCGAACCATCTGAGTTGACTGCAGTCGCTGTTCATTCCACTGAACTCCTCAACAACACGGGTTTCATGACCTTGAAGAAATTGAGTTCAGACAGGCTACCGCCAAACTTGTCACATGTGAGCCAGCCTGGGAAGAGAACCACTGGAGACCGGAACCGCCTGGCAGCCGGCGAACTTCGTCCGTAACGGCCGATTGCTGACGTGCGCGGCTCAGTCGTGTCCAGACGTTTCAGCGCCACTACTGTGGGGAAGCGATTCCCGTCCGGTCCGCTGCACCTGAAAACGTGGCAGCAACCTTCGCCCCCACAGAACAAGAACCGTTGAAGTTCGTTCCGAAAGTTTGGGCTCTGTAATATTCCTGGCTTTTACAGAGCCGACAACAGTAGTTAAGACTCCCTACGTCGCGCGAGGTTTCGCCAATATTTTTCTTTTCGCCAACGCATTCGCTCCCGACCCGAATGTTCGCGCTCGCCATCGCGCAAACGAAGCGACGGCGATCCGAATCCCGAAGAGTATCCGGCCAGCCACGAGGAAGAGTTGCGCAACGGACAGAGTCGAGCGACGCCGCTGTGGCGGGGCGCTCCGTAAACCGCTCAAGATCAAGCGCGTCATAAATGACGTAGACGCAGCCAGGCGCCCGTTCCGGAGCGCGGCACACGTCGAAGAGGAGAGAACATCGATGATGAGATTCATTCTGTGCATCGCGGTCTTTGCGGCATCGCTCGCCGCGCAACCGGGCCCAGGCCGGGGTTTCGGCCCCGGGATGGGAGATCCGTCAGCCCTGAAGGAATTCCTGGGGCTGACTGACGCGCAGGTCACGCAGCTCCGGCAGCTTCAGCGCGAGCGGATGGAGACAACGCGCCCGCTGATGCGTCAGATGGCCGAGCAGAGAAAGAGGCTGCGGGAAGCAATGGATGGCCCGGCCCCGGATGCGACCGCAGTGGGCAACCTCGTACTCGAGGGCAACCAGCTTCGCAGGCAGTTGCAGCAGACCTCGACACAGTTTCGCGAGAGAGCGCGCGGTGTGCTGACCGCCGACCAGACCGCAAAGCTCGCCGAGCTGGAGAAGGCGGCCGCGCTGCGGCCCGCAATCGGCCAGGCTGCCATGCTGAACCTGATCGAGGGTCCGGGAATGGGCCGCGGGCGGACGATGATGATGGGCCCCAGACCGATGGAAGGGCAGGACCGGCCGATGCAGCGGATGCGACGCGGCCAGTAAACAAACCGAGTACGAAAGACGCCCCGGCTTGAACTGCCGGGGCGTCCGAAGAGTTTAGGGCACTGTTGGCGCCCACGACGGAAAGACGTAGGCGTAGAGCACCACGATCATTCCGATTGCCGAGGCGAGGATGATGCTGTGGCGCAGGGTGAAGCGGAACAGCTTGGACTCCTCCGAAGTCGCCATTCCCGTCGCTGCGGCAGCCACCGCGATACTCTGCAGACTGATCATTTTTCCCATCACGCCGCCGCTCGAATTGGACGCCGCCATCAGGACGGGATTGAGATCGAGCCGGGTGGCGGTCAGCACCTGAAGATTCCCGAAGAGCGCATTGGCCGAGGTGTCGCTTCCGGTCAGGAAGACGCCCAGCCACCCGAGCATGGCGCTGAAGAACGGGAAGAGCATGCCTGTGGCCGCGAAGGCCAGTCCAAGGGTCGCGGTCGCGCCCGAGTAGTTCATCAGGAACGCCAGTCCGAGCACCGAGGCGATGGTCAGGAGCGAGAGCGATAACTGCCGGAAGGTGCTGACGATGATCTTGCGGTACATTCCGAACGAGACTCCGAGGACGACGGAGGCGCAAATGGAGGCGAAGGCGCAGGCGGTGCCCGCGGCCGCCAGCCAGTCCAGCCGGAAGATCGCCGGATAGGCCGCCGGGCTCGTGACGACCGGTTCGACGCGAAGCACCTGCTCATGTAGCCCCGGCCAGGCAATCGTGGCCGTGACGGAGTTGAGCATCGCCTTGATGGGTCCATGGCCCCAGAACAGCACAAAGAGCACCAGGAAGCCGTAGGGGCTCCAGGCGAGCAGGATGTCCTTGGCGCTGTGCCGGGCGCGGACGCCGCTCAGCGGGCTGGCGCCTTCGAGCACAAACTTGTCACGCGGCTTCCAGACCCTGAAGAGCACGATTAGGGCGCCGATGGCGGCAAGCGAACTGAGGATGTCGGTGAGTTCGGGACCGATGTAATTGGAGACCAGGAACTGTGCGCCGGCGAAGGCGCCGCCGCAGACCAGAGTCGCGGGCAGGACGCCGCGCAGCCCTCTCCAGCCGCCCATGACCAGGATCAGGTACGTGGGGACGATCAGGGAAATGGGGGCGCATATACGTCCGACACCGGCGCTGAGGGACATGGCCGGGAGTCCGGTGATGCCGGCCAGCGTCGTGATCGGGATGCCGATGGAACCGAAGGCGACCGGCGCCGTATTGGCGAGCAGGCAGATTCCGGCGGCATAGAAGGGAGCGAAGCCGAGTCCGGTGAGCATGGCAGCGGCCACGGCGACCGGAGTGCCGAACCCAGCGCAGCCCTCGATAAAGGCGCCAAAGGCGAATGCGATGAGTAGAGCCTGAAGCCGCCGGTCCTCGGTGAGGCTGCCGATGGAGTCTTTCACGATCTCGAACTTCCCGGTGTCCAGCGTGATCCGATAGAGCACAATCGCCCAGAAGACGATCCATCCGATCGGAAAGAGGCCAAAGGCGGCGCCGTAGGTGACCGAGGCCAACATCGTACCCACGGGCATTCCGTATCCGGCAACAGCAACCGCCGCCGCCGTCGCCAACCCGCTCAGCCCGGCGATCCAGGCAGCCTTCCGTTTGATGCCGAGAAGGTAGAGCAGGGTGAAAATGGGGAGCGCGGCGACCAGGGTGGATAACCAGAGACTCCCGAGGGGGGTGTAGTTTTGTTGCCACATAGAGGTGAGTCACATTGATAATAAACTGCGCTCTGCCATGTCAAGTCTGGGCTCAGGATATGTGCGCGTGGAGAGGTCCTGGTATATTGGTGGCCTGATCAACGATGACGAGCCGCAGAGAGTTGTTTCAGTTGGGCCTGGGAGCGCTGGGCGCCGCCGCGCTGCCAGAGGCTTCGCCGCAGCCGGCGCGTCCGCCCAACCTGGTCCTGATCATGGCCGACGACCTGGGCTATGAGTGCCTGGGATGCAATGGCGCGCTGAAGTATCGCACACCGAACCTGGATCGCCTAGCGGGTGGAGGCGTCCGGTTCACCGACGCGCATGCGACGCCGCTGTGCACGCCGACGCGCGTACAACTGATGACCGGCAAGTACAACTTCCGCAACTACGTCGAGTTCGGCTCGCTGCCCCAAGGGGAAACCACCTTCGGACGTCATCTGCGGAAATCCGGCTACCGCACGGGCGTGATGGGGAAGTGGCAGCTTACGGGGGCGATCGAGGGCACGCAGTATAAGGGCGTCGGGACGCTGCCGGCGGCGGCTGGCTTCGACGAACACTGCCTCTGGCAGGTGCAGGCGCGCGGGTCGCGCTACTGGAATCCGCTGGTGCAGACCAACGGGGAACTCGAGCCGGTGCGCAAGGGCGCATTCGGCTCCGATATCTTCGCGGGATACGCCGAGACGTTCATCGAACGCCACCGCAACCGGCCGTTCTTTCTCTACTACCCGATGAACCTGACGCACGATCCGTTCGTGCCTACGCCGCATAGCAAGGGCGCAACCGAAGCCCAGCGCGCGGCGAGCGACCCGATATGGTTCGCCGACATGGTCGCCTACATGGATCACCTGGTTGGCCGGATCGCCGCCAGCGTCGAACGCCACGGCATTGCGGACAACACACTCATTTTGTTTACCGGCGATAACGGCACGCACCCCTCGATCACAACAGAGACCCGCAGCGGCCCCTATCGGGGCGGCAAGGGCGGGACGACAGCGGCCGGAACCCACGTCCCGCTGATTGCCTCCTGGAAAGGCGTCGCGCCGCGGGGAGCCGTCTGCCGCGACCTGGTCGATTTCACCGACTTTTTCCCGACACTCTCACAGGCCGCCGGCGTTCCGATGCCGGAAGGTCATCCCAGCGACGGCCGGAGCTTCCTGCCGCAGGTACGCGGCGAGGAGGGAAATCCTCGCGACCACATCTTCTGCCACTACGCTCCGCGCTGGGGACGGTTCCCGCCAGCCCGTTGGGCGATGGACCGTCGATGGAAACTTTACGAGGATGGACGTTTCTTCGACCTGGACCGCGATCCGCTCGAGCAGGGGCCGCCGATCGAGGTGCCGAAGGCCGCCCAAAGCGTTGCGGCGCGATTTCGCGAAGTTTTTGCGCGGATGCGCGCCTGACAAGGAGATTCTATGCAGCAGAGTCGTCGACAATTCCTCGGCGCAAGCGCGCTTGGCTTGGCGGGACTCGCCGCTCCGGCCGCTCAGGCGCGGCGCCCGAACTTCGTCGTCATCTTTCTCGACGACGCCGGCTACGCCGACTTCCATCCGTTCGCCAAGCCCGATTACCCGACGCCAAATGTCGCGAGGCTGGCGCGCGAGGGCTGCCGGTTCAGTAATTTCTATGTGCCGCAGGCGGTATGTTCGGCCTCACGATCCGCATTGCTGACGGGCTGCTTTCCGGGCCGCACGAAGGTCTTTGGAGCGCACGGTCCGCGCGCCCGCGGTCTCGACCCCTCGTTCGCCACAATGGGCAACGTACTCCAGGCGGCCGGGTACAAGACAGCGGTCTTTGGCAAGTGGCACATCGGGGACCAGGAAGACACGCGGCCGCCGGCGCGCGGATTCGACGAATCCTGCGGGCTGATGTATTCGAACGACATGTGGGAGTTTCATCCGCAGAACCCGCAAGCTTATAGCAAGTATCCGCTGCAGTACTGGAGCGACGGGAAAATCACGATCCAGCGCGTCACACCCGAGCACCAGCAGCATCTGACCACCTGGTACACCGAGCGCGCGGTGGACTTCATCCAGCGGCGCAGGAATGAGCCGTTCCTGCTCTATGTACCGCACTCAATGCCGCATGTGCCCCTGTTCTGCAGCGAGCGTTTTCGCGGCAAATCCGGCAAGGGACTGTATGCGGACGTGATGATGGAACTCGACTGGTCGGTCGGCGAGATCATGAAGGCCCTGAAGAGCGCGGGTGTCGAAAAGGACACCGTAGTTGTCTTCACCTCCGACAACGGACCGTGGACCTCTTATGGCAATCATGCCGGAAAGACCCCATTCCGTGAGGCCAAGGGCACCGGCTTCGACGGCGGCACGCGCAGCGCCTGCATCGTGAAGTATCCCGGGCGGATCAAGGCCGGGACGGTCTCGAACAGGACCTGGTGCACAGTCGATCTGATGCCGACCTTCGCTCATCTGGCCGGCGCGCCGCTGCCGGCCCATCCGGTGGACGGCCGGAATCTGTGGGACCTGATTTCGGGCAAACCGGGAGCGACGAATCCGCAGGAGTACTACCCGTTCTCGACGGGCCCGAACTTCGAGGGCGTGCTGAGCGGTGACGGCAAGTGGAAGCTCCATCTGCCCCACAGCTATCGCGTCGTCGAGCGGGTCGGCAACGACGGCGCGGCCGGCACGTATCGCCAGGAAAAGATTGACCTCAGCCTCTTCGACATGGAGAAGGATCCGTTCGAGACGACGAACGTGATCGGGGCGTATCCGGAGGTCGCTGCACGGCTGCAGTCTTATGCCGAGCGGCACAGGCAGCAGTTCTATCAGTAACCGGCGAGTCACCTCAGCGCACCGCGTTCGAGCACAACGCGGTGCATTCAAGAAAACGAAATGCCTTGCGCGGGCGGGCGTCCTATTGATTGTGGGAATGCCGTAGTAAACGGGGAGGCAGAGGGGTATGGCACAGGAACACGCGCACGAAACAGAAGCGTCCGCCACTACGGACCGCGTGGCCGAGGGAGGTACCCGGTTTCGAGAGGAGTTCGAAGCACGGATGCCCGAGCGCGCGAGCAGGATGGCGCGCAACGCTTCCGAGCGCATCCAGGGGATCGAAGATTACATGAACGAGATCGATCTTCGCGAGATCGGTTCGAGGTTGCGGGAGTTGGTCCGCCGTCATCCGACGGAATTTCTGCTTTCATCCGTAGCAGCCGGGTTCCTGGCGGGATGCGCGCTCCGGAGGCGCTAGGCATTCGCTCACAATTTCTGTTTGGGAGGCAAGCCATGGAGGACCGACCTAAAACTCCGAGCGAGTATCCCGAGGAACGTTCCACAACCGAGCTGCTGACCGATATTGTCGGAAATATTCAGGAGATCGTTCGATTCGAAGCGCAACTGATGAAGGCGGAGGTTCGCGAAGAGGCGGGCAAGGCGGGACGGGCCGCGACGCTGCTGGCCGGCGGCGCGATCTTCGCTCTGTTCGGTGCGTTTTTCGTGTTTTTCTGCCTGATGTTCGTCGCGGCGCTCTTCCTGCCGGCGTGGCTTTCGGCGCTGCTGGTGGGCATGGCGTTGTTTCTGGCTGCGGCGGTCCTGATCTCCATCGGCCGCGAGCGCTGGAAAAACCTGCACGGAAGGCCCGAGAGAACGATTGACAGCCTAAAGGAGAATCTGCAGTGGGCGAGAAACCAAACGAGATAATGGACCGGATCGAAGCCAAGCGGGATGAGTTGGAGTCCAATCTCGACACCCTCGAAGACCGCATCAGGAGCGCGGTCGACTGGAGGAGGCACTACGACGAGCGGCCCATGGCGATGCTGGGGCTGGCGTTCGGCGGAGGCCTGCTGCTCTCGGCGATGATCGGGGGCTGGCACCGCCGGCCGCGGTACATCGAGGGGGATGAGTACGATTTCGATATGCCCCCGGCACAGCGAATCCACCTGGAGTAGCCGCCCGGTGTGACCGCGTGACGCCGAAAGCCGAGCCCCGGCTCCCTGCGCGGTCTGGGCGGCTATGAGATAACAATGGGCCGGGGCTTGGCTTGACTCTCGAATTCGTCGATTATCTGATTCTCGCCTTCTACTTCGCATTCGTACTCGGCATCGGCTGGTCGCTCAAGAAGCGGGTTTCGACAAGCAAAGACTTTCTGACGTCGAAACGCTCGGTACCCACGTGGATCACCAGTCTCGCCTTTCTTGCCGCCAATCTCGGGGCGCAGGAAGTCATCGGCATGTCGGCTTCCGGCGCCAAGTACGGGATCATGACGGCGCACTTCTACTGGATCGGCGCCGTGCCTGCAATGCTGTTCGTGGGCGTGTTCATGATGCCGTTTTACTACGGCAGCAAGGCGCGCTCGGTTCCCGAATATCTGAAGCTGCGATTCGACGAGAAGACACGGGCGCTCAACGCCGTCTCCTTCGCCGCGATGACGATCTTCTCGTCCGGCATCTCGATGTACGCGCTGGGGCTGCTGTTCCAGCTTGTGCTCGGGTGGAGCTTCACGGCATCGGTGCTGCTTTCTGCACTGATCGTGCTCGTCTATACGTTCCTCGGCGGGCTCACGAGCGCGATTTACAACGAGGTCCTGCAGTTTTTCCTGATCGTTCTTGGCTTTGCTCCGCTGGCGTACCTCGCGGTTTCCTATGCCGGCGGCTGGGAGGGCATGGCGGCGCGGCTTCCGGAGGTGATGACGAGTTCATGGCGCTTCGTTTCCTCGCCGGCCGACAATCCGATGGGGGTCGAGATCATCGGGCTGGCGATGGGACTGGGATTCGTGCTCTCGTTCGGATACTGGTGCACGGACTTCCTGGTGGTGCAGCGGGCGACGGCGGCCGAGTCGATGTCAGGCGCACGTCGCACTCCGGTGATTGCGGCGATTCCGAAGATGTTCATGCCGTTCATCGTGATTCTGCCGGGCATCGCGGCGATGGCGCTCACGCAATCCGGCGCGGGCTACACGCTGCCGCCCAAGGGAGACAGCTACGATTACGATCAGGCATTCACAGCGCTGATGGCGCAGTTCTATCCGTCCGGGATGCTCGGAGTCGGGCTGACGGCGCTGATGGCGTCGTTCATGTCCGGCATGGCGGGGAACGTGACGGCGTTCAACACGGTCTGGACTTACGACATCTATCAGAGCTACATCCGCCGCAACGGCACCGACGCGCACTATCTGCTGGTCGGGCGGCTGACGACGGTCTTCGGCATCGCGCTGTCGATCGCGACGGCCTACCTGGCGCAGCTGTACAACAACATCATGGACCTGCTGCAATTGGTCTTCGGCTTCGTCAACGCGCCGCTGTTTGCGACCTTCCTGCTCGGAATGTTCTGGCGGCGGGCAACCGGCCACGGAGCCTTCACGGGACTGGTGGCGGGCACGGTCGCCGCGACCCTTACGCATGGGCTGACGCTTGCCGAGGGCAAGGGCGCGTGGCTCGGCAACCTGCACGAGTTTCCTTCGACCATGGCCCAGAACTTCTGGATCGCCATCTTCGCCTGGAGCGTTTGTTTCATCGCGACGGTCGTGGTCAGCCTGGCGACGGCGCCGCGTCCGGCTTCCGAGCTGAAGGGCCTGGTCTGGGGGCTGACCGAGATGCCGAAGGACGACGGCAAGGCCTGGTATCAGCGGCCGGGACCGCTTGCGGCGGCGGTGCTGCTGGTGTGCGCCGCGATCAACCTGCTCTACTGGTAGAGGCTTTTATGTGGGACCTGCGCGTACCTTCCGGCATCTTCTTCGCGTTCCTCGGCCTGATCCTGTGCGCATTGGGGCTGCTGTCGCCCGGCACGCGGGCGCCGCTGGCGGATCACAACGTCAATTTCTACTCGGGCCTGATGATGCTTGCGTTTGGAGGAGTACTTCTGTGGCTCGCGAGGCGTCGCACTTCTTAGAGCTATTCGCCGGACTTTACGAGGGCTTCGATGGCGCCGGTCCGCGCCTGTATCGCGCTCCCGGCCGGGTGAACCTGATCGGCGAGCATACCGACTACAATCAGGGTTTCGTCCTGCCGGTGGCGCTGGAGCTGGCGTGCTATGCCGCGAGTTCTCCCAATGAAGATGGCGTGCTGCGGGTCTATTCGCAGGATCGCCAGGAGGGACGCCAATGGCCGGTGGAAGCGCTGCAGGCGCTGCCGCCGGAGGGGCACTGGTCCGACTACGTCGTCGGGGTGGCGCAGCAGTTGGGGCGACTGGGCTATGAGATCCGGCCGGCGAACGTGCTGCTGAGCGGAACGATTCCGGTGGGAGCGGGCCTCAGCTCGTCGGCGGCGATCGAAGTGGCTTCCGCGCTTGCGCTACTCGAAGGCCGGGAGATCGAGCCCATCGAACTGGTGCGGGCGTGCCATCGTGCCGAGAACGAGTTCGTCGGGCTTCCGTGCGGGATGATGGACCAGTACATCTCTGTCTTAGGACAGGAGCATGCGGCGCTCCGGATTGATTGCCGCGACCTGACGCACCAGATAGTGCCGCTTCCGGGGGCCGTCGGGATCTTCGCGGTGAATTCGATGGTCAAGCATGAGCTTGGCAAGTCGGCCTACCGTGACCGGGTGCGGGAGTGCGGCGAGGCCGTGGAACTCATCCGCAGGCGCTACGCGAACGTCCGGAGCCTGCGCGATGTCACCAGTGCCGACATTGAGGGTCTCGTGACGGGCGTCCCGCTGCGGCGGGCGCGCCACGTTACGACCGAGAACGAGCGTGTCGACGCTTTCGTGGCGGCCTGCGAGCGGGGCGATCCGGAGAAGATGGGAAGCCTGCTGGCCGCCTCCCACGAGAGCCTTCGCAAAGACTACGAAGTGAGCTGCGCCGAGCTGGATTTCCTGGTAGAAGAGGCGCTGAAGATCCCCGGCGTGCTCGGCGCGCGCATGACGGGCGGCGGTTTCGGCGGCTGCACGGTAAACCTGCTGCACGCCGGCGCGGGCGAGCGTTTCAGCGAGGAGATTACCCGCCGATACCGCGACCGCTTTGGCGCCGCGCCCGAAGTCTACGAATGCCGTCCAGCCGCCGGGGCGGGTGCGATCGACTGAACGCTACCGGCCGATCGGCGTCCCTTCACGGATCTCATCGCTGCCGCGCAGGAGAATTCTGTCGCCGGGCCGCAGCGGGCCAAGCACTTCGACCAGATCGCCCGAAGGCGCTCCCTTCCGCACGTTCACCCACTCGGCCTTGCCGTCATTCACGCGGATGACAAAGGAGCGTTCGGTGGTGGTGACGATACTGGTCGGCGGAACCAGCAGCGACGCGCGCCCCTTGCGCACCGGCCAGGAGACCTCGGGGTACATGCCGGGAGCAAGAAGGCGACGAGGGTTCTGCACGTCGAGTTCGATGGGCATCGTGCGGGTTTTGGGATCGACGGAGTGCGAGATTCGCGCGACCGTGCCTTGGAATGTCGACTCGGGATGAGCCGGCACCTTGAAGGCGACCCGCGCGCGCGCCGGGATTGCGGCGACGTCGGTCTCCGGGACATCGACAACCAGGCGCAGACGGTCGATCTGTTCGAGGCGGAGCAGCGGACCGAAGTCCGACTCCGGGCCGACCAGCGCGCCCGGATGCACAAGCCGTTCCGTGATGACGCCGTCAAAGGGAGCCGTGACCTTGAGGTAGTTCTGGAGTTCGCGCAGAGAGTCGACGGAGGAGCGGGCGGCCTTGGCCGAGCTTTCGAGCGCGCCGACCAAAGCGCGGGCGGCCTCCACGGACTTTTCGGCGATGATGACCTCGTTGCCCGCGACCGCTCCTGGGGTTTCCGCGGCGGTCTTCAGACGCTCATAGGTGCTTTGGGCGGCGAGAAGCTTCGCCTCGGCTTCGATGCGCTGGGATTCGGTGGCGATCTGCGCGCCCATTTCGGGAGCCGAGAGCAGGATCAACAAGTCTCCCTTTTTGACGACGCTGCCGCGGTCGACCTCGACCCGGTCCACGAATCCGGTGACGCGGGCGTGCAGACCCACGCCCTGAAACGGGAAGAGCTCGCCCGGCAATCGCAGTAGACGCTCGACGGGGCGGGAGACGACCTCCACCTGTTCGACGGTCTGGGCGAACGCGCCCGGCGCGGCCAGTCCGGCCAGTAGGATTCCCGCGAGAAAAGATTTAGTTGGCGTCATAGTAACGGCTCGTTGGATCGTCCGGATCCAGAGAAGGAGAATGGGCAGCGCCGCTGCGCTGCAGAATGGCGTAGACCGACCGCAGGACGGTCAGGGTAGCGAACGTAGCCACCATGAGTCCGCCGATGACGGCGCGCCCGAGGGGCGGTCGGTCATCAGAATGGCCCGCAGCCGGCCTTGCGCACCTTCGAGCGCGGCGTCCAGAACCGGAAGGCCGTCGCGTCGGCTGCGCTCGGCGAAGGTTACCACGAGAATCGCGTTCGCGACCGAGATGCCAATCGCCATGATGGCGCCCATGAACGACTGGACGTTCAGGGTGGTGCCTGTGACCAGCAGCATCAGGATCACGCCGCAAAGCACGGCCGGCACGGTGGACAGAACCGCGAAGGCCATGCGGAAAGATTGGAAGTTGGCGGCCAGAAGGAGAAAGATCACGACCACCGCCATGACCAGACCAAGGCCAAGTCCGTCGATGGTCTGCTCAAGCGGTGGAACCTGGCCGCGGACCGTGACCGTCACACCCCTGGCCGGCTCGCCGACCCGCGCCAGCGCTTCGCGAAGCTCACGCGCGACCTGGCCGAGCGGCTTGCCGCTGATATTGGCCGTGAAGCTGATGACGCGCTGCATGTTGTAGCGCTCGATCAGACCCATCGCCGTGCCGTGCCGGACATCGGCAACGTCACCGAGCAGCGGCCGGGGCGAGCGGTCGGTCATGACGGGAAGATCGCGGACGTCGTCCACCGACGCCATCTTATGCTGCGGGATCTCGATCTGAATCTGGAAGGCATTGCCGCTGGTGGGATCGCGCCAGTAGTTGGGATCGATGAAGCGGCTCGAGGAGGTCGCGGCGACAAGCGACCTGGCGACGTTCGCGGCCGTGAGGCCGAACTGTCCGGCGCGCTCGCGATCGATCCGAACTTCCAGCGTCGGGTAGTCGAGCGGCTGGGAGTACTGCAGGTCGCGCAGCGACGAGAGCTTCGCCAGTTCGACTTTGAGTTTTTCGGCATGTTCGCGGTTGGCCGCGAGATTGGGGCCCTGAATCGCGACCTCGATCGGCGTAGGCGAGCCGAAGCTCATGACCTGGCTGACGATATCGCCGGCCTCGAAGGAGATCGTGGTCTCCGGAATTTCATTGCGGAAGCGTTCGCGGAGACGCTCCTTGAGCGCTTCACCCCGCAGCGTGGCCGTGGGTTTCAGCGCGACCAACAGCACGGCTTCGTGCGGGCCGCTGGTGAACAGATAAATGGTGTTGACCGGATAGCTGGCCGGCTGGACGCCGATGAACCCGGTGGTGATGTCGATGTTGTCCTCGCCCACTTCGGATTTGATGACGTCGAGAGCCTGCAAGGCGACCAGCTCGGTGCGCTCGATGCGCGTGCCGGTGGGCGCGCGCAGACGCAGCTGAAACTGTCCGGTGTCGACGGTGGGGAAGATCTCGGTCCCCATCGTCGGAATGAGCATGTAGAGCAGCAGCCCGGCCGTGAGCGCGTAGGCGCCGACCAGCGGCCAGCGGAGCCGCAGCATAATTCCCAGATACCAGCGGTACACCCTCTGGAGCGCGCCCAGGAGTCCGTGCCGCTCCTCGGCGATGCTTCCCTGACGCATCATCCAGGTGGACATCACCGGCACCAGCGTGCTCGATAAAACGTAGGAGGAGAACATCGCGAAGCCGACGGCCAGCGAGAGCGGCACGAATAATTGGCCCGCGACCCCAACCATGAAGTACGAGGGTACGAAGACCGACAGGATCGACAGCATCGCGAGCAATCGGGGAACGGCGGTGCGCTGACAGGCCTCGACAACGGCCCGCGCACGGGCGAGTCCCTTGGACATCTGGGTGTGGATGTTTTCGATCTCGACGGTCGCCTCATCGACGAGCACGCCGACCGCCAGCGCCAGGCCGCCGAGGGTCATGATGTTGATCGTCTGGCCCGCGGCCCACAGCCAGACGACGGCGGACAGCAGCGCGATCGGAATCGTCGTGATGACGATCAGGGCGCTGCGCCAGTCGCGCAGGAAGACCAGAACCATCAAGCCCGTCAGGAGAGCGCCGAGCAATCCCTCGTGGACGAGGTTGCGAATGGCGCCGGTCACATAGCGGGACTGGTCGAACTCAAGCCCGATGGTGACGTCTTCCGGCACGACGTTCCGCATCTGCGGCAGCGCCTCGCGGACGCGGTGAATGACGGCAAGCGTCGAGGCGTCGGCGCGCTTGGTGACGGGGATGTAGACGGTGCGGCGTCCGTTGACGTGGGCGTAGCCGGTGACGATATCCGCGCCGCTTTCGATGATGCCGATGTCGCGCAAATAGACGGTGGAGTTCATGCCGGGGCGCACGGGCGCATCCATCATCTCCTGGAGGTTGCCTCCGATGACGGCGTTCGTGGAGGCTATATGCATCAGGTCATCGATCCGGACGTTGCCCGAAGGCATCACAGCGGACGCCTTGTTAACGGCGGCGATGGCCTCCTCGGGGGAGATGCGATAGGCGCGCATGCGCTCGGGGTCAAGCCGGACGACGATGGTTCGCTGGTTGCCTCCGAACGGCGGCGGGGCGGAGACGCCGGGCAGGGTGGCGAAGAGCGGGCGGACGCGATTCAGCGCAATGTCCTGCATCTCGCCGGGAGAGCGGATCGGGCTTGAAAACGTCAACTGTCCGACCGGAACGCTGCCCGCGTCAAAGCGCACGACGAACGGCGGCACGCCGCCGGGCGGCATGAAGGCGCGCGAGCGGTTAACGTTGGCGACCACCTGGGCCATCGCCTGGGCTCATGTCGGTTCCGGGATGGAAGACGAGCTTCATCAGGGAGGCGCCCTGGATGTTCTTGGATTCGACGTGCTCGATGCCGGTGACGTAGAGGAAGTGATACTCGTAGTAGTACGTGATGAAGCCCTCCATCTGGGCGGGGTCCATGCCGCCGTATGGCTGGGCCACGTAGATGGCGGGAGCGCCGAGATTCGGGAAGATGTCGACCGGCATGCGGCGCAGCGCCAGCATCGCGCAAAGAACGATCGACAGGACCGCCACGATGATGGTGACCGGTCGCCGTAGTGCTATCAGTACAAGCCACATGAAAGAGGCAGCTCCTTACCTTGTTCTCACGAGGAAATCTTCGAGGTCGCCTTGTGCGGCGGCGACGCCGAGCATCGCGCGCCAGACGTTGAGGCGAGCGAGGGCGTCGTCAATTTCCGCCTGCTTGAGGAGGCGCTGCGATTCGGCCACTTCGAGCACCGTTCCGAGTCCCGACTTATAACGCACCGTCGCCTGCTGTTCGGCGGCACGGGCGGATTCCAACTGCACCGGCGTGTTACGTGCGATGCGCTGCGCGGCCTCGAGCGCAGCCATTGCGCGCTCGCGCTGTGCCGTCAGGTCCTGCAGCATCTTGTCGTACCTGGCCGACTCGGCCCCGGCGCGGTGTAGCTCGATCTCACGGCGGGCGCGCAGGCCGGGACGTTCCAGCGCGGGGAAATAGACATTCATGCCGACACCCCAGTTGAAGATATTGGGCCCGAGCCCCACGAGTCCGCCCCGGGTGGTGAAATCGGCTTCGGCGCCGGCGCCGCGTCCGTAGGCAGAACCGACGACGTTGAATCGAGGAAAGTACTCACGGTCGAGCGCCTTGCGGCGCGCCATCGCTTCATCGACGGCCGCGCTCTGCTCCCGCGCGAAGGGGTGGTCGCCGAGTGATTCGTCGGGCAGCTTGATCGCGGCGGGCAGATCGAGGCGCTTTCCCGCGACCAGTTCGAACTTTTCAGCCGGCGTACCGAGGAACTGCGAGAGCGATGCGCGAGCGGTGCGGGCGGCGCGTTCGGCCTGGATCAACTGATTTTCGGCGGCCGCCAGTTCAGCACGGAAGCGGGCCGCATCGACGCCGGGGCGGAACTCGGAGCGGACCAGTGCATTTACGACACTCGTAAAAGACGCGGGCGCGCTCGACGCCGGCATTGGCGCCGCGCACGGTCTGGTCCGCGGCCAGAACGGTGAGAAAGGAATCGGCCGTAACATGGCGACTTCGAACCGCGTCCGGGAAACACCGGCCTCGGCGCGCCGGCGCGAGGATTCGGCCGCTTCGACGTTGGCGCGGCGGAGTCCGAAATCGAAGGGCTCCCAGGAAACCGCGATGGCCGCGGCGGTGCCCCACACGCTCGTCATATCGTTTTCGGGAAGCGGCGGACCGGAGATTGACGGCATCACCGGACCCAATTGAGGCAGGACCATACCGAAGATGTTATTTCGGGTGGCGCGATTGACCTGGCCGAGGAAGTCGGCGCGCGGGAGATAGCTGGTGCGCGCCAGGTTGATGCCGGCAGTCGCCTCGGCGACCTGCTCCATGGAGACGCGAACCGAGGGATACCGATCGAGAGCGGCTTGCACCGCCTGCTCCAGCGTCAGGCCGCCGCCCTGACAGAATTGAAAAGAACAAAGAAACTCAGCCCCGAAAGGAGCCGCACACTACGGAGCATTGAAAGCCCTTCAGATGATCAAAAGTGACAGATCAGTCTATCAGAGCGGCCGGGCTGGACGCACTTTGAGCCTATTCGCGGCAGATGCCGCGTTTGCTCGACCGGATGAAGCGGACCAGGTGGAGAGTGTGCTCGGTCGAAACTTCGGTTTCAATGCGCTCGAGCGCGTCCTCGAGTTTTAGGCCGGAGCGGAAGAGGAGGCGGTAGGCGGACTTGAGTGCGGTGACATCGGCCATCTTGAAGCCCGCGCGCTTCAGGCCGACCAGGTTCAGTCCCTTGGCAGCGATATTGAAATCCGAGTAGAGGAAGTAGGGCGGCACGTCGCTGTTGACCCGTGTATTTCCACCGATCATCGCAAGTCGTCCGATCTTCGAAAACTGATGAATGACGACGCCTCCCGAGATGAAAGCCTGGTCCTCGACCTCGACGTGCCCGGCGACCAGCGCGCAACTGGCAATCACGACGTTGCTTCCGATGATGGAGTTATGGGCGATGTGGCCCGAGGTCATGATGTAGTTGTTGTCGCCGAGTATGGTCTCCGATTCCGGCTGGGTGCCCCGCGAGATGGAATAGTGTTCGCGAATTTTGTTGCCATTGCCGATCTTGAGGTAGCTGCGCTCGCCGGTGAACGCCTTGTCGAGAGGGTCGGTGCCTAGCACGGTTCCGGCCGAGATCTCATTGTTATCCCCCATCGTTGTCCAGCGCTTGACGTAGACATAGGGCTCCAAGCGGCAGCAGCGCCCGAGCCGGACATCCGATTCAATCACGCAATACTCGCCGATGACGCACTGCGGACCGATGACGGCGTCCGGATGCACGCGCGCCGTGGGCGCAATGACGACGGAAGGATCGATGGGCATAAGTTTGTATCATACAAACTGGGGAGACGGAAGGAGATTCCGCTTGCGCGTACGAGAATTGGCGGAGTGGCTGGGAGCAACCTACGAGGGCGATGGGGAGAAGGAGATCCGGAGCGTGGCGACGATGGAGTCGGCCGGCGCTGGCGATCTCGGGTTCCTGGGGAGCCGGAAAGCCGCGCAGCAGGCGGAGTCCTCGGCGGCAGGCTGTCTGATCGTTCCGGCCGATTTCGAGAACCGCGGCGGCCGGACCGTCATTCGAGTCAAGGAGCCCCGTACCGCCTTTGCACGCGCGGTGACGCGCATCTGTCCGCCCGAGCCGGTGGAGCCGGGGATCCATCCGACAGCCGTGATCGCCGAGGGCGCCGAGATCGGCGTGCGTGTAGCCATCGGCCCGAATGCTTCCGTCGGCGAGGGATCGAGGATCGGTGACGGTTCGGTGATCGGGGCGGGCTGCGCGATCGGCCGGCGGGTCACACTGGGAGAGCGGTGCGTGCTGCACGCCAACGTGACGATCTATGACGATGTCGACATCGGCAGCCGCGCCGTGCTGCATTCGGGCTGCGTCATCGGGGCCGATGGCTTCGGCTTCGTGATGGCGGGCGACCGTTACGAGAAGTTTCCGCAGATCGGTCGGGTGGAGATCGGCGACGACGTCGAGATCGGGGCGAACTCCTGCGTGGATCGCGCCGCGCTCGGTGTGACTTGGATCGGCGACGGAACCAAGCTGGACAACATGGTGCACGTCGGCCACAACTGCCGGATCGGGAAGCACGTGGTGGTGGCGGCGCAAACAGGCTTTTCGGGCGGCGTGATTGTCGAGGATTACGCGGTGATCGGCGGCCAGGTCGGCATCGGGGATAAGGCGCGGATCGAGTCGCGGGCGGTGCTCGGGTCGGGCTCGGGCGTGCTGACGTCCAAGATCGTGCACGCCGGACAGGTGATGTGGGGCACGCCCGCGCGTCCGTTGAAGGAGCACCTGGAACTGCTTGCGAACCTTGGGAAGCTTCCGGAGCTGCGGCGCGAGGTGAGCGAACTGCGGGCTCGGCTGGCGAAGATCGAGGAGAACCGGGAGCGGTAGGTCGGATGCTGGTCGTAGTCGGAGGCCACAGCCGGAACATCGGGAAGACGTCAGTGATGGCGGGGATTATCCGCGGCCTGCGGGAAGCCGAGTGGACAGCCGTCAAAATTACGCAGCACGGGCACGGGATCTGCTCGCAGACGGGGGTTGCGTGCGGCTGCGCTCCGGAGAATCCGAAAGATCCGTTCGCGCTGAATGAGGAGCGGACGCCGAACGAGACCGACACGGGCCGCTACCTGGCGGCGGGGGCGGCGCGCTCCTACTGGCTGCGGGCGCCGCAGGGCTCGTTGGGGAATGCGCTAGGGGCCGTCCGCGAAATTCTTGCGGAGAGCCGGAACGCGATTTTCGAGTCCAACAGCATCCTGCGGTATATCCGGCCGGACCTCTACCTCGTTGTTCTGGATTTCAGCGTGGAGGACATTAAGGAGTCGAGCCGGCGGTATATGGATCGGGCCGATGTGTTCGTCGTGGTGGACCGGGGCGAGCGACGGCCGCCCTGGCCGGTGCCGGAAAAGTGGTTCAAGTCCAAGCCGTGCTTTCGGGTACAGCCAGGGGAGTTCACGAGCGCGGAGCTGGTCGACTGGGTTCGCGAGCGGCTGGGTTAGCCAGCCGGGAAGCGGACCCGGACCGCCATGCCGCCATCCGGGGTGTCGCCGATCTGCAGGCGGCCGCCGTGAGCGTCGACGATCTTGCGGATGGCCAGGAGGGGGAAACCGGCGCCGTCGCGCAACTCGGCTCCGAAAGGAGCCAGCAGGTCGCAGATGGCGCGCCGGACGGCCTCGTCGATGGCAAGCGTCAGTTCGATGCCGGCCCAACCGGTCTCGGCGAAAGTGCGAATCGCGACCGAGCCCTCGTCGTAGGACATCTTGGGGAGAACGGTGCAGAGATTGTAGAGCAGGTGGCGGATCTGCGCGGGGTCGAGGCGCAGCGCGGGCAGCGGCTGGCATTCGAGCGGGAAGCGCTCGACGGCTTCGGCGACGAGTTCGTTCAGATCGACAGGCTCGCGGCGCAGCGGAGCGACCTGGAGAATGTGAACGGCGTCTGAGAGCATTGTGCCGGCCTGTTCCACCAGTTCCCGCAACTTGACGACGTGCGGGAAAGCCTTGTGCTCCGGGGAGAGCACGAGTTCCAGATAACACGCGATCGACTCAATGGTGCCGAGAGGCTGCCGGAGGTCGTGAGCCAGGTGCCGCATGACTTCGGACTGGTCGTTGCGGCGGAGCCCGAAGGACAAACGCGCAGGTTCTGCGAGGACTGCAGGAGCGTGGGCCATGTGAATTCTGGATGAACAGCTCACAGCGTACAACGGCGAGCATGCCGATGGAAGGGGTTTTTGGAAAAACTTTCATCAAGAAATTTCTGACCTGTGCACCACTTCTCAGGTAGGACAGGCGGGGAAAGACTTACACCACTGTAGGGGGTAGACGCTGAGAGAGCTAACGCGGTGGTGCGCCCGGCGCGATTCGAACACGCGACCTTCTGGTTCGTAGCCAGACGCTCTATCCAGCTGAGCTACGGGCGCATTGCGTTAACTCTTTCAACTCTAGCGGCTTGGGGCTCAGAGTGTCAAGCCGAGTCCAGGGGTCGAGGCTTGCCGCGCCGGTGCGCCTTGTGGATCCGCTTCCACCGCTGCTTTTCGGCTTGCGCTTCGAGCGGGTTGTCGAGGCGCTTGCGCCATTCCACCTCCTTTCGGAGTTTCCGATAGCTGAGCAGCCGGGTGTCCGGCAGCCGCCCTTCCTCGATGGCCTCGCGCACCGCGCAGCCCGGCTCGGTTTCGTGGCCGCAGTCGCGGAAACGGCAGCGGGCGGCTAAAGCCGAGACTTCGTCGAAGGCGCGGTCGAGGCTGGCGAGCCCGGCCCAGAGCTGCACCTCGCGGAGGCCGGGAGTGTCGATCACGGCTCCGCCCTGGGGCAGGGCCACGAGTTCACGGAACGTCGTCGTGTGGCGGCCGCGGCTGTCGCTTTCCCGCACCGCTCCGGTCCGTGCCCGCTCGTGGCCCAGGAGTCCGTTCAGGATCGTGGACTTTCCGGCGCCGGAGGAGCCCAGCAACGCGACGGTGCGTCCGCCGCCAAGGAACGGATCCAGGGCTGTGAGCCCACCGGCGCTGCGGGCGCTGGTCGCCACGACGGCCGCGGTGCGTGCGATGGCGGCCGCTTCGCGGAGGCGCGCCGGAAGATCCGGACAAATGTCAGTCTTGTTGAGCACGACGACGGGATCGGCGCCGCTTTCGTGCGCGAGGGTGAGGAAACGTTCAAGGCGCCGCGGATTCCAGTCGCCGTCCAGTCCACAGACCAGGAAAACGATATCGATGTTGGCGGCGATCACCTGCTCGGCGTCGCGGTCGCCCGCGGCGCGCCGGGAAAACTTCGTACGGCGCGGCAGGACGGCTTCGATCAGCGCCTCCTCCGGATTGATGCGGCGCACGGCGACCCAGTCGCCCACCACCGGCAGGCCGGCCGGGGTGTCACAGCGGAAGAGGAGGGCTCCGGATGCCTCGGCGTCGGCTTCGCCCTGTTCGGTGTAGATTCGGCAGCGTCCGCGATGCGCCATCGCGACGCGCGCCAGTTCCAGTCCAGCCTGTTCGTAGGGGCTCCACTGCGCGCAGACGCGGCTGTCCGCCCCCAATGATTCGAGATGCATTGTGGTTTCTCCAGGAATTCGTTTGGAAATTTTTATTGGGAGGCGGGACCGTCAGACACACCTGTGGTGTCTATAGCAGGGTGTCGGACTGGTCACCGTTATCGGACAATCACAGGCAAGAACCGGCTCCAGGATAACGCCGATGTCGCCGGTCCGCAAGTCCGCGCTGGATTTGGGCCGCCGACAGGGGTAGTATCTTGCTGAAAGGAACAGCGATTATGAAAACGACACGCAGGCAGATTATGAGCGCGATGGCAGCGGCCGGGGTGTTTTCGGCGCAGGCGCAGACGCAGGGAGTGACGCGCTTTGTACGGTACCGGCGGGGGTCGGCCGTCTCCTACGGCGTCCTCGATGGCGAGACGATCCGGCCGGTGCAGGGCGATATACTCGGAAGCTACAAGGAGTCCGGGAGCCGCCTGAAGCTTAGCGACGTGAAACTGCTTTATCCGATCGAACCGCCCAAGGTCCTGGCCGTCGGGCTGAACTATCGAAGCCATCTCGGCAACCGGAAGCCGCCCGCAAACCCGGAGATGTTCTACAAACCCATCACGTGCCTGCAAAACCCCGGCGACCCGATTCTCATTCCGTCTGGCGCAAACAACGTGCACTATGAGGGGGAGCTCGTCATTGTGATCGGAAAGCGATTGAAGAACGCTTCGGTCGATGAGGCGCGGGCCGGTATCTTCGGGGTCACATGCGGCAACGACGTCTCCGAGCGCGACTGGCAGAACGGAGCCGAAAAGGATCTGCAATGGTGGCGCGCTAAGGGCGCCGACACGTTTGGGCCGTGCGGACCGGTGATCGCGCGCGGGCTCGACTATGGCAAGCTTCTGCTACAGACCCGGCTGAACGGGGAGGTGGTGCAGAAGCAGTCGACCTCGGACCTGCTGTTCGACTGTCCCACGATCGTCAGCTTCGTCAGCAAGGCCGTGACGCTGACTCCGGGTGACCTGATTTACACAGGAACGCCAGGGAGCACGGCCAAGATGAAGCCGGGCGACGTGGTGGAAGTAGAGATCGAAGGCATCGGGATACTACGGAGTCCGATTCAGGCCGCTTCCTGACGGCGGCGGCCTGGGGGTTGCGCTCATGCCGCTCTTTGAACCTGCTGAACCCCCGCAATCGTCCACGCCGTGGGCGCCAGCGTTTGCTTGCGTGCTCGCGGCCGCAATCACGGCAGCGCTACTCTGCCCTGAACCGCTCCCACGAACCCTCACTCCAGGCGAGGGTCTGTTTCGCGCTCTGCTGCTTGTCTGCCTGGTCGGCGCGGCAACGGCGCTGGCAGCGCACGTCTCGTCAGCATCGACATGGGCCTATGCCGGCCACGGCGTGTGGTTTGCGCCGCTGGCGATCTTTGTGGCGCAGGGGCATTCATGGGCGATCCTGGGCGCGGGAGTGCTCGGAGCAGCGACGGCTCGGCTGGCCCGTCTTGCGGAAGTCGAGGACGACGTTGCGACGGAGTCACCCGGCCAGTTGTACGCCTTCGCCGCCGTGGTCGCGATGAAGCTGGGGGTGGCGGCGCAGGCGGTCGGACATACGGCGCTCGCGGCCGTGCTGGCGGGGATCGGATGTTTCGTGGTGGCCGCGATGGCGCCCCGAGTCGGAAGCCAGCAATGGGACCCGGCTCCCGCCCGGCTGCGCGCAGGGTTTGCGGTCCAGGGCCTCGGCGCTGCGGCGCTTGCGACGTTGGCCCTGGTCCGAGTTCCTGTGCCCTGGGGCATCGGGGAGGGACGAGGCCGCAGCGAGCAAGCCGCAGCGCGCGTCGCTGCTCCCGCAAAGGATCTGCACAGCGCCGCGATTCTGCTACCGGATCTCTCCCGACACACTCCGCTGGTCGCTCCGCCGCCGCTCACACGAACGAGAGCTTCCCTCGGGCGTGCCGCCGAGCCGCTCGTGATCGAGTTTGCAGGGGAGTATTGGATCCTTTCCCACTGGACGCTGCTTCGGCCGAAGAATGCCCTGACGGTCCGTGCGACTCCGATCGACTATGACTTCGCCAATGTCGATGAGTCCAACGTTCTCATGCGGGCATTTCAGCGGCTGGACACGCCGATCGATCTCGGCTGCTGCGGTGTGATCGAGATGATCGTTCGCAGTACCGATGCGGAACCGGAGTTGATCGGAATGGAGGTGGTATTGTCCGACTCCAGCGTTCCACGGGGCAACCTGCCGTTGGGCTTGCAACGATTGCCGGCGAAGACCGACGCGGCAACGCTGCGGTTCGCGATTCCGGCGCAACGCGGCATCGCGCAGTTCGACCGCATCCGGGTCGATCTGCACCTCTACCGGCCGCGCCACCACCGGAGCGCGCGGATCGCGATTGAGCGGTTCGTCCTTCTGCCGTCCGCCTTTTTCGACGCCTGGTTTTTAGCGATCCGAGTGGATCGAAGTCGAGTGTGAGCTATCATACGAGCAACGATCTCTCAAAGGTCGGGAAGGGACAGACCATGGGAACAAGCTCAACAAGGCAGCCTTCGACGTTGTATGAACGCTTGGGTGGGCGGACTAAGTTAACGGCCATCGTCGACAGCATCATCCGAAATCACGTGGCCAACCCGATTATCGCTCCACGCTTCACAAACCCGAAAGTGGATCTCGAGAAAGTGCAGAAGCACGCGCTTGACTTCTTCTGCGCGGGCGCCGGCGGCCCCGAAACGTACTCGGGGCGCGACATGCGAAGTGCCCACACCGGCATGAACATCAGCGAGCAGGAGTTCATCGCCGGGATCGATGACATTCTGGCAGCCTTGAACGAGCACGGCGTTGGTGCGCAGGAACGCCAGGAGGTCCTCGCGATCCTATACTCCCTCAAAAGTGAGATTGTGCGAGTTTGACAAGCACGGCTCCGCCGTGTCGAGCCATCAGTTCTCCAGGCCGATCTCCTTTAGGATGCGGTCGGCTTTGTAGATCTTGCGCATCGATTCGATGATGCCCTGGCTGGCGACGTGCACCGAGCGTGCCTGCTCATCGGTGAAGAGGAACCGGTTCGGCAGACCTTCGATGTTGCCGTCGAATAGGATGCCGACCACCTCGCCCTTCCGGTTCAGCGTCGGACTGCCGGAGTTGCCTCCGTGCGTGTCCGTGGTGGTGACGAAGTTGAAGGGCGTCGTCAGGTCGAGCGACTTCTTGCCCTTGCTCCAACTCTGCGGCAGGCGGTAGGGCTCAATCTTCTTCGCGCGCTTGTACACGCCGTCGAAGCGCGTCGCGTAAGGGACGGGCTGGCCGGCGCTGTTCGTGTAGCCCTTGACGGTTCCGTAGGTCACACGGAGCGTGAAGGTGGCGTCCGGGTATTCGTTCGAGCCGAAGATGGCGAAGCGGGCCTGCGCGATGCGCGAAGCGCTGCTGGTGATGACCGCTTCGATGCGGTCCTCGTAGTCCTTGCGAAGCTTCCGCGCCCGCGGGTCGAGGATGCGGGCGAGCCGAATCATGCCGTCGTCGGTCGAGCGCACGGCCTCGAGGTCATTGGCGAGGCGGCGGCGCTCTTCAACGTCCTTGAGCTTGGAGGTCCGGACGTAGTGCTCAGCGACGGCGCGGGGTGTGAGGCCGGCGAGGATCTCCTTGACGACGACGTGCTCGGCGCCGAGCTCCTTCGAGAGGAACTGGAAGTAGTCGGCGAGGACGACGATTTCCATCTCGTCGTGGATCGGGGCGCTGGAGTACATCTCCTGTTCGAGCGAGGGGAGGCTGGCGTCGGTGTACTCGCGCAGGCGCTCCTGGTTGGGCTTGGCCTTCTCCTCTGCGTAGCGCAGGACGTCGCGGGCGAGGCGGAGCAGGTCGGAGCCGCGGGCGGCGCCACGCTCCAGGAGCCAGAACTCGGTGTAGAAGCCGGCGTAGTCCTTGTAGGCGGCTTCCACCTCATCCCAGACCTTGCCGTAAGCGGCCTGCTTTTCAGGGTCGGCTGCGATTTTGGCGCGGAGATCCTTCTCCTCCTCGGCCTTGCGGGCCATCAGTTT
Organism: Bryobacteraceae bacterium; assembly: GCA_046289265.1. Taxonomy (GTDB): domain Bacteria; phylum Acidobacteriota; class Terriglobia; order Bryobacterales; family Bryobacteraceae; genus JBKBWD01. The sequence goes on along the minus strand of JBKBWD010000004.1, from coordinate 1,537 downwards.
GGGATCGTTCAGGCCGCGCAGGAAGCCGGTGAAAGCTTTGTAGCCGTTCTGCTGGCTGAAGAGGTTGTCGCGGGCGATGCGCTTGGCTTCGGCGCCCTTGGCGCTGTAGGCCTGGAGCGACTGAATCAGCGAGACGAGGCGGCGCTGAATGAGCGGATAGGAATGGTCGCGCGAGAAGTTCAGCTCGGAGACCGTCGCGAGGCGGCCCGTGGTTCCGGGGTGGCCCGGCACGAAGACGAGTTCGCCGTCCTGCACACCTTCGCGGCTCCAGCGGAAGTAGTCCTTCACGTTGGCGGGGCTGCCGTTTTCGTAGGCGCGGAAGAGCGCGAAGTCGAGGCAGTAGCGCGGGTAGGTGAAGTTGTCGGGGTCGCCGCCGAAGGCCGCGATGCCGACCTCGGGGGCAAGCACGAGCCGGACGTCGGTGTACTTCTTGTACTGGTAGAGGTGATACTCGCCGCCGGAGAAGAGCCGCACGATGTCGCAGCGATTTCCGGTGCTGTTGGTGCACTCGGTCTCCAGACGCGTCATGTTCTCGCGGCGGATCTTGTTCGCCTCGGCGGGCGGGGTCTGGGCGGTGACGCCCTCGTTGACCTTGGCGGTGACGTCGTCGATCTGAAGCAGGACGTTGACCTCGAGGTCGGGACAGGCCTTCTCGTCGGCCTGGGTGGCCGCGTAGAAGCCGTTGTTCATGTAGTCGTCCTTGGCCGTGCTCAGCTTCTGGATGCAGTCGGATCCGACGTGGTGGTTCGTGAACAGCAGGCCGTCCGGCGAGATGAAGGAGCCGGAGCCGCCGTTGTTGAACCGGACCGACGCCTTCCGCATGTTCTCGAGGAACTCATCGGTGACGGTGAATCCGTACTTGGCTTCGACCGTCTTGGACGGGAAGCGGTTGAGCAGCCACAGGCCCTCGTCGGCCGGGAGCGTGGAGGCGAACAGCGTTGCCGCCAGGAAGAGAGCAACGACGGGCTTCTTGGATCGCATATCCTCCATTTTCGCTCGAAAATGAAGGGTTTGTAGCTGCTTCTCTCCGCGCTAGTCTCCCGTCTCAAGTAATTCTTTACAACGCCGGACCTTGTCAAGGATGACGTCGGCGGAAGTTTTCCAGACGAACGGCGTCGGGTCGCCGTTCCAGTTGGCCAGCCATTGGTAGATGGCCTTCTCCAACTCTGAGGCGCTGCGAAACGTCCCGCGACGGATCATTCTCTCGGTGATCAGCGCGAAGAAGCGTTCGACCTGGTTGAGCCACGAACTGCTGGTGGGAGTGAAATGGAAATGGAACCGCCGCCGCTTCTTCAGTTTCAGCCAGCGCTGTACTTCCGCGCTTTTGTGAGTGCAGTAGTTGTCCATGATCAGGTGAATCTCCTGATCGGCCGGGAGTTGCTTTTCGAGATGATTCAGGAAGCGAACGAATTCCCGGCTGCGGTGCCGCGACTGGCAGGTACCAATGACCTTGCCATTCAGGATATTGAATGCGGCAAACAGCGTGGTGGTGCCATGGCGCTTGTAGTCGTGTGTCTGACGTTCAGGCAGGCCCGGT
>JBKBWD010000049.1:0-36513 GCA_046289265.1 Bryobacteraceae bacterium | reverse complement strand
CCGTCGCAAATCCCGTTAATGCTTGAGCTTGTGCCCAGAATCGTGGTGCGTCATTGGGGTGAACATCCGTTGGGGGCTGCATAAAAAAGCCCGCCCGGTCGTTGCCGGGCGGGCGGTTGTCTTCAGTTTGGTGTAACGACTAGAAGTCCAGCCGGATACCCAACTGGATGTCGCGATTTCCGGTGAACGAGGTGACCTGGCCGAAAACCGGCGAAGTCACGTTGGTGACCGGCGCGCCCAGCCGGGTGCGGTTGAAGCCATTCAGGAATTCCGCGCGGAACTGGATCGAGTACTTCTCATTGATGGCAGCATTCTTTTGCAATCCGAAGTCCTCGTTCAGCATAGCGGTCCGGCGGACGCCGTACCGTCGGCCGCCGGTGCCAATCGTGAGCGGGGCGGGATCGGAGAAAATCTCCCGGTTGAGCAGCATGTTATTCATGTTGCCCGAAACGCCTTGGTTGGCGAAATCGAAGTTTTGAACTCGGAAATTCTGGTTTTTGAGATTTCCGGCCGCAACGTTCGCGCGGTTGGTGCCGCCGTTCCAGGCGCCGCTCAAGGGATTGGAGCCGATGAAGCCGAGGGGTTCGCCGGCAAAGTAGTTGACGATGGCGTTTACGGTCCAGCCGCCGAACAGCGCGTTGGTTACGCGCCCGGCGCCGCCAAGGAAAGTCTTCCCGCGGCCGATAGGCAGCTCATAGCTGACGAAACCCTTGAACAGGTGGGGTTGATCGTCGTTCGCGAGTGCCTTCTCGAGCCTCAGGTTGTAGAAGTCGAGCGGCGCCGGGTCGCTGCCGACCATCGAGGATTCGACGTTGGTCAGGTTCTTCGACCAGGTGTAGTTGACATAGGTGACCAGCCCGCGTGTGAACTCCTTGTTCAGGACCACTTGCATGGCGTGATAAGTGGAAAAGCCCATCGGCGTTCCATAGACATTGACGGTCTGGTTCCCCAGCATCCCCGCCTGCGGGAAGTCCCGCAGCGCGCTCGCCACCGTGCCCCTGAAGCCAGGGAACGGATAGGCGATGCCGTTCGCGGCAGCCTGCTGCGGAGTGGTCACTGCGTTGTTCAAATTGCGCCCGTACGTGGACAGCCACTCGGGACGGATCTGGTTGATCCGGCGCATCTCGCCGGAGCGAATGCCCGTAACCTTGTTGGCCACGTAGCCGAGTTCGAAAACCGTGTTGCGAGCCAATTCGCGCTGGATGTTGAGGTTCCACATCTGCGTGTAGGGGCTGCGGCCGTAATTTTCATCCACCATTCCGGGCCGGTTCAGATTGCCCCAACTGAGGTCGTGGAAGGCAGGGACAAACCGGTCTGTCGGGAAACCATTGTCCCAGTTGAAGATGCCGGCCCAAGGATTGACGGGATCGGAGCCCAGGACGTACGTGCCGCCGAACTGAACGGTGGTCGCCTTGCCCAGCGGTGTGCCGCTGAATCCGTTGAAGAGATCTCCTTCGAACATGATGCCGTAAGAGCCTCGGACGGTCCACTTGTCCATCGGCCGCCATGCGAATCCGATACGCGGACCGAAGTCGCGGAATGAGCGGACGCCGAAGTAGTCGCGGCCCGTGCAGACGTTGCAGTTGCCCGCGAACTGGTAGGCGCCCATCAGCCCCGATTCGGGATCCCTAACATTCGGGCTCCAACTCGAGAGCCGGTTCCCGACCTCGGTGAACGGGTGCTGGAACTCCCAGCGCAGTCCCAGGTTGAGGGTCAGGGTGCTGCTGACCTTGAAGTCATCCTGGAAGAACAGGGCGGTGTAGGAACGGCGGCCGCCTAGGCCGATCGGGTCACTCAGCCCGGCGCTGTCGACGATGCCCAACAGATAGCTCGCAAAAGCATAGCCGGTCTGGTTGCCGGCGAAAGCCTCATTCGGAATCGCAGTACCGCGCGCGTTGAAATTGAACGATCCGCCGTGGGTGGGCCGGGTGTTCAGGTGATTCCGGCGGTGATCGATGCCGGCCTTCATGAAGTGACGGCCCTTGGACATGCTGACCGTATTCAGGAAACCGAAGCCCATGTAGACCTGGAAGTCGTTCTGGGGATCGCCTATGTTCGTGAGAGGTACGAACGGACCGCCGCCCCAATTGATGAACGGGAAGCCGTACGTACTCAGGTTGCCAATCCCAAGCTCTCGGGCGCCGTCAATGTGACGGAAGGCGCCCTGGTTCGGGTTCGCCATGCGGTTGTAGTAGACGGTGAAGTTGTTCAGGAGCGTGGGAGTAATATTGGCGTCATGCGCCAGCCGGACCAGCGAGGACTTGATCCGCTGCTGGCGAGCTGAGGTGAGCGGGCCACCCATCGGATCGTCCGGATTCCACAGCCGGCTCTGGTCGAGAAGCAGCCGGGGACGGGCGTTGTAGCTGTAAGAGCCCGAGATCCGCTGATTATTCGGCAGCATCTGATCGACCTTGGTCGAGAACTGGTATTGGTCGAACATCGGCGTGTTGACTACCGGCCGGATCGCGTTGTTCTGGAGGGGGATCGTCCCATCGGGGTTGCGCTCGGTCGGAAGATAGCCGTTACGGACTATGTTATTGACCCGCTGCGCAACATTGCTGAAGCGAGAAACCGGGATCCGGTTATTCGGGAACATCTCGCCCACCCAGCGACCGCTCTCCAACTGCCGGAAGGTCGCGGGATCGTAGATGCCGCCGCGCATCACCTGGCGGCCAAGCGCGTCGGTCTGGTTGGGCACCACGCCTTGCAGCAGGCGGCTCAGGTCACCGTCGAGCCACTCGGGTTGCGGCGCATGGGTGTTCGGCGGACCGAAGCCGTCGATCCGGCGCTTGAAGCGCTCAAAGGTGCTGTAGAAGAAGGTCTTGTTCCGGCCGTCGTAGACTTTCGGAATATAGACGGGGCCGCCGAAGGAGAACGCATAGTTCTGCTGGCGGTCCGGAGGACGATCCACGCCGCGGAAGTTGTTCACGGGCGTATTTGCGTTGAGAGCCTCATTCCGGAAGCTGCCGTAGGCGCTGCCGTGGATCTCATTGGCGCCCGACTTCATGACATAGTTGAAGACCCCGCCCTGGGCGCGGCCGAACTCGGCCGACATGCCGCTGGTCTGGATCTTGAACTCCTGCAGCGCTTCCACCGACACCGAGGACTCGCCGAAGTGGCCGGCGAGGTACGTGGTCACGGTAGCGCCGTCGAGCAGCGTCTCTTTCGAAAAGTTCGTGCTGCCGTTGATGTTGCTGTTCCAGCTATTGCCAGAGACGCCCGGGGTTACTTTGTAGGCGAAGTTTTCCGCCAGGCGCGCGCCCGAGAAGGACAGCGGCAGATCGATAAGCTGTTTGTTGCCGAGGCTTGTTCCGACCTCCGGCGAGTCCGTCGCCAGCTTCGGGATTTCCGAGCTGACGGTGACCGATTCGGAAGTGGCGCCGATTTCGAGTGTCACGTTGACACGCACAACTTCCGTAACGCCGAGCGAGACGCCGGTCTGGACCAGGCGCTTGAACGCAGGCGCTTCGAAGCTGATGTTGTACACACCGACCGGCAGGGCCGGAGCCGTGTACTGTCCGAAGTTGTTTGTAATAGTTTCAGTTTTGGAACCTGTTGCCGTGCTCTCGAGCACAACCTTGACGCCCGGAATTGCCGCGCCGGTTGAATCCTGCACGAGTCCGGTAATAGTTCCACGATTCAGTTGCGCCAGCGCAAGGCTGGCCACAAGCAGAAAGCAGAAGACTCTCTTGAGTGTCATTTGTTGAAAGACCCTGGTTTTAAAAAGCCCTGCACAGGCTTACCGCTTAGTCCCTACGCCGGGCCAACATGTTTGTTTGCTTCTGGGCGCAGCAGTCCGCCGGGAGCATAACTGTGATCCAGTCACATTTGAAACAATGTTGGCATTATAGTTCGCGCATGCCGGCGTGCAATGAGAATTAATCGATTTTAATTATGTTAGTTTTGGGATCCGCTGTTACGCTATCTCATAGCCGGGCTGGTTAGAGTGGCGAATGTCACTTCCGGGGCGTCGGAATCTGCTCCAGGAGGCGCTGGGCGGCAGGCAGATCGGGACTATAGACCAAGGCTCGCAGCAATGTGGACCGGGCCGTCTCAGGGTCGCCCAACCTGAGATATGCCAGTGCCAGATTGATCCGCGCCGCGTCGAGTCCGGGGTTGCGTGAGAGTGCGTCGTGCCAGAGCAGGATCGCCTCCGAAAGCCTTCCTTCATTGGCGTATATGGAACCCAGGTTCAGCGCCGCCTCGGTTTCCGAGGGGTCCATCCGGTAAGCCTTCTCATACAGCTCTCGCGCCCGGGACGGCTCGCCGTTCTGGTCGAACAGATATGCCAGTTGCACCAGGAACACGGGGTCGTCTGCTCCTTCGGCTGCTGCCTGTTTGAGCAGATCGAACGCCCGCGGGAATGCCTCCCGAATTCCATATCTGTGTCCGACGCGGATGTAAGCCAACCCAAGCTCCCGCGGTCCGGTATTCGTGCCGGAGACTGGGACCAACTCGCTCAGAGCCGGTTTCCCGGACGCCGATTTCCCTTGCGAGACGCTCCGTCGGGGAATCGAGTGGTCCGTGTAGACCGCATGCTCCACATCCACCGGAGGTGTTGTGGGCATATGACACGCCGTGCAGTCGTAATTGCGGGCGGCCCGGACCGGTGTCCGTTCTTTACATTCGCCGTCCTGATGGCACGACAGGCACTTGTTCCGATAGTGCGCCGCCTTCGCCGATGCGGGCACGGTGGAGTGCGGGTCATGGCATGTGCCGCACCAGAGCCGGTCCCCGCTCGCAGTTTTGCACCGGCTCTGCAGCAGCTTCTCCTGGTGACTGGTCACATGGAGACGCGACTGCGCCGCCGACGTCGAGACAAACGAAACGACATAATCCGACAGCCGATCACCCGGGCGGTACTGTTCGATCGCCCGGTTGGCTTTGAAGATCCGCGCCTCCCCGGTCAGGTGACACTGCGCGCAGACGTCGTCGCGCCGAGCCGGCTCCAGCTTGGCTGGATTCACGATAGCGGGCTTCGAATGCCCGGCCCGTACCGACGCGACATGTCCGGAGCCGGGGCCGTGGCATCGTTCACAGGAGATCCCTTCCTCCAGGAACGGCGGCGACTGAAACCCATTCTGCGTGCCCTTGACTGGCTGGAGACGGCTTGCATGACATTGGAGACACTCGGAGGTCACCGGCCGCGTGAACGTGACCGACTCGTATCCACGGAAGCCGGGGGAGACGTCCCAGCGATTCGCGCTCGCATACAACGATACGGGCGCCTGGAAAAGGAAACCGTCCCGGACAGAAAGGAAGCTGCGCCCCACCGACCCGGACCCGATGAAATAGTCCAGCGTCCCCTTGCCGTTCGAAAATTGCCGAACGAATTCGAACTGGTGCTGCCCACCCTCCTCAAAGACGCGGTACCGCGCGTCGATCTTGCTATCGCGGAAGCTGCCCGGCTGAAATCCCTCCCGGAACGCCGCACTGGATGTTGGTCCGCTGCTGCGGGCCATCGCGGTTTGCCGGAAGCTCTTGTAAATCGCCGGATGGCACTGCGCGCACGCGGCGCTGCCAATGTAGGCCCATGGCTCCGCCGCCCCGTCGCCGCAGTCACGCTCCACCTGGACGTAGCGGTTTGCGGCGACGTCCCCGAGTGACTGCCGGCATCCCGAGGGCCAGACAATCTCAATGCTGCGCGCAATCCTGCGCTTCCCCAGGCCGAAGTGAACGACGGGCTCGCTGCTTGAGGCGTAGCCGAAGTACGGCATGAGGCGGCTCCACTGCGCTCCGTCTTCGGTCTCGACCTTCACGTGGGCCCCGATCGCCTGCCCGGAGGCCGGGTTTGCCGTCAGCTTCAGCCCGATCCAGTTGCCGGCCTTCTCCGTCGCGTTGGTCAGGACCAGCGGCGCTTCATTCAGCCGCGTCACGATCGCGTCCATCTTGCCGTCGCGATTGAAATCGGCGAAGGCGAGTCCGCGATGCATCGCCTCGCCCGGCAGAACTTCGACCGAAAAGGATCCGTCGCCGCGATTGCGGAAGACGGTGTTCGGCTGGCGCGACTTGCGGCTTGAGGTCAACTCGGCGTTGTCCATCACGTGCCCGTTGGCGGTGAACAGGTCCTTATGCCCGTCGTTGTCGAGGTCGATCATCCCGACGCCCCATCCCGACCAAGGCAGGCTGTGGATCGCCAGCTTGCTCGGCGCCGTGATGTCCTGGAATCCGCTCGGCCCGAGGTTGCGGAACAGAGGAAAGGTTTCGTTGCTGAGGGCCGTGATGAAGATGTCCTCGCGGCCGTCATTGTCGAAGTCGAGAAACCCGACTCCCATCGATGAAATCGGCCTGCCATCGTCGATCATCGCGACGCCGGCTTCGACGGCCACCTCCTGATATTTGCCTCCCCCGAGATTCCGGAACAGGAAGTTCGGCACCGTATCGTTGGCGACGAACACGTCCAGCCGCCCGTCGCCGTCATAGTCGCCGATTGCCAATCCCATACCTTTACCCAGGTGCTCCGCAATGCCCGACTCTTTCGAGACATCGCGAAACCTGCCGCCGCCTTCGTTCCTGTAGAGAAGGTTCGGAAGGGGTTCGTAAAGCTTCGGGTGGCAGTACGTTCGATGGCCCGGCTTGCGGTCTCCGCAGAACGTTTCGCGTGCGGGGTCCCACACGACGTATCGGACCACGAACAAGTCCAGCAAGCCGTCCTGGTCGAAGTCCAGCCATCCGGCCGAAACGGACCACTTGCCGTCTCCAGCCACTCCGGCCTTCGCAGTGACATCCTCGAACCTGCCGTTGCCGAGGTTCTTATACAGGATGTTCGACCGGACGCCCGTGATGAACAGATCGACCCACCCATCGTTGTCGAAGTCGGCTGCGGCGGCGCCCATCGAGTAGCCGTAGCCCATGACGCCCGCCTGTTCGGTGACGTCCGTGTACGTTCCGTCGCCGTTGTTTCGAAAGAGCCGGTTCCAGTAGGACGGGTCGCTCTTTTCGAGCGAGGGCAGGGCGGCGCCATTGGTCACGTAAATGTCTGGGAGGCCGTCGTTGTCGAAGTCGAACACGGCGACCCCGCCCATCATGGTCTCGGGGAGATATTTATGGCCCTCGGCCGCGTTCCGAGTCACCATGGCGAGCGGTGTGCCGGTGAATCCCGGCGGCCCGTAGGCGAAGCCGCCGGAAGCCGAAGTCGGCAGGCTTTGCAGCGTCTTTTCGACGCGAGCCAGTTCTTCGGGCGCCTCCGCGTGCCGCAGGATTTTAAGGCTCTCCTCGCCGCGCCCTTGCCGGAAGAGGAACATGCCGTAGTCCTTCAGCGCGCGGCCCTCTCCGGAGTCGATGGCCTCCCTATAGTGCTTCTCCGCTTCGGCGTGATTGCCGAGCGCTTCGAGCGTCAGGGCCATGCCATGCAGAACCCGGCCCCGCTGCCGCGTATGCCGCAAGGCCGTCCGAAACGCCCGCTCGGAATCGTCCAGCCGGCTTAAGGCGTACAGGTTGCGGGCATGGTAGTAGCAGGCGTTCTCCTCCCGCGGATCGAGTCGGCAGGCGCGTTCGAACGGTTCCGCCGCCTCCTCGAACCGCTCCTGTGCCGCCAACGCCATTCCGAGTAGCTTCCAGGCAAGGGCCGAAGCCGGCTGTTCTTCGGTAGCTCTTCTTGCAGGCGACTCTGCGCCTGCGGGATCTCCCCGCTGCAGTGCCGCGATCGCAACGTCCAGACTCCGGGGCGGAGTCTGCGCCTGCAGAATCACGGCGAGGACCACGGCGGCGCGAGCCAGACGCATACTCGCATTGTGACTCATTCGGACCGTCCCGATTTGGTCCGCGTCCTTGCGGGAGCCGATGCGCAGACGTATGATCTAGGTGTACCCGGTTGCCGGACTCGGTTCCGTAATTCGGAACTGTTTTCCTGCGACACGCGGCGCTGCCACGTCGAATCTGTAAATCGGGTGGAGGCCGCGCTCGTAAGAAGACGATAGAATAGGTAACCAGAAAATTCAGTAGGGTCCCGTAGCATCACGGTCGATCCTGTTGGTGTTGGCCAAAATGAAACTGCTCATCGCCGCCGGTGCACTAATTTGTTTCGCTCTGCCTTCCATCTTTGCCCAATCGCCCGAGCAGGTTGAGTTCTTCGAGAAGAGTGTCCGTCCCGTCTTCGCGAATAGCTGCCAGGCTTGCCACAACCAGAAAGTCAAGACCGGCGGGCTGGACCTCAGCTCAGCAGACGGACTGCGCGAGGCTGCGGCCGCGGGCTTCTTCGGCGCTCCGGATCAGCCCGAGGCGAGCCTGCTCTTCCGTGCACTCTCCTACGAGCACCGCGTCAAGATGCCGCCGCAAGGCAAGCTGCCCGAAGAGAAGCTTTCGGCGGTCCGCGCGTGGATCGGTCACGGCGCGCCGCTGCCCGGCGGAGCCTCCTCCACCGGCGTCCGGACGGCGAAGGGCGTCATCACCGAAGAAGACCGCAACTTCTGGTCGTTCCGGCCGCTCTCGAAGGCGGCGCCGCCCGAGACGGCCCGGAAAGATTGGGCCGCCAGCCCGATCGATCAGTTCATTTTGGCCAGGCTCGAAGGCAAGGGGCTTACCCCGGCGCCCCCGGCTGATAAGGTCACGCTGCTTCGCCGGGCCACGTACGATCTGACCGGCCTGCCTCCCACAGAGCAGGAGATCCGCGACTTTGTCCGGGACGACTCGCCCGATGCCTTCGCGAAGGTCATCGACCGTCTCCTCGCTTCGCCGCGCTACGGCGAGCGTTGGGGCCGCCACTGGCTCGACGTGATGCGCTACGCCGATTCGACCGGCAGCGACGAGGACCACCGCTACCCTCATGCCTGGCGCTACCGCGACTACGTCGTTCAGGCCTTCAACGAAGACAAGCCCTATGACCAGTTCGTCCGCGAACAACTCGCCGGCGACATCCTGGCCGCCGACGAGAGCGCCGGAGTGGGGCCGAGCGGGATCGTAGCCACGGGCTTCCTGGCGCTCGGCAAGAAGGCGCTGGCGCAGAAGGATCTGGTCCTGAAGCGATACGACGTGGTCGATGACCAGATCGATGTGACCTCCAAGGCGCTGCTGGGACTCACGGTTGCCTGTGCCCGCTGCCACGATCACAAGTTCGACCCGATTGCCACGAAAGATTACTACTCCATGGCGGCCATCTTCGCCAGCACGCTCAGCTACGCCAAGGGCGAGACCGGCCCCCCCGTTGAGACGCCGCTGGTTCCAGAGGAGCGCTACAAGGAGTTCAAAGAGCGTTGGGACGCCGTGCTCGAGGTGGAAGGCAAGATCCAGAAGATCCTGGATTTCGACCGCGAAGCCAAGCGCACTCGTGATGCTCGCAAGGCGAAGATGCCCGAGTACATGCTGGGTGCCCACCGCATCTACGCCGGAGGCGAAGCGCCCGCGAAGGTGGCGGCAGAACTCGAACTTGAAGAGCGCGTCCTGGTCCGCTGGGCCGGCTACCTGAAGGACGAGGCCCGGCCGGAACTGGCGAAGTGGCACGCCGCAACGGACGATGAGCGCCGCCAGGTTGCCGAGCACTACCGCGTCGAGTTCGAAAAAGGCGCCTACCAATACGACCAGGATCTGAGCTGGTGGAAGAATGCCCGCAAGACCTATCCGGCATCGGGAAAGCTGGCCGGTCCGCGCCCGGAGACCCGGCCCGAGGATGCGCCCTTCTTCCATGCGGTCTGGATCGACTCGAACGGCCCGCTGTACCTGTCGGCGGAAGAGCAGATCGATTCGCTGCCGGAGGAAAAGGCCGAGGCCGTTCGTGCGCTGATCGCCGAGCGCATTGAACTGGAACGGTCCGCCCCGACCGAAGAGATCCCGATGGCGTGCGCCGTTCGGGAAGGGGAACCGATCGAGCAGAAGGTCTTCGTCCGCGGCGATCACAACAACCTCGGCGAGCCCGTCGGCCGCGCCTTCCCTTCAATCCTGAGTGACGGAGAGCCTGATATTCATACTGCCAGCGGGCGTCTGGAGTTGGCCAACTGGATCGTCTCGGGCGAAAACCCGCTTCCGCCCCGCGTCATGGTGAATCGGATCTGGCAGGGCCACTTCGGCGAGGGGCTCGTGCGGACACCGGACAACTTCGGCAAGCTTGGCGAAAAGCCGACCCATCCGGAACTGCTCGACTACCTGGCCCGGCAGTTCATCGACAACGGCTGGTCGATCAAGAAGATGCACCGGATGATCATGTTGTCGAGCACGTACCGCATGAGCGCCGCTTTCGATGAGACCAAGAAGGCGAAGGACCCGGAGAACCGTCTGCTATCCCGCTTCCCCAAGCGCCGGCTGAGCATCGAGGAGTTGCGCGACTCGCTCCTGGCCATCGGCGGCAACCTCGACCTGACGATGGGAGGCACGCTCGATCCCGGCGTCGGAACGGATGGAGAGACCAGTGCCAGCCGCATCAGCATGAGTCCGGAGAGCACGGATCGGCGCAGCATCTATCTTCCGCTGCGGCGCTCGAACCTCCCGACGCTGTACACACTCTTCGATTTCGGCGATGCCGCCAGCCCCGAAGGGAAGCGCAACTCGACCACCGTAGCGACGCAGGCGCTGTTCCTGATGAACAGTCCGCTGGTGCAGCGGCAGGCTGAGTCGCTCGCCAGACGCCTGCTGGCGGAAGAGCAGCAGGATTCGCGGCGCCTGGAGCGAGCTTATATCGTCACGCTGCAGCGCCGTCCCGAAGCCGCTGAGATCGATGCCGGTTTAACCTATGTCCAAAGTTTCCGGCAGAGGTGGCAGGAGATCGGCGAAGAGAAGGCATGGCAGAGCCTCTGCCGTGTCCTGATGGCATCCAACGAATTTATCTACGTTTACTGAGGAGCGCCCATGGACATCCGCAATTTCATTACGAAGCCGCCAAAAAGTTCGATGCTGTCCCGCCGCGCGATGCTCCGCGGGGCGGCCTGCGGGTTCGGATTCCTGGGCCTGGGAAGCCTGCTTGCCGAGGCGTCGTCGGTTTCAACCAACCCGCTGGCGCCGCGGTCGCCACACTTTCCGTCGCGCGCCAAGCGCGTCATCTTTCTGTTTATGCACGGCGGGCCCTCCTCGATCGACACCTTCGATCCGAAGCCTTATCTGGACGCTAATGATGGCAAGCCACTCCCCATCAAGACGCCGCTCGCCTTCGCGGCTGGGAAACTCGGCGGGCTGATGAAGTCGCCCTGGAACTTCCGTAACAGCGGCGAGTGCGGCCTTCCAGTGAGCGATCTATTCCCGCATGTTCGCGAGTGCATCGACGACCTGTGCGTGATCCGTTCGATGGTGGGCGAAGGCGTCGATCACGGCGCCGCGCTGCTCCAGACCTTCACCGGGACTTTCACCTTCACTCGCCCGAGCATGGGCTCCTGGGTGCTCTACGGACTCGGGTCGGAGAATCGCAATCTCCCCGGCTACATTACGATTAAGCCGGCGCTTTCGCACGGCGGCGCGAAGAACTGGAGTTCCGGCTTCCTGCCCGGCTCCTTCCAGGGCACCGCGATCGGCCACGCGGGAATGCAGGTCGCCGAGATTCAGAAGGAACCCATCGAGTATCTCACCAATGCCGGCCTCACCCGCGAGCAGCAGCGGTATGAGCTCGATATGATCCAGGCGATCAATCGCAGGCACCAGGAACTCCGAAAGCTCGACGACGAACTGGAGACGCGCATCCAGTCCTTCGAAATGGCTTTCCGAATGCAAGCCGAGGCAGCCCGGGTGTTCGATGTTTCCGGAGAGTCGGAGGCGACGAAAAAGCTATACGGCATCGACAATCCCAAGACCGCCGATTTCGGATGGCAGTGCCTCCTGGCCCGGCGTCTGGCCGAAGCCGACGTGCGCTTTATCCAATGCACCCACAGCTACAAGTGGGACCAGCACTCCGACCTCTTCGTCAAGCACAACGAGAACGCGGCCGAGGTCGATAAGCCCATCGCCGGACTGCTCAAGGACCTGAAGGCGCGCGGACTCCTCAAGGATACGCTCGTCATCTGGGCCGGTGAATTCGGACGCACTCCTGTTTCGGAAGGAAGCAACGGCCGGGACCACAACCCCTACGGCTACACGATCTGGATGGCCGGTGGCGGCGTCAAGGCGGGCTTCGCATACGGAGCCACCGACGAGTTCGGCTATCATGCGGCCGAGAACCGGATGCACATCCACGACTTCCACGCGACCGTGCTGGCGCTGCTCGGCCTCGACCACGAGAAGCTCACGTATCGCTACTCGGGCCGCGACTTCCGCCTGACCGACGTTGCCGGCGTAGTGCACAAGGGCATCTTCGCCTGAACGCGGACACGGCGTGAGAAGCTCCGTATTTTGTCTGCTCGCCTGCCTGGCCGCCCTGGCGGCACAGACGCCTGATCCGCGCAACATCGCGACCGGGCATGTTATTCCCGATGAGGGATACTCGGACCAGCCCTACGTCGTCAAGACGGATGACGGCGCATGGCTCTGCGTGATCACGACCGGTCCCGGCGTTGAGGGCGCCGGCGGCCAGCATATCGTGACTCGGCGCAGTACCGATCAAGGCCGGACCTGGTCGGAACCCGTAGACGTCGAGCCCACGGACGGCCCCGAGGCCTCCTACGCTGTCCTGCTCAAGGTGCCTTCCGGCCGGATTTACGTCTTTTACAACCACAATACCGACAATGTGCGCCAAGTGATCGCCGACAAGCCGGCCTACCCGGACGGCTTCTGCCGCCGGGTCGACAGCCTGGGCCACTTCGTCTTCAAATACAGCGACGACCACGGCCGCACCTGGTCAGCCAGACGGTATGACATCCCGATGCGCGACTTCGAAATCGACCGGCGCAACCCGTATGGCGGCAAGCTGAAGTTTTTCTGGAACGTTGGGAAGGCTTTTACGCACCGCGGCGCCGGGTACGTTCCGTTGATCAAGGTGGGAGGCTTCGGCGAGGGTTTCTTCACCTCCAACGAAGGCGCTCTGTTGCGCAGCGACAACATCCTGACCGAGCGCGATCCGGAAAAGATCCGTTGGGAAACTTTGCCCGAGGGAGACGTCGGCATCCGTACGCCGCCCGGAGGCGGACCGATCGCGGCCGAACAGAGCTACTCCGAACTCAGCGACGGATCGCTGTTCTGTGTCTACCGGACCATCGACGGTCACCCTGCCTACACCTACAGCCGCGACGGTGGCCGGACGTGGGAGACCCCTGAGTATATGCGCTTCGCCGACGGCCGGCTTATGAAACACCCGCGCGCCGCCAACTTCGCCTGGCGCTGCGAAAATGGAAAGTTCCTCTACTGGTTTCATAACCACGGTGGCCGCTTCATCCGCGAGCATCCGCGCCGCCGCACCATCGCCTATGAAGAGCGCAATCCCGTCTGGCTCGCTGGTGGCATCGAGGCCGACTCACCGCGCGGGAAGATCATCCGCTGGTCCCAGCCCGAGATCGTGCTCTATGACGACGACCCGATCATCCGGATGAGCTACCCGGACCTGATTGAAGAATCCGGCAAGTACTTCCTGACGGAAACGCAGAAGGAGATCGCGCGGGTGCACGAGATCGACCCGGCTCTATTGAACGGCCTCTGGAACCAGTTTGCACCCGATCAGCGCGTAGCAGGCGAGCGCCTGCTTCTGGAACTGCCCCGGCCGGGCGAGTCTGTTCCTTCGATAGCCGAAGCGCCAAACCTTCCGCTATTCATCCAGCGGTCGCGCCAGGGTTTGCACGGCAGCGAAGACCTGCGTGCCGGATTTTCCATCGACCTTCGGGTGACCCTTCCTGCGCTCGACGCCGGCCAGGTTCTGCTCGACAATCGGAGCGCTGACGGCAGGGGATTCTTCCTGGCGACGGCACGCGACGGCGCGGTGGAGATCCGTCTGAACGACGGTCAGACAGAGAATCGCTGGACATCGGACCCCGGGATGCTGACGGCCAGCAAGCCCCATCACGTCGCCGTAATCGTCGATGGCGGGCCGAAGGTGATCTCTTTCGTCATCGATGGCCGGCTCTGCGATGGAGGCGAGCACCGCCAGTTCGGATGGGGCCGCTTCAGTCCGAACCTTCGCTCGGCCAACGGCGGCAAGGTGCTGCGAATCGGCCCCGGCTTCCGAGGAGAGATCCACAACCTGCGGGTCTACGGAAGGGCGTTGCAGGTGTCCGAAACGATCGGTAACTATCGCTCAAGCAATTCTTCGGAGTGAGCAAGTCTTAATCTAAATTCTTATCAATAGTTCTTGCGCTTGCCTCGCGGTAACTGTATGATCACTCCACTGGTGTAATGACTACACCGGCATAGTCTGAACGTCTTCCGGCTGTAAGCTGTCGCGTTCCGCCGTGCCGCAACGCGGTGCATGGGGGGTGGGTGTGCGCGAACGGTGCCGGTTGTGCGGAAAGACACGGATTCTGTTGGGAGGTTTCCATGCTGTTTCGCACCCGTTCTACCGCGCTCCTCTCGCTGGCGGCGGTCCTCCTGCTTCCGGCCGGGTTGTTGGCGCAGGTCTCCGGCCGAATTTCGGGCTCCGTGCTTGATCCTTCAGGAAACGTGATTGTTGGCGCGAAGGTCACGGCCGAAAACGAGCGCACTCGCGAGGTCCAAACCGCACAGACCAGCGAGACCGGCGCATTTGTCTTCCCCGGCATGCAGCCGTCCAGCTACACCATTCGCGTGCAGGCCGACGGCTTCAGTGTCTACGAGAAGAAGAACATCATTCTCAATGCAAACCAAATCCTCACGGTCGGCAATATAGCCCTGGCGATCGGATCGACCACCGAGACCGTCACGGTCATGGCGCAGGGCGCCATGGTGCAGGCCGAAACCTCGGGCAATACGGCCCTGATTACCGACAAGCAGTTGGGCGGCCTGATGTCGCGCGGCCGCGACATCGTTTCTCTGATGACGATCCTGCCCGGCGTCTCGCAGACGATCAGCAGCGATTCTCTGGGCGGAAACTGGGGGACCGAGACGCCGAACATGCAGGGCGCCCGCAGCCACTGGAACACCTTCTCGCTCGACGGTCAGCCCGGCAACGACATCGACGTGCTGAACTTCTTCACCATCTCGGTCAGCATGGACGCCATTGAAGAGGTCAGCGTCAAGTCCATGTCCTACCTCGCCGAGGATGGCCGACTGCCTGGCGCCTCCGTCAACATCGTCTCCAAGTCCGGAACGCGCGAGTTCCACGGCAGCGCCTATTGGTTCAAGCGCCATGAGCAGTTCAACGCCAACGATTTCTTCAACAACCGGTTGGGGATTCCGCGGCCGCTGACCCGCTACAACACCCTCGGGGTCACTTTCGGTGGCCCGGTTTACATTCCGGGCAAGTTCAACAGCAACCGCGAAAAACTCTTCTTCTTCGTGAGCCGCGAAGATTGGGGAATCAAGCTTCCGACTCCGCGCTATGAGGCCACGGTGCCGACGGCGCTCGAACGGGCCGGAAACTTTTCACAGTCGTTCGATCAGAATGGAGTACTGATTCCTGTGTTTGACCCGAACACGCAGACGCCATTCCCGAACAATGTTGTCCCGGCCTCGCGCATCAACCCGCTCGGGCAGGCGATGCTGAATATTTTCCCCGCGCCCAATCAGACGAATTTGAGCCTGACCGGCGGCGCTTTTAACTATCAGTTTCAGGAAATTCGCCGCCAGCCGAAGCATCAGACCCAGCTCAAGGTGGACTACCTGATCTCGTCCAAGGACCGCGTGACCTTCCGGCCGCGCTTCTGGAGCTCCGATCTGCAGGGCCAGTTCCAGGGTATCGCTCTCAGCTCGAACGTGTTCATGCAGCCGCACCACTACCTCTACCCGAACCGCCAGTACTCGGCCAGCTACACCCGCACGATCTCGCCGAACATCGTGAACGAGTTCGATTTTGGCTTCGGCACCACGGAGGAGCTGGGAACGCTGACCGACGAGTTCGATCTGCGGAATGCCCGCAGAGAGAATGTCGGCTTGGCAGGGCTGCGCCAGCTCCACCCCGAGGCGAACCCGCTGAATCTGATTCCCCGCATGACCTTCGGCGGGCTCCCGAACGCGGTCAACGTCGGCTTCGACCTCCGGACGCCCATCGCCGCGCGCGACGAGCGCTACTATTTCACCAACAACCTGAGCTGGATCAAAGGCGCCCACACGATGAACTTCGGAGTCTTCTATGAACGCAACCACGCCAGCGAAGGACCGCGCTCCTCCGGCGGCGGGCACATGGGGAGCTTCGACTTCTCTCGTGATCGCAACAATCCGCTCGATTCGAATCACCCGTTCGCCAACGCCGTTCTTGGAAATTTCCGGAGCTACGCGGAAGCCAACGCCATGATTAACGGCCAGGCCAAGGCGACCACGGTCGAATGGTTTGCCCAGGACTCCTGGAAAGTCAACCGGCGTCTCAACATCGACTACGGAATGCGCTTCCACTGGTTCACACCGTGGCGGCTCCGCAACAACCTGGGCGCCGCGCTAGCGCTCAGCCGTTTGGATCCCGCACGAATGCCGACCTACTTCTATCCCGGCATCGGACCCGACGGCCGCCGTGCCGCCATCAATCCGCTGAACGGCCAGGCCTTCCCGCAACCCTACATCGGCGCCTATGTGCCGAATCACGGCGATCGCCTTAACGGCATGTTGGTCGGGGTTGACCCGAGCTATCCCGACGGATGGCGTAATGTGCCGCCCATCCAGTTGGCGCCACGCTTCGGGTTCGCCTATGACGTGGCGGGAGACTACAAGACCGTCGTGCGCGGGGGAATCGCCGTCACTAAGCAGACTATCTCCTCGTCGGGCGCTTCCACCGGGACGCCGATGACCTCCGTGCCGTTGATCGAGACCCCGACGATCTTCTACAGCGATATGAACTCGTACCTGAGTTCGTCGGGCGTGCTCTTCCCACCGGTCAACGTGCAGGCCTTCGAACTCGATTTTAAACCGGCCACCGTTTACCGGTGGTCCCTCGGTATCCAGCGCGACATCGGTTTCGGCAGCGTCCTCGACGTCTCTTACGTCGGCAACACGGGACGGCACCTCTATCAGCGACGCAACCTGAACGTGCTCGCCCCCGGCGTCCGGTTCCTCCCGTCAAGCCAGGACCGCACGACCAATCGGCCTCTGCCGGATAACTTCCTGCGACCGATCTTCGGCTATCAGAACGTTAACTACCTGGAGAACTCGGGTTACTCGAACTACCACGCGCTCCAGGTCGGCTTAAACCGCCGCTACGCTCGCGGCCTTCAGTACGGTCTAGCCTACACCTGGTCCAAGGCCATGGGAATCTCGGATCAGGATGGGGCGTTCCTGCCGCAATACCGCGACTACCGCAGCTATCTTTACGGCAAACTCAGCTTCGACCAGACCCACATGTTCATCTTCAACTACCTGTGGTCGGTTCCAAACGTTGGAGCTTTCGGAAAGAACGCGGTCACCAAGGGCATCTTTCACAACTGGGAGCTTGCCGGAATCACCACCTTCTCCAGCGGACAGCCAACCGGCATCAATTTCAGCCGCACCGACAACCTCGATCGTCAGGGCGGCGGCGATGCGCCTCGTGTGTGGATGCTCCAGAATCCCCTCATTCCGCGCAACGAGCGCAACTTCGATCGCTGGTTCAATACCAATGCTTTCGCGCCGCCTGAACTGAACGAGTTCGGCAACGCTCCTCGGGACGTATTCCGCAGGCCCGGGATACATAACTGGGACCTGACAGTGATGAAGAACTTCCCGGTTCGGGAGAAAGTCCGCATCCAGCTTCGTGGTGAATTCTATAATGTGTTCAACCACACGCAGTACGCTGGGGTGGATAACGCCGCTCGATTCGATGCACAGGGAAGACAGGTCAGTGCGCGCTTTGGCCAGGTCACCGGGACCCGGCTGCCTCGGAACCTGCAGCTTGCCCTGCGGCTTGAATTCTAACGATCTGCAACGTTGGACCCCCAGGCGGGCCGGGCCTTACCGGGCTCCGGCTCGCCACCCTTTTCTGCCCACGTTGGAGCCGCCGGATGCATCGGACCCTTCGACTTGCGATCGTACTAGTTCTGGTGACCACCGCGTTCTCCTCGCTGCGAACCGTTCAGCCGTGGTTCGAAGAGATCGCGGCAGGGGAAAGCGGCATTGCCTGGGTTCATCGCAACGCGATGTCCGAGGACCGGCACCTGCCCGAAACCGTCGGTCCCGGTGTCGCCCTCTTCGATTTCGACAACGACGGCCTGCCGGATATCTACTTCCTCAACAGCGGACCGGCTGACTTTTTCCGTCCCGCAGCGCCGCTCCGAAACGCTCTCTATCGAAACAAAGGCGACGGCACCTTCGAGGATCTGACCGAGAGCTCAGGCCTCGAGTCCACGGGCTTCGGAATGGGAGCGGCCGCAGCCGACTATGACCGCGACGGCTGGCAGGATCTTCTCATCACTACCTACGACGGCGCATTTCTGTTCCGGAACAACGGTGACGGAACGTTCACCGACGTATCGGCCAAGGCCGGGATCCGCGCTCCCGGCTGGTCCACGTCGGCCGCGTGGTTCGATTACAACAACGACGGCGCACTCGATCTGTTCATCGCCTCCTTTGTGCGGTACACGCCCGAAGAGAATCGCTTCTGCGGCGACCCCACCGCCGTGCGTCAGCACTATTGCATCCCAAGGGTCTTCCAGCCGCGCCCGAGCTATCTGTTCCGCAACAATGGAAACGGAACCTTCACCGACGTCAGCAAGGAGACCGGAATTGCGGCCGTGCCCGGCAAGTCATTCGGCGTCGTCGCCACCGACGTAAACAATGACGGCTATCTCGATTTGTTCGTCGCCAACGATACCATGCCCAATTTCCTCTTCGTCAATGAAGGTGGAAAACGCTTCAGCGAAGTCGGCCTGCTCGCAGGCGTCGCGTATAGTGAGGAGGGCAAACCGCGCTCGGGCATGGGCGTCGATGCCGTCGACTATGACGGCGACGGTTGGCAGGACCTATTCGTCGCCAACATCGACAAGGAGATGTTCAGCCTCTACCGCAATCAGGAAGGCCAGGACTTCGTGGACGCCTCTCCCGAGATCCGCCGGGACACACGCCATTTGAGCGGCTGGGGACTGCGCTTCTTCGACTACGACAACGACGGCGACCCCGACCTGTTTCTGGCCAACGGCCACCCGGATGACCGCATCGCGCTGATCAATCCGATGGTGACGTACAGGATGGAATTGATGCTCTTTGAGAACGTCGGAGGCGCGTACCGCAACGTCAGCACGCAGGCCGGATCGATCTTCCGCCGCAAGATGTCGGCGCGCGGACTGGCGGTCGGAGACCTGGACAACGACGGCGACCTGGACATCGTCATCGCCAACAACGGCGAACCTCCGGTGCTGCTGCGAAACACCGTCGGGAGCCGGAAGCGATGGATCGGCCTCGTTCTCAAGCCCGTTCAAAGCAATAGCGCAGCGGTCGGAGCCGTGATCCGTTGGAGGGCTGGCGACATGGCGCACGCGCGTCTGAAGACCGGAGGAGGAAGCTATCTCTCCTCGCACGATCCCCGCGAAATCCTCGGGCTCGGGCAGGCAGCGGCCGCCGACGAGATCGAAATCCGATGGCCCAGCGGCATCGTAGACCGGCTGGAAAACGTATCGGCCGGCCGATATTTGCACGTTATTGAAGGGAAAGGGATACAAAAGTAGTAATGAGAGAGATAACCAGACGCAACTTTATGTGGCTGAGCGCTGGCGCGCTGGCGGTGCCGGCCTCCGCCAACCGCCACGTCGCTACAGCAAGGCTCGGGACCGAATTGATCTTTCGCTCCGCCAAGAGCTATCGCGACCCCTTCAACGAGGTGACGCTCGACATGGTTGTCACCGGTCCCGACGGACGGCAGCAGCGCGTGCCGGCCTTCTGGTCCGGCGAACAGACCTGGCGGATCCGCTACGCTGCCGATGCACCCGGCACGTATCGGTACCGCACGATCGCCAGCGACACCGCCAATGCCACGCTCCACAACATCGAAGGAATCATCGAGGTCGAGCCCTACCGCGGCGACCACCCTCTCTACCGGCGCGGCGCGCCACGCATCTCGCCATCAAAGCGCTATCTCGAATACGGTGACGGCACGCCGTTCTTCTGGCTCGGCGACACCTGGTGGATGGCCCTCACCAAGCGCCTCCGCTGGCCGGAGGACTTCCGCTATCTCACCGCCGACCGTGTGCAAAAGGGTTATAACGTCATCCAGCTTGTCGCGGGACTCTTCCCCGATATGGACTCCTTCGACCCGCGCGGCGAAAACGAGGCGGGCTTCCCATGGGAGCGGGGGTACACGCGTATCAATCCCGGCTTCTTCGACATGGCTGACCTGCGCATGCTGCACCTGGTCGAAGCCGGGCTCACGCCCTGCATTCTCGGCTGCTGGGGCTACTATCTCGGCTTTATGGGCATCGAGAAGATGAAGCAGCACTGGCGCTACGTGATCGCGCGCTGGGGCTACCTTCCGGTGGTCTGGTGCCTGGCCGGTGAAGGAAGCATGCCGTGGTATCTTTCCGAGCGCAAGGACGAGGAGCGCGCCGAACTCGAGCGCGGTTGGACCGAGATGGCGCGCTATGTCCGCCAGACCGACCCCTATCAGCGCCTTGTAACTATGCATCCCTCGCGCGCGGGGCGCGACGTCGTCAAGGAGGACCCCGCGGTCCTCGACTTCGAAATGCTCCAAACCGGTCACAGCGATATCCGGAGTCTCAGCCGCACGGTCGAGCTGGTGGTCGACGGATATCGGCGCACCCCGACGATGCCCGTCGTCAACGCTGAGGTCTGCTACGAAGGCATCCTCGGACGCTCGCGCGAAGACATCCAGCGGCTGATGTTTTTCGCAAGCATCCTCAACGGAGCCTGCGGATTCACCTATGGCGCCAACGGCATCTGGCAGGTCAATCAACCGGGCGAACCCTACGGACCCTCTCCACACGGCAACGCCTGGGGCAGCACTCCGTGGCGTGAAGCGGCGGACCTGCCTGGCGGACGGCAGCTTGGCATGTGCGCACAGTTCCTACGCAAGTTCCCGTGGCATCGGATGCAGCCGCAACCCGATTGGGTCAATCCGCGGTGGAGCAAGGAGGAGTACGACCGCCCCTTCGCCGCCGGCATTCCCGGCGAACTGCGTGTGATCTACGTGCCGACGATTTGGGATCCGCCGAAGCTGGTTGCACTTGAGAGTGGCCTTCGATATCGAGGGATGTTGTTCAACCCGCGCACGGGCGAGCAGCAGTCGATGGGCGAGATTCAGGGGAACACGGCGGGCGAATATCAGCTCCCCAAGTTCCCGTACATCCAGGATTGGCTGATCGTATTGGAAAAGGCGTAGACTGGTGAACCGGCATATATGCTGAGCAAGAGAGACGAGCAGATCGTTCGCCGGAAGCTGTCCCAGGAGGTCGTCGAACGGCTTCTGCGGGAAATCGAGAGCGGCGGACTGCCACCCGGCGAACGGCTTCCCTCCGAGCGCGAACTCATGGACATCTATGGCGTCGGGAGGCCTGCCGTCCGCGAGGCGCTACAGAGCCTGGAAAGCATGGGGCTCATCACGATTACACATGGAGAACGTGCGCGCGTGGTCGCTCCCAATCCGCGTGGTATGTTCGGACAGATCGATCGCGCCGCGCGCCATCTGCTGGCGAACTCCCCGAGCACCGTCGAACACCTCAAAGAGGCTCGCGTTCTCTTTGAGGTCGGGATGGCGAAAATCGCGGCCGCCAGAGCGACGGCCGCCGATATCGATCTCCTGCGGCGGACTATCGAGGAGATGAGTGCGGCGCGCGGCGAGACGGCCAGGTTCGTCACCGCGGACATCGCCTTTCACAACCAGATCGCCTCGGTCTCGCGAAATCCGATCTGCACGCTCGTGAGCGAAGCTATGCTACAGTGGCTGCGCCAATTCCACCTGGAACTGGTGCACGCCCCGGGGAAGGAAGAAGTGACGCTGGCCGAGCATGACCGAATTTTCAATTGCGTAAAAGCAGGCGACGTCGAGGGCGCCGGCGGGGCTATGGCGGACCACCTCACGCGCGCCAATCAGCTCTACGAGGCGTCCGCGGCGGGCTGAAGTTAATGGCGGGCTGGCGTACACTCGGGCTGCTGCTGGCGCTTCGCCTCCTCGCGCCCGGAGCGGCCGACCTCGAAAGGCTCATTGATTCCGGTGACCTCGCCCGTGCGCGCCACGAACTGAAGACGTTGGTCGCACAATCCGGCGAAACGGCGCGCACGCTTTTCCTGGAAGCCGTCATCCTCCATCGCGAACGCCGCTATGTCGAGTCGCTCGAGCGCCTGCAGAGCTGTCTTCGAAAGGACCCGGACCGCGCCGATGGTTACAAGCTCGCGGGCCTGAACCTCGTTGCGCTCGGACGCGAGGCCTTCGCCGGGCCGTACTTCGAGAACGCTGCCGAGCTGGCGCCGGCGGACCCCAAGGCGCAGTATTACCTCGGCCTGCACTACCTCACCCGCAAGAGCTTTCCCGAAGCCGAGCCGCCGCTGCGCCGCGCCGTCAAACTCGACCCCAGGGACCTCGACGCGCGCTGCGTCCTCGGAATTGTTCTCGAACAGCTTGGCCGCGAGCCTGAGGCCGCCCGCGAGTACGAGGAGGCGATCCGGCTGGAACGCACAGCCCGCCATCGAAACGCCAAGCCCTTTCTGTACCTCGGAAGGCTGCACTTCGGCGCCGAGCGATACCAGCAGAGCGTGGAGGTCCTCTCGATTGCGGCCGGCATCGCTCCCGCCGACGTCGAGGTACTCGTCTCGCTTGGCCAGGCGCTCGAAAAGGCGGAGCGGTCCGAAGAGGGCGAGGCGCGGTACCTCGAAGCTGCCCGTCTCGCACCCGACGACAAGCGCCCTCACTTCCACCTTATGCGGATCTATCGAAGCCGGCGTATGACCGAAAAGGCACTCTACCATATGCGCCGGTTCCGCGAGTTGGAAGAGACCTCGGCCCAGGCGAAGTAACAGCCTCAACCGCGCAGCCGGCGCGACATCACCACAAGCTCGGGCTTCGTGTGAAACCCCACCGCGCATAGAAGGCGATCGCCTCCCGGATCTGGACAAGCACTTTGACCCTGCACGAGTCGAAGCCGTCCCTGGCGGCGCGCTCCAGCAGGGCGCGCATCAGCAGCGGTCCAATTCGGCGTCCGGTCAGTTCGGGAGAGACGTACAGGCGCACCAGTTCCAGACGGCGGGGCTGCCCCGGGCCACCAGGTAGGCTACGAGCGGATTGTGCAGCCCCTCAGGTATCCCTGCTTCGCCGCCAATTCCTCCGGAGCGGCCTTGCCTACGGTCACGCCGAGCGTCAACCGACGGACAATCTCCTCGCGCCCAAGCGGCAGGTTGCCGAGAAACTCCCGGTGGCTCCGGTCGCGCCGATATTCCGGGCGCCGGGGCGGCATCGGCAGCAACCGCTCCGCCAACTCCGCGTCGAAGCCATAGAGCAAAGTCCCGTGGTGCAGCAGCACCCGCCGGCCTCGGCGCTGTGCACTGCCCGACACTTTCCGGTCCGCGATAGCAAGATCGGACTGACCGCGAACCGCCAGGCCCTCGACCGCCAGTGCGCCTACGACCCAGCGCAGGATCTCGCAGAAGCTCGTCCGCACGTCGCGGAAAGCAGTGTAGCTTTCGAGTGACAGAATCAGCGAGTAGTTGAGGCACCCCGGCCCCACCACGACCGTCCCGCCGCCCGAGGATCGCCGTAGCACCGGGACGCCTAGTCGCTCGCAGGCCGCCGAGTCCACCTCCTGCTCCCTCCGTCCCGACCGGCCCAGCACCACCGCCGGAGCGTGGGACTCCCAGACGCGCAGATAGCCCGGCCTCGCGGGATCGCACTCCAATTCCTCGAACAGGCGCTCGTCGACTGCAAGGCCCTCACGCGCGTCGCACGCCGTCATCCCCAGGACCCGAAGCCGGGCGAAATCGGTCAAAGACATCATCTGCGAGATAATGGTACAACTCGCATGGGTTCTGCCGTCTACCTCGACTGCGCCGCGACCACGCCCGTTGACCCGCGGGTCCGTGAGGAGGTGCTGCGTTTTCTCGACGAGGAGTTCGGCAATGCCGGCAGCCGAACGCACGACTACGGCCGGCGCGCCCGTAGCGCCGTCGAACGGGCCCGCGATCAGGTTGCCGCTGTCGTTGCGGCCTCCCGCGCCGAAGTGATCTTCACCAGCGGCGCCACCGAAAGCAATAACCTCGCAATAATCGGGCTGGCGCAACACGGCGAATCTGCCGGCCGCCGCCACGTGATCGCGACTTCGATCGAGCACCACGCAGTGTTGGAGCCGGTTGGCCACCTGCAACGGCTCGGCTTTGACGTCACCTGGATCCGCCCCGAGCCCGGCGGCTACGTATCGGCGGACCGGATCAGCAAGGCCCTCCGCGAGGACACCCTGCTGGTCAGCGTCATGCAGGCCAACAACGAAACCGGCATTGTGCAGCCGATCACCGCGATCTGTGAGGCGCTGCGCGATCATCCCGCTTACTTCCATGTCGATGCCGCCCAGGGTTTTGGCAAGGAGATCGAATCCCTGCGGAATCCCAGGATCGACCTCATCAGCGTCAGCGGACACAAGATCCACGCGCCCAAAGGGA
The DNA here is from genome assembly GCA_046289265.1 of Bryobacteraceae bacterium. GTDB lineage: Bacteria > Acidobacteriota > Terriglobia > Bryobacterales > Bryobacteraceae > JBKBWD01. Next base: position 12,048 of record JBKBWD010000049.1, on the reverse strand, counting down.
TCGGCGCCCTCATTGCCCGCCGGCGCGGCCGCGAGCGCGCGCCACTGTCGCCCCTGATGCACGGCGGCGGGCAGGAATGGGGACTGCGGCCCGGAACGCTCCCGGTTCACCTGATCGCGGGACTCGGTAAGGCTGCCGAACTCGCGCTCGAGGAATGGCGGGAGCGGGAACGCCTCTGCCGTGACTTCCGAGACCGCCTGCTCGCTGGCCTGGCGCCGTTGCGGCCCTTGATTCACGGCGATCCCGGCCGCTCCCTGCCAAACATCGTTAACCTCTCGATCCCCGGAATCGATGCAGAGGACGCCATGGAGGCCTGGAGCGATCTCGCCGCGGTTTCGAACGGCGCCGCCTGCGCCTCCGCCAATTACGGATGCAGCCACGTCCTGAGCGCCATGGGGCTGCCGGAGGAGCGCAAAGCCGGCGCACTGCGGCTCTCCTGGTGCCACCTTTCGGTGCCGCCGGACCTGAGCCGGATGGTCGAAGCGATTCACCAGGAGGTCGGCCGGCCCTCACGATGATCGAAACCGTTCCCTACAAGCGCTCCCGCTTCTCGACCCGGCTCCCGGCCCGCTACCGGTACACGCGTTCCCACTACTGGCTCTTCGAAGTCGAGCCCGGCATCTGGCAGGTCGGACTGACTCGCTTCGCGACGCGCATGTTGGGTGATCTTGTAGAATATGGCTTTCCGCCGCATCCTGGGGAGAGGATTGAAATCGGCCAGGTCATCGGGTGGGTCGAAGGGTTTAAGGCGCTGAGCGATCTCTTCAGCGTCGTATCCGGCGAGTTCGTCAACGCTAATCCGGAGTTGGAGCGCGACATCACCCTCCTCGATCACGAACCGTACGGGCGAGGGTGGCTCTACCGGGCGAAGGGGACGCCCGAGGCGGATCACATGGACGCGCAGGCGTACATGGCGGTGCTTGACGCTACGATCGACAAGCTGCTCAGCAGCCGATACGAAGGAGGCAAGCTCGATGAATAAGGCCCACTACATTATGATCGGAGGCTTCCTGGGGGCTGGAAAGACCACCGCGATTCTCCGCCTCGCTGCTCATCTCACCGAACAGGGCCAGCGCGTCGGCCTGATTACCAATGATCAGAGTTTCGGCCTGGTCGATACGGCGTTGGCCAGTTCCCGCGGTCTTCCGGTCGAAGAGATCACCGGCGGCTGTTTCTGCTGCCGCTTCAATTCGCTGATGGAGGCGGCCGACCGCCTTTCGCGCGCTGCGGCGCCCGATGTCTTCATCGCCGAGCCGGTCGGAAGCTGCACCGACCTCCGCGCCGCTGTCACCTACCCGCTGCACCGGCTTTATGGAGAGAACTTCGAAATCGCGCCCCTGAGTGTCCTGGTCGATCCCGTACGGGCGCTCCGCATCCTCGGGTTGGAGCCAGGCAAGGCCTTCTCCCCCAAGGTCCTCTACGTCTATCGCAAGCAGCTCGAGGAGGCTGACGTCATCGTCATCAATAAGAGCGATCTGCTGACAGCCGAACGGCTGGAGCGCCTCGCCGCCGGCCTGCGCGCGGAGTTTCCGAAGGCCGAAATCCTCACGATGTCGGCCCGCGGCGGCGAGGGCCTGGATGCCTGGTTCACCCGGTTGGGCGGCATCGACGCGTGCGAGGGAGCCGCTCCGGAAGTGGATTACGACCTTTACGCCGAAGGCGAGGCCCTGCTCGGCTGGTTCAACGCAACCGTTCGGATCGATGCCGAATTGCCCTTCGACGGCAATCGCTTCCTGCGGAATCTGGCCGAAAACATACAGAAACGTGTAACGGCGGCGCAGGGTGAGATCGCCCATCTAAAGATGACACTCTCTCCGGATGAGGATGGAGGGGACATCGGCGTGGTCAACCTGGTACGCTCCGACGGCATCCCGGAACAGGCGCACGAGCTGCGGGAAGAGCTGCAAGGTGCTGAGCTGATTGTGAATCTTCGGGCCGAGGCCGACCCGGACCTGCTGCGCACCATTGCGGGCGAAGCCCTGGACGAGGCCGCGAACCCGCACTCTGGAATGCGCCTCACAGTGAAGCATTCCGAGTACTTCCGCCCTGCGCGCCCGACCCCGACGTACCGGTTTGCGACGATATGAGCCAGAACCGCAAGATTCTCTATTGTCACTGCGCTTATGCTCGCGTCGTGCCGCCGCCGGTGAAGTCCGACGTGCTGGCGCAGCTAGCGGCTTCCGGCCGGGAGTTTGACGCCGTACCGGACCTCTGCGAAATGTCCGCCCGCCGCGATCCCAAGCTCGCCGAGTTCGCAGCAGCCGGCGAGATCCGGATCGCCGCCTGCTATCCACGGGCCGTGCGCGGACTCTTCCACGCGGCCGGCCAGCCGCTCGCACCTGGAGCCGAGATCCTGAACATGCGGACCGAAACGGGCGGCGCCGTTGTCGAAAAGCTTCTGGCGGAGGGTCGAGCTTGAGCGCTTTGCATGCTCCAAACGTCCGGGTCGTCCTCTACGAGGGGCAGGGCAGTCAGCCGCTCGCCGCTGAGCAGCGCGCCGAGCTCCTGGACAAGCTTCTGAGCAAGGGGTACGCAATCACATGCACCCGTAACGGAGGACCCGTCACCGCGCAGCCGAGTGACCTGGTTGTGGTGCTGGGCCGCTTCGCCGAGGCGCCTCTGGCGATCCCGACCGAAGCCGCCCTGCGCTTTCAGGAATTGGGCGAGATGACAGCGGAGGCGGCCGTCGAAGCCGTTGACTCCGTCCGCGCTGAAACACAGGCATGGCAGCCGGGCGCCTGGAAGCCGTGGTTCCCGGTGATCGACTACTCGCGATGCACCAACTGCATGCAGTGCCTCAGCTTCTGTCTCTTCGACGTCTACGGCGTCTCGACCGACGGCAAGATCCAGGTCCGGAATCAGAATAATTGCAAAACGGATTGCCCGGCCTGCTCGCGTGTCTGCCCGGAGGTGGCGATCATGTTCCCTAAGTATCGCCACAGTCCGATCAACGGTGACGAGGTTCAAGCCGACGACGTGCGGCGCGAGGCGATGAAGATCGACATCTCGGCCCTGCTCGGCGGCGATATCTACGCGACCTTGCGCGACCGCAGTGCCAAGGCCAAGTCCCGCTTCTCCAAGGAGCGCGATGATGAGCGCGCCCTCAAAGAGCGCCAGAACTGTCTGCTCAAGCTGAAGAAGGATTTGCAGGACCTGGAAATCCCGGCCGAGGTCATGGCCTCCCTGCCGAGCCCCGACGAGATTCGCGCGAAGGCCGAAGCCGCGCGCGCCCGAGCGCAGGCGGCGCTCGCGAACGCCCCGAAGGAGGCGCAATAGCTGATGGTATTCGCCTTCGCCAAGCGCATGTTGACCGAGCCTGACCCCAGGCTGCTCGCCAAGTTCGTCTATAACTTCGGCATCAAGGGTGTCCGGTCGGTCGAGCTTTTCAAGCGCCGTCTCAAGAAGGGCGAGTACTTTCCGCCGTTTCTGTTTATCTCTGTAATCTCGGGCTGCCAGTTGCGCTGCCAGGGCTGTTGGGTCGATGTTTCGGCGCCTTCGCGCCACATCCCGCTCGACGAGATGAACCGCATCCTGAACGATGCCAAGAAGCACGGGAACAGCTACTTCGGCATTCTCGGCGGCGAACCCTTTCTGCATCCGCAGCTCTTCGATATTTTCGAGGCGCATCCGGACTGCTATTTCCAGGTCTTCACCAACGGACAGATGATCACTGACGCGGTCGCCGCGCGCCTCCGCAAGGTCGGTAACGTGACGCCGCTGATCAGTATTGAAGGCAGCGAGATCGTCAGTGACGAGCGCCGCGGCCGGTTGAAGGTTTTGAGCAAGACGCTTGCGGGCCTGGAAAATTGCCGGCGTCACAAGCTGATCATTGGCGTCGCCACAAGCGTCTGCCGAACCAATATCGACGACCTCGTCTCCGAGGCCTGGCTTCGCAAGCTGATCGGCATGGGCGTCCATTACGCCTGGTTCCACACCTATCGCGTCGTCGGTCCGAACCCGTCGCCCGAACTGGCGCTTTCGCCCGAGCAGGTCCTGCGAGTCCGCAAATTCGTGGTCGAGATGCGAGCCAGGCTGCCCATCGCGCTCGTGGATGCGTATTGGGACGATCGCGGCGAGGCTCTCTGCCCGATGGCGACCGGCATCAGCCATCACATCAGTCCGTACGGCGACATCGAGCCGTGTCCTGTCATCCAGTTCGCTAAAGAATCGATCCGCGATGAGCGCGGCATTTATGAGACCATTACGAAATCGGCGTTCCTGCACGATTTCCGCAGGACCGCCGCGCAGGCGACGCAAGGCTGCATCGTGCTTGAGCGCCCCGACCTCGTCCGCGAACTTGTCCTGAAGCACCAGGCGCGCGACACCACGCAGCGCGGCACGGCGCTGGCCGAAGTGGAGGCCCTGCAGCCCCGCCAAAGTCAGCACAACCCCGGCAATGAGGTGCCGGAGGACCACTGGGCATATCGCTTCGCAAAGAAGCACTGGTTCTTCGGTTTCGGCGCTTACACGTAGGCGTCTGGAGATACGAATGCTGATTCCCATCCAACTCCCGAAACCCGTACCGACGCAGTCCTGGCGCAAGCCGCAGGAGAGTATTCCGCAGACTCGCGAGCAGAGAGAGCGGCTGAAACGGTGGGTGGGAAACTATGTCGAGACGAACCGCGCGAGCCTCACGCCGCCGCTCGTCCTGGACGAACTGCGCCGTCATGCCGAAAACGTGATTGCCGGATCCGGTTTCGATGCCAGGTATGTAGACTATGCCGGCGTCCTGATCAACAACGAAGTCTGGCGCGAGCAACTCGCCCCCGTCCCTTACCACCGGCGCCTTTTGCTGTTGCCGAAGTGCCTGCGCGTTGAAGACCGCTGTCCCGCGCCGTTCGATGAGTTGGGCCTGTTGTGTAAGCAGTGCGGGCTCTGCTCGATTCAGGATATGCAGGAGGAGGCCGAGCGGCTCGGCTACGCCGTCCTTGTGGCTGAAGGTTCGGCCATCGTGATGGCGCTGATCCAGACCGGGCGAATCGACGCCATCGTCGGAGTAAGCTGCCTGTCGGTGCTTGAGCGCGCCTTCCCCTACATCGAATCGGCAGCGATCCCAGGGATTGCGATCCCGCTACTCCAGGACGACTGCAAGGACACGACGGTCGATCTTGAATGGATCTGGGATGTCATCCACCTGAGCAGCGATGACAAGACGCGCCGCATGGATCTCGACGGCCTGAGGAAGGAGGTCGAGAGCTGGTTCACGCCTGAGGCGCTCGATGCGATCTGTGGCGGCCCGGCCGAAAATGAGACCGAGGCGTTGGCGCGCCAATGGCTGCTCCGCGCGGGCAAGCGCTGGCGGCCCTTCCTCACGGTCTGCGCCTACCGCGCCTTGCAGGAGGATCCCGAAGCGCCGCTGCCGGAAGCGCTGAAGCGCGTCGCTGTCGCGGTCGAGTGCTTCCACAAGGCGTCGCTCGTCCACGACGACATTGAAGACAGCGACTCGGAGCGTTACGGCGAGCCCACGCTGCACGCCGATCACGGTGTCCCGATCGCGCTGAACGTGGGCGATCTGCTCGTCGGTGAGGGTTACCGCCTGCTGGCCGAGTCAGGTGCTGCTCCCGAAGTCGTCGGCCACATGATGTCGATCGCCTCGCGCGGCCATCGCAGCCTCTGCCTCGGCCAGGGCGCCGAACTGTCCTGGGCTCGGAATCGCAAGCCGCTCAACGCGCACGAGGTCCTGGACATCTTCCGCCGCAAGACCTCGCCCGCTTTCGAGGTGGCGCTTCGTCTCGGCGCGGCCTTTGCCCGTGCAGATCGGGAGGTCCAGGACGTCCTCGCGCAGTACAGTGAAGCATTGGGCATCGCCTACCAGATCCGCGATGATCTCGAAGACCTGAACGCCGAGAGCAGCAGCGATTTGAAGGCCGTGCGGCCCTCGCTTCCGCTGGCGATTGCTTCCGGGCGCGCCAAGGGCGAGGAGAAGGACCTGCTGGACCGCGTCTGGCAGTCCGGCGTGATCACCGAGGCCGATCTGCCGCGCCTCCGCCGGGTTATCGAATCGCTCGGCGCGGACGAGCGCAGCCAACAGTTATTCGAATCTTACAAGGAAGCCGCGATCCGTTCTCTGCCCGGTCTGCAGAACGCAAGTTTGAAGGGTCTCCTGCGCCGCGTGATCGGCAAAATTTTCCGTCTCGACATTCAAGGATGGTGCAGTGAGTTTGAGGCTCGAAATGGTGCAGGTCGCCAGGCTCGCGCCGAAAGTGCTGGGTGAGTCCGCGGAGTTGGTGGAGGCATTCCTTCGCAGCGGAATCAACCCGGATGGCGGCTTCTGTAACCGTGGAGGACGAAGCGATCTCTACTACACCGTTTTCGGACTCGAAGCCCTGACGGCTCTCAACGCCGCGCTCCCGTCCGCGCAGGTTTCGACATACCTGCAAGGCTTTGGAGACGGCGACGGCCTCGATTTCGTCCATCTCTGCTGCCTCGCACGCGCCTGGGCCGGTATCACCAAGGACCTACGCGCCGCGCCCGCGGCCGCGATTCGGCGTCGCATTGAAACCTACCGGAGCGGTGACGGAGGCTACAGCCAGAGTCCCGGGACGCCGCATGGCAGCGTTTACGCGGCCTTCCTCGCCGTGGGAGCCTGTCAGGACCTCGGCGCCGCCCCACCCGACGCGAACGTGCTGCTGCGGTCGCTCGAATCCTCCCGCGCCGCTGACGGCGGGTATGCCAATCAGCCGGGTTCGGCCGCCGGCCTCACCACGTCCACGGCCGCCGCCGTGACGCTCTACCGGGAGTTTCACTGCGACCCCGATCCCGCCCTCGCCGATTGGCTCCTGCGCCGGTGCCTGCCCACGGGCGGGTTCTTCGCCAGCGCCGCCGCGCCTGTCCCTGACTTGCTCTCCACCGCAACCGCGCTCCATGCCCTCGCTGGACTGCACGTGCAGTTGGATCCGATTCGCGACGCCTGCCTCGACTTCCTCGACACGCTCTGGACCAATCGCGGGGGATTCTACGGAAGCTGGGCCGACGATCATCTCGATGCCGAATACACCTACTACGGGCTCCTCGCCCTGGGCCACCTGACAGACTGATCCACGATGGATAATTCCGCGCTCGAAACCACGCTCGACAATCTGCTCGCACAACTGCTCGCGCGCCGCACGCCCGGAGGATGGTGGGAAGGCCGGCTCGCGAGCAGCGCGCTCTCGACCGCAACGGCTGTCGAGGCCCTGGCGATCGCACGGCCGAACGAGCCCTGGGCTCAGGAGCAGATCGAAGGCGGGCTCGCCTGGCTTGCTCGAACGCAGAATTCCGACGGCGGCTGGGGCGACACGATCCTCAGCAATAGCAACATCAGTACGACCTCGCTTTGCTGGGCCGCGTTTCAGATCGCAGGTCGGGCGCTCCAGCACGGCTCAACTGTCCTGGCCGCCGAAGCATGGATCGAGCGAGCAGCGGGCGGCCCTGGCCCCGAACGCCTGCGCCGGGCGATCATAGCGGCCTACGGCAGTGACCATACCTTCTCCGTGCCCATCCTGACGGTACTCGCGCTCGCCGGGCGACTCGGCGAGGGCCGCAGCGCGTGGCGCGCTATTCCACAGCTACCGTTCGAACTCGCGGCCTGCCCGCACCAGTGGTTCCGCTGGCTGCGCCTTCCGGTGGTAAGCTACGCGCTGCCTGCCCTGATTGCGATCGGACAGGTACGGCACCACGAGGCCCCAACTCGAAACCCCCTGCTGCGATTCGCGCGCAATCGCATGCGGCGCCGCACGCTCGATATTCTACAGCGCATCCAGCCCGAAAGCGGCGGTTTTCTCGAAGCGGTCCCGCTCACCAGCTTCGTCACCATGACGCTTGCGGCGGCTGGTGAAAGTGACCATCAGGTCGTGCACCGCGGTCTCGCCTTCCTCAGCGCCAGCGCGCGGCCTGACGGGAGCTGGCCCATCGATACGAATCTTGCGACATGGGTGACGACGCTCTCGATCAACGCGCTCAGCCTCCTTCCGCCGTCGCGCGATCCACTGGCGCAAGCTGAGCGCGAATCGATCCGCCGCTGGCTCCTGGACCAGCAATACCGAGTCGAGCACCCCTACACCCACACGCCGCCTGGAGGCTGGGCCTGGACCGATCTTTCCGGCGGTGTCCCCGACGCCGACGACACGCCCGGAGCACTGCTCGCACTGCGCCATCTCGGCCCCATAGACGACGAAGCGATCTCGGCGGCCGAGGCCGGAGTGGCGTGGCTTCTCGGCCTGCAAAACCGCGACGGCGGAATCCCGACCTTCTGCCGCGGCTGGGGCAAACTTCCCTTCGACCGAAGCAGCCCCGACCTCACCGCCCACACACTGCAGGCCTGGAGAGCGTGGCTCGAAGACCTTAGCCCACACCTGCGTGCGCGCGTGGAGAAGGGCATCGAGCGCGCGCGCGACTATCTGACTCGCGTCCAGCGAGACGACGGCGCCTGGGTCCCGCTCTGGTTTGGCAATCAGGACGCGCCCGGACAGGAAAACCCGACCTACGGAACCGCGCGCTGTCTGCTCGCCTTTGATAAGGACGATGCCGCCGCCAAGCGCGCCGTGCGCTACCTGCTCAACTCGCAGAACGCCGATGGCGGTTGGGGCGGCGCGGCCGGAACGCCTTCCTCCGTCGAAGAGACAGGACTCGTGATCCAGGCTCTCTCATCGCACGCGCCACCCGGTGCGTCCGACCCCATCGCGCGCGGCATTGAGTGGCTCGTCAACGCGACCAGCCACGGCGCCTCTGTCGAACCCGCGCCGATCGGACTCTATTTCGCGCGCCTCTGGTACTTCGAAGAGATGTATCCCCTGATTTTCAGCGTCGCCGCGGTCAGCGCCCGAGCAAGCGCCGAGCCTCCTCCGCATCGGGCAGCTCAAGCCCTTCGGTGAACCAGTCGTAGACCGGCGCCAACAGTTCGCGCGCCTCTTCGGTCCTGCCTTGCGAAGACCACAACCGCGCGAGGCATAGTGCAGCCCGCAGTTCGCGGCACCGGGCCCCCTGCGTCCGCGCGGAGTCCAGGGCTCGCTGGAAGTTGTGCTCGGCATCGGGCCGGCCCACCCGGAGCAACATTTCGCCGCGCAGCCGGTGAAGTTCCGGTTCGTAAAAGAACCTTCGTTTTGCGCCTACAATCGCCAATGCCTCATTCAATGCCTCGATGGCTTCCTCGATCCGCTGTGCACACGCCAACGCTTCCGCGAGAAGCGCCAGGTAGTGCGGTACGTCCAGCTCCTCGCCCGCTGCGCGGCAGTCTCCCAGGCCCCGCCGGATGTGATCTAACCCCGCCTCGTGTTCTCCGGTCACGGCCATGGCCCACCCGAGAAAAATCGCCGCGAGGGAATTATAATGCGAAAAGCCTCGTTCCCGCGAAACGCGCAGCGCCTCGCCCGACCAGTAGCGCACCTGCAGAGGCTCGCGGCGGCACTGATGGAGGGTGGCCGTCCGCGTCGGCGCCATCGCAAGACTGTAGGCATGCTGGTGCGCGACGTCGATCGCACGGCGAGCCTCCTCGATTGCACGGTCCGGATACCCCAGAAACCAAAGGTTCAGCGCTGCCCATGAATGACAGGAGACGCCGGGATCGTTGCCGCAGGAGGCAAGGAGGGTGTACTGTTCTTTCGGGTCGTAAAACTTGAGGCCATGTTGCGCGTGATCCAGCGCCTTATTGAACACACCCTGGTGAAACAGCGAGCAGGCCAGAAGCTCAAAGGATTCGATCATCGGCTTCGAGTTCGGGTCGTTCGAGATGCCGCGCAGGTACTCTTCCACCGTCTCCTGAGACTCTCGGTATTGCCCGCGCACTTCCAGCAGCGTCGCCAGGCCGAGCAGCACCGAAGGCGTAAGTTCGGGCGGATCGCCCAGGCTGTGACAGATTTCGCGGGCGCGACGGTAGGCAGCCAGCGGTTCCTCCGCTCCCCAGCCCTTGGTCGCAATCAAAGCCCGGGCCAGGAGGTTGTAGAGCGTCGCCTCCTGCATGGCGCGGCCAGGGAAGTCGGGTGACAGCGACAGCATTTGCAGGCCGGTCTGCAGGTGTTCGATGGCGGCCGGATGCGCACTGCGCGTCAACGCCTGCTCGGCCGCGTGCCGCAGAAAGATTCTGGCGCGCTCCGGATTCCGCCCGCGGACGAAGTGCGCGGCCAGTTCCGCCGCGGCGTCCGGAGCGCTTCCCGCATACCCTGATTCAAGCCGCCGTCCCGTCCTTTCGTGGAGCCGCGCCCTGCGCGCCGGAGGTATCCGTTCGTAAAGGACCTCGTGATGAAGATCGTGGATAAAGGCGAACTGCGCCGAAATCGAACCGTCCGGCCACTCGAGCGCCTCCAGTCCCTGGATGAAGTGCGAGTTGCGCGCGAGCGTCATGCACCGCTCCTCGACCTCCTCATCCGGTCTGTCGATTGCCGCCGCCGCCGCCACCGCGAAGATCCGCCCCGAGACGCTGGCCGCTTCCAGAATCTCCCGGTCCTCGGCTTCGAGCGCCATGAGCTGCTGCTCGATTAACTGCCGCAGCGTGGCCGGCACCGAGCGGGCCAGCGTCTCATGTGACAGCCCCTCCCCGAGCAGTCGCTGCGAAACCCAGTGATCCACCACGTTCACCATGAACAGCGGGTTGCCCTCGGTCCGGCGGTGCACCACGGGCGCAAGCTCCATAGCTACCGACGTATCGTCGAATCGCGTGGCAAGGTACTCCTGAATCGCGGCCTCTCCAAGGAAGGCAAGCGGTAGTTCGCGACAGAGCCCTCTCACTCGCAACTCTCCGGCCATCGTCTGGACCGGATGGGTGCGGCCGCGCAAATCCGCCGGGCGAAATGTTCCGATCACCAGCAGGCGCGACGGCCCCTGCCTGCGCGCCAGCCAGTCGAGGAACCCAACCGTTGAATCGTCGCTCCAGTGCAAATCTTCGAGTACCAGCACCAGCGGCTTGCCCGCGCTGAGCAGATCCACGGCCTCGGCGATCTCGCGGAGCATCCGCTCGCGCGTGACCCCCAGAGTGGCATCTCGAACTTCCGCGAACTGCTGGTCCGACAGAAGCCATGGGATCTGCCGCATCCACGTCGGCGCGCAGCGGATGAGCAGGGGGATCACGTCCTCGCCGCCCGGCTCGCGGCACATCCGGCTGAAAGCCTCAAGCAGCGGCATGTAAGGTTCGCCCTCGGTGCGGTGCTCCAGGCACTGCCCCTGCGCATGCCAGGCCGGAGCCGTCTCACGGATCTCTTCCATACACGCGGCCACCAGCGTGCTCTTGCCGATGCCGGCCTCGCCTGTCACAAAGACGATCTGCCGCATGCCGGACAGCGCTCTCGCGAACGCATCGCGCAGTGCGCCCAGTTCAGCCTCTCGGTGGACCAGCTTAGCCGCAGGTAGCGTCCTGGTCTGCCACCCTCGTCCGGTGACGGGCGCTCGCGTGAAAACCGGCCGGACCTCTGCGACGAAGCGGTAGCCCTGCCCGGGCACGGTCTCAATGTATTTCTGGCCGGTTGCCTGCTCGCCCAGAGTCTTCCGAAGCACGGAAATATTGTGAGCCAGGTTATTCTCTTCGACCGCGCTGTCCGGCCACACTGCGGCCATCAGGTCGTCCTTCGAGACGAGGCGCCCCTGGCTCTCGACGAGAAACTGTAGCGTATCGAAGACCTTAGCGCGGAGTGGAACCGAACGTCCCTCGTGCAGCAACCGCCGGTCGCCAGGATCGAGCCGGAATGGGCCGAACTCGTATTGGGCGGTTTTTCTTCGGGCATGGGTCGTCCTAGCCATGTTAAAGGAAAACTTCAGAGAAATTCCAGACCGGCTAAAGGATTTAAAGACTCGCTGAGGCCCAATATGGACAGTGCAAGGCGGCGAAATGGGCCGCAAGACTTTCAAGGAGGAACAAGACAGTGATTTTGATCACCGAAATCGAGAAAAGGGCTCTCGCGAACAGTCCGCGACACCCCGACAATTCACCTGCCTCGGCGCCCCGGAACCACGCCGAAATGCCCCAAGTCACGCCCGTCAGGTCCGGGCAGGCACAGGAGAAAAATTCACTACTGTCCGGCTATAAGTCCCACAGATTCAACTGGTTAGAAAATGAGCTGGATTTTTCTTGGGACTCCAGCT
>JBKBWD010000048.1:0-36695 GCA_046289265.1 Bryobacteraceae bacterium | reverse complement strand
GACCCGGGGTTGCTACCCACATCTTTAGCTTGGCGTGGCGGCATCTGGATGCCGCCGCCGGCAATCGTTTTTCGTGATGTTCAGGAGGAACCTGGGATGAAACTTCTCACCGCAGCAGCAATTTCCGCACTCCTGGTGGCCGCCACGGCCTTCGGAGCAGGCCTACCGGCAACCAAGATCCACGGCAATTACATCGAGGCCCGCACCGCTGACGTCTACACCGGTCCGTGCTTCGCCAATTCCGAAGTCGACCTCGTCGGCGACCTCGCCGTCTTCGGATGGAAGATCAATCAGGGCGAGTGGCGCGGAGTGAAACTTGACGGCCTCTCGGTCGTCGGCGTCGTTCGTGCGAAATCGACCCTCGGCAACACCTTCCAGACCGCCTATCCTGTAAAGTCGGTCATCATTGTCGATGAGCGCGCCACCCCGGAGCAGCAGATGGCTCTCAAGAGCTTTGCTCAACGCATGAGCAATGATCTGCTGACCGACGTCGTCAAAGTGGAGCGCGCCCCGATCTCCCTCGAGATCACCGATAACAACGTCCACACCGCCTCGGCCAAGCTCTCGGCCGGGACGCTGGCCAACATCAGCACCCGCGCCTTGAATGACGGCGACCACATCTGCACCAACGAAGAGGTCTGGTATCAGCCGTTAACCAAGGTCGACCACGCGATGCCGGCCTACACGCTCGCCCACAACTTCACCGGTTCCGGCCTCGGAACAACGTGGAGCAACCCCGAGAAGCGCAGCGCCTTCGTCGCCACCTTCCAGTTGGTCGAGTAAAACACAGATTCGCGGGCAGGCCCAACTCGGGCCTGCCCCATATCTTCCCTTTACTCTCTACGCAAGCGCCCGCTTACAGTACTCGAAGCACTTCCGCACCTCTTCCACCGTATCGGCGCCCTTGTACTCGTACTCGATCATGGCCGGGATCTTGTACTTCTTCGCCTTCAGAAGTTGCAGAACTTCTCTGATCGGCGTGTCCCCCTCGCCGAAAGGCAGGTTCGGACCCTGGTCCTTCTTGCGGTCCTTTATGTGCAGTGTGACAATCCGCGAGTGGTTCTTCGACAAATAGTCCACCGGATCGAAGTTCGCCGCCCAGAAGTGGCCGATGTCCAGGTTCACCACGATGTACGGCGACATCCCCTTCATCGCCGCCGCGAAGTCATCCGGAGTCGCAAACTCGTTCTCGTGGATGCGCGAGTGGTTGTGCATCCCGACCTTGATCTTCGCCTTTGCCGCGTGCGGATCGATTCGCTTCGCGGTCGAGACATTCGAGGACGCCGTCATGATCTTCACCCCGAGGGCCTTTGCCATCTCGAAGCCCCGCGCAATTTCGGCGTCGGAGAAGTCTTCGCGGAAGCTGTAGTTATATGCGTAAAGTTCGATGCCTGCGTCCTGGAACTTCTTGGCGATCTTCCTGAACTCATCCATCGAAACCGTCTCGCGCCACTCGCGCACGGCCGCCCGCCGCTTACTCTGTTCGATGTCCTGAAAGCGCGGCTCGATGTGTCCGCTCCACAGTTCCACGGATCCCAGGCCGATCTCCTTCATCGCCGCAATCGCCGCATCCAGCGGGCGGTCCCGAAAGCTATAGCTCTGGACCCCGATTGTCACGCCGTGGAACGTCGAGTTCACCTTTCCAAATGCAGCCGCTGCGGGCCAAGTCGCCAGGGCCAGCTTGCCCAGGTCTCTGCGCGTATACATAATTCAATGCTCCTTTGAAATCGTCATCATAGCAGCCGCCTACCGGTCTTTCCAGAGCAGTTCGGCATCCGACCGCCGCACATAGTTCGCATCGATCCCCGCCGGATCGCCGGCCCTCCCCGCGGCCAGTCTCCTTGCAGCGATCACCCCCACGGCCCCCGCAATCGCACGCGGAACCTCCATCACCGGCGTCCCCTCGAACGCCGTACCCTGCACCGCCACCCGGAACGGCCCAAAGTCCGTCGCGACGAACTCGATTCCCTCCCGCGGCAGCGTTTCGAGCCACGCCGCAAACTTCCCCACGCTCTCCGGCCGCACAATCTCGAGCGCGGCATCGTACACCGCCCCGTAAACCTCGCCCCGGCGCGCATCGAGCACCGTCGCCCGCAGCGGCGCCGTCCCGAACAGCGCCAGCGCCTGCAAATTCGACACCGCGACGGCCTGCCTGCCCGTCGCTTCCGCCAGACCCTTCACCGCCGCCAGCCCGACGCGAATCCCCGTGAACGAACCCGGCCCCGCCGCCCCGGCGAAACAATCGATTCCGCCGACCTCCCAGCCGTGCCGCGCCAGCAGACGCTTTATCTGTTCAAACAGAATGTGGCCGAAGCCCTCGGGTGCATGCAGCAGCACCTCTTCCACCACGCGCTCGCCCTCGAGCAGCGCGACGCTTCCGAACTCCCCTGTCGTGTCGATTGAGAGTATGCGAGCCGTCACGGTTCGATGTGATACACCCGATCCAGCGCATAGACCTTGCCTACGGCATTCAGTCCATACACCCGGATGTTCACCACACCCTCCGGCTTCTTGACGATCCCGGCCGGGATCTTGAGTTCGCCCTTTGCTCCCGTGCCTACCACGCGATAGCCCTGGCCGAAGCTCGGCGCCTCCGCCGTCCACAGGTACATCATCGATCGCGTCGCCCGCGTCTCGCGCTTTAGCTTCGCCTGAAATGGCGCCGGCACTCCGATCTTCAGCGATTCTCCCGAAGGCTCCTCGATGTCAAACGGCGCCAACTTCGCGCTCTGCTCCACCTCCTGCATCAGGTTCCGGCGCGACTCGAACTTATAAGACCGCCGCATCGACTCCTTGCGCCCCTCGCGCGAGATGTGCAGCACCCAGTCCTGCCGGCTATCCGGAGCCTCCGTCGCGTACCGATCACTCTTGAAGTTCTTCTGTTTGATCGATTCGCCCGTCGCCGGATTGAACCACGCGACGTCATAGCTGTGCCTCTCGACCACGATCTCAATCGGTCCGCTCGGCTTTTCGACGTAGACGATGTATTCCACACCGGGCAGCGCCACCGCGCGTCCGCCATCGACGTCGAAATACGGCTCCAGTTCCCAGTGGCGCGTCTTCGAGAAGAAGTCGTACCAGTGCGTCATGAACCGCGCGCCCGGCGAATCAAGGTACTGCGCATCCGGCGCGAACTTCCGCCCGCCGTAGACACCGGTGTTGCCGAAAGTCGGGTACTGCCCGTTCATCGTCGAGTTCCACAGCCGCCGCCGGAACGTCTCGGAATCGACATGATGCGAGTGCGACTTCCCCGCCCCGCTGTCCTCGTAGGCAAACTCCGCATTCACGAACGGAACCGGATAAAGCTGGTGCTCGATCGCCCCAAGCGCATCGTCGGAGGACTGGTAGACGACATAATCCATCCACCCGTCCGGCAGCAGCGGCGCCGACGTCGTCACCGCGTGCGTCGATCGCGGATGGTTGTACGGATCCATCTTTTTGATCAGCCCGCCGACCTCCTTCAGCAGCGCGCGCCCGTCGACGTACTCCTCGAACTCCTGCACGCCCTGCCATGTAATCTTCAGCGGCGCAAACCGCGCCACCACGTAGCGGATAAAGCGCTCGCGCTGCTGCCACGTCGGGAACAGCTCCGCCAGGCGGTTCTGATCGCCAGCCAGCACCAGGTCCGTGAAGATGCCCTTGCCGTTCATGTAGAGGATCCGCTCCTCGACCTCGCGGAAGTGGTCGGGGTTCGGCGTATCAGGGTCGTAGTATGCCTTGCGCTCCTCGGTATCGGCCCCGATCAGCAGCCCGCGGATGTGGTTGAACTTCTGCTCGGCCCGCCGGTCCACGATCTGCTCGAACAGCGCCCGATCGATATAGGCGAACCGGTAGTTGGTGTCACCCATCCACAGGTGCGGCTCAAAATTCTCCGTATAGGACCAGTGGTGTACATTGGCCGGCTTGATGAACCCGTGCGACCCCGACTCGGTCGCCGTGATTTGCCCGATCTTCCCGTTGAACTCCGCGATGTTGCCGGTGACGCGATAGTCCCATTCGCCGGGTTCGGTCGGAGTGAACCGGATGATCATGCGATTGCCGCCATCCCAGAAGGCGGGCATGAGATAGGTGCGGTGGCGCGGCGACCGGATCTCCGCCTGGAGCTGCACCGTCAGGTAGGGGTTCGGGTGCTTCTTGAAATCGGCTTCGGGGAGCTCAAACACCAGGTCGCAGTGAGAATAGGCGGGCGTAGGCGGGCACGGCGTCTGCCCGAACAATGGCAGCGCCGCCAGAATCGGCGTCAACAACAACAACGCTTTCATGTATTCAGTGTAAATCGCCCGGCCCGCCCTCGACCAGACAGCCGTACTCATTCTTAGCAGCACCCTACTGCCCCAACTCGTGACACACGCCGCAATCGGTGGAAGCCTTCCGCTGCACGTGGCAACTCATGCACGCGTCCATGCTCGTCGAGACCTCCTTGGCAAGCACCTCCCGCTCTGCGACCGGCCCGTGACAGTCCGCGCACTGCACACCGCCATTCACATGCTTCGCGTGGCTGAAGAACACAAAATCCGGGACTCTGTAGACCCGCTCCCAGGGAATCGCACTGCGCTTCTCCAGGAACGCCCGGATCGCTGCCACATGCGGGCTCTCGGACCGGACCGTCCGATGGCACGTCATGCACTGCGCCGCATCCGGAATCCCGGCCCGTTCCGCTTTCGCCGCCGTCGTGTGGCAATCCACGCACTTCGTCCCGGTCCCCGCATGAAGCTTATGGTCGAACGGCACCGGCTGCACCGGAGCGGGCGCCGGTAGCTGCTCCCGCAGGCCCGTGTAATCGGCCCGCATCCTTGGGACCGTCGGAGCCTGAATCAGGCGCGGTTCGGACGGATTGCCCTCCCTCGGCAGCGAGAACACCACGAGCTTGCTGTCGAAGTCCTTGTTGTACTTATTCCCTCCGCCCGCCGCAATCGCCACGAACTGCCGCCCCGACTTCCGCCCCAGGTACGTCACCGGCGTCGCATGGCCGCTCGCCGGCAGCTTCGCCGTCCACAACTCCTCGCCCGTATCTTTATCGAACGCCCGGAACCGGCTGTCGTTGGTCGCCGCAACGAACACCAGCCCGCCCGCCGTCACGATCGAGCCTCCCAGGTTGGGAGTCCCCGTCTTCGGAATCCCTCGCGCCGTCAGCTCCTCGAACTCCCCCAGCAGCGATTGCCAGCGGATCTCGCCCTTGTTCAGATCGATTGCCGTCAGCGTCCCCCACGGCGGCTGCTGGCACGGATAGCCGTTGGAATCCCAGAACCGCCCGAATCCCTGGTTACGAAACGGCACCTTCGCATCGCCAGGACGCCGCACAAGCCGCATTAAGGCCGCGACGTCCATCGAATTCACGAACAGCGTGCCCGTCGCCGGATCGAACGATCCCCCACCCCAGTTCGCGCCGCCGTTCGTCCCCGGAAAGAACACCGTCGTCTGCTCGGTCACCGGCGGATACAGATCCACATCCACCTGCGCGCCCTCGATCTTCTCCAGGCACTCCTTCCGCGACTCCGGCGTGACCGTCGTCAGTTCCTCCCGCCGCATCGACTGCCGAGCAAACGGAGGCGGCTTCACCGGAATCGGCTGCGTCTTCGACGTCACCTCGCCCGGAATCGGACTCTTTGGAATCGGCCGCTCCTCGATCTCAAACAGCGGCTTTCCCGTCGCGCGGTCGAACACGAAGACGAACCCGGTCTTGGTGATCTGCGCCACCGCGTCGATCTTCCTGCCATCCCGCACCGCCGTGAACAGCACCGGCTGCGCCGGCAGATCGTAGTCCCACAGGTTGTGATGCACGGTCTGGAAGTGCCACCGCCGCTTCCCGGTCTCGCAATCGAGCGCCACCAGGCTGTCGCCGAAGAGGTTGTCCCCAGGCCGGTCACCTCCATAGAAATCGATCGCCGGTGAAGTGAGCGGAACATACACGAGCCCGAGCTTCGCATCGGCGCTCATGATCGACCACGCATTGACGCCCGTCCGATCCTTCCACGAATCCCCGCCCCACGTCTCATGCCCGAACTCGCCCGGCCGGGGCACCGTGTGGAACGTCCACTTGAGCTTCCCCGTCCGCACATCGAAGCCGCGGATGTCGCCCGCCGGGCCCTGCGGCTGTCCGTCCGCCACCCACGCGCCCGTCACGATCGTGTCCCGGCAGACCGTAACCGGCGATGTCAACCCATACGGAGTATCGGGATACTTGTCCGCGACACCCTCCTTCAAATCGAGCATCCCCTCGTTCCCGAACGCCGGATCCAACTTGCCCGTCGCGGCATCGATTGAGAACAGCCGAGCCATCTGATCGCCCAGCAGAATCCGCCGCCGTTTCCCATCCGTCCAGTACGTCACGCCACGGCTGAACAGCAGCGTCACCCGCGTCCGCCGGTCAAACTTCGGATCGAACTGCCAAAGAATGTCCCCCGTCTCCGCATCGAGAGCGAACAGCCGGTGGAACGACGACGCCACATACATCACCCCATCCACCACCAGCGGAGTCGTCTCAAACGCTGACCGCGCCGGATACACCGACCCGTCGCTATAGTCGCCCGTGTCAAAGATCCAAACAGGCCGCAACTGCGCGACATTGCTCTTGTCGATCTGCTTCAGCGGCGAATACTTCGTTCCGTGCGCATCGCCGCCGTAGTAGGGCCATTCAGATCCGTAGAGTAAAACACCCGCCAGCACACTCAGGAACAAAGTTACTTGCAAGGTCCGCATCGAGCCTCTCGAAAAGTCGATCCGACCGAGATGCTATCATGTCGTTGGCGCTTTCAGGGCGCCGCCGTGTCCGCGGAAAGGACTGCGTCCGCCTGAATCAGCCCTCTGTGGAACGTTAGCATGAACTCTTTTCTGCCCGAGCGAGCGGACACCGGGCGCAGCGGAAAGGAGTTTCCATGAATCGACACCTGCCGACCCGCCGCATGCGGGAGCACCCGGACCTCGATCAGCTCAAACGCCAGGCGAAAGAACTGCTCCGCGGCTTCGTCGCCGGCGATAATACGGCCGTTTCCGAAGTGAACGCTCACTACCCCGCGGCCGCCCCGTCCACGTTCGCGCTGCACGATGCCCAGCTTGTCCTCGCCCGAAGCTACGGTTTCGAAAGCTGGCCGAAGCTCAAGGCCTACGTAGACGGCGTGACCATCCGGCGACTGGCCGAAGCCGTACAGTCCGACAACCTGCCGCTGGTCGAAGCCATGCTGAAGGCCCGGCCGGAACTCGCGGACATGGAAATGTCCTACGGCGACGAGCGCCGGCCCCTACACTTCGCGGTCATGAAACGCGCGCCCGAGATGGTACGCCTGCTAATGCGCCACGGAGCTGATGCACAGCAGGGAGTCCACCCCCACCGGGACGCAACGAGTGCCTGGATCCTCGCGAAGGAGCGCGGCTACGACGAGATCGTGGCCATCATCGAGGCGGAGGAGCATCGACGCGCCCCACAGCCGGGAGAACCCGAGGAGAAACCGGTCGGCGATGGATCCGAACGCCAAGCCGTAGCCGCCGGCGACATAAACTGGCTTCTGGCTCGGCACGCCGAGGGAAAGCTCGTGAATCATGTCCGCTGGAACGGCGGCGGACTCCTCACGGTCGCGGTCCGGCACGATCAGCCGGAAATCCTTCGGCTGCTCCTGGATCTCGGTTTCGACCCAGACGAGCGTGTCTCCTCCGGCAAAGGCGACTGGGTCGCATATTCGCAGGGATATCCGCTCTGGTACGCCGCGGCTCTCGGCAGACACGGAATGGCGGAACTGCTGCTCCAACGCGGAGCCGACCCCAACCTGCACGTCGACTCGAGCGGCTCGGCCGTCTACAGCGCCTTTAGCCACAAGCAATGGGAGATGGTCGAACTGCTGCGCCACTATGGCGGCATCGTAAGCGCCGACACAGCGGCACTATACCGCCAGACCGAACTCGCACGGCAGATGCTCGCAGAGGACCCCCGTCCCGAGCTTGCTGAAGAACTCCTGCGTTTCGCAGCCAGCGGCGGAGATCCGGAAATCGTGCGCATGGCGCCCTCCACCGGATCGACTGGCCACGAAAAGACCCGCGATGGTTCCGACACCTCACCGAGCCGCTTTACTTCTGGCACCACATCCCATGGCTCTACGCGGGCAATCCGGAGTTCGACCGCGCCACGTACCTGCAATGCTTCCGCCTCATCCTCGACCGCTGCGACCCGAACTTGGCCGGCGGCTTCGACACGACGGCGCTGCATGAGGTCGCCGCCATGCCGAAACACGTGCTCGATGAGGAAGCCGCACCCTTCGCATCGGCGCTCCTGGATGCCGGAGCCCGCACCACCGCCCGCGACCACCTCCTCCAAAGCACGCCGCTAGGCTGGGCCTGCCGCTGGGGTCGCGCGAGTGTAGCCAAGGCTTTGCTCGAGCACGGCGTCCACCCCGTGGAGTCGCATGCCGAACCGTGGGCCCGTCCGATGGCCTGGGCAGACAAGATGGGACACGCCCATCTAGCTAGTCGCGCTCCTGCAACGGCACGGCGCATAGCCTTGTGAGCCTGGCTGCAACATGCTACAAAGGATCGAGCGCAAGGGGCGCATCCTGTCCGCGGAAAGGGCCGTGCCCACCCACTCAACCAACGCGAAGGTAACGAACCTTCTTTCAGCCTGTACTGTGCGGACGCCAGGCTCGCAATGAAAGGAGATTCGTAATGTCAGACGCACTTCCGTTAACCGCACGTCCTAACCTCGAACAGTATAAGAAGCTCGCCAAGGACTTCCGAAATGCATGTCAGTCGAGCGACCCAGGCGCCATTCGCCAGTGGGCCGTGCGGTGGCTAGACAGCCTGGCGATGCAAGGCGTATCGGGTTTGCAGCGGCATGCCGTGCAGGAAGCGGAGAGGATCGAACAACACTGGCGCAAACTCCGGGAGTCATACGGACACGCCGCACAATGTACACTGGCCGCCGCTCAACTCTTCATCGCACGCGAGCACGGATTCGCAAGCTGGCCGATTTTCGCGCGCCACGTTCGGGAATCGAACAGGACCGACTCGCCGGTTTCTGCTTTCGAGGCCGCGGCCGATGCCATCATCACCGGCGATCTCCCGAGGCTGCGGAAGCTGCTCGATACTCATCCCGGCTTGGCCCGGGAGCGTTCCAGCCGCGAACATCGCTCCACTCTTCTCCACTACGTCTCCGCCAACGGCGTCGAGGATTTCCGGCAGAAAACCCCGCAGAACATCGTCGCGATCACGAATCTCCTCCTCGATGCCGGGGCCGACGTCAATGCGACGTCGGACGTGTACGGTGGCGGATGCACCACGCTCGGTCTGGTCGCGACCAGCATTCATCCGGAACGCGCCGGCGTGCAAATCCAGCTTCTCCGCACATTGCTTGATCGTGGAGCAAGCTTTGTTCCGCCGGGAGCCGGCGCAGCCCACCAGAACATCGTGAATGCCTGCCTTGCGAACGGACGGCGGAACTCTGCCCGGTTCTTTGCAGAACTTGGCGCACCCCTCAATCTTGAAGGCGCCGCTGCAATTGACCGAGTGGACGTGTTGCGGACGCTCTTCGAAGAAGAAGGGGACCAGCGCCAGCCGAATCAGAAAGACGTCGAATCGGCATTCCTTTACGCCTGCGGCTATGGCAGCCGCGCAGCGGCTGAATTCCTACTCGAGCGCGGCGTGAATGTAAACGCGCGCAATGACGCCGGCCAAACTGCGCTTCACTGGGCCAGCTATGAACCACACCCACGTATTATCAAGCTGTTGCTTGGACGGGGCGCTTCGGTAGATGTCAAAGACGACCGGTTCCATGCCACGCCGCTAGACACGGCATTGTGGAGGTGGCAGAACTCCGAAGGGGAAAGGGAAGAAGCTCGCGAGCGTTGCTATGAAGCGATCGCCCTTCTGGCCCGAGCAGGGGCAAGACTCCAGCCTGACCATTGGAAACATCCTGGGGAAGAGCGCTCACCGATGCTGGATATGATCGCCTCCGATGCGCGCATGGAGGCTGCGCTCCGCGGCGAATCCCAAGTCTTTGATCCAGGCCTAGCCTAGTCGCGAGACTCGCCTTCCACATCGTCCGACTCTGTACATACTTTGCTGCAACGTTCTGCGCCGAGAGCTATCGAACTGCTGGCGCATACAACATCCAGCCCAAAAACGAGGAGCGGCACATTCGGTCTCCATATTTGATCGCGCATCCGTACTTCTGCACTATTTGGCGGCGCGCGGACCATAGCGGCCTCACCTCCGGAATTCATGGCATGGACGGCGTCCGGTCACTCGAGCCGGTAAAATAAAATCTGGATGTCCGCCCAAAGCCTCTGGAACCGCCTCCGCGAACTGCTGCACGGCGGCATGCGCCAGCGGGTCACACTCGCCGGACTCCTCTACACCGCCGCCCTCCTGATGGTCGGCCTCGCGGCCTTCGCCTCGGCCAACAACCTGCTCTTCCTGCTGCTGGCCGCCATGCTTGCCACCTTCCTCGTCTCCGGCTTCATCAGCCGCCTCGACCTCGCCGCCCTCGAACTCGACTTCCAACTCCCCGAGCACGTCTCCGCCCGCCGCAAATTCACAGGGCGCATCACGGTCCACAATGAAAAGCGCTGGATGCCGTCCTTCTCCGTCCACCTCACCGGAGCCCGCAATAACGGCTTCTCCTCGCGCCTCTATTTCCCCGTCATTCCCGGCGGAGCCACCGTCGAAGAGCGTATCGAAGTTGAATTCGCGCGCCGCGGACTCCACCGCGACAGCAGTTTCCACTTCTCCACCCGCTTTCCCTTCGGCTTCACCGAGCGCCGCGCCCAGGTCCACCTCCGCCGCGAAGTCCTCGTCTATCCCTGCCTCGATCCCCGCCCTGGCTTCGAGACCCTCCTCGCCTCTATCCAGGGCGACCTCGACAGCCAGCTTCGCGGCCACAGCGGCGACTTTTACCGCATCCGCCCGTATCAATACATGGAGAGCGCCCGCCACGTCGACTGGAAGGCCAGCGCCCACTCCCGCGAGATCCAGGTCCGCGAGTTCACCCGCGAGCAGGACCCGCTCATCCACCTCTACCTCGACCTCAACGTCCCGCCCGCCCACAACGAATGGTTCGAGCGTGCCGTCGACTGCTGCGCCTTCCTCGCCTGGCGCATCGCCGCTCACGGCTCCCGCATCCACTTCCGCACCCAGAACTTCGCGCTGCGCTTGCCTGAAGACGGCGACGTTTATACTATGCTGAAATATCTGGCCGTCGTGGCTCCACTCCAGGGGCGGATGCCCGGCGCGCCGAACGATGAACCAGGGGTCCAACTTGCCTTCACACCGTCACCCGAACTTATGCACGACGCAGGCTGGCAGAACGCGCGTCTGCTGGGGCCTGGCGATTTTCTTCCTGACGGCGCTCTCGCTGCCTCTGGCGGCCCAGGAGAACCAGGACGCCGAAGAGCCGGAAACGGTCCACACCTCCATCACGATCGTTGAGAAGATCTCCGCCGAAGCCCCCGCCTCCATCGCCGTTCTCGATCGCATCGAACTCCAGAAGATTCCCGGCGTCAACCTCGATGACCGCCTCCGCATGGTGCCCGGCTTCAGCCTCTTCCGCCGCTCCTCGAGCCTCGTCGCGCACCCCACCACCCAGGGCATCTCCCTCCGCGGCATCGGCTCCACCGGCGCCAGCCGCACCCTCGTCCTCTGGGACGGCATCCCCATGAATGACCCCTTCGGCGGCTGGGTCTACTGGACCCGCTTCACCCCTGATAACCTCTCTCGCGTCGAAGTCTCGCGCGGCAGCCCCACCAGCGTCTTCGGCGACCGAGCCATGAGCGGCGCCATCACTCTCTTCTCGCGAGAACCCGAGCCCCTGCGCCTCCAGGGCGAATACGAATTCGGCAATCGCAACACCCACAGCGCCTCCGCCGGACTCGCGCACCTGTTCGGCAATCTCGGCATCACCGCCCAGGGCCGCGCCTTCACCACCGACGGCTATTTCATCGTCCCCGAGCGCATCCGCGGACCCATCGACACACCGGCCGCCGTCCGCTTCGTCACCGGCGACGCCAAACTCGACTATATGAGCGGCGTCAACCGCCTCGCGCTCAAATTAGACGTGCTCGCCGAGGACCGCGCCAACGGCACCGTACTCCAGAACAACTCCAGCAGCCTCGGCACCATCGCGGCCAACTACCATCGCGAGACCGGACAGGACGGCCTCTGGCTCCTCGGCTACCACACCCGCCAGGAGTTCCGCTCCTCCTTCTCCGCCATCGTTCCCGGACGCGTCTCCGAGAATCCGACCTTCAACCAGGTGGTACCCTCCGACGCCACCGGCGGCGCCGCCATATGGCGTCACAACGCCTCACGCTGGAACGGCCTCTTCGGCGCCGACATCCAGCGCGTCGAAGGCTATTCGACCGACCGGCTCTTCGCCGGCGGCCAGCGCTTCGGAGGCGGTGTGATTGTCCAGCATGGCGTCTTTGGCCAGACCGACTTCTCCGCCGGCCCGGCCAAGCTCTTCCTCGGCGCCCGTCATCACTTCACCGGCCAGGGACACCGCTTCTTCAGCCCGAGCGCCGGCGCGACCATCGGCAACGGCTGGATCCGAGGCCGCGCTTCCGGCTATCGCAGCTTCCGCGCCCCGACGCTCAATGAACTATTCCGCGAATTCCGCGTCGGCAACGCCGTCACGCAGGCCAACGCCAACCTTCGCCCCGAGACGATGACCGGAGTCGAAACCGGCTTCGACGTCATCGCACGCACCACGCGCGTTTCGGTCACCGCCTACCGCCACACCCTTGACGACCTGATCACGAATGTGACGATCAGCACTGCGCCGAACCTCATCATCCGGCAGCGCCGGAACGCGGTCGCCGCAATGGCGCGAGGCGTGGAATTCGACGTCAAACAGCGCTGGCGCAACTGGCAGGGCGAAATGGCCTATCTCTTTGCCGATTCCCGGTTCTCCGCCGGCGAACGCATTCCACAGGTCCCGAAGCATCAAGGCTCCGCGCAGCTTTCCTATTACCGCGACGGCACGCTGCTTTCCTTCGGTATGCGCTCGAATGCCGCACAATTCGAAGACGACCTGAACCGCTTCTTCCTCCCCGGCTTCGCGGTTGCGCAAGTTGCCGTCCGCCAGCGGCTCACCGGCCAGCTATCGGCAACCCTCCAGATGGAAAATATCCTCAACCGGGAATTCGTCGTCGGCTTCAGCCCGACGCCGCTCATCGGAGCCCCCCGCCTCTGGCGCGCCGGTCTCCGCTGGGAGGGGCGCCTGCGGTAGGATAGGCGGACGTCCGCCAGCAGGGTAACTTCCGGCTCGCGCAAAATGTGCCATAGTGTAAAGGGAATTTACCGGGAATTCTGTGCCGATGCGGACTCTCAAATTCACGATATTCCCTTTCCTTTTCGTGCTGCTTCTGCCGGGTACAATCGGCAGCGCCCAGGACGAAATCCCCGTCTTCCGTTCAGGCGTGCAGCTTGTTGAACTGACTGTATCGGTCCGGGATAACAACGGCAAACCCGTGCCCGGACTCACCGCCGCGGATTTCATTCTGCTGGAAAACGGCACAGAACGGAAGATCGACCTCTTCGTCGAACCCATCACCCCCGAGAGCCGCGCGGCAGCCGAAAGCACTCTTCCTCCCGGCGTCTACTCCAACGCACCGGAACTGAACCGCAATTCCCGAGGCATCGTGATGGTCCTGGTGGACTCCCTCAACACCTGCGTCACCGACCAGATGCTTGCCAAGCAGCAGATCATCGACTTCCTCCTGGACCTTCCGCCCAACCAGCGCATCGCCCTCTATTCCATCGGCATGCAATTCAGGGTTCTCCACGACTTCACGTCGGAGCCGGAACCACTGATTGAGCGGCTGAAAGAAATGCCGCTGCCGACGTCCGAAAATGCGCTATTCCAGGCCGGCGATCTCACCGGGACGATAATCAGGGACGGACGCATTGACACATTCGCCCAGGCGAGAGACTTCGAAAAGGCGCTTTGGTCCTGGTTCAAGGACCGCCGCACACTCAATGACTTCGCCCTCTACGACCAGAGGGTCCGGAATTCCATCGCTGCCATCGAGGGCATCGCGCGCAACGTCGAGGGCCTGCCGGGGAAGAAGACCCTGCTCTGGCTGAGCGGCGGTTTTCAGGAATTCGTCGGCCAGTTGGATCCGAGCGCGCGTCCCGGTGCGCGGCCCGGAATGCCCCCTCCCGAACTCGCACGGGAGCAGTTCAACACCGCCGAGGCGTTCCAAAGCCCTTGCCGCGGCGAACCGCGCGGGGCTCACCATCTATGCGATCGACAGCCGCGGCCTCACGCCCGGCGCGCCGACCTCAGTCCGTCCGCTTGCGACGGCATCCACGCCGGCGTCACACTCTTAAACCAACAGGTCCTCAAGGACGCCGCCGCCGCGACCCGGGGGCCAGGCCATTCTCAATACCAACGACATCCGCGGAGCACTCCGAAACGCCCTGAACGAAATCGAGAGCACCTATACCCTCGGTTTCTACGCGGCCGGCTCGGACGGCGGCACACCGGAACGAAAGCGCCGCGCAGGCGGGCGGAGCAATCGCACCGCCGCCGGCTCCGACGCCCGCCGCCTGGAAGTCCGCGTCCGTAAACCCGGTCTGCAAGTCGCGCACCGGCGGTTCTACGCGCCCCGGCCTCTTGAGGCGGACTCCTCGTCCGCCGACCGCCTGACCGAAGCCGCAAAATCACCCGTCGATGCCACAGGTCTCATCTTCCTGGCCACGGTCTTTCCCGACGCTGGCCCCGGAGGCGCACCCTTGCTGCAGGCAGTCATCCCCGTCTCACAACTGCGGTTTGAAGAGAACAACGGCCAGCACCAGACCGTGGTCCGGCTCGTGACCGTGCCGCGCATGGCAGATGGCCGCACCCTGCCCGGAAACTCCCAGACCATCCGCGCAACGCTGACCCCCGAGCAGATGGAGCAGGCCCGCCAGACCGGCCTCATCATCCGTCACCCCGTCCAGTTCCCCAAAGACACAGCATCGCTGCGGGTCGTCATTGCAGAATTTGCGAATGGATCCACGGGTTCACAATACGCGCTTCGCGCCAGCCGTGACGTCTGGCGCGCCTGCGAGAACACCGAAATGCCGGCACTCGACCGCATCATACGAACCCCCGAGATCATGGCGGGCAAACCCTGCTTCCGTGGCACACGCGTGACAGTCGGTACGATCGTTGGTCTCGTCGCTTCCGGCTATTCCAACGAACAAATATTGAAGGCGTACCCCTATCTGGAGGAAGAAGATATCCGTCAGGCGCTCGCCTATGCAGCTTGGCGGCTCAGTGAGATTGAAGTGACGTTTCCCGACGCATGAGGTTCCGAATCGACATGAACCTCAGCCCACACTGGGCTCCTTCCTCAGATTCCAGCACATAACTTTTCATACAAAAACGTCTCGAGACCGAGCGTTGTCCAGATACGCACACACGGGCATGTCACGCTGCCGCGCGGCCCTGCTACTCGTCCCGCAACGTCTTCCAAGGCTGGATTCCCGCCGCACGCCTGGCAGGTCCCCAGGAAGCCGCCATGCCGGCTGCGAACAGAATGCCGCCGGCCGCCGCGAGGCTCAGCGGATCGTGCGGTGAGATTCCATAGAGCTGTGCGGAAAGCAGGCGTGTAAGCGCCATGGCTCCTGCCATCCCGAGGATCAATCCTGGGACGACCAGCCATACGGTCCGTCGGACCACCATCCTGAAGACATCCCTGTCCGTAGCGCCCAGCGACAGCCGGATGCCGATCTCGCGCCATCGTCGGCGGACCTCGTATGCGACCTGCGCGTAGATACCGGTCGCCGCGATGACCAGCGCGACCACCGCGAACAAGCCCAGCAGTACCGCATCGAACCGCGGGCGGAGGTACGACTGTCCAACCCATTCCTCCATCGCCCGTATATCGGCGACGGGCTGGTCTGGAAACGTCTTCCGCAGCACCGACCTCAGTGGCTCCACCAGCGTTCCCGGCGCCTGAGCCGTTCGCAGCACCAGCACTGCGCCGTGCGCTCCAAACAAGTGCTGGGTGTAGGGACGGTAGATCTCCTCTTTCGGTTCGCTCCTGAGTCGCTGCCGCACGCCCCCGACGACGCCGACCACGGTCATCCACCGCGGCCTGCCGTCATCGAAGGACGTCGCCAACCGCCTGCCGATCGGGTCCTCGCCCGGCCAATACTTCTTCGCCGCGACGTCATTGATGATCGCCACCTCGGCGGCGCCGTGCGTGTCGGAATCGTCGAACGCGCGCCCACGCAGAATCGGGATTCGCATCACATCGAAATACCCCGCGCTCACGGCACGGTACTGCACGTTCTCAAGCCGGCCGGCCGGATTCTCCCCAGAGTCGGCCATCAGCGTCACGGTCGCCTCAACAGGCCCCATCGGGATGACCGTCGATATCGCCGCCGCTTCCACGCCCGGCATCGCCCGGGTCACTTCCAGGATTGACGCGTAGCGGACGGCAAGATGGATCTCGTTGCCCTGCCCCGTCCCGGATGGAACCCGGGCGGTCAGAATGCCCTCCGGCCGGAACCCAGGGTCGGTCCGCAACAGATTCGCGAAGCTTCGAATCAGTAAGCCGGCGCCGGCGAGCAACACCAGCGATAGCGATACTTGCAACACCACGGCCAGCCCACGGGCGAGCCTTACCCCACGGATTCCGGTCGCGCCTCTGCCCGTCTCCTTCAGCGCGCCCACGTCCAGGCTGGACGCTCGCCATCCCGTAAACAGACCGAGTGCCATCCCCGCCGCGACCGTGATCGCGAGATGGAACGCCAGGACGGCGTAGTCGAGATTCGCTTCGGTTAAGCGCGGCAGGATCTGACGATCCGATGCCAGCGCGATCATGGCGCTCGTTCCCCATGAGGCCAGCAACAGTCCAAGGAGTCCGCCGGCACTCGCCAGCATCATGCTTTCCAGCAGGAACTGGCGGATCAGGCGTGAGCGCGGCGCACCCAGCGCACAGCGCACCGCCAACTCCTTCCTGCGATCCTGAGCCCGCGTCAGGAACAGACAGGCTGCATTGAGGCGCGCGATCGCCATGACAAACCCTACTGCCCCCAACAGCACCCAAAGAGCATGGCGATACTGCCCAACCCGGCGCTCCTTGAGTGGCGCCAGCGTGGCCTGCCACCCATCCGTGCCGGCGAAGCCGGCGAGTTCCGCGCTGAATCGCCAAGGCAGCCAGAGCTCGAAAGCGCGGTTTGTCGTCTCGAAACCCGGCGGCATAACACCGACCACGGTAAAACCTTCGCCATTCAGCCGGATAACGCGCCCGACGATACCCGGATCTCCCAGATACCGGCGCATCCAGATTCGGTGGCTCAGTACGACCTCATTCGCAGCCGTGAGCTGAAACAGCCGTCCGATGGCCGGCGCTGTTCCGAACACATGCAGTCCGCCACCGGCAAGCGCCTGACCGTATGTGCTCTCTGGGCCCTCCGGGCCCAGTATGGTGACGGGTCGCGTACGGAGCAGCGCCGAGTGCTCGATCGTTTGAAAGTGCTGGTGGATCTGGGTGAACACGCGCGGCACCACCTACGTGGCGGCGCCGGTCGATGTCAGCCCGCCGACTTCGAACAACCGCTCGGAATCGGGATAGGCGAGCGGACGCAGCAGCGCCGCGTGCACAACGCTGAAGACCGCGGTCGTCGCTCCGATTCCCGGCGCCAGCGCCGCCACCGCTGACACTGCCGGTGTCGCGTTCCTCCGCAACGAACGGAACGCGGATCGAAGGTCCGCCCTACATCCCCCGAAGATACTCAAAGCTCTTCCGCACGCTCTCCACCGGATCGCCCGGAGTCTCATCCTGCTCGATGAAATACTTATCCACCCCCACCGACCGCGCCGCCGCCAGAATCGCCCGGAAGTCCAGCCGCCCGGAACCCACCTCCCAAAACGTGTCCCGAGGCACTGCCTCGCTGTACATCTGGGGCGTCTCCGGAGCCGCGTCCTTCAGGTGCATCAGCGCCACGCGGTCCCGCAACTGGTTCAGCAGTACCACCGGGTCCAGGCCCGCCACGCTCACCCAGTACACATCGAGTTCCACCGCCATCGAAGCCGGGTCCGTCTCATTCAATAGAACGTCGAAGGGCCTCACCCCATCCTCCATCGGCTCGAACTCAAACGCGTGGTGGTGGTAGCACAGCCGCAAACCCGCCTCCCGGCACTGCGCCCCGGCGCGGTTGATCTGCTCCGCCAATCGGCGATACTCATCGAGGCCGCCCCGATCCGCCGCCGCGACATACGGAATTACCATGTACCGCAGTCCGTGCTCCCTCGCCTCGGAGATCGCCGCCGCCAACTCCGAGCTGTCCGTGAACACCGGCAGGCTCCAATGTCCGCTCACGGGCTGGATGCCGAGGCGCCGAAGCTCGCCTCCGATCGTCCCAAGCTGTCCCTGCGTCACTTCCGCCTCACGGAAGCCGATCGCGGCCAGGGCCTCGATCGTCTCCTTCGGACGCTCGCCCATCACCCGCCGGAGCGTATAAAGCTGAATTCCCGGAACAAAGCCCGAGGCCTCCTCCTTTGACGAACAACCGATGAACGGCGCTGCGGCGGCCAGCCGCAAGAGATCCCTTCGAGTGAAAGACATAATCTGAAAATCGTATCAGATGCGAACCGTCCACCCCCGATGCACCGCACCTGCCCGCGCAGGATCGCAACTACCGCCATCGCCAACCTGATCTCCACCTTCGCCAGAACATCCTGCCGGTCCAGTGGTGCACTTCCAAAAGTACAGACCGGCCCTCGCGACGCACGCGATAGCGAGCCAGCCAATCGTGAGGGTTTGCACCGGAAAGTCCATGCGGCCGGGTTTTGTGGTAATCCTGATGGAATGTCGCAAGTGCAGCGAAGCGCCCCGGTCTACGACGTGGTTGTTATCGGCAGCGGAGCCGGGGGCGGCACGGCGGTCCAGGTGCTGACGGGCCTCGGCGTGAACGTGGCCCTGCTTGAGGCCGGGCCCATGTTGAATCCCGCCAAGGATTTCAAGGAGCACATGTGGCCCTACCAGGTGGACCATCGCGGCGCCTGGGAGGATGCCGACGCTTACTTCGCATCCGGCGAGTGGGGCTACGACCGCTGGAACTACTTCAGCGCCCCCAACGGCTACTGGGAGATCGACGGCGAGCCATACACCACTGCGCCCGGCAGTAAGTTCCGCTGGTTCCGCTCCCGCATCCTCGGCGGCCGAACCAACCACTACGGCCGCATCACCCTGCGCTTCTCCGACTACGATTTCAAGCCTCGCTCCTTCGACGGGCTCGGCACGGACTGGCCGATCACCTACGACGAGATCGCGCCCTACTACGACAAGGCCGAAGCCTTCATCGGAGTCACCGGTACCAGGGAAGGACTGCGCACCGCGCCCGACGGCGTCTTCCAGACGCCCCCGCCGGCCCGCGTTCACGAGGTGCTGGTCAAAAAGGCCTGCGACCGGCTCAACATCCCCTGCATCCCGTCGCGCTTGGCCGTCATCACCCGGAATCACAACGGCCGCCCGGCCTGCCACTACTGCGGCCAGTGCGGCCGCGGCTGCGTGACAGCGTCGAACTACTCCTCCAGCCAGGTCCAGATCCTGCCGGCCCTGAAGTCCGGACGCCTCAAGATCTTCGCTAACGCGATGGCGCGCGAGCTGATCACCGACTCGACCGGCAAGGTCACGGCCGTCTCCTACATCGACAAGACCACCCGCACGGAGCAGCAGATCCGCTGCCGCAGCGTGGTCGTGGCGGCGAGCGCCTGCGAGTCGGCGCGCCTGCTGCTGAATTCGAAATCGCCGCGCCACCCGAACGGGCTGGCGAACTCCTCGGGCGTGGTCGGACGCTACCTGATGGACACCACCGGCTACGGCCTCTCGGGCTACATTCCCGCGCTCGAAGGCATGCAGCGCCACGATACCGACGGCATGGGCGGTATGCACATGTATATCCCCTGGTGGCTGCTCGAGGACAGGAAGAAGGACTTCCCGCGCGGCTACCACGTCGAAATCGGCGGCGGCTACGGCCTCCCCGGCGTCGGCAGTTTCCACGGCGCCTGCCGGCAGCACGAAGGCTACGGCAAGGCGCTGAAGGCGAAAATCCGCGAAGGCTACGGCTGTAACGTCTCGCTCTCCGGACGCGGCGAAATGATCCCCAACGAGAAGAGCTTCTGCGAGATCGATCCCGACGTGGTCGACCGCTACGGCATCCCGGTCCTCCGCTTCCATTTCGAATGGAGCGGCCATGAGCGCAACCAGGTGCGCCACATGGAACAGACCTTCCGGCAGATTATCGAGACGATGGGCGGGCGCGTCCTCGGCCGCCGCTTCCGAGGCGACCTCGGCATGGCCGAACCGGGCGCCATCATCCATGAACTCGGCACGGTGCGGATGGGCGATAACCCCAAAACATCCGCGCTCAACAAGTACTGCCAGGCGCACGACGCGAAGAACCTCTTCGTTGCCGATGCCGCCTCATTCGTCAGCAACCCGGATAAGAATCCGACCCTGACGATCAATGCGCTGGCGTGGCGCGCCTCTGAATACCTGGCCGAGGAGTTGAGGAAAGGCAATGTCTGACGTTTCCCGCAGGGACCTGCTTCGAAATATCGCCCTCTCGGCAACACTGGGCGGGCTGACGGCCGATGCCGCCCAGCACGTCCACCAGATCGCGCGGGAGGAGAAGGCGGCAACGGGGGATTACAAACCCAAGCTCTTCACGGCGCACGAATACAAGACCGTCCAGCGCCTGGCCGACCTTATTATCCCGGCCGACGAGGTTTCGAAAGGCGCGCTTGACGCCGGGGCGCCCGAGTTCATCGACCTGATGGCCAGCGGCAACGACCGCATCGCGGCCATCTACACCGGCGGCATCGCCTGGCTCGACCGCGCCATGGAGAAGCGCCACGGAGCGAAGTTCATCGACGCCAGACCGGAGCAGCAGACCGCGATGCTCGACCTCATCGCCTTTCGCAGGAACCTGTCGCCCGAGCTCGCTCCAGGCATCCACTTCTTCGAGTGGGCCCGAAAAATGGTCGCCGACGCCTTCTACACAAGCAAGGTCGGCATCGAGGACCTCGGCTTCAAAGGCAACGTCGGGATGTCGCAGTTCCAGGTGCCGGTCGAAGCGCTCGAGCACGCGCTCCAGCGCAGCGGGCTCAAGTAGCCGCGCCGCTTCTGCCGCGGACTGTTGAACCTACGTGGCCGAGGTATCCACCGGCGTTGGCGCGGGCGTCCGGCTCCGAAGCTGGTCCTGGGCGTGCCGGTGAAGTTCGCCGATCTTGACCCCTGTGGCGAACAGGGCGACGCAGCCGGCCAGCAGCAGCGGCACGGTGATCGCGAAGAACATGACGCCGGAGAGCCCGACCGCCGTCTGGCGGTCCACCCCGACCAGCGTCAGTCCAAGGACCGCGAAAGCGTTGAAAAGCCCGATGTTGCCGGGCGGGCCGGGGATCACGGTCCCGAGCCGCAGCACCACCAGCACCACGGCGGAGCTCGCCAGCGAGAGATCGACACCATAGCCGCGAACGATCGCATAAATCGGGATTACCTGCAGCAGCAGGTAAAGCATGCTCGCGGCCGAGGCGGCATAGAAGGATCGCGACCGGCCCATCGTATTCAGACCGTCAACCAGCAGCAGCAACGTCTTGCTCCACTTCTTGCCATCAAGCAGGCGGTGGGTCTGGTCGCGCTCGAGCACCGCGAAGATCAGGAGCACGGAGAGGACCGCGACAACGCTGCCGAGGATTCCCGCACCGAGCACGAGGTTGTCGGGGAGGCGCACAAAAAACGTCGTCAGGACGAAGCCGACGATGATCCATACGCCGTCTATGAGGCGCTCGATCAGGGCCGAGGAGATCGCAATGGGAAACGGAATTCTGCTCCAGTGGGATTGCAGGTAGACGCGAATGATTTCGCCGGTGCGTAGCGGCAGGGCTTCATTGGCGAACAGGCCGATGTAAATCGCCCGGACGCTGCGCCATAACGGGATCCGGGCGACAGGCCCGAGCAGCAGGTTCCAGCGCCACGCCTGGCAGACGTAGACTCCGATGTCGCAGATCACGGCAAGCGCTACCCACGGCCAGTGCATGGCCCAGATCTTCGGCAAACCCGTGCGCCAATCAAAGTCCCAATAGACCCAGATCAGGCAGGCAATCGAGAGAGCGTATACGAGAAAAGGACCGGACCAGGATGGAAGCCTTCGGCGCGATTCGATAGCGCTTCCTGAAAACATGTGTTCCAATTCTTATTATAGTGGTCGCACCTCTTGCGGAGCGTGACGACCCTTTTGATTTCGCGAGACAAAACCGCCGCTGCTGCTATTGTATACCGGCCCTCCACCCCTTCGGGCACACCGGGCCGACAGCGGTTTACGGGGCCGTCATCCCCGTGTAAAGTTCAAAACATACGAAGCGGAGAGGCACAGAATGAAAACCATTCGTCGGGTAGCGGTTCTGGGCGCCGGGACCATGGGTTCACGCATTGCGGCGCACGTGGCGAACGCCGGGGTTCCAGCGCTCCTGCTGGACGTCGTTGTTCCCGGCGAGCCCGACCGGAACTCCGCCGCGCGGCGCGGAATCGAAACGGCGATGAAGCAGCGCCCGGTGGGATTCTTCACCGAAGCCGGCGCGCGGCTCGTCACGCCGGGCAACTTCGAAGACGATCTCCCCCGCATTCGCGAATGCGACTGGATCATCGAAGCCGTCACTGAGAATCTGGAGATCAAGCGCAATCTCTGGAGCAAGGTGGAGGCGCTGCGCGACCCGGACGCGATTCTTTCGACCAATACCAGCGGCATACCGCTGGCCCGCATCTCGGAGGGATTCTCACCGGGGTTCCGGCTGCACTTCCTCGGCACGCACTTCTTCAATCCGCCCCGCTACCTGCACCTCGCCGAAATTATCCCCGGAACCGAAACCGCGCCCGAGATCCTCGAGGCGGTCAGCGAGTTCTGCGACCTGCGGCTCGGCAAGGGCGTCGTCCTCTGCAAGGACACCCCGAACTTCATCGCCAACCGGATCGGCAGCTTCTTCGGCGCCACGATCCACAAAATCATGGTCGAGGACGACTACACGATCGAGGAGGTCGACGCGCTCACGGGCCCGCTGATCGGCCTGCCGAACAGCGCGAGCTTCCGTCTGATGGATATCGTCGGATTGGACGTCTGGGCCTACGTCGGGCGCAATCTCTACGACGCGGTCCCGAACGACCCCTGGCGCGGGCGGCTGCTGCCGCCCGACTTCATCCTGAAGATGATCGAGCGAGGCTGGTTGGGCGAAAAGACCGGCCAGGGCTTCTACAAGCGTGTCGGCAAGCGCGAGAACCGCGAATTCCACGCGATCGACTGGAAGACGCTCGAATACCACCCGGCGCAGAAGCCGAAGTTTGAAACGGCCGAGCAGGCACGCCTGATCGAGGACCTCCCCACGCGGCTGCGCGTGCTGGTGCGCGCCAACGACCGCGTCGGCTGTTTCCTCTGGAAGCTGTTCAGCGACGTCTTCCTTTACTCGGCCGAGCGCATCCCCGAAATCTCCGACAGAATCGTCGAGATCGACCGGGCGATGCGCTGGGGCTACGCGCATAAGCTCGGCCCATTCGAGCTCTGGGACGCGCTGGATTTCGAGGAGACGGTCCAGCGCATGGAGCGCGAGGGGCGCGAGCTGCCGGAAGCGGTCGTACGGATGCGCGAGGCCGGCGCCAAGGCGTTCTACCGTCCGGCGGATTCGCGCGGCGAGCCGCACACCGAGTGCTTCGACCTGCCGGCGACGCGCTATCGCGCCATCGAGGAGCGCCCCGGCGTCCTCTCGCTGGCCGACATCAAGCGAGCCCGCCGCGTGGTCCGGAACAACCCGGGCGCCTCCCTCATCGACATCGGTGACGGCGTTCTCTG
The DNA here is from genome assembly GCA_046289265.1 of Bryobacteraceae bacterium. Classification (GTDB taxonomy): domain Bacteria; phylum Acidobacteriota; class Terriglobia; order Bryobacterales; family Bryobacteraceae; genus JBKBWD01. The sequence goes on along the minus strand of JBKBWD010000048.1, from coordinate 12,878 downwards.
CCTCGAGTTCCACAGCAAACTGAATACGCTCGGCGAGGATCATATCCAGATGATCCAGAGCGGGATCGACGAGCTATCGCGCAACTTCGAGGCGATGGTGATCGCCAACCAGGGCGAGAACTTCAGTGCCGGCGCGAACCTGCTGCTGATTCTGCTCGCGGCGCAGGAGGGCGACTGGGACGAACTGGACCTGGCGGTCCGGCGCTTCCAGCAGGCCAACATGGCGCTGAAGTACGCTCCGAAGCCGGTCGTGGCGGCGCCGTTTGCCCGCACGCTCGGCGGCGGCTGCGAAATCGCGCTCCACGCGGCGCGCGTGCAGGCTTCGGCGGAACTGTATATGGGACTGGTCGAGGTGGCGGTCGGAGTAATCCCGGCGGCGGGCGGCTGCAAGGAGATGGTGCTGCGCCTGGGCGACGCGCGCAAGGCCTTTGAGCTGATCGGCATGGCCAAGGTCTCGGGAAGCGCCGACGAGGCCCGGAATCTCGGGCTGCTGGATGCCGGCGCGATGATTTCGATGAATCCCGAGCGGTTGGTGGGCGACGCCAAGGCGCTCGCGCTCGCGATGGTTTCGGGCTATCGTCCGGGCTCGCCGCGGACGGATATAAAGGTGGGAGGCTCAGCCGACTTCGCAATGCTGAAGCTGATGGCCTGGACGATGCGGCAGAGCGGCTACATCAGCGATTATGATTTCAACATCGCCGAGAAACTCGCGCACGTGCTCAGCGGCGGAAAGCTCGCGGGAGCGCGGACCGTCACCGAACAGTACCTGCTAGATTTGGAAAGAGAGGCCTTTCTCAGCCTGTGCGGCAATCCCAAGACACTCGAGCGGATGCAGCACATGCTCAAGACCGGAAAGCCGCTGAGGAACTAGGGGGAACCATGCAGGAAGCCGTCATCGTCGATTGCTTGCGAACCGCCGTCGGCAAGGCGCCGCGAGGCACGCTGCGCAGCACGCGCCCGGACGACCTCGCCGCCGCCGTCCTGAAGGCCCTGCTGGAGAAATACCCGCAGGTGCCCGCCGAGGACATCGATGACGTGATCCTCGGGTGCGCCATGCCGGAAGCCGAATCCGGCATGAACGTCGCGCGCATCGCGGCCATGCGCGCCGGGCTGCCCGACATAGTTCCGGGCATGACGATCAATCGCTTCTGCTCCTCCGGTTTGCAGTCGATCGCGCTCGCGGCCGAGCGCATCCGCTCCGGGAGCGCCCACATCCTGCTCGCCGGCGGGACCGAATCGATGAGCATGTTGCCGATGTCCGGCCATCACTTCGCTCCGAACCCCTGGCTGGTGGACAACCACCCCGAGGTCTACATCACGATGGGCCTCACCGCCGAGCGCGTGCGCGAGAAGTACGGCGTTAGCCGGGAGGACGCCGATTGCTTCGCGCTCCGCAGCCATCAGAACGCGCTGGCCGCGCAGGCCGCCGGGAAATTCGACGAGGAGATCGTCCCGGTCGAGGTGGAACAGGGCGTCTTCGCGCGGGACGAAGGGCCGAGGGCCGACACGTCTCTCGAAGCGCTGGCCAGGCTCAAGCCCGTTTTCCACGCCCAAGGCACAGTGACGGCCGGCAACTCTTCGCAGATGAGCGACGGCGCCGCGGCGGCCCTCGTGATGTCCGAACGCAAGGCGCGCGAACTCGGCCTGCGCCCGATGGCGCGATTCGTCAGATTCGCGGCGGCCGGCGTACCTCCCGAAATCATGGGCATCGGTCCGGCGGTCGCCATCCCCAAGGCCCTGGCTCTCGCCGGGCTGCGGCTCGACCAGATCGACCTGATCGAGTTGAACGAGGCCTTCGCCGTCCAGGCCCTTGCGGTGATCCGAAAGGCAGGGCTCGATCCGGACCGGGTGAACGTCAACGGCGGCGCGATCGCCCTCGGACACCCGCTCGGCTGTACCGGAGCCAAACTGACCGCGACCATCCTGCGGGAGATGCAGCGCCGCAACGCACGCTACGGGATGGTGACGATGTGCATCGGAGGCGGCCAGGGCGCCGCGGGCATCCTCGAACGAATCTAGGAGACTGAAAACATGACTGGCGCTACCGTTCCCCTTCCTCGCACGCAGGGCGGCGCATTTCTACTGGAAGCCCGGACACCGCAGGAGATCTTCACTCCCGAAGACTTCACCGAAGAACACCGCGCGATTGCGCGCACGACCGAGGAGTTCTGGAACCAGGAAGTCGCACCGCATCTCGAGGCGCTCCAGCACCAGGAGCCCGGACTGGGCGCCAGGCTCCTGCGAAAGTCCGCCGAGCTTGGCCTGACGGCCGTGACCACGCCGGAGCGCTACGGCGGCATGGAGATGGACCTGATCTCCTCGATGATCGTCGCCGAGGCCGTCGCGCGGGACGGCTCCTACGCCGCCTGGCACGGCGCGCACGCCGGGATCGGCACGCTGCCGGTCCTGCTGTTCGGAACCGAGGAGCAGAAGCAGCGCTACCTTCCCAAGCTGGCCTCCGGTGAGCTGATCGGAGCCTACTGCCTCAGTGAGCCGCACGCCGGCTCGGACGCGCTGGCCGCCCGCACGCGCGCCGACCTCAATGACGAAGGTACCCACTACATTCTCAACGGGCAGAAGATGTGGATCACCAACGGCGGAGTGGCTGACCTGTTCACCGTCTTTGCCAAGATCGGCGGCGAGCAGTTCACCTGCTTCCTGGTGGAGCGCGCCTGGCCGGGCGTCACCATCGGGGCCGAAGAAAAGAAAATGGGCATCAAGGGCAGCTCGACGACGGCCGTCTATTTCGATAATGTCCGAGTGCCGCGCGAGAACTTGCTTGGCGAGATCGGCCGCGGCCACATCATCGCCTTCAACATCCTCAACCTCGGGCGCCTGAAACTCGGACCCTTCGCCGTCGGCGCGGCCAAGCACGTGCTCGCGCTCTCGCTCAAGTACGCCAGGGAGCGGATCGCCTTCGGCAAACCCATCGCCGAGTTCGGCGTCATCCGGCACAAGCTGGCCGAAATGGCGATCCGGATCTTCGCCGCCGAGACCATGAGCTACCGCGTGGCCGGCCAGATCGAGAGCCACCTCGCCGGATGGTCCTGGGAGCAGCCCGACGCGGCCCGGACCTACCTGAAGGCGGTCGAGGAGTTCGCCGTCGAGTGCTCCTATGTCAAGGTCTTCGCCTCCGAGGCACTCGATTACGTCGTCGACGAAGGCGTCCAGATCCACGGCGGCTACGGCTTCCACCAGGACTACGCCGTCGAGCGCGCCTATCGCGATTCACGCATCAACCGGATCTTCGAAGGGACCAATGAAATTAACCGGCTGCTGGCGACCGGAATGCTGCTGAAGCGCGCCCAGCGCGGGCAGCTCGGGCTCGTGCAGGCGGTCAAGCAGTTGCAGGCCGAGATTCTGGCCGGACCGTCGATGGCGCACGACGCCGCCGGTCCCATGGCCGAGGAGGCGCGCCTGGTGGCGAACGCGAAGAAGATCGCGCTCCTCGCCCTGGGAACCGCCTACCAGAAGTACCTGACGGCGCTGGAAGAACAGCAGGAGATTCTGTCCGCCCTCACCGACATCGCGATGAGCGCCTTCGCCATGGAATCGGCACTGCTGCGCGTCGAAAAGCTCGGGGACAAGGCCGGCGCCGCCAAGGCGATGGGCGCCGTCTTCCTGCGCGACTCGATGGCGGGAATCGAGAACCAGGCGCGCGGCGTGCTCGCCGCCAGCTCCGAAGGCGATTCGCTCCGGACCAATATGGCCGTGCTGCGGCGCTTCACGCGCTTCGAGCCGGTAAACGCGATCGCGCTGCGGCGCCAGATCGCCGAACGACTCCTCCATGCCGAACGGTACGCCTTCTGAGGCCCACCCCGAACCGCCGCGCATCCTCGTCATGGTGGGGCTGCCGGGCTCGGGGAAATCCACCTGGATCGAGCGGCAGGGCTACACCGGAATCTCCTCCGATGAGATCCGCCGTCTGCTCTCCGACGATCCCGAAAACCAGACGATTCACGGCGAGGTCTTCGGCACGCTCCGCTACCTGCTGCGGCGCCGGCTCGACCTGAAGCGCCCGGTCTCCTGCGTCGACGCGACCAATCTCACTCCGAAGGAGCGCCGCGCCTACCTGAAGCTGGGCGAGATCTACGGCGCGCGGGTCGAGGCCGTCTATTTCGACATCCCACTCGATATCTGCAAGCAGCGCAATCGCGGCCGCGGGCGGAAAGTCCCGGAAGAGGTGCTTGAAATGATGCAGGCGAAACTCGTTCCGCCTCGGATCGAAGAGGGATTCGCCAGCGTCACGGTCGTGACGCTTTAGCGGTCTTTCGGCTTCTTCTCATCTTTCAGCTTTTCGACCCAGATCGTCGGCGGATTCGACAGGAGCGTCATGGCGACCAGGAGCACAAAGAGCAACCCTCCGATCCCCAACTCCAGCATGCCGATAGAAAGAGCTGCTTCCTGCATATCCCCTCACTTTAGCAAATGCCCTCTTTCCCCTTTGCGGGGGTGCATAGATCGGCAGTACTGGACCGCAAGGGAACCACGGTACCATTCCTTTCGATTTAGGGCCCCGCCACAATGGCAGGAGTATGACGATGGCGACCATGAAGCTGCTGAGCCTTTCGCGCTCCGTTGAGGGCACGAAATGGGCAGCGCGGAAACCTGCAGCGGCGCAATCCCCAACGCAAGCCGCTCCCGAGGACTCTCCCCGCCGGCCAAGCGCCAGCAAGTCCCTGTCGCAGCGCGTCATTCAGGCGCCCTACCCGCCCGCTCGATAGTCCAGCTCAGTTCAGCCTGCCGACTCCGAGACAATGTCGCAGACCGGGCGAATGATCGTCGCCCGCGATTCGGCCGCCGGCCGCGTCGTCAGCAGCACGCACGTCACCTTCGTCTCCGGGTCCGCCCATGCGATCGTGCCCGTGGATCCGGAATGGCCGAAGGCGCGGGCCGAACATGCCTTGCCGAAGCTCCCCGGCTTCACAACGAAGCCGATGCCGCGAGGCTCGTTCAAGCCCGTGTTCTGGTCGACGATCATCGCGGCGGCCGTCTCCGGCTTGAGGATGCGCCCGTCGTTATACAGGAACGTGTTCAGGAACCGCCGCACGTCAGCCGCGCTGGCATGCGCTCCGCCCCACGGCGCCCCCAGATTGCGCCAGTACGGACTGTTCCAGTTCCAATGATCGTTGCCGCTGACCTGGGAGCGCGCGGTGCCCTCGATCGTATGCGAACCCAACCCGAGCGCCGCCGATTTCATGCCCAGAGGATCGAAGATCTCGCGTTTCAGGAAGTCGCGGAAAGGCGTCTTCGTGATCCGCTCGGCAATCTCGGCCGCAAGCAGAATGCCCATGCTCTGGTAGCGGACCTCCGTGCCGGGCTTGAACAGCAGCGGCGTCTTGCACGCGCGCTCGACGAACTCCTTCAGCGGTGCGTTGCGGTTCCTCAGTTCCGTGTCCTCCGGCAGCATGTCGGGAAGGCCGGAGGTGTGGGTCAGCAGGTGCTTCACCGTCACCAGTGCGCGGTCGCCGCCGGCAAACTCGGGGATGAACTTCCGAACCGGATCGGCCAGCGACAACCGGCCGCGCTCCACCAGTCGCATGACAGCGGCGGCGGTCATTGGCTTAGTAATCGAGGCCAGCAGGAAGACCTCGTCCTCGCTCCGCGCCTTGCCGAAGGCGCGCCGGAAGACGAACTCGCCCTGCGTCACATCAAGCGCCGCCGCCCCGACCTCGCCGCTCGCGGCGGCCTTTTCCAGCAGCGCGACGGCCTGGTCGAGCCGGTCCCGCCTCAGCGCCATCGCCACCAATCCTGAGAGAAATTCGCGACGCAGCATCGTCTCACCTCTTCTTCTTATAAGCCGCAAGCATACCCGGATGCTCGCGCAATTGGACCACCTCGCTGTCGCTCAACGCCCTGCCGAAGAGGGCGAACTCATCGAGAAGTCCGATGTAGTTGATCGCGAGGAATATTCCCGTGCGGTCGAGATTCCAGTTCATCCGCAGATCGCCCGCGACCTCGCCCATTCGCTTACCGTCGATGTAAAGAACCGAGCGCCCGTCCGGACGACCCGTATCGAGATTGGTCCAGGTCACGGCGAGATGATGCCACTCGCCCGACCGGAAGCTGATCTTCTCGACCCGGAAAGTGGGGGCCGCGGGGTCGGATTCAGGAATGGGCTTTCCACCCTCCGGAGTCGCAGGATACGTGCCGAGCCGCAGGTCGCGCGGTCGAACGTCGGGAAAGTCGATCCAGATGGCGCCGTTGTTGGCGCCCTTCTCGGTGATCTGGAAAGGATCGCAGAAAGGCGTCTTGAGCATCGTGTCCGGATCGGTGTTGATCCACAGCGACAGCGCGCCGTCCCATCCTCCCGGCCGGTAGGCGAGATTGCCTCGAGCCGGGTAGTAGATACGGCCGCTCTCCGGGAGCACATCGAGGCACTCCAGCGCTCCGCCGTGAATGCCCTTGCCGGGCGCGATACGGTAGATGCTTGGGTCGAATCCCTGCTGAAATACGAAGCGGGCGGGCTCGGAAAGTTTCCCGGAGCGCGTGGACAACGAGAGTTCCCCGCCGCCAAAATCGGCAGCGGGGCTCTCATCGAAGGAAGCATAGAGTGTTACGGCGTCAGGGAGCGCCGATGCAGCAGCGGACATGGCCCGAAGGCTCTACCCGACCGCGTCGGCGGCCTGAATCAGCGCCTTGATGTAGCCGTACGCGAACGCGAACGCCTGCATTCCGCGCGGATCGTCCTTGTGATGCGGCACGTGGTCCGGCATCATCATTTTGTCGTAGCCGACTTCCTTGTAGACGTTGATCGCGCGCCAGAAATCGATGTCGCCTTCGTCCGGATAGACCTCCTGGAAGTCATCGCGCTTGCCGCGGATGTTGCGGAAGTGGACGTTGAAGATCTTGCCCTGCGAGCCGAAATGTCGGATCACGTCGAAAATCTCCTTGCCCGGATCCTGTAGCATCTCCGAGACAGTCCCCTGGCAGAAGTTCAGTCCGTGAAAGGGGCTCTCCTGGATCGCGAGGAACTTCTTCAGCCCGTCAACGGTGCCGAGGACGCGGTCGACCCCCTGGTATCCCTCGGGCGGAACACCGGGATCGTGCGGGTGGCAGGCCATCCTGATCTTGTGTTCGTTGGCGGTGGGCATCACGTTGTCCAGGAAGTAAGTGATGCGCTCCCAGAAGCGGTCGGCGTTGACCTCGCCGGCGCGGGTAAGCGGCGTAGCAGGCTTGGCCTCTTTGAGCCGCCAGGTGCTGTACGTTGAGCCGCCGCGGCCGGGCGTGCGCTCGGTGCGAAGCACCCCGAGGATGCTCATGTTGTACTTGATGGCCGGGATACCGACCTCGGCGCAGGCCTTGATCATGCGCTGGATGTCCTCGATATCGCGGTCGCGCTCGGGGCTCTCGGCAAGCATGATCGCCGGGCGCGCGGTCCGATCGACGTGCGAGGAGGCGAGGAAAGGCAGCGGGATTAGGTCGAGGCTGATGCCGTGCTTCTCGACCAGGTCCTTGAACTGGCCCAACTCCTCGGCCGTCCAGTAACGGCCGTTGGCCGGATTGGGAGGATTCCCGCAGATATTGTCCACGCCATGCCGCTTAAAAAACTGCAACCGGGTCTCATCGGTCGGACCACTCTGGCATCCCACTTTCATCAGGGCGCGCTTGCGGGCCTCAGCGGGCTGAGGCGAGCTGCACGCGGTCATCGAAGTCGCGGCGATCGCCGCTCCCGTGGCTGAAAAAAATTCCCTACGTTTCACTCTGGCTCCTTGCAGCGAGATATCGCAGTGCTAAGTTCAGCAATCAAATCACGGATCGGGAAGGCGTGTCAACTGGCTAAAAAGCAAGGGGATGGCCTGACCAACCGGCAGCAAACCTCGCGCGCGATAATGAAGAATTCGGAGGTACTCCTTGCGTTACATCCTGCAACTCGCGCTGGTCCTGGCAGCGCTCCCGGCGCCGGCCCAGGAGCCGAACGCGGCCCTGCACCGGCTCTTCCACGACTACTACGAAGACCTGCTCCGCCATTCGCCGGAACTCGCCACCTCCGTCGGACGCCGCGAGTACAACGACCGCTGGAGCGACCTTTCGGCCTCCGGTCGCGCCGCCTGGCGCTCCACCGTCGAGCAGTATCGCCAGCGCCTCGACCGCTTCCGAGGAACCAGACTCAACCGCCAGGACGCCCTCAGCTACGAACTCCTGAACCAGCAGATCGCGCGGGAACTCGAGGGCTGGGACCTCAACAACTACTACCTGCCGGTGAGCCAGATGCGCGGCGTGCACCTGTCGGTCTTCTCCCTCATGGCGCTCGCTCCTACCGAGACCGTGAAAGACTACGAGAACCTGATCGCGCGCATCCGCGCCCTGCCGCGCCTGGCCGGACAGGTGGCCGAGTCGGCCGACACGGCGATCGCGAAGAACCTAGTCCAGCCGAGACTCGTCGCCGAACTGGTCGTCAAGCAACTGGAGAACCAGTTGGCGATCGATCCCGCGCAGAGCCCGCTCCTCGCCCCCTTCCGCAAGTTTCCGGCGTCGATCCCCGAGCCTGAACGCCAACGGCTCCGCCGCGAGGCCGAAACCGCCTACCGCGAAGCCTTCGTTCCCGCCTGGACTAAACTGCGCGACTACATGGCCAACTCCTACCTCCCCAAGGCACGAGCGCCCATCGGAATGTCGGCGCTCCCGGATGGCGGCAAGCTCTACGCCTTCCTGGTTCGGCGCGAGACAACCACTGATCTGACTCCCGATCAGATTCACGAGATCGGCCTGCGGGAAGTGAAGCGCATTCAGGACGAGATGGCCGCGATCCGGCGCGAGATCGGTTTTCAAGGCACACCCGATGAGTTCGTCGAAAAGGTGCTGCACGCGCCGGATCTGCTGTTCCGCACCGAAGAGGAGATCCTGGTGCACGGCCGCGACATCGCCAAACGAATCGACCCCGAACTCCCGAAGCTGTTTCGGAAACTCCCCCGCATGACCTACGGAGTGAAGGCGATCCCGCCCGATCGCGCCAAAACGGCCGCGCCCTACTATCAGCCTCCGGCGCTCGACGGCAGCCGCGCCGGCTTCTTCTTTCTGCGGACCCACCAGCCGGAGACGCAATCCCGCTGCTGCATGGAGTCGCTCATCGTCCATGAGGCCGTCCCCGGCCATCACCTCCAGATCGCGCTCGCGCAGGAGATGGAGAACGTCCCGGAGTTCCGCAAGCTCTCGCGATTCACCGCCTATATCGAGGGCTGGGGCCTTTATGCCGAAACCCTCGGCGAGGCGCTCGGGATGTACACGTCGCCGTACGAGCGCTACGGCCGGCTCCAGACCGAAATCATGCGCGCCGTGCGCCTGGTGGTGGACACAGGCATCCACGCCAAGGGCTGGACGCGCGAACAGGCGATCGAGATGATGCGGCTCGCCAAGGGCGGTTTCATCACGGAAGGCTTTATCGCAAGCGAGGTGGATCGCTACATCGCAATGCCGGCGCAGGCGTTGGCCTACAAGGTCGGCGGCCTGAAAATCGAGGAGTTGCGGCGGGAGAGCGAGGCGAAGCTCGGAGACCGCTTCGACGTGCGCGAATTCCACGACGTCGTGCTGCGCAACGGAGCGCTGCCGCTGACGCTGCTCGAACGCGAAGTGCGGGAGTATATCTCGGCCCGGCAGCGCCGGCAGGCAGCCGGACCGAAATGATCGTTACAGCCGCCTATACCTTCGCCGGAACCACGTACGGCGCGCGGTAGGCGCGGGTGAACATCCTGTTCGCCTCTTCGTCGCCGGTGCATTTCATCTTCTTACTGTCGAAATGCAGCGTGCGGCCAAGGCGATACGCGATGTTGCCCAGGTGCATGAGGGTCGAGGAGATCGCGCCCTCCTCGATCTCCGCATTCAGCATCTCCTGCTTGCGGGCGCGCAGAGCGTCGATGAAGTTCACCCAGTTGCTGCCGCCCTCTTTCCGCGAAGGCCCCGGCTCCTGCTCCTTACCGAGGAAGGTCTTGTACTGGGCGTAGCCGTCGATCGCCATGTAGCCCTTCGAGCCATAGAAGAGGTTGCCCACGGTATTGCCCGGCTTCTCGCCGCCGATGCCGGCCTCATGGTTGCTGATCCAGTGCCGGACCTCGAAGACCATCATGCTGCGCTTGCCGTTCTCGTTGAACTCATATGAGATCACGAGCGTGTTCGGCGTCTCCTGGTCGTCATCGAACATGAAGTGGCCGCCGATGGCGCTCACCTTCGTCGGATACGTCACGCCCAGGCCCCAGCGGGCGATATCGAGTTCGTGAATGCCCTGGTTGCCGAAGTCGCCGTTGCCATAGTCCCAGAACCAGTGCCAGTTATAGTGGAAGCGGTTGCGCGTGAACTCGCGCTTCGGCGCCGGTCCGAGCCACTGGTCATAGTGGACGCCGGCCGGTACCGGCTCCGGCTTCGCGCGGCCGATCGTGTCGCGCCACTTGAAGCAGAGGCCGCGGGCCATGTAGACGTCGCCGATCATGCCCTCGCGCAGGCCCTGGACCGCCTCGCGCAGCGCCACCGTCGAGCGGGAATTGGTCCCGTGCTGGACCAGACGGTTGTACTTCCGCGCCGCCGCGACGATCTGCTGCGACTCGAAGACGTTGTGCGAACACGGCTTCTCGATGTACACGTCCTTACCGGCCTGGCAGGCCCAGATCGTCTGGAGCGTGTGGCTATGGTTCGGCGTCGCGATCGACACGGCGTCGATCGACTTGTCCTCCAGCACCTTCCGGTACTCAGTGAAAGTCGCGGGCCGCTCCTTGCCAAGGGCCTCGACCTCGCCCACGCGCTGGTTGAGAATGCTTTCGTCGATATCGCAGAGCGCCGCGATCTCGACGTTCTGCATCTTGGCATATTCGCGGATATGCGACCGGCCCTGGCCGCGCAGGCCCACGACCGCAACCCGGATCGTGTCATTGGCGCTCGCCAGACCGCTCGCCGTGGCAGCCCCCGCCGCCGCGGAGCTGAAAAGGAAATGTCTACGATTCATGGAATGCCTCCGGAGCTACTCCGTCTACCCGAGAGACTATATCACGGCCCGGCCCGCTGCCAGGAAGTCGCGCGTCCTCTCCCAAACCGACTCCAGCACGCTGAGGAGCTCATGGTCCGAGTCGAGCAGTTCCACCCGCACGTTACTTCTCCCATGGGCGAAGCGCTCTGACAGTGAGCTTGGGACAACGTCGTCGTGGATGCCGTGCAGAATGAGGGTCGGCTGGCTCACGTCAGGGTAGTCTTCGTACTGCGCCGCGTCCTCCATCAGCCCGTAGCCGAGCGGCCGCTCGCATTGGTCCGCGTAGTGGTAGACCGGCATCGTTCCCGTCGCACGCCAGCGCTCCACCGCCTCGGCGCCCAGCATCTCCGGATAGCGCCGGGGGAACCCGAACCCCGGGGCCAGCAGAACGAGCTTCTCCACTTCCGGATGCCGCGCCGCATAAAGGCAGGCAAGGTATCCACCGAGGCTCGACCCGATAAGATGTACCGGGGCCCCGTCGGCGAGGCGCTCGATCACGCGCAACTGCCCGGTGATCGTCAGGTTCGTGAAGTCACCCTCGGCGAGGTCCGGAATCGTTACCTCGTACCCCTCGCCGATGAGCCGCTGGGCCAGAAACTGGGCCTTGCGGGAGGTGGGACCGGAGGCGAATCCGTGCAGATAGAGGATGGCAGCAGGCATGAGTACGGGTTATTCTTTCTCCGGCGCCGGCGGCGCCTCCGGTTCGACGTCGAACTTGATCTCGGCCTCCGCGGCGAAGCGCCGGAAGTCCGAGTAGCGGAAGCGGTTCTCGACCATGAGCTGCCCCCCGGCATGTTGGCGGTGAATTACTGAGACCGGCAAAAGGGCCCCGTGCGGGCTCATCTCGTAGTCGACCGTACCGGTGTCGCGAACGGTCGCGTTCTTCTCCTGCCGCTCGGACTCCACCATAATCCGGATCGGAAGCAGGTCCGGCTCCCGCAGCCAGATCTTCCCCTCCAGCCGTTTGCGCACGGCGCGGTTCCCTTCGAAGATGGTCAGCGACTCGCCTCCCTCGAACTGGGAAAAGATCAGCACCCAGGCGCGGTCCGCCCCGATCCGGACGTTGCCCTCGGGCCGGAAGGCGAAATTGCCGATGCGCCGCTTGGTGAATAGCAGGATCAATTGGCCGAAGTCGCTGGCCGCGCCCACAAGTCCGTGGCGTTCGAAGTCCCGCAGCATCTGTTTCTTCAAGCGGTCGTCATCGGAGAGAAGCCCGGCGGTCAGGGTGGCCCGCGCCTTCTCGAGCTGGGCCACCTGGCGGCCGTCCACCGAAACCACCTGTCGGAACTCGTGCAGCGCTTCAGGCGCTTCCTGGAAGTGGGAGAAGCCGTACTCGGAGACGATCTCACGCTCACGGATCCGCAAGGGAGGCGGCTGCGTCGCCGCCGCCCCGACCCTGGGGCGGAAGCGCGAGCCCGGCACTGCGGCCTTCTGCACCAGTACCTCTTTGCCCAGGGCCTTCGGGGCCATCATCGCGAAGACCTCAGCCTCCTCGGAGATCCGCGAGAGCGCGCGCTCCAGCTTGGACTCCTCGGCAAGCGCCGCGCCCGGCGCCAGCAGCACCATCAAGGCTGCAAACCGCATACACGACGATTGTAGCCCACGCGGGCCAACCCCTTGCGTCCTTGGCTCGCACCCGACCTCGCTACAGACTGTCCGGGAATTCTGAAGTCCAACTTATAATGCGGAGCGCGCTCGATCCGCGCTTCGGCGTCAGAAACGGTGCGTCAGCACGTTCCAGGCCACCAGTCGCGCCGGCTTCTCATCTCGGTTGGCTAACGACGCGCACATCAGTGCGAGTTGATTGTAATTGTTCGCTCAATCTCAAGCTCCTCGCGAGTACATGGGCACTACTGTCCAAATTAGCTGCATTCAACGCGTTTTCCACAGCCTAACTTATTGATGCCATGAAGGCGTGTGAGTC
>JBKBWD010000047.1:0-36817 GCA_046289265.1 Bryobacteraceae bacterium | reverse complement strand
GCACCGTGGGCACGGGCGGCTGGAGTTCATCTTGTTCCGGAAGTAGCGGAGGCAGCGAGACGAGGAGTTGCTCGGGCAGCATGAGCAATCATAACGATGGTTTTTACCCGATTTCAACAAAACAGCAGTGTTTTGTTTTATACGCCATTCAACGGCAAGCCCAGCCAGCTCAATGGTAGAGGCTTCCTGTGGTCCCACCGGACAGGCTCGAGCGAATTCATCAAGTCGCGAGCCAGCGGCACGGCCGACAACGCGCTGGTGGAGGGCAGGAACGGGGCCGCCCGGGACCGGCTGCGGCGCGATGCCGAGCCCTGTGAAACCGGCTCGGGTGCAATCCAGTGCCGAAGCAGAAGGAAGGGCGCTCCACCGCCTCCCCTCAGGCTCATTCTTGAATTGGAAAATGCTGCCAGGATGCAAATGTTTCATGCGGATTGCAACTCCGGGCGTTTCTGTCCGGGCCGCCGGGCCCCGGGTTCGCCATGTTCGGCGGCTACGTTCTCGATCACCGAATTCACCTCGCCGCCGACCAGAATCGCAAGGCCGGTCAGGTAAAACCAGAGCATCAGAATGATCAGGGCGCCAAGCGAACCGTAGACGTTGCTGTAGTTGTCGAAAAAGTTGAGATAGATCCGCAGGCCGCCGGAGGCTAACATCCAGAGTCCGAGGGCGATCGCAGCTCCCGGAGTGATCCAGTGCCAGCGCTGCCCTTCGAGGTCTGGCGCGAACCGATAGATCAGTCCGAGCGCGATCAGGACCAGGAACAGGACCAGCGGCCAGTGCAGGAAGCGCCAAACCGTGGCGAATGCTTCTCCGAGGCCGACCTGTTCGGCGAGCCAAGTCCCGATACGCCCGCCGAATAACAGGAGCCCGAGACCCAGGAATACGAACAGAGCGAAGCCGACGGTCATACCGATCGCAAGTAAGCGAGCCCTCCACCATGGACGGGTATCCTCTACCCTGTAAGCGGAATTGAGACCGGACATGATGGCGAGTATTCCGAGGGAGCCGGCCCAGAGCGCACCGGCGAGTCCGGCGGCCAGTTTGCCTCCTCCGGCGGCATCCATCACCTCCTCCATGATGTTCTCAAGGAGCACGAAACCGGCCTGCGGCATAGCCGTTTCGAGGTACTCCATCAGGCTGGCGTATAACTCGCCGCGGCCGCCGAGGACCAGTCCGAGCACGGAGGTCAGAAAGAGGAGGAACGGGAATATAGAGAGGAGAAAGTAGTAGGCAAGGGCCGCCGCGCGGTTCAGGACGTCGTCGCCTAGCAGCCGCTGGTAGACGCGCTGGCCGAGCTCTTTCGCGCTAAGGCCTCCGAATTTCCAGAGGGAAGTGGGCATATGTGGAGCCTTCCTGTCGCTCACTTGGACGCTGCAGACCTGGGAACGCTGCAGAGCCGTCACCCCGGTCCCGCGGCGGGGATGACGGCGCCTGACGTCAGCGGCTCTCTCTCATCGGGAGCTTCTCCAGCGCACGTAGTCGAAGCTCCATCGATAATTCTGGCTGAAGGCCTTTCCGCTATAGCTGATATCGGTAGCCAAGGCCCGGGAGAACATCTCGTCACCCCGCAGTTTGTAATTAGAGTCGCCGGTCAGGTTCCAATACCAGGCAAAAGCCGGCGCGACCAGATTGATCAGCTCGGTGTTATATTGCTGGCAGCCCCAGGAACATTTGGGCCCGGGAGGATCCGGGTTGATAAGGAGTTGCTTTGTGCTGTGGTTCCAGCCGTGGGTCCACAGCCAGTCCAGCATCTTTTTTATCGCTAGCGGAATCCTGGGGTCGTTTGTGAGCTGGTAATACTGAATCAACGCCTTCGCGGCGAGCCCGTCCGTGTACGTCTGGTGAATCGAGTAATTATTCGTTTCGAACAGGCTGTCAAAATGGCCGAGAAGGAAATCGATGGCGCGGCCGAAATGCTTGTGTCGCGGAGCGCCAACCTTCTCCGCCTCCATGTAGGCCTCGGCCACGAAGGCCGTTTCCCGGATGAATGCGTCATTTACGGAACCGCCTCTCCTTGCGAATCCGCCACCGTTCGCCAGCAGTATAACCGCCTGACGGTATTTTTCCTCCCCGGACCTCTCATAGGCCATGCGCAGGCCGTGCGGAAAGACCCTCCATCCTGGAATTACGCCGTTGCTTCCGATAACATAATCTGCGTATTGGCTTGCGATGTTGAAGGCGCAGGCGTCCCACTGGCTATTTTTTGTGTAATCCGAGACCTGAAAGAAGACGCGAGCACCGTCGTAGAACCAAACCTGCTGTTCCCAGCCGAAGGCCATCGCTTCCGTGGGTTTGCACCACTTGGCCGCGAGTGTCAACATGGTATCCTGCCACAGCGACAGGCCGGGAATCGGAGCGGGCGGCGTGCCCGGCGGCGGAAGTGTTGGTGTGGGGCGTACACTAAATGTGATCGGGACGTTTTGTATCTCGCCGCCGGCTTCGAACGTGATCATCACCTGATAGTCCATCGGTGTCGCCGTTGAGGGTGCAGAAAGGCGAAACAGCACCGGTGCTACACCGCCCCAGTTGTAGGTTCTGCCCGAATGATGTGTCCAGCACTTCTCATCTCCGCTTGCGCAGAAGATCTGCCAGGTGAAACCCTGCGGGACTTGCACGTTGTTGAAGAATAGGTGCTGAGCTGTACCGCTGAAGGTCGCCCTCAGCTCTACATATCCGTCATAGCCAGGATACAGATAGCGGGACCCGTGGACGTTGACTGTGTACGATGCTGTCTGGCCGAATGCAGCGGCGCTGAGCAGCAACGCGATCAGGGGTAGTTTTGTCATTGTGAACTCCAAGGTGTATTTGAGGCCGAGTATTGGAGAGATAGTGAGTAAGGGAGTAGATGCTAACAAGAGTAGGCCCTTGAGAACTCCATATGCGTAGGAGCGTGTATCGCCGCTTTCTTGAGAAATCCTCCACGTTTAGCCGCCGGAGATCCGAGCAGACCTGACGGGTCGCGAGCCGCCCGACCATCTTTAGGACGCTTTCCTCGGGGTTGTGTAATCCTGAAAGTTGAGTTTCGATGTGGCTTCAACGATCCTTCTCGGATGTGGTTACACTGGTTGTCTTGTTGCGCGACACCTGTTGACGCGAGGCGTGCCGGTTGTTGCAACCACACGCCATCCGGAGGCGCTCGAGTGTCTGCGCGAGCTGGGCGCGACGGTGCTGCGTGTGGATGCGGAGAGCGGAGCGGGCTTGCGGGACCTTCGCGAACACGTGGAGGCCGGCTGTCGGGTCGTGCATTCCGTCCCTACGCTGCGCACGGCGTCAGGTGCGCTGGACCCAACGCCGCGTTTGCTCGATGCTTTGGGCGATCGGCCTGTGCGAATGCTTTACCTATCGACGACCGGCGTCTACGGGAGGGCCAGGGAAGTGGACGAGACGACTCCGGTCGACCCGCAAACTGAGCGTGAGAGGCTGCGCATCCGGGCGGAAGAGGCAGTCATAGCGGGTCCGTGGAGTGCACTGGTGCTTCGACCGGCGGCGATTTACGGACCCGGACGCGGAGTGCATGTCTCAATGCAACAGGGAGAATACAAACTGGTGGGGGATGGCGGGAATTTCGTAAGCCGGATTCACGTGGAGGATCTGGCGATGCACGTTGTGTCGGGGCTGCTGTCCGATGTGGCGGGCGCGTTTCCCGTGGCCGATGAAGAGCCGTGCCGGTCGCGTGAGATTGCCGAATTCTGTGCCAGACTACTCGGGCTGCCGATGCCGGGATCGATCGAGCCTGCGCTCGCCGGGGAAACGAGGCGATCGGATCGCCGGGTGTACGGAAGGGCAATCCGCCGGCTGCTCGGGATTGAATTGAAGTACCCGTCCTATAAGTCCGGCATCCCGGCAGCGCTTGCGTGTTAGAACCGCGCGTGGGTACGTTCCGCCGCTATCGCTGATCCTGCTCTCGATTGCGATGGCGCTCGGCTTGGTACCGCTCGCACCGGTACGGGAGACCTGATTGGAGTTCTTGCCGGCCTGCTTGTGCTGGTGTCAATCTTTGGAACAACCTGGAGCTTGCCACGATGTAGGAGAGATGCCCGGAGCGCGCGCGGCGCCCCGGGCGGGTTAGGATGGCGTCGGGCGGCGGACGAGCCGCGCGGAATTAATTGCCGCCCTTGACTTCAATGTGACCGGTCATCGGGGCGCCCGCCTTGATGTTGGTCGTGATCTTTATAATTCCTGTTTCCTTTTTTCGAATTTGAACCGCTTACATCTATCACTGCGCGGCGACGGCATGGAATCGATTATCGGCACAAAACTTTTTCGGGGGGCGATGGACCGGCTTCGTGCCGGCAGGTCTGATGGTGCGGATGGGGAGATTCGAACTCCCACGCCCGTGAGGGCACTGGAACCTAAATCCAGGGCGTCTGCCAATTTCGCCACATCCGCGAGGGACGGTTCGATGCCTATCTTACCACCCTCCGCCAAGCACCCGTCAGGTGTTTCGGAAAGCTGCCATGGTGGTCTCCGGAGACGGTGCTTCGGCGGCGCGCGACAGTTTCGGGCCGAGCTTCCCGCAGGCGCACCGCTCCCACCTCCCGGTCAGAAGCGCCGCGACACGCGCCGTTCCGGTGAGGTGAAGGCCGTCGTGCGCTTCGCACTCGAAGGCGACCAGGCGCCCTTGCCCATCGAGCCTCTGCTCGAAGACGGGCACCGCGAAGGCGCGCCAGAGAAGTTCGCGGTCCACCGGGTTCAACTCGTCGCCGGGCGAAGTGAACACTGTCAGGGAGTGGTGCAGCCGCAGCGCAGGCGCACGGCCGTCCAGAATGCTCACAGCCAGTTCTCTCAGCAGCGCAAGGTTTGCGGCTATGGCGTCGGGCGCCTCGCTGCCGATTTGTTCATCCCAGCTGGGAAAGCATCGTACGGAGCGGCTCTGCCGTACATGCACTCCGACGACAATCGTAAGACGCGGCACGGAACCTGGCTGATAGAGAGACGGCGTACTCCGTCCCAAAAGGGAGATCCGTTTCATATGCGATGCACTCTTCCTATATCGGAATGGTGTAATCGCGGGGGTATTCCTCTCTTATCGACGGAGCAGCAGCCGTTCGAGGTTGCGACCGAAGATCAGGCGTGCATCGTCGGCTCCTATTCCGACTTCCATCAGCGCCACAACCTGGGCGTCAAAAATACTGCGCTGCCAGCCACGGGAGAAGAACGACGAGTCGGTTCCGAACAGCAGACGCTGTGGGCCGACTACGTCGAGTGAGCGCCGGAAGACCTGCGTCAGGTCGATTTCGGCCGCCTGGTATCGCATCCAGGAATTACTACTCGAAGTGTCCAGGTAGACGTTCTGGCAGAGATCGGCGAGCATAAGCGTCTCGCGAAAGTAACCGGCGCCGAAGTGCGGGACCACAAACCGCAATTGCGGAAACCGAAGGGCAACGGTGTGCAGATCGATCGGATTCGAGAAGCTCATGTCAAACGGCGATGGCAAGCCGAGCTTTTTCCGTACCCCGACGGTCAGGGCGCCGCAATGGACGAAGACGACCGTTCCTGGTTGGCGATTCGCGAATTCAAGTAGCGTTGCGGCTTGTTCGGATTGAATCGAGTAACGGTGCATCGCCGGAAACAAGCAGAGTCCGCGCATCCGGCCGCCGGAGAGCATCTTCTCGACGCGAATCGCCGCATCCGGAGCGCAGGGGTTCGCCATGAAGTAGCCGTAGAAACGGTCCGGGAAGGCCGCAACCGCGGCATCGACGGATTCCTCATCGCCCGGCAGACTCGCGATCAGGGCGGCGCGCTTGACGCCGTGCCTGTCCAACTCCGATACCCAGCGTGCAGCCAGCTCCTCCGGCGGCGCGGCAGGAATCTCCCAGCCGAGGATGGGCCCAAGATCGGAGGCGGAGAGCCCGCCTCGTTGCGCGGCAAGGAGCGAAAAGAAGCGATGCGAGAAGAAGTGGATATGCGCATCGCTGACTTCGAGATTCCCCCAGGGCGTGGCAATAGGCATAGGTTGAATCAGTTGCGGGTTTCGGGAGCAGGAAATTGCGTGAGTCCGGCCGACAGGGCAAGCTGCGTCAGTCCGGCGACGTTGTTGACGCCGAGCTTCTTCATCATGGTCTTGCGGTAGCTGCGAACGGTCTGGAGTCCGAGGTCGAGCATCACAGCGATCTCCTTGCTGGTTTTGCCTTCTGCTACAAGCCGGAGCACCTGGAGTTCGCGGGGTGACAGACCTTCGAGCGCCGAAGAGGAGGGCTTGGCCTCCAGATCGCCGCGCTGGATGCGGTTCAGAAGCCGGTCGGATACCTGAGGACTCAGGTACGAGCCGCCCTTGGCGACCGTTCGGAGCGCATCGAGCAGGTCGTTGTCGGAGGCTTTCTTGAGGACGAAGGCGCGGGCGCCGGAGCGAATGGCGCTGACAACGGAGTGCTCATCGTCGTACATCGAAAGGATAATGATCCGGGTTTCGGGGCAGTGCCGCAGAATCTCGGTGGTCGCCTCGATACCGTTCAGACCGGGGAGCCCGATGTCCATCAGGACCACATCCGGCTTGGCCTTTTTGCAGATCTGTACGGCATCCACTCCGTTTTCGGCCTCACCGATAACCTGGAATTCGTCGCTGTGCTTCAGGATGGCTTTGATTCCATCCCGCATAATCTTGTGATCGTCCACCAGCAGGATGTCGTACGGCATCGTCGAAACAGTCCCCGTCCCAGAGGCTTACGAGACAACCGGTGGAGTCTGGCTGCCGGCGGCGCTCTCGGTGATCGTCTTGTAGCTGACCCTGATTATTGTACCCCTTCCGGGCTCGCTGTTAACCGCCAGTTGGAGCCCTCCACGGCGGGCGTAGTGCTCCATGAGCAGCAGGCCAAGACCGCGGGGGTGACGGCGGGCCGCCGCGACATCGAAACCTGAGCCGGTATCGCGGACCTCCATCTCGAGGGCGCCGGCAACGGGCCGGATGAGAATTTCGACCACCTTGGAGCCGGAATGCCGGACGGCATTGCCGATGGCCTGTTCCGCGATCTTGAAGATATAGCGCCCCACCTTGGGTGGGATGTGAATCGCCGAATTGTACAGCAGCCGGACCGATCCGTCGTGTGAGTCGCGGAAGCGTCCAACCAGGCGGCTCAGTGCGAACTGGAGCCCGGCGCGCTCGACAATGGAAGGGTTCAGTTCGTAGCTCAGATCCCGGACCTGCGCCATGGCCTTCTCAAGCAGGTCCTGAATCTCTGCGGTCCGCTCGCGGAGTTCGGGGACGCGCTCCTGGAAATCCATGCGCATCACGTCCAGTTGAAGGCCGACGGCGCTCAGGACTTGCCCGATCTCATCGTGGAGGAGCCCGGAAACCTTTTCGCCCTCGGCTTCGCGCTCGTCGATGAGGGATACCAGCAGCTCCGCCAGGAGGAGTTGCGGGTCGGAGTGGGACGACATAGTTCGTCTAGAGCCGGTTGATGAGGCTGGCGACATAGCCGCCGCCGAAGCCATTGTCGATGTTGACCACCGAGACGTTGCTGGCGCAACTGTTCAACATGCCGAGCAGCGCCGCGAGTCCGTTGAAACTGGCGCCGTAGCCGATGCTGGTGGGCACGGCGATAACCGGGCAGGAGACCAGGCCGCCGACGGCGCTCGGAAGCGCGCCTTCCATGCCGGCGCAGACGACGATGACGCGCGCCTGCGTCAGGCGATGACGGTTGTTCATCAGCCGGTGGATGCCGGCGACGCCGATGTCATGGATCGACTCGATCTCGTTGCCCATCACCTCGGCGGTGACGGCGGCCTCCTCCGCTACCGGAATGTCACTGGTGCCGGCGCAGACGACGGCGATTTTCCCCTTGCCGTGGATGGAGCGGTCGCGCCAGACGCGGAGCGCGCCGGAACGCGGGAAATACTCGGCTTCGGGAAAGCGCTCCTGGAAGAGTGCGGCTGTGTCGCTATCGGCGCGGGTCGCAAGAACGTTAGGTGCACGCTCGAGCAGGCAGCCTGCGATGTCGGCGACCTCCTGTGGCGTCTTGCCCTTCGAGAAGATCACCTCCGGCATGCCATGGCGCAGGGCGCGGTGATGGTCGACCTTGGCGAAACCGAGGTCCTCAAACGGCATGTGCCGCATGCGGTCAAGTGCGGAATCGATTTCAAGGGCGCCGGAGCGCACCTGCAGCAGCAGGTCGCGAAGTTGTTCCTGGTTCATAGCTTACGTAACCACAGTCTTTCAAAATGCCAGCGTCTGTCCGACGCGCAGCCCGTATTTTGCGACCATGCCTCCGGCCAACTCGAGAACGAACATGGACGGCTCCGTTCCTCCGTACTTGGGGCAGTTATTGGCGTTGGTCGTGCAGGGCGGTGTATTCTCGGAGATCTCGACGATCCGCCTGTTGGCGTCCATCCAGATAATGTCGAGCGGGATCCGGACCTGGTACATCCAATACGGAAAGTTTCCCGGCTGATTATGGATGAAGAGCATGCCCCGGTCCTCGGCCAGCGAGTCACGGAACATCATCCCCCGCAACAGATCGGTCTGATGGATCATCAACTCTGCCCGAATCTTCTGGCCGCCGGGGAGCGTGACGACCCGGCTCTGGAAGGCCTCGGCCGCCGTCGGGGTTTTCTCACAGCCCGAGTGCAGCAGCACACCGAGCGCCAGGACGAAACCGATGTTGCGCATGAAATAGAATAGTACCTTAACTTCAATTCTACCCACATGCACCCGACCGCGCCCGCAGCCCGCAGAAATCCCGGCTTCTGGACCCGTTTCCGGATGACGCTGGACATGATCAAGTTCGAGCACTCCGTTTTCGCGCTGCCCTTTGCGCTCACCGGGGCGATGCTGGCCTGGCGCGAGAGCGGGTTCGCAATCGCGAACCTCGGCTGGCGGCTCGGGTGGATCGTGGTCGCGATGGTCGGGGCGCGGTCGGCCGCGATGGCGTTCAACCGATTGCTGGACTCCGCCATCGACAGCCGGAATCCGCGGACGGCCCAGCGCCACATTCCCGCCGGGATGCTGAGCCGCGGCTTCGCCTGGGGCTTCACCATCGCGAGCAGCGCCGTCTTTTTCGCGGCCGCCTACGCTCTGAATCCTTTGTGCTTCCGGCTGTCTCCCGTAGCGCTGTCGGTTGTACTGTTCTACTCCTATACAAAGCGGTTTACATCGTTCTCCCACCTGGTGCTCGGCTTTGCGCTGGGGATCGCTCCGGCGGCGGCGTGGATTGCGATGCTCGGGTCGTTGGATCCCCGCATCCTCTGGCTCACGGCGGCGGTGACCTTCTGGACCGCCGGCTTCGACATCATTTACTCCTGCCAGGACTACGAGTTCGACCGGAAGGAGGGTCTGTTCAGCATCCCGAGCCGGCTGGGCATCGGAAAGGCGCTAGTGGTGGCGCGCCTCCT
The DNA here is from genome assembly GCA_046289265.1 of Bryobacteraceae bacterium. GTDB lineage: Bacteria > Acidobacteriota > Terriglobia > Bryobacterales > Bryobacteraceae > JBKBWD01. The sequence goes on along the minus strand of JBKBWD010000047.1, from coordinate 27,490 downwards.
ACATGCGTCGATGCTTGCGTGCCTGGCCGCGCTGGTCGCCGGCTTTCAGCTCGGTCCGGTGGCGATTGCCGGGGTCTTGATCGTGGCGACACTGCTGATCTACGAGCACAGGCTGGTCCGGGCGTACGACCTGTCGCGCGTCGATGCCGCCTTCTTCGCCGTAAACGGCTATGTCAGCGTGTTATTCTTTGTGTTTTGGACCGCCGACATACTGTTGGTGCGCAGAGGTGCCTGAGAAATGCAAGTGGTAATCGATGATTCGCGTCTGAAACCCATTCTCGAGAAGGTCCGGTCTGGCGAGCGGCTGAGCTACGACGACGGCGTGGCACTCTATCGCACCTCCGATATCCTGGCCGTGGGCTACATGGCGAACCTCGTGCGAGAGCGCATCAACGGGAACGTCACCTTCTTTAACGTCAACCGGCACATTAATCCGACCGATGTTTGCGTCGCCAGTTGCCGGTTGTGCGCCTTCGGCAAGAAGGCCAAGGATCCGAAGGCATATACGATGTCGCTGGACCAGGTATGGGAGACGGCGGGACGCGGCTGGAGCGAGGCGCTCACCGAGTTCCACATCGTCGGCGGCTTGCATCCCGAACTCACGCTCGACTGGTACTGCGAAATGCTGCGCGGCCTCAAACAGCGTTTCCCGCAAGTCCACCTCAAGGCGTTCACGATGGTCGAGATCGCCTATCTGGCGCAGCGGTCGAAGATTTCGATCCGGCCGACGCTCGAGCGGCTCCGCGACGCGGGCATGGATTCGCTGCCGGGCGGCGGCGCCGAGATCTTCAGCGAGCGCGTTCGCCGTATCATCTGCGACCACAAGATTACGGGCTCCCAGTGGCTCGACGTGGCGCGCGAGGCCCATCGGATCGGACTGAAGTCGAATTGCACGATGCTGTACGGCCACATCGAGAACGAGGAGGACCGCGTGGATCACCTCGTCCGGCTGCGGGAATTGCAGGACGAAACCAACGGCTTCGTGACCTTCATTCCGCTGGCCTTCCATCCCGACAACACCCCGCTGCAGCACATCCCCAAGACCACGGGCTTCGCCGATATCAAAAATATCGCGGTGGCGCGCCTGATGCTCGACAACATCCCGCATATCAAGGCGTACTGGATCATGATGACGCCGCGGATCGCCCAGATCGCGCAGCGCTTTGGCGCCGACGATATCGATGGCACGGTGGTGGAGGAGAAGATTTACCACGATGCGGGCGCGACGACGAGCCAGTCGCTGAGGCGCGGGGAACTGCTCCGCCTGATCCGTGAGGCGGGCCGGGAGCCGGTGGAGCGCGATACGCTCTACCGTCCGATCGAACGTACCGAGACGACCTTCACCGTCCTGGTGTAGCGGGCGAGGACTGCTCGCCCGAGCCGACCCTATCGATTGCGGCGGCGCGCATCCGCCACACGTCCAGCAGCGCCAGCGTCACCGCCAGTGCGACCGGGCCGATGATCAGGCCCGAGGCGCCGAAGACGAAGAGCCCTCCGAGCAGCGCGAAAAAGACGGGTAGTGTGTGCATCTGGAGGCCGCGGCCCACCAGAATCGGGTAGAGGAAGTTGTCGACCAGGCTGACGACCAGCGCGCCCCAGCCGAACAGGATCGCCGCCCGGACCCAGTCGCCTTCGAGCAGCAGGTAGAGCGAGGCCGGAATCCAGATCGCGAAGGCGCCCACAATCGGGACCACCGCCATTATGACCATGATGGCGCCCCAGAAGATCGGAGCGGGCAGCCCGAGAATCCAGAACATCAGGCCGCCGAGCGTGCCCTGTGCCATGCCGACCGCCAGAGTCCCGAACAGCGTCGCGTGAATCGTTTTGCGGATACGGCGGAAAAGGCTCTCTGCTTCCTCCGCCGATAGCGGCATAAGCGACAGTAGCGTGTCCAGAGCGGCGCGGCGATCCCGGAAAAAATAGAAGAGCACGAATGCGGTGATAAAGATGTGGGTGACCACCCGCAGCGAGAGCGTCACCAGCGCCGACAGTCGCGAGATGAGAAACTGCCGGACCTTCTCCAGTTCGGCGCGCCAGTTGATTTGCGACTCGATCCAGTCCAGCGCGCCGGCCAGGATGGGGGCGCGATCGAGCGTCTGGCGCCAGCCTTCATCTCCGCGCGCCGCCTGCAGCTTCGAAATCCCGTCGGCGATTTCGCCTACGAGTTGGTGCATCATCAGGACCAGCGGGCTGAGCAGGGCGATCACGACGATAAGGACGGAGACACCCGCAGCCAGGCTCCTGTAACGGACGCGCCGGGCGATCCAATCGTGCATCGGGTAGGTGGTGACAGCCAGCGCCAACGCCCAGGCGAGCGGGGCCAGGAAGGGACGGACCAGATAATAGCAGACATACAGACTGAGGGCCGTCGCAGTCGCCAGGACGACGGTCAGCAGTCTCTCACGGGTCAGGTGCTCCATTCAAAACGGCGGTCAAGCCGCCTCTCACATCCAAGCTAGCACCAAATGTGTCCTAGGCGGGCCTTGCAGGTCATAGTACAATCGGGTTTTAACGCACAGCATGGCTTCCGACCTGAATCGAGGCGTCCTCGAACGCGAGCTCGCCTATCATGAACGCCTGTACTCCGGGTTTGCCCAGAGACACTTCGCGCGACCGGCGGTTCGGGCCCTGCGCGCCCATATGGTCAAGCGCATCCGGGCGGTGACGGGCGCGACGCGGGAGTCGCGCATCCTGAGCCTGGGGTGCGGGATCGGCGACACCGAACTTCTCCTTGCCCCCCACGTTGGGCAGGTGGTCGGAGTGGACCTGTCTCCGTCGGCGATCCGGCAGGCCGTAAGCGACGCGCGCGCGGCCGGGATTCCGAACGCTCGCTTCCTGGAAGGATCGATGGAGGAGGTGCAAGGGCGCTTCGATGTTGTCATCGCGATCTTCTTCCTCCACCACCTGCCCGACGACCTGCTCGCCTGGACGCCGCGGAGAATCCGTTCGCTGTTGAGGCCCGGTGGGCGGTTCTATTCGCTCGATCCGAATCGCTCCCGGCTCTCGGGGGCGGTCGGGTCGCTGCTGGTGCCGAACCTGATGAAGCGTTACCGGACGCCGGATGAGCGGGAGCTTGATCCTGCGCGCACAGGCGAGTTGTTCCGCAAAGCCGGTTTCCAAACGCTGGTGGACTACTACGATTTCCTCTCGTCGCCGATGGCAGGATTGTTTCCGGGGTGGCGGCTGGGCTATACCGCAACCCGAGCGGTCGACGAGGTCCTGCGCCGGACCCCGCTGCTGCGGCGGGCCGGTAGCAACTTCGAGATCATCGCGCGTTCGGAGTAGCCTGCTTGGGCGTTCCTTCCGCGCCTACTCTTCGGTTAGCAACATCTTCACGTCCCGTACGACCGAGCGCGAACCTTGTGCCTCCTGGTTCAGCTCCTCGCTGGTATGGGTAACCTCGTGGATCTGCTCGACGCTGCGAGTGACCTCCTCCACCGAGCGGGACAGGCTCGAATTAGCTGCGGCGACCTCGTCGGCCAGCTCTCTCAGATGATTGAGCCTTCCGGCGATTTCGGCGACCGCCTCCCGGACAACACCCAATTTCGCGTTCCCGTCTCGGGAACTGGAAATGGAGTGTTGGGTCAGACCTGCGGTGTCGCGGGCCGCCTGCGCCGCCCGTTGCGCCAGGTTCCATACCTCGCCGGCGCGAGCCGCCTCCACCGCGGCGTTCAGGGCCAGAATGTTGGGCTGAAAGGCGATGTCGTCAATGTCGCGCACAATCTTTCCCGCTCTCGTGGCCGCGTCTTCGATCCCGCGCATCGACGCGGTCATTGCTTCGAGCGCCCGCCGGCACCTGTCGGCCTGCTGGTCGGCTTCAGGCCGCTACCGGAATCTCTAGACTCCGAACGGAGGAAAGAGCCGTGGGAGCGCGATTGCCTGCTCTCTGCCGGGGGCGATAAGCTGACAGATATGAGCTTCCGTTTTCCGGCCCGCTGGGCCGTGCTGTGGCTCTGCGCCGCGGGATGGGCGCAGACCGGAACCGAACTTGTGCCGCAGGCCGCCGTCGAGCCGGGTCTCTATGCGACGATCCATACCTCGATGGGCGATATCAAGGTGCGGCTGTTCGAGAAGGAAGCGCCCCTTACGGTGGAGAACTTCGTTGCGCTCGCGCGCGGAGAGAAGGAGTACAAAGACCCGCGGACCGGGGAGATGTCAAAGAAGCCGCTTTATGACGGCCTGACTTTCCACCGCGTCATTCCCGGCTTCATGATCCAGGGCGGCGACCCGCTGGGCGATGGAACGGGTGGGACCGAACCGATTCCGGATGAGTTTGTCGAGGATCTCCAGTTCGACGTTCCGGGCCGCCTGGCCATGGCCAACTCGGGGCCGGACTCCGGGAGCTGCCAGTTCTTCGTTACCGAGGTCCCCACACCGCATCTGAACGGCCGCCACACCATCTTCGGGCAGGTGGTGGAGGGGCAGGAACTGGTTGCCGAGATCGCCCGGGTCTGGCGCGACGAGGAGGACAAGCCGCTCGCCGACGTCCACATTCATACGATCCGGATCGAGCGCGTAGAGGCTCCGAAGCAGGCCTCGGCAGCGAAGTAGGTTCTATCGCGCCACGCGGCTCAGCGGGACCTCGAAGTAGAAGATCTCTTTGCCGCTGGATGCCTCTCGAATTCCGGTGACGTACAGCACCGATCCGCTCCGATGGCCCGTCTGGAAGTAGAAGAAACCATGGGCGGATTCGCCCGGCAGCAGCATCTTCGCCCGGAAGGCGCGGCCTTCGATCTCGTAAGCCGCCAGAGGATTCTTCTTTTTGGGCAGCGGGATGGGCGAAGGATTCATGTTCGGGCGCTTCGGCGCGCGCGTGTACGGCACGTCCTGGGGTGGCGTCGGTTCGATCCGGTTGCGGTCCGGGGCGAGGTATTCGACGCTCATGTTCTCCAGGCTGAGCGGCTGGTCCGAGTCGTTCTGCATCACCACCAGGACCGGAAGGATGCCGTGCTCGTAGGGATGGAGCTTGCCGAAGGCCTGTTTGGCCTGCTCGGCGGTTTCGAAAACCGAGGCAGCGATGGTAAGCTTCGAGATCGTCTGCTTGTTCTCGTAGGACGAGGCGGGCCTGGGAGCGAACTTCTGGTCCTTGTCGGCGCTCGCGGCCCAGACTATACTCAGGAACAGTAACAGGCACTTGCTAAGCCGTTTCATATACTCCCTCTACTGGCTGCTTCTGGCGCTGGCGTTTCCTTTCATCGTACTGTATCTGCTCTCGCGCGGGTTTCGGAATCGCGCCTACTTCCGCGCAATCGGGGAGCGCTTCGGGCGGCTGCCGCGCTCCTTCCAGCGGACGGGGCCAGGGGCGATCTGGTTGCACGCTGTTTCGGTGGGGGAGATTCTTTCGGCCGCAGGCCTGCTGCGGCGGCTGCGCGAGGATCTGCCGGGCGCCCCGCTGTATGTCTCCTGCGGTACGGTCGCCGGGCGGGCGATCGCCGAAGAGAAACTGGCACGAATCGCCGACGGCGTCTTTTATGCGCCTCTCGACTTTCGGTTCGCCGTCCGGTCGGTCCTGCGGCGGATCCGGCCCCAGATCGTTGTCGTGATGGAGACCGAGATCTGGCCGAACCTCTATCGTGAGGCGAAGCGGTCCGGATGCGGCCTGGTAGTAGTGAACGGGCGGATTTCGGATAAGGCGATCGGGCGATACCGCGCGCTCGCCTGGTTCTTCCGGCACGCGCTCGCCTGGCCAGACGCAATCCTGGCCCAGACCGAGGTCTCGGCCGAGCGGTATCGGATGCTCGGCGCCCCGTCCGGGCGCGTTTCAGTTGCGGGCAATCTTAAGTATGACTTCGATCCGCGCTCCGGCGCGGTTCCAGAGGCGGTCGCAGCGACTCTGCGGGCAACCGGAGCCGAACAGGTCTGGATCGCGGCGAGCACTATGCCGCCGGCCCACGCGGGCGACGTGGACGAAGACGACCTTGTCATTGAGGCCTGGGCGAGTGTATCGCGCCAGTTCCCCCGCAGCCTGCTGCTTCTGGTTCCGCGCAAGCCGGAGCGGTTCGATCCGGCGGCGGAAAAACTGGAGCGGTCCGGGACGCCGTTCGTGCGGCGGTCGGCGCTTCCGGCGGGCGGCATCAGGCTGGCGCTGCCCTCGGTTCTGCTGGTGGACACGATCGGCGAACTGAGCAGCCTCTATCAAGTCGCCGACCTGGTCTTCATGGGCGGCACCGTGGCGCATCGGGGCGGGCACAACATCCTCGAGCCGGCCGCTTTCGGCAAGATCGTGATTGTCGGGCCGCACATGGAGAACTTCCCGGAGATCGGGGCGGAGTTCCATGCGGGGGGAGCAGTGGCGCGAATCGACGACGGCGCCGGCTTGGCGGCGGAAGTAATCCGGCTGTTGGGCGGCACGAAGGCGCGGCGGGAAATCGGGGAGCGCGCGCGCGCCCTTGCCGAGTCCAAACGCGGTGTGACCGGCAGGGTGGCCGAGCGGCTGTCGCGACTCTACGAAGAGGCGGTGCCTTCCCGTACGCGGAACGGGCTCGTGGGCGCGGTTACGTGTCCGCTGGCCCGGCTCTGGTCCGCCGGGAGCCGGCTGAAACTGGCCCGGGATGCGCGAGACGCCCGGCGTCTGGCGACTCCGGTGATCAGCGTGGGCGGCCTCGCGATGGGTGGGGTGGGGAAAACGCCGTTCGTGCTTTATCTGGCGCGGAGGCTTGGCGAAATCGGCTGCCGGCCCGCGATTCTGACCCGCGGCTACCGGAGGCGCTCGCAGGAGCGCGTTTCGGTTTACCCGGCCGGGGCCGTTGCGCCGGCCGACGAAACGGGCGATGAGGCGCAGATCTTCCTCCGGTCCGGCGCCGCGCCCGTCGGAATCGGGGCCGAGCGCTACGACGCCGGGCGGGAATTGGAGAGCCGGATGTGCCCCGGTCTCTTCCTGCTCGACGATGGCTTCCAGCATCGCCGGTTGCACCGCGATCTCGATATCGTCCTGATCGATGTCCAGGACCCGTGGGCGGGGGGCGATCTCTTCCCGCGCGGCCGGCTGCGCGAGCCGATCGAGGCGCTCGCCCGCGCCCATGTGCTGGTTCTGACCCGATCCGAATCCTGGCGCAGCTACACCGGCATCGAAGGCCGCCTGCGCGCGCTGAACCCGGGGGCGGAGATTCTGCATGCCGAATTCTGCCCCGAATCCTGGCTGCGGCTGGAGGATGGCGACGCGGCCGGGGTGTCGGAGTTGGCGGGAAAACCCGTCGCGGCCTTCTGCGGTCTGGCGAATCCGGGAGGCTTCTGGAGGACGCTGGAGCAGTTAGGATGCCGGCCGGTCTATCGACGGAGTTTCGCCGATCATCACCGCTACAGCGCACGGGAAATCGACGCGCTGGCACGAGCGGCCACCGATGCAGGCGCCGGCATCCTGGTGACCACGGAGAAGGATGCGATGAACCTCCCTGCCGATACGGCCGGGCGCCTCGCTCCGCTGAAACTCCGGTGGCTGCGGATCGGCCTGCGGGTCGCCGGCGAAGACCGATTGATCGAGGCGATCCGTGCGCGCCTCGGTTTCAGCGCCGGTTCCGCTGCTCAAGGTCGAGAAGGAAGCGCTTAATCTCAAGTCCGCACGAATACCCGCCGATGGAACCATCGGCGGCAATTACCCGGTGGCAGGGAACGACGATGGCAACCGGGTTACGGCCGTTGGCCTGTCCCACGGCGCGGAAGCCTCTCGGACTCCCGGCGCTGGCGGCGAGATCGGCATAGCTGCATGTTTCTCCGTATGGGATCCGGAGGAGGCTCCTCCAGACGCGCGACTGAAATTCGGTGCCGCGAAGGTCGAGCGGCAGGTCGAACTCACGAAGTTCGCCGGCGAAATACGCCTGCATCTGCATTGCGGCGTGTTGAAGCAGCGGACTGCGATGCGTACGTTCGCGATCCGTTTCGACAAATGGCGGCGAACCGGAATGGATCGAAATCGTGCGGATTCCTCGTTCGGATGCAGTTAACTGCGTCCAGAGGCCTCGAACGGGCTCCATGTGCATTGAATGGAGATCCGGGGACAGTAAACGGTTTGGGTTGGTCCGCGGCATTTCGCGTTTATCCTCGCTAAATCGCGATGAGCGTGTCAATCGATGGAATCTTTCGGCGTTTCCGTTCATCAAACAGTTGCTATAATGTGATTTCCCTCTATGTCTCAGAATGGTCTCGCTATGGAAACAGGTACGGGGAAGAAAGTCATTCTGCTGAGACCGCGCGGATTTTGCGCGGGAGTCGTACGCGCCATCGATGTCGTCAGGATCGCGCTCAACCTATATGGAGCCCCGATCTACGTCCGGAAGGAGATCGTTCACAACCGCCACGTTGTTGACGAACTGCGGGCGCTCGGGGCGATCTTCGTCGAAGAGCTCTCGGAGGTGCCGGAGGGCGCGCGTGTCATCTTCAGCGCGCACGGCGTCTCGCCGCAGGTTCGGGAAGAGGCCAGGGCGCGCAAACTGCACGTCATTGACGCTACCTGTCCGCTGGTGACGAAGGTGCACCTGGAGGCGGTGAAGTTCGCGCGCCAGGGTTATAGCATCGTGCTGATTGGGCACAAAGACCACGACGAAGTCACCGGCACGCTTGGAGAGGCTCCGGATGTGACGATCCTGGTCTCGACTGTCGATGACGTGGACCGCCTGGAACTCAAGGATCCCGATCGCGTCTGCTATCTCACCCAGACCACCTTAAGCCTGGATGAGACACGCGATATCGTCGCCCGACTGAAAGACCGGTTCCCGGCGATCGTCGGGCCTCCGGCGCAGGACATCTGTTATGCGACCGAGAACCGGCAGCTTGCGGTGAAGGCCGTAGCTCCACTTTGTCAATTGCTGCTCGTGGTGGGTTCGCAGAACAGCTCGAACTCGCGCCGCCTGGTCGAGGTGTGCGAGCAGGCGGGCGTGCCTGCCTATCTGATCGACGACGCCGGCGAGGTGCGGACCTCCTGGCTGGAGGGGGTCGAAACGGTTGCCGTCACGGCAGGCGCATCGGCTCCGGAGAACCTGGTTCAAAGCCTGATCGAGTCGCTCGGTCAGTTCGGTTTTTCCCGGCTCGAGGAAATGGAGATCAGGGAGGAAGACGTTCGGTTCTCCCTGCCCGCTGAGCTTGCGCACGCCTCCGCGCGCCTGACAACCATTTCCACACTATGATGCCGAGCCTCCAAGTAGCAGATGCACTGCTTGCCGGATCTGCGCAGGCCGTTCGCCGCAGCGCTGAAAACCTGCTTTCCCTTCAGCGGGAGGAAGGATTCTGGTGGGGCGAGCTGACTGCGGACACGACACTTGAGTCGGACTACATCCTGCTCCAGCTCTGGCTTCATCCGCCGCGGGCGGGCGCCTGGGATCCGCCCAACCGCGAGCAGATCCATCGCGCAGCCTGCTCGATTCTCGACCGCCAGTTGCCGGACGGCAGCTTCAATATCTATCCGGCCGGCCCCGGCGACGTCAGCGCCACCGTGAAGGCCTATTTCGCGCTCAAGCTCGCGGGCGTTCCCGTCGAGGACCCACGCATGCGCCAGGCTCGCGAGCGAATCCTCGAAATGGGCGGGATTCAGGCCGCCAACAGTTACGTCAAAATCAATCTGAGCCTTTTCGATCTCTATCCGAGGGAGTACGTTCCGTCGATCCCTCCGGAGATCATGTTCCTGCCGTTCAACTTCCTGTATCAGATGTCGTCGTGGACGCGGGCGATCGTGGTGCCGCTTTCGATCATCCACGCGGCGAATCCGCGGCGGCCGGTCCCGGAGGGGTTCAACCTCAAGGAGCTGTACCTTCCGGACGCCGGCATGGAGTTCCCGCGGGAAAAATTCCTGAGCTGGCGGAACTTCTTCCTTAAGGTAGACAAGGGGCTCAAGGTCTGGGAGAAGTACGGTCCGAAATCGATTCGCAGAAAAGCGATCCGGCGGGCCGAGCAGTGGATGGTCGAACGGACGTATCACAGCGACGGCTTGGGGGCGATCTACCCGCCGATGATGTACCTGATCATGGCGCTCGACGTCCTGGGATACGAAAAGAACCATCCGGACCGGGTCGAGGCGATCCGGCAGTTCGAAAACCTGATGGTGGACGACGGCAGCCGCTTCTTCTTCCAGCCGTGCTTCTCGCCGGTGTGGGATACGGCGATCGCTGCTTTCGTGCTTGCCGAGGCCGGCAACCCGTCGCCGGAGGCGCTGCGTCGCGCCGCCGACTGGTTGGTTTCCAAGGAGGTCCGGCGCAAGGGCGACTGGTCGGTGAAGCGGCCCGACACCGAACCCTCAGGCTGGTACTTCGAGTTCGCCAACGAGTTTTACCCGGATATCGACGATACGGCCATGGTTCTGCTGGCCCTGAGCCGCGTGCGCGGGAACCGAAGCGGTGAGCAGGAGGCCGCGATGCGGCGCGGCGTGCAATGGCTGCTCGACATGCAGTCGAAGGACGGCGGCTGGGCTGCTTTCGATGTCGATAACGACTGGGAGCCGCTGAGCTACGTTCCGTTCGCGGATCACAACGCGATTCTCGATCCGACCTGCCCGGATATCACAGGCCGCGTGCTGGAGGCGCTGTGCGCCTGCGGCGTCGATCCGAAGAGTCCGTCCATCCGGCGCGGCATCGAGTACCTGGTCCGGACGCAGGAGCAGGACGGGAGCTGGTACGGCCGTTGGGGCGTCGACTACATCTACGGCACGTTTCTCGCTCTGCGGGGCTTGCGCGCCGCTGGCGAGAGCGAGCAGGAAGCCTGCATCCGGCGCGCGGGCGAGTGGCTGCGGTCCATCCAGAATGCCGACGGCGGATGGGGCGAAAGCTGCGCCAGCTACGACCAGGAAACGTTCATGCCGGCGCCGAGTACGCCCTCACAGACGGCCTGGGCGATTCTCGGGTTGCTGGCGGCGGGCGATTCCACCAGTATCTCGGTTCAAAAGGGCATCGATTACCTGATCCAGTCGCAGCGCTGCGATGGCGGGTGGGACGAGGAGCTGGCTACCGGGACCGGCTTCCCCAAAGTTTTCTATCTGATGTATCACCTGTACCGGGATTCGTTCCCGCTGCTTGCGCTGGCAGCGTATGTGCAGGCGCGTGTCGCCAAGGGGGGCAGATCATGAGGTTTCCACTCTCGATGACGGCCGGGATGGCCGGCTATATCGCCAAGAACAAGTTGCGGCCTCGCCCGGAGTGGCAGGTCAACGTAAAGGTGGAATCGAATCCTTCGAACCCCTTCCAGATCATTCATGCCAAGGCTGGCGAGAAGCGCAAGCCGCATCCGATGATCAACAAGCGTTTTCCGCTGGTCCTGATGCTCGAGCCGCTGCACGCCTGCAACCTGACGTGTACGGGCTGCGGAAGAATCCGGGAATACGAATCGACCATCACGGACCGCTTGTCGCTCGAACAATGCCTGAACGCCGTCGACGAGTGCGGCACCCCGATCGTCTCGATCTGCGGCGGCGAGCCGATGCTCTATCCCGAGATCGGCAAACTGGTGGCGGGGATCGTCGAGCGCGATCGCAGCATCTACCTCTGCACGAACGGCATGTTCATCCGGAAGAAGCTGAAGGAGTTCACGCCGAACGACCGCTTTTTCTTCAATGTGCACCTGGACGGTCTTGAAAAGACGCACGATATCGCCGTCGAGCGCGAGGGCGTCTTCCGCGAGGCGATCGAGGGGATCAAAGCCGCCAAGGCGGCCGGCTTCAAGGTCTGTACGAATACGACCGTTTACAAAGAAACCGACATGCAGGAGATCTGGGAGCTGTTCGAGTTCCTCGAACAGTTCAAGGTCGATGGCCATATGATCTCGCCGGCCTACGGATACTCGGCCGTCAACGATCGTGAGATCTTCCTCACCCGCGAGGATGTCTACGAGAAGTTCAAGGACATTGACAGGATGTCGGAGCGGTTCCCGCTCAACAGCACTCCCGTGTACCTGGATTTTCTGAAGGGCGAGCGCGACCTTCCGTGCACGGCCTGGGGCAACCCGACCTACAACGTCAAGGGCTGGAAGGGTCCGTGCTACCTGATCACCGACGCGCACTATAAGACGTTCGAGGAGCTGATGACCCGGACGCCGTGGGAAAGCTACGGCCACGGCAACGATCCGCGGTGCGATCACTGCATGGTCCATTGCGGCTATGAGCCCTCAGCCGCCCTGGGAATTAACGCCCGGTTTACCGACAGCTTCAAGCTGTTGACCTGGGCGTTGCGTTAGCGCGCCGTGAAGCCGATTCTGGTTACAGGCGCGACGGGGTTTGTCGGCTGGCACGTAGCCCGCAAGCTTCGGGAGCGTGGGTTGCCGGTCCGGGCTTTGGTCCGGCCGGCGAGTAAGCTGTGCGAAATCGACGCCGAGGCGGTCTCGGGCGACCTTCGGGATACCGACTCGCTCGATCGGGCCCTCGCGGGTTGCGGCGTGGTCTTCCACGTCGCCGCCGATTACCGGCTGTGGGCGAAGGACCCGGAGGAGCTGTACCGGTCCAACGTCGATGGAACGAGGAATCTGTTGGAGGCGGCCCGGAAAGCCGGAGTCGAGCGGTTCGTCTACACCAGCACGGTCGGCTGCATCGGAATTCCGGAGGACGGCCACGGCGACGAATCGACCGAAGTAGGGATCGGGGATATGAAGGGCGCGTATAAGCGCTCGAAGTTTCAGGCCGAACAGGTCGCCCTTGAATATGCGCGAAAGGGATTTCCGGTGGTGATCGTGAATCCGACGGCGCCGGTGGGCGACCACGACTTCAAACCGACGCCGACGGGGAAGATCATCGTGGACTATCTGCGCGACGGGATGCCCGCCTACCTCGATACGGGGTTGAACCTGGTGGATGTCAGGGACGTGGCCGAAGGGCATTTGTTGGCGTGCGAGCGGGGCAGGGTAGGCCAGCGATACATTCTCGGCAGCGAGAACCTGACCCTGCAGGAGATATTCGAACGTCTGGAGAGGATCAGCGGTCTGCCGGCGCCGAAACGTAAGATTCCGTACAGCGTCGCATATGCGGCTGGAATCTGCAGCACGGCTTGGGCGCGATTGACGGGGAAGGACCCGCGGGCGCCACTCGACGGCGTCCGGATGGCGCGCAAGAAAATGTTCGTGACCAGCCGGAAGGCGATGAGCGAACTGGGATTCAAGCCTGGTCCGGCCGAGGGAGCACTGCGGAACGCGGTGGAGTGGTTCCGCGGAAACGGTTATTGTTGAGTGCGGACCGTGTTGCTGGTCGCCGCTGAAAAGCGGGAGTTCGGCGGTCTGCTGCCGCGCCTTCGCAAGGGCGGCAGGTTGCCGTGGCCGGTGGATTTCGCCTGCTCCGGGGTGTTGGGAGATCGGCGGGTTCTGCTGGTGGCTAACGGTCCGGGTCCCAAACTGGCCGCCGAGGCCGTGGAAGCGGCGCTTCTGCGTGCGTCGGCGGATGCGGTCGTAAGTACCGGATACTGCGGTGCGGTCAATACTGCCCTGCAAGTTGGTGATATCATTATCGCTTCGGAAGTGATTTCGATTGAGCAGCAAACGGTCTACCGGACCGAAGCGCCGGAGTGCGTCGGACAGCGGTATTGTGCCGGTCCGGTTATCTCGCAGGATTGGGTGGCGGGGACCGTCGAAGAGAAGCGCCGCCTGCGGGAACGGGGCGGTATGGCCGTTGAGATGGAAGCCGCCGCCGTCGCCCAAAAGGCCCGGGAGGCGGGGGTGTCATTTTACTGCGTTCGGGTCGTCTCGGACGGGGCCGAGGAGGAGTTCGCCCTGGATCTGAACGCGATGCGGCGCGCCGATGGGAGGTTCAGCAGCGCCCGCATTCTCATGGCGACTCTTCGGAACCCGCTGGTTTTGGGACCGGAGCTGCGCAGGCTCGTGCGGCAAAGTCGGTTGGCTGCGTTGAAGTTGGGAGAATTTCTTGCAACTTGTCGATTCTAACGGCGTCGCGCCCTCCACGATGAGGGCCGCCGTCTATGTTGGGGACAGCAGGGTTTCCGTCGAGTCCATTCCGACTCCGGGGATTGGTCCCGGCGAACTCCTGATTCGGGTCGAGAGCTGTGGCATCTGCCACACCGACCTGAAGAAGATCGAGTACAACCTTCTTCCCGCCCCTCGGGTGTACGGGCATGAGACCGCGGGCACCGTCGCGGCGGTGGGGGAGGGAGTCACCGAGTACAGGCCGGGCGATCGGGTGATCGTATTCCACCACATCCCGTGCCTGAACTGCTTCTACTGCCGGCACAAGCTCTATGCGCAATGCCCCACTTATAAGAAGGTCGGAGTCACGGCGGGTTTCGAGCCGGCCGGCGGCGGGTTTTCGCAGTATGTCCGGGTCTTTGACTGGATCGTCCGCCGGGGCGTGGAAAAGATCCCGAACGGCGTCTCGTTCGATCAGGCCTCGTTTGTCGAGCCGGTGAACACGTGCTTGAAAGCGGTAGTGCAGGCCGGCCCCCAGCCGGAGGAACTGGTAGCGGTCCTGGGACAGGGCCCCATCGGCCTGATTTTTACAATGCTGGTGCGGCGGGCCGGCGCACGGGTCGTCGCTACCGACACGCTCGATCGCAGGAGGGAGTTGTCCCGGCGTTTCGGAGCCGAGGCGGCCTTTGACCCGCGGAAGGTGGACGTCGCCGCCGAGGTGAAGGCGCTGAGCGAAGGGCGCGGCGCGGACCTGGTCCTGGTAGCGGCATCGGCGCCGGGCATTGTCGAACAGGCCTTGGCCTGTTCGCGACCGGGGAGCCGGATCCTGTTGTTCGCCCAGACTGCCGCAAAGGAGCGCATCGAGCTTTCGGGCGCGGACATCTGTGTTGGAGAAAGGACGATTTTCGGCTGTTACAGCGCATCCGTCGATCTGCAGAAGCAGTCGGCCGCGCTGGTCTTCAGCGGCGCGCTGCCGCTGGAGGAACTGGTATCCCATCGAGTCCCGTTGAATCTGATCAGCAAGGGGTTTGCATTGGCACAGCACCCCGATGAAGAGTCGCTCAAGGTAATTGTTCAGCCACAGAGGTGGGCATAGTGAAAACTCAAATGATGGCCGCGGTGCTCTACGGCAGGGAGAATCTCAAAATCGAGCCGGTGGCCATTCCAACGATCGAAAAAGACGACGTCCTGGTGCGCGTCAAGGCGGCACTGACGTGCGGCACGGACGTTAAGGTCTTCCGGCGCGGCTATCATGCGCGCATGATTGTTCCGCCGGCACTGTTCGGGCACGAGTTGGCCGGAGACATCGTCGCGGTTGGGGATGAAGTGACAAAGTTCCGGGTGGGCCAGCGGGTGGTCGCGGCGAATTCGGCTCCCTGCCAGGTCTGCTTCTACTGCCGGCGCGGCAAGGAAAACCTCTGTGAAGACCTGCTGTTCAACAACGGAGCGTACGCGGAATATATCCGGATCCCCGGCAGGATCGTCGAGCGGAACACGTATGAAATTCCTGCGCATGTGAGCTACCAGGATGCCGCGCTGGTCGAGCCGCTGGCCTGTGTCCTGCGCGGGCTCGAGGAGACCGAAGTGCGGCCCGGCGATACGGTGGCCGTGATCGGCCAGGGACCCATCGGCCTGATGTTCGTCCGGCTGGCCAAGGTCTACGGCGCGCGCGTGATCGCGCTCGGCCGCCGGCAGTCGCAACTTGAGCGCGCCGCGCACATGGGCGCCGACGAGTTGTTGTGTACGGGTGACATCGAGGATCTGCCGTCGGCGGTTCGGGATCTGACGGGTGGCTATGGCGCCGATGTGTCGATTGAGGCCGTGGGCAATCCGGAAACCTGGCAGCTTGCTGTCAAGCTGGTTCGCCGCGGCGGCGTGGTCAATTTCTTCGGTGGCTGTCCGAATGACAGCCAGATTCAGCTCGACACCTCGCTGCTGCACTATTCGGAAATCACCTGCAAGGCGAGCTTCCACCACACCCCCGGCCACATCCAAAAGGCGCTCGACATCGTGAGCCGCGGCGATATTACGGCCGCGGACTTCGTGAACCGGCAGGAGCCGCTGACCAACCTCCTCGAAGTGCTGCGGCACCTGATGAGCCACAACGGTCATATGAAGACCGCAATCATTCCGTAAGCCTTGAACTGCTTTCTGGCGCCAAAGGAATTCGTTGCTTCGCAGGAGGCGCTCTCCCGTACCTTTTCGCCCGAGGAGGGCCGGGAGTACACGCGCTGGCTGGCGACCCACCACTACGAGAACTTTCACGTAGTCAGTTTCCTGCTGCCCAGACGGCTCCACCAGGACTTCTATAACGTCTATGGATTCTGCCGCTGGGCCGATGACCTGGGCGACGAAATCGGCGATACGGCCGAGAGCCTGCGGCTGCTCGAGTGGTGGCGGAGCGAGTTGGAGGCAATGTATCGCGGCGAGGTCCGGCACCCGGTCTTTGCCGCGCTCGCCGGCACCGTCGAGCGCCACGACCTTCCGATGGAGCCCTTCTCGGACCTGATCCGGGCCTTCGTGCAGGACCAGGTTGTCACCACCTACCGCGATTGGGACGAACTGTACGAATACTGCCGCTATTCGGCCAACCCGGTGGGTCGGCTGGTGCTGTACCTGTGCGGCTATCGGGATGCCGGGCGAGTCGCGCTCTCCGACGCCACCTGCACGGCGCTCCAACTGGCGAACTTCTGGCAGGATGTAACGGTGGATCTCGAAAAGGACCGCGTTTACCTCCCGCTCGCCCTGATCGAGCGGCACGGCTACAGCCTCGATGAGCTGCGCGCGCGGCGGTTCACCCCCGCGTTCCGGGCCGTCATGGTGGAGGCGGTGGATCACGCGCGGGCGCTGTTCCGCAAGGGGCTGCCGCTTGCCGGGATGCTCGACCGTCGGCTGGCGCTCGACATCGACCTGTTCAGCCGGGGCGGCCTGCGGATTCTGGACAAGATCGAGGCCCAGGGGTACGACGTTCTGGCGCGCCGGCCGGCGGTCACCAAGGTGGAGCGCGTGGGGCTCCTGTTGCGCAGCCTGCTGCGGCTGGCGCTGCCAAGGGCCGCATGAAAGCCGCGCCTGCACTATCACTTGCCGGGTCCTACCGCCACTGCCGCCAGGTAGCGCGCTCGCAGGCGAAGAACTTCTACTATTCCTTTCTATTGTTGTCGCGTGAACAGCGGGATGCCATGTGCGCGATCTACGCGTTCATGCGCCATTGCGACGACCTCAGCGATGACCCGGCCCTGAACGGCGCGGGTGCGCGTGAGGCGCTGGCCGACTGGAGACGCGACCTGGATGCCGCGCTCGCGGGCGAGTATCGCGGCAACCCTGTCTGGCCGGCTTTTCACGACGCCGTCCGGCGCTATCGGATTCCGCACGCCTACTTCCACGAGATGATCGACGGCGTCACCTCGGACCTCGATCCTCGCCGCATCCAGACCTTCGACGAACTCTACCGCTACTGCTACCTGGTCGCCTCGGTAGTCGGCTTGACCATCATCCACATCTTCGGCTTCGAATCGCAGCGCGCGCTGGTGCTCGCCGAAAAGTGCGGCATCGCCTTCCAACTCACGAACATTCTGCGCGATGTGCGCGAGGACGCCGCGCGCGGCCGCATCTACCTGCCGGCCGACGACCTGGCGCGCCACAACGTGGACCCGAAGGAGCTGAACTCATCGGTCATGTCCGAGCGCTTCCGCGAGCTGATGCGGGAACAGGCGGCACGGGCCCGGTCATACTACGAGGAGGCGCGGCCCTTGCTGGATCTGGTCGACCGCTCCAGCCGCTCCTCCCTGTGGGCTCTGATAGAGATCTATTCCCGCCTTCTCAACCGCATCGTCGCGTCCGATTTTGACGTCCTTACGCGCCGCATCCGGCTCTCCAGTTTGGAAAAGACGGGCATCCTGCTCCGCGCCCTGCTTTCGGGCCGCTGAGGCGGAAGACTCGCTCGGTGCGGATCTGCCGGTTTTCACTTGTTCTGAGCCTGCGTGAGTCCCGCCTCGCCGAGAGCCCTCACCAGCTTCGCAGTAATGATCACCTCGCCGACGTGGCGCTGTGTGTGCTCGGCAATGTGCACCATCACGCCCAGAACCGTCGTAGGAAGCTGCTTACGGCCGACGCCGCGCGGATCTGCGAGCCTGGCCGGATCGACCCGCCGGAACTCCTCCTCGGCCCTGCGGAAGGCGGCATCGACCTTCGCAAAAAGCTCTTCGAGGCTTGGACCCGGCTCCATCTCCCGCTTCATCTCCTCGATCTGCTCCTGAGTCAACTGTTCGCCCCGCAGATACGTTAGAAGCCGGTCGACGCTTCCGGCGATGTGCTGGAGTTGGAATCCGACTGAGCCGAGCCCATGCGGGCGCAGCCATATCTGTTCGGGCGTAAGGCCCTCCGTAAACTTTGCCAAGTCCTCCCGGCTCTGGTCGAAGCCGTAGAGTGAGGGCGCGACCAGCGGGTCAACACCTTCGATGGGTCCGCGAAGCCAGGCTTCGACACTCATCCTGTAGCTACCTCCGTAATCTCCAGTTCAAGAACGGCCCCGCAATCGCGGCAGGCCAACCTACCATCATCCAACAAGACGTAGACCGCCGTGGATTCGCACTTGGCGCAGGCCACGGTCGGCTCCGAGACATCCGGGAGCGGATCGGGTGGCAGCACGCCCGAAACCCGCTGCGGCGTGGCGTGCGTGACGGGCTCAAAGGTGGTGTGGCACTCGCCGCAGACGTGGTTGAAACAGCACTTAGGCTCGCAGCTATAGAAGACGTCCGTCGAGCCGCAAGTCGGGCATTCGAGTGAGAGTTTGCGCGTTCGCATGGGGGATCGGGCCGCCCTTTCGTGGCGGCCCTGGAGCTTAGGAATCCTGGTGGTCGGCGAAGTACATATCGAGCGCCACTTTCGTCTTGTCGGAGACGTGCTTGGAGAGGTCGCGCATTTCGCCCGACGAGAGGGGCTTGTAGTTTTTCGCCATCTGTACGTTGCTGTCGATGAGATTGAGGGCGGACATCCCGATCACCGCGGTCGTGACCGGAAGCGTAAGCGCGTAGCGAAGCAACTGCTCCGGCGTTGCGTGGCCCTCGAAGGCGCCGCGCGCGTAGACCTTCATCGCGATCACGCCCATGTTTTTGCGCTTGGCCACAGGGAGCGCGACGGCCTCGAAGCTGTCCTTCACCGAAGTATCGGGCGCCATGACGCCGCCCGGCAGGCTCTTCATCCCGACCAGTCCTGCGTTAAGCGCCATCTGGGTACAGTCGAAGTCGTGGCGCTCGAGCGCGGCCTTCAGCGTGGCCGGATAGCGATGGCTGGTGATGCCGATCGCGCGCGTCACCTTCTGGTCGCGCAACTGATAGAGCGCGGTGAGAACGCTTTCCTTGGCCTCGATGGCGGCGAGATCGTCGTCGTCCTTCAAGTCATGGATGTGGATGAGATCGAGGCGGTCGGTCTGCAGGCGCTTCAGGCTCCCCTCGACGCTGCGCATGGCGTGGTCGGCCGTGCGGGAACCGCTGACCTTCGTCGCCAGGAAGACATCCTTGCGGCGCGTCTTCATCACATTCCCGATGAAGGTCTCGCTCTGGCCGCTGCCGTAGCTCGCGGAGGTGTCGATGTAGGTCACGCCCGCATCGAGCGCGCGGTTGATCGCTTCGGCCAGCTTGTCGGCCGACCCGTAGACCAGCAGATTGTTGCCGCCGCCGAGCGCGACGATCGAGACTTGTGCCCCCGTCCGGCCCAGCGTTCGCTTCGGAATGCCGCCGTCTTTCGCAAGCACCGGAGTCGCTGCAATGCTTCCCAGGAACGTTCTGCGTGAGATCTCCATAATGTCCTCGCTGGTACGGACTCTATCGCAGATTGCCCTGCACTGCAAGGCGGCTCACGCGCTCAGACTGCGCCGCGCCAAATCGCACTCCGCGCAGCCCGCCTCCGGCGGATGGAGAAAAATGAGCGGATCGGAGGTAAGCCGCTCCGTCGCTGCCGCGACGATGTCTCTCGAATTCGCCAGCCGCGCATGAGCCTGTCCGACGCGTCCCTCCGCTTGCCGCCCCCGTTCTCGCAGCCATTCGTCGGCCAGCGCAAAGCGCGCGCAGCAGTGGTCGTTCTCCCCGTACTCGATCCGGACCGGCACGCCGTCCTGCAGAATCATCCCGGAGTTCGTCACCCGGTACGGGACCTCCGCCAGGACTTCGGCCAGGTGCAGCGTCGTATCGGCATCGTGGCCGACGCCAAGCAGCAGCACCTGCCCATCGAGCTCGTAAATGCGCCCGACGGGGCTTTCCAATCTGTGGGGCGGAATCGGCAGCGGATCCGCGAGGATTCGGGAAGCCATCGAACCGCGCGCGGCGAAGGCCTGGAAGTGGTCGCTGCGCTGGACGCCGGGAAGGCGCCAGAACGTGTCGGCTACGGCGCCCAGGTCCTGAGCGGCGGGCGTGTTTGCCGGATCGAAGAGTTCGTCCGCGTCCCCGCCCCAGGACGGCATCGCGAGCGTGCCCTCCGGGCCGAGCGCCTCCAGCAGCGCCTCGATCAGGCCGCGCGGGCCGCCCTCGACCGGGCGCACAGCCCGAAACGAGGTATGGGTCAGAAGGACGCCGCCCTCCCGAACGCCGAGCGCACGCAGTTGCCCGACGAGGGCATCCCGGCTCACTGGTTCGCACACGCCGGTCCCCGCCCCCGTGAGCTACTGGTTATCCTTCCACTCTTCCAGCCAGGCCATCTGAATCGCTTCCAGCTTGGCTTCATTCGAGGCCATGGGGTCGTCGTTGAACTCTTCGAGTTCGGTCACCCACTTGCGCAGGTCGGTGAATCGGACCGTCAGCGGATCGGTGTCGGGGTACTTCTCGTAGAGCGCAATGCCGATGTCTTCGATGTCGTCCCAGGTGATTCCGGCCATCTTAGATCTTCGTTCCTTTCAGTGCGCCGCGAACGGCGGAGTTCATCATGTTCTCGGCCAGTTTGGAAGTTGCCGCGTTGAGGTTTTCGATCTGGTCCCGGATCAGCAGGTGATCGTCGCTGTGATAAACCAATAGGAGCCGGTTGACGGCGTCGTCCACCGCCTGCCGCTCCTCGTCGCTCAGCTCAAGCCAGGCGTCATGCTGTTTTGCCTTGTCGGTGGCCGCCAGAATCGTATCGGCCTCGACCCGCGCCTCGCGCACCTGCCGCTCCTTGAAGTCCTCCTCGGCCTTCTCGAAGGACTCGATAATCATCGCCTCCACCTGCTCGTCGGTCAGGCCGTAGGAGGGCTTTACATCGACGCTCTGCTCCTTGCCGGTGCGTAGGTCCTTCGCCGAGACGTTCAGAATGCCGTTGGCGTCGATGAGGAAGCGCACCTCGATGCGGGCCATGCCGGCCGGCATCGGCTCGATGTCTTTCAGGTCGAAGCGCGCCAGGCTGCGGCAGTCCTTCGCGAGTTCGCGCTCGCCTTGCAGCACGTGGATCAACACATTACGCTGGCCGTCAACGCCCGTCGTGAAGGTTTCCGTTGCGCTGGCCGGAATGGTCGAGTTCCGATGGATCAGCTTCGAAACCACGCCTCCCATCGTCTCGATCCCGAGCGAAAGCGGCGTCACGTCGAGCAGTAACTGGTCCTCGACATGCCCTGACAGGATTCCGGCCTGCACCGCCGCCCCGAGCGCCACGACCTCGTCCGGATTCAGCTCCGTGTGCGGCTTTGCGCGGAACAGGTTCTCGACCGCCGTCCGCACCAGGGGAATCCGCGTCGAGCCACCGACCAGGACAACCTCGTCGATCTGCTCCACCGTGACGCCCGCGTCCTTCAGGCAGGCCCGGCACGGCCCGAGCGTCCGGTCCACGATATCGACGATCAGGTTATTGAACAGCTCCCGCGTGATCTCGCGCTGGTACTTTTTCCCGCGATACTCGAGGTCGATCGTCGCCAGCGGCACAAACGACAGCTCCTCCTTGGCCGCGATCACGTTGCGGCGCAGAAGCTGAATCGCTTCGTGATTGCCCGAAATATCCTCGTCCCACTCGGACTGAATATCCTCGATGGCGATCCGGATCAGCCGGTTGTCGATGTCGTCGCCGCCCAGGTGCGTGTCGCCGTTGGTGGCGAGCACTTCGAAGATGCCGTCGTGCAGCCGCAAAATCGAGATATCGAAGGTGCCGCCGCCCAGGTCGTAAACCGCGATGATGCCCTGATTTCGCTTGTCGAGCCCATAGGCGAGCGAAGCCGCGGTCGGCTCGTTCACCAGCCGCAGCACTTCGAGCCCGGCGATGCGTCCGGCGTCCTTGGTCGCCTGCCGCTGTGCATCATTGAAGTAGGCCGGCACCGTGATGACGGCCTGCGTGATCTCTTCACCGAGCGCCGCCTCAGCGTTGGCCTTGAGCTGCCGCAGGATCTGGGCGGAGATCTCGGGCGGCGTCATCACGCGCTCGCCCACCTGCAGCCGGATGACGGACTCGCTGCCCTCGGCCACGCGGAACGGCAGCAGGTCGAGTTCGCTCCTCACGTCCTCTAGCCCCTTGCCCATCAGGCGCTTCACCGAGTACACTGTGCGCTCCGGCGCCGTCATAAGCAACTCGCGCGCCGGCTTGCCGACCACCACTTCGCCCGATCCGGTGACAGAAACAATGCTCGGGACGATGTTGCCGCCCTCGGGAGCCGGGATAATGCGCGGACTGGTCAGGTCCATGTAGGCGACAAGGCTGTTGGTCGTGCCGAGATCGATCCCGATGATTCGGGACTTGGGCGTATCGCCGCCGCCAAAATCGATTTGGAAGGTGGAAGACATGGGACTTTTCTATTCGTTGTATCCGTTGAATCCGTGTCCATCCGTGGCTGGATGTCGAATTCTTCACTACGCGAAAGCCGACAGTTCGGCTTCCGCCTGAGAGACCAGATTTCGAACATAGCGGCGCCGGTTCAGCAGCCCTCGGATCTGCGCCAGAACCGCATTCGCCGACTCCGGGTTCGGAGCCGCGTCGTGCGCCGCAAAAGCGCGCTGGACCTGGCCGTCGATTTCGTCGAGCATCCGGAGGAACTTCCTGTGCGACTCCTCCAGTTGCGGCCGCGCCGTTATGTCGCCCGTCCGCAATTCCTCAAGCGCCATGTTCATCCCGAAGACCTCTTCGAGCAACTCCGGCGGCACATCTTTCGTGCGCTGCTCGCCGATGTCGAAGCCATTCTTCTTGAGAACGTACTCGGCCCGCGCGATCGGCTCCCGCAGCGTGCGATAGGCGTCGTTGAGAATGGCCGTAGCTTCCAGCGAGTACTCGCGTTCGGCCAAGGAGGCCCGGCTGAACCGGTCCGGGTGCAACTCGCGGCTCAGTCGATAATACCGTTGCTGCAGGTCGCTCGCATCGAGGTCCAGACGCGTTTCGATCCCGAAGATCTCGTAGTAATCCTGCGGCGGACGCTTTCGATTCTCCATCGCGTCAAGCCGTGAACGAGGTGCCGCAGCCGCAGCTCTTCTTCGCATTCGGATTTTCGAAGGCGAAGCCGGATTGGATCAGCGACTCCTTGTAGTCCAGCGTCATGCCGTTCAGGAAGACCATGCTCTTCGGGTCGATGTAGATCTGAACCCCGTCGAATTCGAGAACCTGATCCGTGGGGCGCGGCCTGGGGTCGAACCTGAACTGGTAGCTCAGCCCCGAACAGCCCCCGCCCAGGACGCCGAGGCGCAGCCCGCCCTCCGATATGCCCTGCTTGGCGAAGGCCTCCCGGATCTTCTGCACTGCCTTAGGCGTAACTTGGATCATCTCTCCTAGCGTTTCCATTACACAGTCTGGTTCGCGGTCTGCGGATTCGTAACCGCCCCCTGCTTCTTCTTGTAGTCCTCGATTGCCGCCTTGATGGCGTCCTCGGCCAGAACCGAGCAGTGGATCTTCACCGGCGGCAGGCTCAGCTCGTTCACCAGTTCGGTGTTCTTGATCGTCAGCGCCTCATCCACCGTCTTGCCCTTCACCAGTTCGGTCGCCAGCGACGAGCTCGCGATGGCACTGCCGCAGCCGAACGTTTTGAATTTCGCGTCCTCGATGATACCCGTGACCGGATTCACCTTGAGCTGCAGCTTCATTACGTCCCCGCACTCGGGCGCCCCGACCATACCGGTGCCGACGTGCGGATCGTTCTTGTCGAGAGAGCCCACGTTCCGCGGGTTGTTGTAGTGATCCAGGACCTTATCGGAATAAGCCATTTCGAAATCTTCTCCTTCTCAGAAACTCTGTTAGTGGGCCGTCCACTGTACCTTCGAGAGGTCAATGCCTTCCTTGGCCATCTCGTACAGCGGCGACAGGTCGCGCAGCTTCCTCACGACCTCAACCACGCGGTTGCCGACGTAATCCACTTCCTCTTCCGTGTTGAAGCGGCCGATGCCGAACCGGATTGACGAGTGCGCCAGATCGTCGCCGGCCCCGAGCGCCTTCAGTACGTAGCTCGGCTCGAGCGTCGCCGACGTGCACGCCGAACCGCTCGAAACCGCAATATCGTTGATGCCCATCAGCAGCGACTCGCCCTCGACGTAGGCAAAGCTGATGTTCAGGTTGTGCGGCAGCCGGCTCTCCATCGTGCCGTTGACGAAGACCTCGTCCAGCTCCGACGTCAACTTGTTCAGAAGCTTGTCGCGCAGATAGCGAAGCCGCTTGGATTCTTCGGGCATATCCTGCTGGCTGATCGCGCACGCCGCGCCCAGCCCCACAATGCCCGGAACATTCAGCGTGCCCGAACGCATGCCTCGCTCATGCCCGCCGCCGTCGATCTGCGCCGTCAACTGCACGCGCGGATTCTTCCGCCGGACGTACAGCGCGCCCACGCCCTTCGGCCCGTAGAGCTTGTGACCGGACAGCGACAACAGGTCGACATTGTCCTTGATTACGTGCACCGGGACCTTGCCGATCGCCTGCACGGCATCGGTGTGGAACAGCACGCCGCGCTCCCTGGCGATCCTGCCGATCTCGGCGACCGGCTGCAGGACGCCGATCTCGTTATTCGCATACATGATCGAGATCAGGATCGTCTTGTCGGTGATTGCATCGCGAAGCTGGTCGAGGTCCACCAGGCCGTCCGTTTTCACCGGCAGGTAGGTCACGCGATAGCCGTTTTTCTCCAGGCGCTTGCAGGTGTCCAGCACCGCCTTGTGCTCGGTGGCGGCCGTGATGATATGGTTGCCACGCTCGGCGTACATCTCCGCAACACCCTTCAGGGCCAGGTTGTTGGACTCGGTCGCGCCGCTGGTAAAGATGATCTCCTTCGAGTTGGCGCCGATCAGCTCGGCGATCTGTTTGCGCGCCTTCTCGACCGCCTCTTCGGCCTGCCACCCGAACGCGTGATTCCGGCTGGCGGCGTTGCCGAACTGCTCGGTGAAGTAGGGCATCATCGCTTCCAGCACACGCGGATCCACCGGGGTCGTCGCGTGATAGTCCATGTAAATCGGCATCTTCATATTCGCTATCCTCAAATCTTTTGCAGAATCTGAACCCGTTGCCCGCCGCTCAGGCAGCTCTCCACCGGGATCTCCGGCATCTCCTCCTGCGACAGGTCCGAGATCGAGATGTTCCCCAGCAGCCGCAGAATTCCTTCGTGCACCTTCCTCAGCGGCTCGCGCACCGTACAGCGGCCCGACTGGTCACATTCGCCGTGGTCGGTGAAGCAGGAGGTCAAAATGATCGGACCG
This sequence comes from Bryobacteraceae bacterium, assembly GCA_046289265.1. Lineage (GTDB taxonomy): Bacteria > Acidobacteriota > Terriglobia > Bryobacterales > Bryobacteraceae > JBKBWD01. The sequence continues at coordinate 2,063 of JBKBWD010000047.1, read as the reverse complement.
TCGATCGCGCGGATCACTTCGAGCGTGCTGATCGTGCGGGCGTCCCGAGCCAGCCGATATCCGCCGTTGGTTCCCTGCTCGGACTGGACAAAGCCGCTCTTGGCGAGCTTCTGAAGGATCTTGGAGAGAAGCGGAAGGGGAATGGCGTAGCTGTCAGCGATCTCCTTGGCGCTCGCGCTCCGGCCGGTGGAGTTCACCGCCAGGTGCCGGAGTGCGATCAGCCCGTAATCCGCTTTCTTCGTGAGTTTCAGCATCGCCAATCTCGGATCGTTTCGGTCCGATATCTAACTATACTGCGAAGGCCCGAGCCGGTCAAGCTGGAGCCTTTGCTTTGAACAATTTAAATTCGGACTTGTCCGGTCTGATTTCCAGTGTACCAGAGATTCGGGCGCGCGCGATCCCCTTTTCAGAGTTCGGCGCCTGAGGCGGCCTGGATGGTAGCTGCGGGAGGTTTTGCGGGGCTCGGCCCCCTTACATCAGGATCCCGGCGGTGCGCGGCGCGCTCTCCCGCTGCCGGATGAACTCCTCCTCCAGCCGGCGCCAGGTTTCTGCCATCGCGGCGACCCGCTCGGGTTGCTGGCTGGCCAGGTCCTTGATCTCCGACCGGTCGGTTTTCAGGTTGTACAGCTCCCATGGCCCTGACTGCCCCGCCGCCACAATCTTCCAGTCTCCCACCCGGAGCGCCCGGTTGTTCGAATGGTGGAAATAGAGATGGTCGCGCCGGACCGTGTTGTCGCGCGCGAACAGCGGAACCAGGCTCCGGCCCGCCGGCGGAGGCGCTCCCTCCGGACCCGGCGCATGAGGCGAACCTCCGGCCAGCTCAACCAGCGTCGGCATCACGTCCACAAAATGGCACGGTGTGTGCCGCAGCTTGCCGCCGTCCTTGATTCCCTTCGGCCAGTGAACGATCAGCGGGGAAGCGATGCCGCCCTCGTGGACCCAGGACTTGTGCAGCCGGAACGGCGTGTTGGCGGCGCTCGACCAGCCCGGTCCCAGGCACAGGTGCGAACGCGCCGACCCTGGGGCGGCCGAGGCGTCGTGGCCGTCGGCCCGGATCAACTGCTCCGAACTCGCCCCGTTATCGGAGAGGAACAGGATGACCGTGTCGTCCAGAGCATTCATCGCCCGCAACTGGTCGAGCACTCGGCCGATCTCGCGGTCCATGCGCGTGATCATGGCGGCGTGAATCGCCATCTTGGTCCTTTGGAATTCCTTCTGTTCCGCCGTCAGACTGGACCACGGGACCGCGTGCATCACCTCCCCCGGACCGATCTTCGCCTGTAACTCCTCGTCGGAAGTGTTCCACCCCGGCCGCATCTCGGGCTCAAGCGGCGGCAGCGGGCAGTTGACCAGCCCGGCCTTCCGCAGCCGCGCGTGCCGCCGCTCCCGGACCGCGTCCCATCCCTCGGAAAAGCGGTCGCGATAGCGGTCGATATCTTCCTGCATCGCGTGGAGCGGAAAGTGCGGCGCCGTGAAGGCGACGTAGAGGAAGAAGGGATCCTGCCGGCTCTCGGCCGCGTGCCGCTTGAGCCACCCGACGGCGTGGTCGGCGATCGCGGTGGTCGCGTAGTAGCCGTCGCTCTCCTTCACGGCCGGAAGCCGCTCGTCGTCGAGCATGTGGGCCGTGGGCGTGAAGTAGCGGTTGGCGTCGAGCAGCGTATACGAGTGGTCGAACCTCGCCCCGGCCACCGGACGGAAGCGGATGTGCCACTTGCCCGAGTGATAGGAGCGGTAGCCGAACTGCCGCAGGTGCTGCGGAAGGAAACGCGTCCAGGCCGGAATGTTCCCCGGAGTCATGACGTCGCAGGCGGTTTGCTGGGCGTAATGTCCCGTCAGAAGGCAACTCCGCGAAGGGCCGCAGCGCGCGGTCGAGTAGGCTTGGGTGAATCGCAGCCCGTTCCGGGCGAGCCGGTCCAGGTTGGGCGTCTCGACCTCGCCGCCATAGCAGCCGGCGTCGGAGTAGCCCATGTCATCGGCCAGGATGACTAGATTCTTGGATCTGAAATTGTAAACAAGAATACTTCAACAAGTGCCGCCGTCAGGCGGCAAGTAATCGAACGACC
>JBKBWD010000046.1:17200-37038 GCA_046289265.1 Bryobacteraceae bacterium | reverse complement strand
ACATAATACAACCTAAAAACCGGGCTAAGCCACGGCCGGTCAATGGGTTACCTCAAAACGCTAGAGGTGAACATCCGTTAGAGACGTCGACCGGCGAAAGAATAACCGCGGCCGGTTCGAAAGCATTGAACTCGCCGAACAGGGGCTTGGAGAATGGTCCCGCGGGCTCCTTTTTGTGGATCATGCGCGGGCAGGCCTCAGCGTCGCGCGAGGGGCGAATGATGGGGCACTGGTCATGGCGGAGGGAGGCAGCCCTCAATGGAGGAAACGTGAAATTCCGCGGCGCGACTCGGCGGCGTCCGGCAACGGACGTTCCTACCGCGACTGAACACGGATCGAAACGCGTAATTCAGGTCAGAATCGGGTGGAGGAGCTCTCCGTGTACGTCGGTCAGGCGGAAGTCGCGGCCACTGTATCGATAAGTCAGACGGGTGTGATCGAGACCCATAAGGTGCAGGACCGTTGCGTGGAGGTCGTGCACGTGCACGCGATTTTCTATGGCTTTGAAGCCGAAGTCGTCGGTGGCGCCGTAGGTGATACCGCCCTTAATTCCGGCGCCGGCCAGCAGCATGGAGAAGCCGTGGACGTTGTGGTCGCGCCCGTTGCCGAGCTTTTCCAGTCCGCTGTTCTGAATCATTGGGGTGCGGCCAAACTCGCTTCCGACCAGGACGAGGGTTTCGTCGAAGAGTCCGCTGACCTTGAGGTCGGCGAGCAGGGAAGCGATGGCGGGATCGGCCTGGCGGGCGAGCCTGGCGTGGGACATGATGTCGTCGTGACTGTCCCAGGGCTGGAAGTTGCCGAAGTAGACCTGGACCATCCGAACGCCGCGTTCGACGAGCCGGCGGGCCATGAGGCAGCCGCGGCCGAAGTCGCTGTCTCCGTACCGTGCGCGTGTCTCTTCGCTCTCCTGGCGGATGTCGAAGGCATCGGGCGCTTCGGCCTGCATGCGGAAGGCGACCTCCATGGCCTGAATGCCGGCTTCGAGCTCGGGCTGCGGGCCGAGCCGCGAGACGTACTTGCGGTTGAGGCGGTCGACGAGCGACAACTGGCGCTGCTGCTCACTCTCTGAATGGGCCTTGTTGCGGATGTTCCGGAGCAGCTTTTCGGGGTCCTGCTCGCTGTTGTGGATATGGGTGCCCTGGAAGGCGCTGGGCAGGAAGCCGGACGACCACAGGGGCGAGCCCATGACGGGGTAGCCGGGGCAGAGCACGACGAAGCCGGGCAGGTTCTGGTTCTCCGTGCCGAGGCCGTAGGTGAGCCAGGAGCCGAGCGAGGGACGGCCGGCGAGCTGGTGGCCTGTGTTCATTTTCAGCATCGAGGGGCCGTGGTTGCCGTTGTCGGTGTACATCGAACGGATGACGCAGATGTCATCGATGGCTGCTCCGACCTTGGGGAAGATCTCGCTGACCTCGATGCCGCTCTTGCCGCAGCGACGGAAGGAGAACGGGGAGGCCATGAGGTTGCCGGAGGCGCGATCGGTCTTGATCTTGGGGCCGGGCATGGGCTCGCCGTGGCGCCTGGTCAGCTCGGGTTTGGGATCGAAGGAATCGACCTGCGAGAGGCCGCCGTTCAGGTAAAGGAAGATGACCCGGGTGGCCTTGGGCGTGTAGTGAGGCTTACGGGGCGCCAGAGGAGTGGTGCGCTCGGCGGCGTCGAGAAGGTTGGCTAACGCCAGCATCCCGAAGCCGCTCCCGGCCTGTTGGAGCAGTTCGCGTCGTGTCATCGTCGTTCGCCTTTCACGGCACGCTGCTGAATTCGGCCGAGCTCAGCAGGGCCTGGGCATATTGGGGCCATTGTCTCTCGCCGGGAGCTACGAATTCCAGCCCCAGCTTCAATTCTTCCTCGTCGGGTTCGCGGCCGAACAGGAGGAGGTAAGCGGCGCGGATCCGGCCTTCGTCGTTGTCCGCGAGCGCAGCCAGCCGCGCGGCCAGGGCCGCGGACTGCTCTGCGATGAAGGTGCTGTTCAGAAAGTAGAGGCGCTGCATCGGGCCGACGGTAAGGTTGCGCTGTTCGGCTGATGCGTTGGGGTCGGGAAAGTCGAACAGGGAGAGCGTCGGGTCGGGCTTGGTGCGGCCTATTTTGGCGTAGATCGTGCGGCGGCGGAAGGAGTCGGTGAGCGGGGCGGGCGGGCCTCCGATGGTCGGATCGAGGGTTCCGGCTACGGCAAGGACGGAGTCGCGGAGCGCTTCGACGTCGAGGCGCAGCCGGGGATTGGCGCGCCAGTAGAGGTGATTGCCGGGGTCTCGGGCGGCGTTCGTAGCGTCCTGCGCGATGCTCAATTGGTAGGTGTGCGAGCGCAGGATCTCGCGGTGGAGCGCCTTGATGGACCAGCCGCTGTTCATGAGCTGCGAGGCGAGATAGTCGAGTAGGTCGGGGTGTGTGGGGCGTTCGCCGAGCTGCCCGAAGTTGCTCGGGGAGCGGACGATGCCTTCTCCGAAATGCCACTGCCAGACGCGGTTTGCCATGACGCGGGCGGTGAGGGGATTGTCGCGGGAGGCGATGGCCTGTGCGAGTTCCCATCGTCCGCTGCCCTGTTCGAACCGGGGCGGGTCGCCGTCGCAGAGCACGCGCAGGAAGCGCCGAGGCGCCAGTTCGCCGGGATTCTTGGCATCTCCCCGAACGGCGACGTGGACATCGGCCGGCTTTTCGGCGTCCTTGAGGATGTGCAGGAAGGGATAGGCAGGCGGGAGCTCCTTTTTCAGCCGTTCGATCTCCTCGCGGGACTCCTTCAGGTGCTGCGCCCAGATCCCGGGCAGCCATCGGACGATCTCCTTCGGTCCGTAGTAGTAGATGCCGCCGTTGTGCTCGAAGGCGTCGCGGCGGTACGGCGAGGTCGCGAGGTCGCGCCAGAAGTAGTACTTCCTGGGCTCCAGGAAGTCGAGGTTTGCATATTGCCGGGTGGCCTCGTCCTTCACGCCTTTGGCGCCGCCGAGCTTGACGTAGTTGCGGTCGTCGATTTCGGCCTTCTCGGCGAAGATCGCGAGCGCCAGGGTCTGGATTTCGCGGGCGAGCCGGCCCACGTCCTCGACATCGGCTTTCGCGGGCTCGCCGGCGCGGTCGAGCATTGCGAACCATGGATTGAGGAAATCGTATTCCTTGTCGCGGTCGGAAAGGAACGCGACCCAGCGATCGAGCGTTTCGCGGTCGAGTCCCGCAGCAGCGGTGACGTCCGAAGAGGGATGGCCGGTCATGACGCGCCAGGCCGATTCGACGTAGCGGGCGGTCTGGCGGGCCAGCATGAGGGCGAGTTCGTCGGATTGGCGAACGAGCCAGTCCTTGAGGACCTCCTCCTTTTCGGCGATTTCGGCTTTGGCTTTCCTGTAGGCGCTGACTTCGGCCTCGGGCGCCAGCGGGTGCTGATCATCCTTGCTGCTTTTGAAGATGCCGAGGAGGGAGTAGTAGTCCTGCGTGGGAATGGGGTCGAACTTGTGATCGTGGCATTGCGCGCAGCCGACGGTGAGGCCGAGGAAGACCCGGGAGGTGACGTCGACGCGATCATCGGGGCCGGGTCCGACGACCTGGAAGCCCAGACCGGCGAGCAATTTCCCGCGATCGGGTTCCGGGAAGAAGTCGGCCGCGATTTGCGCCTTGACGAAGGTGTCATAGGGCATGTCGTCATTGAAGGCCTGGACGACCCAGTCGCGATATCGGTAGGCGTTTTCGAAGGGCGTATCTTCGGACGCGCCGATGCGGCCATCGGAGTAGCGGGCGAGATCGAGCCAGTGCCGGCCCCAGCGCTCGCCGTAGTGGGGCGAGGCGAGCAGCTTTTCAATCAGCCGGTCGAGTGCGCCGGGCGCGGAGTCATTGACGAAGGCGTCGAGGTCTTCCGGGGACGGCGGCAGGCCAAGGAGGTCGAAGCTCATGCGACGGATGAGGGTGCGGCGGTCGGCGGTCTGTACGGGGCGCAGGCCCTCCTGTTCGAGGCGTGCGAGGATGAAGCGGTCGACAGGTGTGCGGATCCAGGATTCGTTCTTCACCTGAGGCGGGGTAGGCCGGCGAACGGGCTGGAAGGACCAGAAGGCCCGCTGCTCGGGCGTCAGGGCCGGGCCATGATTGGCGGTCCTGGGCGCGGATGCGGGTTCGGGCCAGAGCGCGCCGGCGGCGATCCACTGTTGGAGCGTTCGGACATCCTCGGCGCTGAGGCTGCCCTGCGGGGGCATTTTGAGGCGTTCGTGGCGTCCTTCGACGACAGCGAGGAGGAGACTGCGCTCGGGAGCACCGGGTTCTATCGCGGCTCCGGACTTGCCGCCTGCCAGAATGGCTTCGCGGGAGTCCAGGCGCAGGCCGCCCATTTTGGATGCGGTGTGGCAGGCGAAGCAGTTGTTGGCCAGCACGGGCCGGACTTTCTTCTCGAAGAACTCGACTGCCTCGGGCGGATTCGCCGAGACGACGCCCGCTATCAGCAGGCCGAAGATCGCGGCTTTGTTCATGGCTGCGTCCAGTCTATATCGTTGCATCCGCTGCGGCAACGACAAAGTGCGCGATTTCCGTTGGCGCGGATATGCCGTTGATACAATAGGAGGTTTGGAGGATCGATGGCTGTTTCGTCTCGCCGCAAGTCCGTTGTAGCCGATGTCGGGGGTGTCAAGGTTGGCGGCGCGCACCCTATCGTTGTTCAGTCGATGACCAACACCGACACGGCAGATGTCGCCTCGACGGTGAACCAGGTGATGGCGCTTGCGCGAGCGGGCTCAGAGCTGGTTCGGGTGACGGTGAACAATGAGCAGGCCGCTGCAGCGGTTCCGAAGATTGTCGAGACGCTGGACAAGTTCGGGGTGCGGGTTCCGATCGTGGGGGACTTCCATTACAACGGCCATATCCTTCTGAAGAAGTATCCGGAGTGCGCACGCGGGCTGGCCAAGTACCGGATCAATCCTGGAAACGTCAACATCGGGAAGAAGCACGACGATAATTTCCGGACAATGATCGAGGTGGCGATCGAATACGGCCGGCCGGTGCGGATCGGGGTGAACTGGGGGTCGCTGGACCAGGCGCTGCTGACGCGGATGATGGATGAGAACTCGAAGCTGGCTGAGCCGCTGGATGCGCGGGATGTGACACTGAACGCGATGGTCGTGAGTGCGCTGGAGTCGGCCGCGGCTGCGGAGCGGTACGGGTTGGGACACGACCAGATTATCCTGAGCGCGAAGGTGAGCGGGGTGCAGGACCTGATCGACGTCTACAGGAAGCTGGCGGCACAGTGCGACTATCCGCTGCACCTGGGGCTGACGGAGGCGGGGCTGGGGTCGAAGGGGATCGTGGCGACGACGGCAGCGCTATCGGTGCTGCTGCAGGAGGGGATCGGGGACACCATCCGGTCGTCGCTGACGCCGCTTCCGAACGGGGACCGGACCGAAGAGGTGATTGTCTCGCAGCAAATCCTTCAGGCGCTGGGGATCCGGAGCTTCAGCCCGCAAGTGACGGCGTGTCCGGGATGCGGGCGGACGACAAGCACGTTCTTCCAGGATATGGCTGACCAGATTCAGAATTATTTGCGGGAGCAGATGCCGGTCTGGAAGGAGCGGCACCCCGGTGTGGCCGAGATGAAGGTCGCGGTGATGGGGTGCGTGGTGAACGGACCGGGGGAGTCGAAGCACTCGAATATCGGGATTTCGCTGCCGGGGACGTTTGAGGAGCCGAAGGCTCCGGTGTATGTCGATGGGCGGCTGGTGACGACCCTAAAGGGCGAGCGGATCGTCCCGCAGTTTATTGAGATCCTGAACGATTACGTGGCGCGGACTTACTGACTTAGCCACGGACGCACACGGATTCACACGGATCGGACCATCGTTTCCAATCCGTGTGAATCCGTGGCCCTCGATTTCAGAACCACCGAATGGTGTAGCTTACCCGCACGCCCCTTCCGATCTCCGGGGCCATGTCCTTGATGAAGGACAGGTGGTTTCGGTAGAGCGCGTCGCCCATGTTGAAGACGTTCACGCTGAACATGTGCAGGAAATGCTGGCGCGGGATGGTGTATGAGCCTCTCAGGTTGGCGAAGACATAGCCTGCCGTCGGGGTTTCGGTGAGGAAGATTCGTTCCTGGGCGTTGGCCATGATGAGTTCGGGGCGCAGGCTGAGGTTCCGGTATCGGGCATCGAAGCCCACGCGGCCGCGCACCGGAGGGATGCGGGGCAGAGGAGTGCCGTTGGCGCGCAGTTCGGCGCGGACGGAATCGAAGCCGAGGTTGAGCCAGAGATTATTGTGGAGACCGACGTCGAGGCGGCCTTCGGCGCCCATGTAGCGTGAGTCGGCTTGCATGTAGCGGGCCTCGACGAGGCCGTGTTCGATGTCGCCGGTAGGGGCGAGGTAGACGAAGTCGTTGAGGCTGTTATAGAAGAAGTTGGCTTCGGCGCGGAGGCGGCGGTTCTGTTGCCGGAGCGAGACGTCGAGGCCATTGGAGCGCTCGCGCCGGAGGTTGGGGTTGCCGATTTCGTAGGTCAGGTTCCCGATGTGGGGTCCGCGGTTGTATAGCTCTTCGAGAGCAGGAGCGCGGAAGGAGTGGGCGAAGTTGGTCGCGAGGGCGCCGCCTTCCCAGACCGGGAGGATGACGCCGGCCGAGCCGGAGAAGCCGTTGAAGGAGCGGCGTTGGAGGCCCTGGGCGTTATAGCGGTTATGCTCGTAGCGGCCGCCGAACTGGAAACGGACGCGCTCGAGATTGAACTCCTCGAAGCCGAATAGGGCGAAGGCGTCCTGGGTGGTGGGAGGAGCGAGGGCCTCGACGCCGCGGGCCTTGAAGTCGCGGTGCATGCCCCAGAGTCCGAAGCTGCCGTTGAGGGCGCGGACCCGGCGCTGCTGAAAGGTGCCGCGATAGACGAACTGCTTATTGAAGAATCGGGTGCCGATCTCTTCGCCTTCGAGTTCGCGGTGGTTCCAGTCGCTGTAGTTCAGGGCGAAGTGGAACTGGTCGAGGAAGCTTCCGAGATTCTTCACCGCGCCGTTGAAGCGGAACTGCTGGCGGCGGAAGGCGATGCTGACGTCGTCGTGGTCATCGTGGTGATCGTCGTCGTCATGATGGTGCTCCCCGCCATTGCGGATGCGGGCGGCTTTGGCCTTGATGGAGTGATGGTCGTGATCGTGGTCATCATCGTGATCATCATGATCGTCGTGGTGGCCGTGGAACTCGCCGGCGAAGGGTACGCCGTAGCGGCCGTCCTGGACGCCATAGTTCAGGTTGAACGAGAACTTCTCGCCGAAGCGTCCGAAGCCGGCGGAGGAGTGCTTGAGGTCGGTCCAGGAGTTGTCGATATGGCCGAGGGGGGTGTTGTAGTCGCCGGAGCGCTGGCCGCCGCCGTTGCCCCAGAGGGTCCAGTTGCCGTGACCGAAGTCGAAACCGCCGGCGCCGCCGCCCTGGGCGTTCGTTGTGCCGCCGAGGGCGGTGATGTAGCCGCGGAGTCCGTCGCGGGGATGCTGATGGGTGACGTCGTAGCCGCTGATGGTGTTGACGACACCCCCGATGGCATTGCTGCCATAGAGGAGCGTGGCGGGTCCGCGGACGACCTCGACACGCTCGATGGTGGCGGCATCGAGGGGCTCGCCGTGGTCGCCGGACTGGGAAGAAAGGGTGCCGGTGCGGATGCCGTCCTGGAGGATAAGGACGCGGTCGCCATCGAAGCCGCGCAAGACGGGGCGTGTGGTTCCGGGTCCGAAGCTGCGCTTGGCAACGCCGGTTTCGAACTCAAGTAGGTCGCCGAGGGAGGTGGAGGTGCCGCGGTTGGTGAGCTCGAAGGATTCGAGGCTGGCGACGGTCTGGAAGGCCTCGAGTGTGGTCTGCTCACGGCCGCCCGTGGCGGTCACGGTCAACTGGTCGCGGACTGGGGATAGCTTCAACTGGAAGCTGACCTCGGCCGTGCCGCCCTCAGTGAGGTTCACGGTTCTGCGGGCATCGGTGAGGGCGTGCATGTGGGCGAGGACGTCATACCGGCCCGGAGGTACCTTGCGGAATTCGAAGGCGCCTTCGTGATTGGTCTGGGCGCGCAGGCCGAGCGGTACGACCGTCACTGTCACATGATGCAGCGGGGCGCCGCTGGCTTCGAGCGTCACGGTACCGCGGATGGCGCCGGTTCCCTGGGCATGGATGGCGTTTGACAGGCAGAGGGCAAGAGCCAGGATGAATAGAATTCGAACGTTATGTCTAGTCATAGTGCGAGGTCTAGGGCTCATTGTGCACCCCTGTACAAGAGAGACCGAGTAGATTCTGCCGTACGGGGCCGCTCTGCCGGTGAGCGGGACCTTCGGGGCGCTAAGCGGAAATATGCCTTTGTCTGCAATGCAGTTGCTATAATCATTTGGGTACTCCGGTACGCGAGCCTGGGAGTGGCGATCGTGATCATTCATGAGAGGAAAGGCTGATGAGTCCAACCAAAGTGCAGAGCGTGGAAGCAGAAGTGGATGCGAGCCGCTCCGATCCGGCGGCAGTTACTCCGGAGGGTTACAAGGTATTCAGCCGCATTGTCGACTGGATCACCAATGACCGGATGCAACTGCTGAATATTACGGACCGGGTTAATGAAATCGTCCGCAAGAGCGGCGTCCGCGACGGTCTGGTGCACCTGCAGTCGCTACACACGACCACGGCTGTCTTTATTAACGAGTGGCAGGACGCGCTTCTGGATGACGTGAAGGCTTTCTTTGAGCAGGTCGTCTCCGACAGCCAGTACTACCGCCATAACGATCCGGAACACTCCGACTGCGAGCGGCGCAATGCCGATTCGCATCTGCGGGGGATGCTGATGGGCCAGACGTTATGCCTGCAGGTCCGCAACGCGAGCGTGCTGCTGGGCACCTGGCAGAGCATTATTCTCGCGGAGTTCGATGGCCCGCGGAGCCGGTCTCTGGCGGTACAGGTTTCCGGGATCTGAGAGCCGGATGGCGAAGCGTTTTACTCTGCAGCAGGCCGAGGCGCTGCTTCCGGAGGTGGAGAGCGAACTTCGGCGTGCGGTGGCGTTGAAGCAGGAATACGACAGCAGCGAACTGGACCTGAAGAACCTGATGCAGCGGATCATGCTGCTTGGGGGCGCGCTGATCGATCAGAACCATCTGCTCGGGCTGAAGTCGCGGCGGGACACGGCGGCGGCCGCCTTGAAGGAGGCGATCGAGGCGGTGCAGGCACTGGGCTGCGAGATCAAGGATCTGGACATCGGGTTAATCGATTTCCGGACGTGGTATCGCGGTGAGGAGGTATACCTGTGCTGGCGTCTCGGGGAGTCCGGGATCCGGTACTGGCATGGGCTGAGCGAGGGATTCCAAGGCCGCAAGGAGATCGACCGGGACTTTCTCGATCACCACCGGGGCGATCCGCCGCAGTAAGTTCGCAGTTTGACATGCCGAAGGCCGGGCCAGTACACTGACCTATGGTGTTGGCCACGCTGTTCCCGCATCCGGCTGATCTCTTCGGAAAATCCTGACGGTGTTCCCGATGCTGCTCGGAGATGGCTGGGGAAAGGCGCGCCGGGCCGACATCAGGGATTGAGGAGCGAAGCGCTCAAGCATGTTGCTGGCCAGAGAATTTGTCGCCTACCTATCTCGTCAATTAGTTCGCAGGCTGAGTCCGCAGGTGGTTGAAACCGCGGATCCGCAGGCCGCCGCCGAATTCATTTCGGAGATCATCACCGAAGAGCTTATGGTGGAGGACCGGTTGAACGACGAGGTCCGGGAGATCCTCGAGCAGTACAGCGATTACATGCGGCGCGAGGGAGTGAGCTACTCGGAGATGTTCCGGCGGATCAAGAACACGCTTATCGCGCAGCGCAAGGTGATCCGGGCGGCAGGGCGCGACAGCGGCGATCCGATGAAGCTGTCGCGGGACAAGATCAACGAGATATCCCATAAGCTGGTGACAGGGTTTCGGGCCTCGCGCCAGTTCCGATTGAAGCGGGACGCCAACGAGGTGCGGCTGGATGTCGTCAAGGCGATTTCGGAGCTCCTCATGAATGAGGAGAAGGCCGACCGGGACGCCCGCAAAAAGATTCGCACGCAGAAGCGCGAGATTCCGGAAGGCTCCGAAGAGTGGGATCTGCTGCACAAGCGCTATTATGCCGAAGAACTGAAGAAGCTCGGCATTGACCTCTCCAGCCGATGAACACGACCATCGCGGTTGTCGGAAGCCTGAACATCGATTTCGTGGCACAGGTGGAATCCCTGCCTGCGCCGGGGGAAACGGTGTTGGGGCGCGACTTCCGCATGTTCCCTGGCGGTAAGGGTGCCAACCAGGCCTGCGCGGCCGGAAAGCTCGGGGCCGAGCGCGTGCAGGTCCGGATGGTGGGGCGGGTCGGCTATGACGTTTTTGCGGACCACCTGAAGGCGAGTTTATCGGCGGCCGGGGTGGATGTTTCCTTCGTACACGCGACGCGTTCGCAGCCTACCGGCGTCGCGCTGATCTGGATCGACAGAAGTGGGCAAAATTCGATTGTGGTCGCCTCGGGCGCGAATCACGAACTGCATGCTTCCGAGGTCGAGAACTTCCGGGGGGCGATTCGGGGTGCCTCGGCTGCGCTGTTCCAGCTTGAGACTCCGATCGCGACGGTCGCGGCGGCGCTGAAGATGGCGCGCGAAGAGGGGGCGAGGACGATTCTCGATCCGGCTCCGGCGCAGCCGTTGGATCGGGCGCTGCTTGCGATGGTGGACCTGCTGACTCCGAATGAGAGCGAGGCGTGCGCGCTGCTGGGGCGGCCGGCCGGGCAGATCGGGCGCGAGGAGGCTCCGGCGGCGGCGCGCGAAGTGCTGGCATTGGGACCCCGGGCGGTTATTCTGAAGCTTGGCGGGCAGGGTTGCTTCTATTACGACGGGCATCGGGAGATATACTCGCCCGGGTTTGCGGTCGAGGTGAAGGACACGACCGCGGCTGGCGACACTTTCAATGCGGCGCTGGCGATCGCTCTGGCGGAGGAACGCCCGGTGGAGGACGCGCTGCGGTTTGCCAATGCCGCCGCGGCGATTTCGGTGACGAGGGCGGGCGCGCAGGCTTCGGCTCCCTCGCGGCGTGAGGTCGAGGAGTTTCTGCGGCAGGCAATCGGGGCGTCCGGCCGCGACTAGCAGCCTGGTTCACCGCCGGTCGCCGGGTTCGCCACAGATCTTTTCGATCGGTTCTCCGGGTTTGTATTCGATTCGATCCGGCGCCGGACAGTCCGCGCCGGGGCCTTTGGGGCGGCTCTTCTCTTCCTTTTCGGCGGCGGCAGTCACCTTTGCCAGTTCGGCCTTCATGAGATTGAACTCGCTGCTGTGCAGTTGTGCTTCCTCCTTGGGCGGGAGGAACGTGATTTCGCGCTTGCTGTGCACCATTCGCTCATAGAAGGGCGGATGGGTGCGGAACCAGCTTGCTCCGTTTACGTAGCCGACTCGGGTAGCCATCTTGTCGAAGAAGCGAATGAATCCGTTCGGGTCGAAGCCGGCGTTCCAGGCATACTGCACGCCAAGCTGGTCGGCTTCCAGTTCGAAGTCGCGGCTCACGCCGAGCATGTCGAGACTCAGGATGAGGCCGAGGCCGTAAAATCCGTACTGGAGCGCGTAATAGGTGCCGATTCCGGCAACCCCGCCGGTGAGGATCATGGCGGCGACCTGGGCAGCCTGATAGATAATCGAGGCGATGGTCGCTCTCCTCATGAGCCGGTGGCTGTGCCGGCCCGTCACATGGGCGATCTCGTGCGCGATCACGCCGGCAAGCTGCGACTCGTCATCGACGGCCTCCAGCAGCCCGCGCTGGATGTATAGATAGCCGCCCGGCAGAGCGAACGCGTTAATCTCTCTCGAGTTCAGCACCGTAACTCTGGCGGGGACACGCAGGTCCGAATGACGGGCGATGCGCAGGGTGAGCGACTCGACGTAGTCGCGGATGCGAGGATTTTCGACCTCGGCGGGAAGCAGCCCGAGGGTGGTCATCTGGCGAACGACCTCCTCGCCGGTCTTGACGTCCTTCTCCTGTCCTTCGAAGAGCTCGCGGACGCCGATGTCCATGACGTCGCCAAACTTGCGGTCGTGGTGGCGTCCGGCCTCCATTTCGTCGCGGATCTGGACCTGTTCGGCGGGCCACTTCTCGATGAGGTCGAGCTTGGCCAGGCGGTTCTCGTAGGCGACCGGGATGGCATGTTCGGAGAGCACGCGGGCTTGCCCGTGGAGGATGCGCGCGTTGTGGATCCGGCAGTGATACTCCCGGCGGTCCTCGTTGGAGAGCGTTGCGGTCACCTTCCGTAGTTCGGCCTGGGCCTGGCGGACCTCCTTTTCGTGATTGGACGCGCGTGTCTCAAACTCGCGCTTGCAGCCGGTTTGCGCGCGCGTCAGGAGTTTGCGCATCGCTTCGATCTGGGATCGGCGGAACTCGAGCGTGGCGGCAGTGTCGAACAGCTCGATATAGGGCTGCTGGAGGGCCTCCTGCATCGCCGTGTATACCGGCTTCGGCAGATCGTTTGCATAGACAGGGGTGTGGGCCGGGAGAATGAGGAGGAGTTTGACCAACAGTAGCGAAACGAAGGATCTCGATCGCACGACGCGCCACCCGGAAACAGTCCCAGACTATCAGGCGTGTTCCGCACCGGTCAAGGATCAGGATGGCGTTCTGTAACCTGCGCCGCGTCCGGCGCATCTCCCTGCCCGAATTCTCAAAAGTGTTCTGCGAGGAGATACTTCGATGATGCGCTTGCTATCCCGTTTCTGCTCGAAGGTGGGCGAAGCCTGGTGCGTCGCCCTGCATGACAATCCCGGATGGCCGGTGAACGGCCGTTACGTCTGCCGGACCTGTTACCGTGTCTATCCGATCCCGTGGGCGGGAACCGAGCAGCGCTCGGCGTCTGTGGCCGAGGCGGCCGATGGCAGTGACCCGCAGCCGCGGCTGCAGCCAACCGGAAGCGTACCGCCGCCGGTCGAGCACGGGATGGAGGGCGTCCCCTACAGGGATGCCGCGTGAAAGGGTGGGGCGGAAATAAAATGGTGGAGGCGGCGGGAGTCGAACCCGCGTCCGAGAAAGTCCGCCGTGAAAAGCCTACGTGCGTATCCGGTTCGTATGTTTTCGACTGGCGCCTGGAGAACCGGCGAAGACGACACCAGCTTAGCCCGATTGATCTCGGTCTGCGGCTCCGGACCGAAGCCCTCGACCTATCCCGCGAAATGACGCTCGCTAGCCAGACTGCGGGCCCCCTGGCCGGAGCGGCTACCTACAATTAGGCAGCGTAAGCAAACTGCTGATTGGCAGTTATTGGTTTTCCGATCGTTTAACGGGAGCTCGGAACCCGGCACGCCTTTTCACAACGATTCAATCCCGTCGAAGCCGTTACGCCCCCTTATCGGACCCATTGTATCATGCGGATCGGCCCGGCGGGCCGGTGGAATGAGGCCTCCCATCGGTGCGATGCTATGAATGAGGAAGCCGAACGGTTTCCGTCCCGGCTCTATGGAAGAGACCATCGTTTCCCCCGATACGGAATCGCGCGAACGCGAAGAGTTTACCCCGCTGTACCATGTAGTTCTTCTCGATGACGATGACCATACATACGATTACGTCATCGAGATGCTGCAGAAGCTTTTCTGTTGCAGTGTGGTCGACGCATACCGGCACGCCGTAGAGGTGGACACGACCGGAAGAACGATCGTAGTCACCTGCGAGTTGCCGCAGGCCGAGTTCGGCCGCGACCAGATTCACGCCTATGGGCCGGACTGGCGGATGGCACGGTCGAAGGGATCGATGTCGGCGGTGATCGAGCCCGCTACGGCGTCCCGCGAGTCAGGATCGCGCTCGTAGTACCGAAGTCCCATTCCGCCGTACCTCACCCTCCTAGAACAAACTTTGACCAGTTCGGTACCACTGATCCATAGGGTCAAAGGCTGGTTTTCCCTACGCTGGATTCAGGGCAGATGCAGTCCGAAATGCCCGACTCAAATCAAGGAAAACGGCGTGAAAATAGAATCGATTTTGGGGGCATTCAAGAGAAAGAGCGGCGTTGCGGCGATCCTGTTGTGGCTGGCCTTCAGCACCGCCGGCTTTGCGGCGACGATCGGCCCGTCCTGCGCCACTTGCCAGGGTTCGCTTTACACGTTGACGTACTCGCTGGACTCGAGCGGCGGTGGGTTCGAGACTTACCTGATCAATCTCGAGATCGACACGAACGGCTACACGGGCGGCGGCCTCACAATCGGCGAAGTGGCGATCAAGGTGAGTCCGAGTTTCCAGAGTTCATCGCTTGTGGATGCGCCGGGCGGCGTCGGCAACTGGACAGTGGTCAGCGGCGGCATCAACGCCAACGGCTGTTCCGGCGCCGGGTCCGGTTTCGTCTGCGCCGACTACACCGGCGCGGGGCATGGCGTGGCGGTCGGCGGTGTACTGAACTGGACTTTCCAGCACGTGATCCAGGCGGGAAGCCTGTTCACGGGCGCGAATGAAGCGAGTATCAAGGCACGCTATCTCGATGCGCAGGGCAACAAGATCGGGGCCTTGGTCTCGGAAGGGATTACGCTGACGCCGGGCGACAACCCTGAAATTCCCGAGCCCGCCTCGATGATGCTGCTGGGCGGCGGATTGTTGGCCCTGGGAGTGGCAAAGCGCAAAGCTCGTCAAGGCTAACCAGCAGTCTGAGCCTTGACCGCGAGAAGCCCCCCTTTTCCTTGCTGGGCGGCCGTCCGTGGCGGACGGCCGCATCTGTGCCGGAAAGGGTTAGTCGGGAACGGCGGCGAGCCAGTAGCCGTCGCGGGTCCGGACGTTCAGGTTCGGGCGATTGACTTCCACGCGGATTTTGTGGAAACCGCCTTCGATTTTGTTGTTCGGGTTGTAGCTGAGCAGGTATTGGCTGTGGAGTTCTTCGCCGATATCGGCGATGGCGCGCTCCAAATCCCTTTGTGAAACGAACGAATATTCGCGGCCGCCGCTAAGGCGCGTGAAGACCTCAACCGGGTTGTCGACGAAAATGTCGCGCACGGACCGGAAGATTTCGGTGAGGACCGGCACGAAGTCGACCGCGTAGCCGGGTGAGCCGGTGACCTGGGCGGCGTGGGTCGGGGTCATTGGGGCTCCGGGTGGCATGCGGCGCGCGGTCGCCGGGATCGGATCGGGCCGCGGGACGGTCGGCTTGGCCGTGAGGGTGGAGACAAGCCGGTTGATGTTCACCGAATAGAGGCTGATGTTGTAGAGCTGAAGGTTGGTGACGGCATTCCGCAGTTTGCCTTCGCTGCCGCGCTGCCGTGTCTCGCTGATGAGAACAATGACCTTGCGGCGGCTGTTCGCGCGGCGGCGCAGCATGTTAGCCGATGTGTTGACCGCGTCGATGATGGCGTTCGACGTGCTGCCGGCGCGGATCTTCTGGAGCGCGGCGCCCACCTCATCGAGATTAGTCGTGAAGTCCTGCAGAACCTGAACCCGGTGATCGAAGGCGACGATGGCGACCTCTCCCTGCTCGCCGACGACAAGGCTCTCCAGAATGGACCCGATCTTCTGGATCTTCGGCAGGAACATGTCCACGTTATGGTTCGCCTGAATGGCGATCACCATGGACAGGGGCTGGAAGGCGATGTCCTCATTGATGTCCTGAAGCGTTTCGTTGTCGTAGAGCCGGAACTCGTGCGGCTGCAGGCCGTTGACAAAGTTACCGTCCTTGTCGGTGACGGTGGTCGGGGCGACCACGATATTGACGGTGGCACGGATGAGGTGGTCGATGTCGCCGTCATCCTGCGCCGGGGGCGCAGGGGCCTGTTGTGCCACAAGGACCACACAAAGCAGGCCGGCGAGAAGAATTCGCAACCCTTTCATGTACATGTGTTTGACGCCCTCCTGCTCAGTCTAGTTTCGAGCTGCTTGCGTGCTCGGTCTGACCGCGCAACAAATCCACAAGATGCGGCACTACTTCCACAATAGCATCCAGAGATTCTATCGCGCCTTTCGGCGAACCCGGCAGATTCACGATCAGGGTCCGTTTCCTGATCCCGGAAACACCGCGGGAGAGCAGCGCCAGCGGCGTGTGTTTGCGGCCTTCGATGCGCATCCATTCCGACAGTCCGGGCACTTCGCGCTCGATGGCGGCGCGTGTCGCCTCCGGTGTGACGTCGCGAGCCGCCACTCCGGTTCCACCCGTCGTGAAGACGACCTCGGCGCTTCCTCCATCGGCCAGCTCGATCAGACGCTGCGTGATCGAGTTGGCCTCGTCGGGCAGGACTTCCAGGATCGGGACTCTGTAGCCAAGGCTTCGCAGGCGCTCGCGCACGGCGGGCCCGGAGCGGTCCTCGCGCGTGCCGCGGTACGAGGAGTCGCTGATGGTGAGGACGGCGGCTTCGATCACGGCTCCCTCCGGTAGTCGCCGCTCTTCCCGCCTGTCTTCTCGATGAGGTAGAGATCCTGGATTTCGATGGACTTGTCGAGCGCCTTGGTCATGTCGTAAACGGTCAGGGCCGCGACCGAGGCCGCGGTGAGGGCCTCCATTTCAACTCCGGTAGATCCGGTGGTTGCAACGGTGGAGATGATGCGAACGCCCTTGCGCTCGACCGTGACGTCGACGTCGGCGTGGGTGAGGCTCAACGGGTGGCACAGCGGGATCAGCTCGGAGGTCTTTTTCGCGGCGCAGATGCCGGCGATGCGCGCCACCTCGAGGGGGTTCCCCTTCGGGTTTTCCGGGAGCTGCTTCAATACCGACGGACGGATCCGGAGAAAGGCATGGGCGCGGGCCGTTCGCCGGGTCGGCTGTTTGCCGGAGACGTCCACCATGCGGGCCGTACCGGCCTGGTCGTAGTGTGAGAGTCGCTTCATTTGAGTACGACTTTGATCGCGTCGCCGGCCTTGTACTCGGGGCGATCGGGGTCGGCGACCAGAAACGCGTTGGCGCGCGCCAGGGCAGGGACATCGCTGGAGCCCTGCCAGGGAATGGGGGTGACCGCCTCGCCGCCGGGGCTGAGCGAGGCAGGGAGGAAGCGGGTGAGGCCAGGCTTGTGGCGGAAGTCGCAGGCGAGGCGCGATTCGAGCAGCGGCAGCATCGGGTCTTCCTGCCCGCCGAGCAGTTCGACGGCGGCGCGCGCGAAGATCTCGAAGGTGACCATGGTGGAGGCCGGATTTCCAGGGAGTCCGAAGAACCAGGATTCCCGGGCGCGTCCGAAGACCAGCGGCTGGCCGGGCTGGATCAGGACGCGGTCGAAGAAGAATTCGGCGCCGAGGTCGGCCAGGACCTTCTCGACGATGTCGTACTTTCCGGCCGAGACGCCCCCGGAGATCAGGAGCAGGTCGGATTGAAGGCCGCGCTCGATGAGGGCGCGGGTAGAGTCGTAGTTGTCGCGGGCCACCGGAAGGATCTCCGGGGCGGCGCCGGCGCGGCGGGCCTGCACGGCGAGCGAGTAGGAGTTCGAATTCCGGATCTGGAATGCGGCGGGCGTCTCGTGAACTTCGACGATCTCGTCGCCGGTCGCCAGGATGGCGACGCGGGGCTGCCGGAAGACACGCACGCTCTCGCGCCCGATGGTGGCGAGTAGCGCGATATCGGCGAAGCCAAGGCGGCGGCCGGCGGGGACGAGCGTGGCGCCGGCCTTGGCCTCCGAGCCGCGCGGGTTGACGAAATTTCCCGGCTTGACAGCGCGGTCGGTGACGATGCGGCCGTCTTCGCGGCGGACGTGCTCGACCATGATGACGGCGTCGGCGCCGGCGGGCATGGGAGCGCCGGTCATAATTTCGACCGCCTCGCCGGGTGCGACGGTTCCGGCGAAGGCTTCCCCGGCGCGCACTTCGCCGCTGACGCGCGCCGAGCCGGTGAAGCCTTCGGCCCGCACGGCGAAGCCATCGCGGATCGAGCGGTCGGCGGAGGGATAGTCGCGGTCTGCCTGGGCCGCCTCGGCCAGGACGCGGCCGGCGGCTTCGGCGAACCCGATTTCTTCGGTTTCCGGCATCCGGCGTCCCGAGCGCACCCGCGCGATGACGCACTCGCGCGCGTCGCGAAAGCTGTATGTGGCCACGAGGCCATTCTATCGCGCTCGGAAGTTGTCATTGACCTCGTGCGTTGCGCAAACTGAAAGGGAATGCTCCACCGTATGCCACTGATCCGCATGGCTGCTGCGGTCCGCAGCCGTGAGGTCTCCCCCGTCGAGCTTGTCGAGGCGCACCTGCGCCAGATCGAGCGGCTGAACCCGGCGCTCAATGCCTTCGTGGAGATCTATGCCGACGAGGCCCGCGACGCGGCGCGGCGGGCCGAAACGGCCGTCCTGCGCGGCGAAGTGGCCGGGGCGCTGCACGGCGTACCGGTGACGGTGAAGGACAGCTTCGACGTGGCGGGCCGCCCGACGCTGTGCGGAAGCAGGCTGCGGTGCGGACATTGCGCCGAACAGGACTCGACGGCGGTCCGGCGATTGCGGGAAGCCGGGGCGATCCTGCTCGGCAAGACCAACACACCGGAATTCCTCTATAACTATGAGACCGACAACCACATCGTTGGGCGGACGAATAACCCGTGGAATCCGGAACTGACGCCTGGGGGATCGAGCGGCGGCGAGTCGGCGGCGATAGCAGCCTGCTGTTCGCCCGGCGGGATCGGCAGCGACGGCGGCGGATCCATCCGGGTTCCGGCGCACTTCACCGGAATCGTGGGGCTGAAGCCGACGCCTGGGCGCGTTTCTGCGGCCGGGCACTTCCCGGAGATCGCCCATCCTGGCGGACTGCTGGGGGTGGCCGGGCCGATGGCGCGATCGGCGGCGGACGTGCGGCTGCTGTTTGAGGTATTGGCGGGTCACGATGACCAGGACCCGTTTTCGGCGCCTGTCCCGCTCCGCGAGCCCGACCTGCGCGGTTTGCGCGTCGGCGTGATGGAGCAGTGGGGGACGGTTCCGGTGCAGCCGGAGGTGCGGGAGGCGGTCCGGCAGGCTGCCCGTTCGCTCGAAGCTATGGGGATCGCGGTCGATGCGTTTGCGCCGGAGGGGATGGAGCGTGCGCCGAACCTCTGGGCCTTCTTCTTCGTTGAGGCGCCGGCGCCGTTCCTTCGGGAGATGATGGCGGGCCGGGAGTCCGAATGCCATTGGACCGGCCTGGAACTGCTGCGGTCGATTGAAGGCCGGCCGGAGCCCTCCGGGCGGGACGTGATGGCGCACCTGCTCCAGCGCGATTCTCTGCGTTCCTCGCTGCTGCGGCAGATGCGGCAGTACCCCATCGTCCTGCTTCCGCCGTGCGGGGTCGTCGCCTTCCCACATCGTCAGCGGCGATGGGAGACCGGCCAGAAGCAGATCGGCCTCTTTGAGGCGATGATGCCCGCAACGCCGTTCAATCTTTTTGGAATGCCCGGAGTGGTTATACCATTCATGGTTACGACGGCGGGCGTGCCTGTCGGTGTGCAACTGGTCGGTCGCCCCTACAGCGAAGAGCTTCTGCTCGAGCTTGCCGTGCGATTGGAGCAGTCCCGCCGCGATTTTCCGAGGCCTAACCTTCCACGAATCTGCTAACGAAGCCTCTTCGGACGCTTGGCGGTTAAGAAAACTCAATTTTTCTATTTACGAAAGATGAGTTTAGTATCCATATACCCGTCTAAAACCACCGCCTTTCAGGCCATCCCTCCATTTTCATAGGGTCCCCACCAACCCGACCCCGCGCACCGGGGACTTCTCAACATTAAAATACTTTAAGTTCAATGAGCAGCACCGGCTTCAGTCCCGATTCGAGGCGTTCAATTTCCCGAACCACCCGAACTGGAAAACAACCCGAACACGAACCTGAACGCCGCTAACTTCGGCATTATCAATAGAACACGCACAAACACGCGGAACCTGCAGTTCGCTCTGAAGTACATCTTCTAGATGAACGAGTTCCGAGTGTGACCTCAGCGCCCGGAACCATGTCGGGTTCGGGCGCAACACCCCCCCCTGTGCTTCCCCCCCCCTTTCTTTCTTTCACTCCTCTCGAA
>JBKBWD010000046.1:0-17190 GCA_046289265.1 Bryobacteraceae bacterium | reverse complement strand
ACGCCTACTTTGAGGGGAATACCTTCCCCCCCCCCCCCCCCCCTCCCCTCCCCCCTTCCCCCTCCCCCCCCCAGCACCCTCCCTTGTGCTTACATCACTTTTTCCTATTTACGTTTCCGCCGAATCGCTGTAAACTGCTGGTAATAGTTTACAGGGGTCGTGTGATGAGGTGTATCGCCTACACCCCCATGCGACGAACTCGGTCCTGTCGGCTGGCAGTGCGCCATCACGCTGGCTCGGTGGGAATTCAATGCGTTGAGAAAAGGATTCATACAATGGAACGTAGTTCTGTGCCTTGCCTCGGAGCGGTTGCTGCATGCACAGGCACGCCTGTCCAACCGGTGGCAATCTGGCCTCATTCAATATCAGGGGCTCAACAACATCATCTGAGAATGATAGACAAAGGAAAGAACAGATGAGAATTACGCTTAGTTGCGTCACGCTGCTTCTCCTCCTGGTTGTCTCGGGTTTTGGTCAGACCTTTGGTGAGATTTCGGGCACGGTCCGGGATCCCAGCGGGTCGGTCATCGCCGGGGCAACCGTAACTGCAACCAACGTCGCTACGAACGCGACTCGTACCACCGTCAGTACGGAAGCTGGGGTGTACGGTTTCCCCTCGCTTCCTCCCGGGGTCTATAACCTTCGGGTCGAGCGGGACGGCTTCAAGCAGGTGACTCGCTCGAATGTGGAACTGCAGGTCCAGCAGAGCGCGCGAATCGATTTCGAGCTGCCGCTGGGCCAGGTCTCCGAGTCGATCGAAGTTTCGGCGCAGGCGGCGCTGCTCTCCAGCGAGAACGCCACGGTCGGAACGGTCATCGAAAACAAGCGGATCGTGGATCTTCCGCTCAACGGCCGCAACTTCCTGCAGCTTGTTTCGCTGGCGCCGAACGTGAGCTTCGGCTTCCCGGCGGCTGGCCAGGCGAATGCGCGCCAGGGCGGCATCCGCACCGAGCAGAGCAGCATTTCGGTCGCGGGGCAGCGGTCGCAGTTCAACCGTTTCACGCTGGACGGCGTGGAGAACACGGACCCGAACTTCAACACCTTCATCGTGCTGCCGTCGGTGGACGCGCTGCTGGAATTCAAGGTGCAGTCGGGTATCTATCCGGCGGAGTTCGGACGTGGGGCGAGCCAGATCAACGTATCGACCAAGTCGGGCGGCAACGAGTATCACGGCACGCTGTTCCACTTTCTCCGCAATGAAAAGCTGGACGCGAAGAACTACGCCTTCACGACGGCGCGACCGCCGAAGGATCCTTTCAAGTGGAACCAGTTCGGCTTCACGCTGGGCGGTCCGGTGGCGATCCCGAAGATATTCGACGGTCGGAACAAGCTGTTCTTCATGGCGAATTACGAGTCGTTCATGCAGCGCCGCAACGTGCAGTCAGTCTACAACCTCCCATCGGCGGCGATGCGGGGAGGCAACTTCGCGGAATTGCCGCTGGGAACGCAGGGGATCTTCGATCCGGCGACCCGCACGACAGTAGGCAACGCCGTCAGCGCGATGCCATTTCCAGGCAACGTGATTCCGGCCAGCCGGATGGATCCCACCTCACAGAAGCTGCTTGAATTTTATCCTGCGGCCAATCTGCCGAACCCGGCGTTGCGGAACAACCATGTGATTGCTCGCGCTCTTCCGATCAACCGAGACCAGTTTGTGGGGCGGTTCGACTTCGTCGAGTCGTCGAACTCGACTTGGTCGGGCCGGTATAGCTGGGGCGATGAGAACCAGCTCACCGAGCAGCTTCGGCTGAACGGAGAAGCAATTCTTTCGAACTTCGTCCAGTACATGGTTTCGAACACCCGCGTGCTGTCTCCGACGCTGGTGAACGAGACGCGGTTCGGCTACACCAGCTTCTACAACACGACGGGTCCTGAGCTGGCGTTCAACCGCGACGTGGTGAGCGAGCTGGCGATTCCGGGGCTGGCCGGCGGACCGCCGGTGCAGTGGGGTATTCCCGCGGTCGGCTTCCAGGGAGCATATTCCGGATTCGGCAACAGCTCCGAGGGGCCGTATGAGAACAATAACAGCTCGCTGCAGTTCCTCAACAACACCTCGTGGATTCGCGGCAAGCACTCAGTTCGCTTCGGCGGCGAGGTGCGGCAGGACCGCTACAACCAAGTAGGCAACCAGTTCGCCCGCGGCAATTTCGTCTTCGAGCGAAACGCGACGAACAATCCTTCGCTCGCCGGACTGTCGGGCGATCCATTCGCTGACTTCCTGCTGGGCCAGGTGTTCCAGGCAGAGGCGGCGGTTTCGATCGCGGCGGCGCAGTTCCGGGCCACCAGCTTCGCCTTCTACATCGACGACGTATGGAAGCTGACGCAAAAGGTGACTCTGAATCTGGGGCTCCGCTACGAGAATACCCCGCCATGGGAGGACCAGACCGGAAGACTGTTTAACGGCATCGTGCCGCACGATTTACGGGCGATGAACGTGCAGGACCGGAGCCTGTATCCGTTCTTCATGCGTCAGGGCGTGGGCGAGCCCTACGAGGGGATCAACCTGCGTTGGCCGGACATCGACGTTCGGCGCGACGGCAGTTTGGGGAACCGGCTTGTGGGTCGCGACAATAATGACTTTGCGCCGCGGTTCGGCATGACCTGGAATCCGACGGAGAAGTGGGTAATCCGCTCGGGCGCCGGGTACTTCTACTCGCAGGACACGGGCAACCCGCGTTTCGACATGGCGCGCAACCTAGCGGGCCGTCTCCGGGACAATTCCAATCCCTCATTCCCGCACCTGAACTGGGGCAACTCGCTGGCGAGCATCGCGGGTGGCATCGCCCAGGTGCCTCGTCCCTACACATTCGCAAATCCGTACGACCGGCGGACGACCTACTCGATCCAGTACCTAATGAACGTGCAGCGCGAGCTGCCGGGCAACACGCTGCTCGAGTTGGGTTACATGGGCAACCTGAGCCGTCACCTCGAGTCGCTGCGTGCGGTGAACGAGGCGATTCCAATGCCGCGCGGACCGGCGACGCCTAGCATCCCGCTGCGTTCCCCGTTCCCGAATTTCGGGCGCATCCAGTTGGTGGACAACGGAGGCAACGGGCATTACAACTCGTTCGGCGCGAAGCTGACCAAGCGGTACAGCAACGGTATGACCTACCTGATGAGCTACACGTGGTCGAAGTCGATCGACACGGCAACGGCCATCCGGAACCAGGGTGGCGATACGCTGTTCCCGCAGAACAGCTACTGCCGCCATTGCGAGAAGGCGCGTTCGAGCCACGACACCCGCCAGCGCTGGGTGACCTCGGCACTCTACGACCTGCCGTTCGGCAAGGGCCGGAAGTTCAACATCGGCAACTCGGTCGCCAATGCGATGTTCGGCGGCTGGCAGAT
This sequence comes from Bryobacteraceae bacterium, assembly GCA_046289265.1. Classification (GTDB taxonomy): domain Bacteria; phylum Acidobacteriota; class Terriglobia; order Bryobacterales; family Bryobacteraceae; genus JBKBWD01. The sequence goes on along the minus strand of JBKBWD010000046.1, from coordinate 13,842 downwards.
CGGTTCGATCATCACGCTGCAGACGGGCTTCCCGATCACCGTGACCAACGGCGCGGATGCCTCGAACACTGGCGCGTTCTTCGACCGTCCCGATTCGACCGGCGTCAATGCGGCGCTGCCCCGCGGACAGCAGGACCCCCGTGGGTTCTTCAACACCGCCGCCTTCGTTCGGAACGCCGATGGTACGCATGGCAACGTCGGGCGCAACACCCTGACGGGCCCCGGTATCATTGGCTGGGACTTTTCGACCCTGAAGGACTTCAACTTCAACGAGCAGCACCGGCTGCAGTTCCGGTTTGAGGCCTTCAACTTCCCGAACCACCCGAACTGGGGCAACCCGAACACCAACATTAATGCCGGGGCTAACTTCGGCGTGATTACGGGTACGCGCGGCAACATGCGAAACCTGCAGTTCGCTTTGAAGTACATTTTCTAAGCGTTGCACCGCTGTTAATCGAAAGGCCCGTCGCCCAACCGGGAGGCGGGCCCTTTGCACATCCGGCCTCGCTGATATAGTGTCCGCATGCAACGGCGGACCTTTCTCACCACGGCAGGGACCGTTTTCGGCGTCGGCTTCTGGGCGGAGGAGACGCTCGAAGCCCTGCCACAGAATACGAACACCCGATCGAAGCCTTCCAATCTCAAAATCACCGACCTGCGGATCGCCATGGTCGACAAGGGCGGCCGCCGGGGCATCCCTGTAATTCGCATTGACACCAATCAGGGGATCTATGGCCTGGGCGAGGTGCGCGATGGCGGAAGCAAGACGTACGCTCTCATCCTCAAGAGCCGCCTCCTCGGTGAAAGCCCCTGCAATGTCGATAAGGTCTTCCGCAAAATCAAACAGTTCGGCTTCCACGCGCGGCAGGGCGGCGGCGTGTGCGGGGTTGAGATGGCGCTCTGGGACCTGGCGGGCAAAGCCTACGGCGCTCCGGTCTATCAGATGATCGGAGGCAAGTTCCGCGATCAGGTCCGGATCTATCCGGACACCACGGTCTCCCAGAACCCGCAGGAGTACGCCCGGCGGATGAAAGATCGCATGGACCGGGGCTTCACGTATCTCAAAATGGACCTCGGCATCCGCCTGCTCCAGGGGAAGCCCGGCATGGTGACGCGGCCGCTCGGCTTTGACATGCGGGACTCCGGTACAACTCAGCACATGTTTACGGGGATGGAGATCACCGATCGCGGCATCGCCGCCCTGTCCGACTACGTGGCGCAGATCCGCGAGGTCATCGGCTACGAAGTTCCGCTGGCAGCCGATCACTTCGGACATATCGGTGTGAACTCCTGCATCCGCTTGGGCAGGGCGCTGGAGCGGTATAACATGGCGTGGCTCGAAGACATGATCCCGTGGCAGCACACGCAGCTTTGGAAGAGGATTACCGATTCGATCGACGTCCCGACGCTGACGGGTGAGGACATCTATCTCAAGGAAGAGTTCGAGGTCCTTTGCCGCGAGCACGCGGTCGATATGATCCACCCGGATCTGGCGACCTCGGGGGGCATTCTCGAGACCAAAAAAATCGGTGATATGGCGCAGGAGTACGGAGTCCCGATGGCGATGCACTTTGCGGGTACGCCGATCTCGTTTCTGGCGAACGTCCACTGCGCGGCGGCTACCGAGAACTTCATCGCACTCGAGCATCATTCGGTCGATACGCCGCACTGGGAGGACCTGGTGACGGGGATCGAGAAGCCGATCGTCGAGCGAGGCTTTGTCACGGTGCCAGACAAGCCGGGATTGGGCATCGACCTGAACGAAGCGGTTGTGCGGAAGTATCTTACCGAGCCGGGTTACTTCGAGCCTACGCCCGAATGGGACCGGGAGCGGTCCAATGACCGGCTGTGGAGTTGAGCGGCGGCCGGCGCCGATGCCAGTCCGTCTGTGACTGGTAGTGGTGCGCCAGCGCCAGCACGTCGGCATCCGCGTGTGGTCTTCCGGCGATCTGGAGCCCAAGCGGCATCCCCTGCGAATTGAAGCCTGCCGGGATCGAGATCGCTGGGCTCCCATTCAGGTTGAAAGGCGTCACGTAAGCTACTCCGCTTCGCGCAATTTTCGGGTCGGCCGGTTCGCTGGCGAAGGACGGAGGAGAGGCGCTGCGCGGATTCGTCGGCAGCAGGAGCAGCTCGACTTCTTCGAAGGCTTGCGCGAGTTCGTCGCTGATCAACGTCCGGGCCTGTTGAGCGCGGAGATAGCTCTGGGCGCAAAGGAACCCGCCGACGGCGGTGTTGCGAAAGAAGGCGGCGCCGAGGCGGTCGCGATGCTCGCGGAGGCGCCTTTCGTGCACGCGAAAGCCTTCGATGCGCAGAAGGGTCCAGACCGCGGCGGCGGCGTAGGCGACATGCGGGAGCCGAACTTCACGGATTTCGGCGCCGAGGGAGCGGAAGGTCCGGAGTGCTTCGTCGAACGCTGAGAGCACGTCTCTATCGCCGCCTGCCGCCTCGACGAGCGGGGTGCAAATGCCCAGGCGCCGGACTCGAACCGGACGTTTGAGCGCGCGGCGCGTGAGGGAGGGCGGGCGGCTCTGCATGGTCCGGTCCTCGGGATCGAAACCGGCCATCGCATCGAGCAGGATGGAGGCGTCCTCGGCACTGCGGGTCATCGGGCCGACGGTGTCGGTGGAGTAGCTCAACGGGAAGACACCGGTGCGGCTGACGAGACCGTAGGTGGGTTTGAGCCCGGTGAGGCCGCAGTAGGTGGCGGGGTTGCGGATCGAGCCGCCCGAGTCGGAGCCGATGGAGGCCATGGCCAGGCCGGCCGCGACGCCCGCAGCCGAGCCGCTGCTTGATCCCCCAGGAGGGTACGCGATGTTCCAGGGATTCCGTGAGGGTTTGAAGAGGCTCTCCTCGGTGGTCGGGGCCCAGGCGAACTCGAAAAGATTGGCCTTCCCAAGCAGGATGGCGCCGGCGGCGCGGAGGCGTGTGACCACGTGAGCGTCGCGGTCCGGGATGCGGTCTGCGTAGAGGGCGGAGACCGCTGTGGTGCGAGTGCCCGCGGTGTCGATGATGTCTTTGAGGCTGATCGGGATGCCGTGGAGTTCGCCGAGGTAGCGTCCGCGGGCGATTTCGCGGGTTGCCTGTTCCGCTTCCGCGAGGGCATGTTCGCGCGTCACGGTAATGTAGCTGCGCAGCGTGGCGTCGAGTTGCCCAATACGGTCGAGGTGGGCCCTGGTCAGTTCCAGGGGAGAGAGTTTGCGGGTCCGGATAAGGCGGGCGGCTTCGGCGATCGACAGGTAACAGAGTTCGGACATATCAGCGCGGCAGGAAGACGAAGGCCGGGGGAACTCCTTCGAGCGGAAGCTCCTCCAACTGGCGGGCCTGTGCAATGGCCGATTCGGCGGCGCTCTGCAGCTCAGCCAGCAAATCCGGGGGCAGGCCGAGCCGCTCGATCGGGAGGCGCTCGGGGGAGGCCGGGCTGGGGAGGGCCGGCAGGGCAAGTAGCGCAGTCGTGAGCCTCCGGCGTGTGAGCTTGGTAGCGGACATGGTTTCCTCGTCGGAGCCCTCGAAGAGGGCGCGGTTCGGCTATGGTCGCAGAATGTCACCCCAGGCGACGAAATACGCCTCGATCTGATTTTCGATGTTCCGGCCTGCCCGGACGAAGACGTGGCGGTTCATGGGAAGCGAGGAGACATCGCTCGGAATGCCGGAATCACTGAACCGGGTGTCGCTACGAAGCACGATGGTTTTGTGGCCGTCCGAGCGCGTTTTGAGGACCAGGCGCTCGTCGCTGACGCGGATGACGATTCCTGCGTAGGTCAGGTTGCCGCGCGGCAGAATGGTTTCGAGCGGCAGGCGTGTGAAGCCCGAGCCGGACCGGCCCGGCGGGCGGCGGCTCTGCAGTAGCGGCGGAGGGGTGAGCCGGATCGAGCGAACGTAGCAGCGGCCGGATTCGGGGTCGCGGTCGGTGAGTACCTCGACGTCGTCTCCGGCGCGAAGTTCGTCCATCGCGATGCGCTGCCGTTCGTTTTGGACCAGGGTCTTCTCGTCGAAGTGACAGCGATAAACCCGGTACTCCATCGTTCGTAAAGTGATGACGCCGGAGGTGTCGTTGCCGCTTCGGATCAGCAGGCGGCCCTTGAGCAGGCCCGCCGGCGCGGCATCCTGGGCATGCAGCCCGCCGACGAGGAGCAGTGAAATTGTCAGCAGTTTCACAGGCCCTCCCGGGTACTTCGAGTATACGCCATCCTTCCGACTTCCGCCTCCCTAGATTTGACGCGCTCCTGCTACAATTGTGAACTTCAGCTCAGTCACGAGGACCCTTTTTTGCTTAACACGTTGTTCATCGAGCGCGCCGGGGGCTGGTTTTTACACTCGGGGATTCAGGAGCCGGACGGCGGAGTGGCTCGCTTCTATCGTGTCGATACGGGCGGAAACGCGCGCGTCTCCACCGAGATAACCGGGTATGCCGTGAGCGCGTTCGTGCTGCTGTTCCGGCTCACCGGCGAGGCCGCGTATCTGGCTGCCGCCGTTCGGGCGGGGCGCTTTTTGCTGCAGCGAGCCTGGGACGCCCGGCTCTCGATTTTTCCCTTCGAGTGGTCCAACAACGGCCACCTGCCCGAGCCGTATGCCTACTTCTTTGATTCCGGTATCATCTGCCGCGGTCTGCTGGCGCTCTATCGGGCGACGGGCGACCGTGCCTGGCTGGAGGGGGCGGTGGCGGGCGGCCGCTCGATGGTGCGCGACTTTCTCGCGGCTGCGGACGGCGTGGGGGCGATTCCGCCGATTCTCGTCCTTCCGGAGAAGCGGCCGCTGGCTTTTGAGCCGCGCTGGTCGCGCGAGCCGGGCTGCTATCAGTTGAAGTCTGCGATGGCGTGGCTCGATCTGGACCGCGAAACCGGGGGCAACGAGTTCGGAAGATACTACGACGTCGTGCTGGCGGCGTCGCTGCGCACCCACTTGCAGTTTTTGGAGGCCGCGGCTACGCGCGAAGGGGTGATGGACCGGCTCCACGCCTACTGCTACTTTCTCGAAGCGCTTCTGGTGAGCTATGGGATTCCGGAAGTGCGCCTTGCGCTGGCCGATGGCATTGCCGCGGCCGCACGTCACCTGCGCGAGCTGGAACCGCTGTTCGTGCGCTCCGATGTCTACGCGCAGCTTCTCCGGGTGCGGCTTTATGCCGATGCACTGGGCGTCGTTGCGCTCGACCGGGAGGCCGCGGCGCAGGAGGCCGCGGCGGCAGCGGCGTTCCAGGTTGACTCCGCCGACCGGCGGCAGCATGGCGGGTTTTGCTTTGGCCGGAAAGGGAGCCGGAGCTTGCCGTTTGTAAATCCGGTCTCGACCGCGTTCTGCCTGCAGGCGCTGTCGAACTGGGAGCAGCGCCTGTCGGGCGGTTCCCCGGCAGCCGACATTGCGGACCTGGTTTGAGCCGGCCGGAAATCCTGCTTCTCTTTGCCTCATGCCGGGCCGAGCGGATCGGTCCGCTGGCGGAGAAACTCAAGGAGCTCGGACCGGGGCAGCCACTGTTCGTGGTCTCCGAACTGCCGCCCCCGGAAGGGCGCTGGATCCCGTATAACCCGGCGCGCAGCCTCGGCTACAACCTGGAGCGCTGCCGGTACGCGATCCGCGGGAGCCGCGTGGCGTTCTCGGGCGTCGCTCTCGATCCGAATGTTCCGCACCTTCGGCTGCGCGCCATGGCGTTCCTGACCGCGCCGCTGCGGCTGGCAATTTTCAACGAAAACTTCGACCATTTCATGCTCCGGCCGCGCTGTGCCGTGCCGATGGCGAAGCACTTCTATTGGCGTGTCCGGTCATGGCTGCACCGGCAGACTCATCCTGGCGGCGAGTTCTACACGTTCCTATGGCGGCTTGGTCATCCAAGCGCCTTCCGGCGTCCGCTGCGCTACGTGGCGGCGCGAGCGGCAGGGGAGCTTGCGGCCTGGAGAAAGCGCGGGGCGGGGAAGGCGGCGCTGCCGGAGCCAGAGCCGCGGCAGGCCGGCATTTCGGTAGTGGTGCCGTCGCGCAACGGGCGGGAACTGCTGGGCTGCCTCCTGCCGGGGCTTCTCCGGGAACTGGCTGGGCGGCGCGCGGAGATCATCGTCGTCGACAACGGTTCCGACGACGGGACCGAAGAGTTCCTGCGGGCCGCATATCCGGAGGTCCGGATTGAGACCAGCGCGCAGCCGCTGTCGTTCGCGCGCGCCGTGAACAGGGGAATCCGGCTGGCCAAATATTCGCATGTCTGCCTGCTCAACAACGACATGATCGTGCAGCCAGGCTTTTTCGAGCCGCTCGTGGAAGCCTTCGGTGCGGTTCCCGAGCTGTTCTGTGCGACGGCCCAGATCTTCTTACCGGAGGGTCTACGGCGGGAGGAGACCGGCAAGGCCGTGATGCCGCCCCGTCGCGGGCGCACGGATTTCCCGCTGCGCTGCGACGAGCCGATCCCCGGTGAGAACCTGAGCTACGTGCTTTACGGCAGCGGAGGTTGCTCGCTGTACGATGCGGCGAAGCTTGCCGTGCTCGGGGGCTTCGGCGAGATCTACGAGCCCGCGTATGTCGAGGATCTGGATGTGGGATATCGCGCCTGGCAGCGCGGCTGGCCGAGTGTCTTCGTCGCCGATGCGCGCGTCGAGCACAGGCACCGCGCGACGACCTCGCGGTACTACTCGCCCGAGGAACTGGAGCGTGTCATCGAAGTGAACTATCTGCGGTTTCTCGCGCGCGCCGTCGCCTCGCCGGCGCTCTTCCGCCGGATGTGGCGGACCGCGACGGAGCGGCTCAACCTGCTTGCGGCGACGCCCGAGGAGCCCCGCCCCGCGATGGAGGCCTTGCAGGCGGCGAGGCAAGCCGCTGGATGGGTGGAAGCGGCTCCGAAGCCCGCTCTGCGGGAGGATCACATTCTGGCGGCCGGGAGCGGAGAGATTGCGGTCTTTCCGGGCCGGGCGGCGCGAGGGCGGCCCGTCGTGCTTGTGGCGAGTCCTTACCTGCCGTATCCGCTCTCGCACGGCGGGGCGGTGCGGATGTATAACCTGATGTCCCGCGCCGTCCGCGATTACGACCAGGTGTTGGTATGTTTCACCGAGTGTTTGAGCGCTCCTCCCGAGGAGCTTCTCGCGATCTGCAGCGAGGTCGTGCTGGTTCGGCGGACCGGCTCTCATGCGCGGCCCCTGACCGGGCGGCCGGATGTGGTCGAGGAGTTCGACTCGCCCGTCTTTCACGCCGCGCTTCGGCTCACGATGCGCAAGTGGAAACCCTTTGTCGCCCAACTCGAATTCACCCAGATGGCGCAATACGCCGCGGACTGCCGTCCGGCGCGCACCGTTCTCGTCGAGCACGACATTTCGGTCGATTTGTTCGAGCAGTTGATGCGACACAGCGTTGACCGGGAGTTGCGCCGGCAGTACGCCCGCTGGTTCGACTTTGAACGGGCCGCCTGGCGCGCGGTCGATCGGGTGGTGACGATGTCTCCGAAGGACGGGGCACGCATTGAGGGAGGCTCCGCGGTGGTGCTGCCGAACGGTGTTGATCTGGAGCGCTTCCGGCCGTGCGGACAGGTGCGCGAAGCCGGCCGCCTCCTGTTCATTGGTTCCTTTGCTCACCTGCCGAATGTGATCGCGATGGACTGGTTCCTGCGCGAAGTCTGGCCCCGGCTGGCGGAACTTCGTCCCTCGCTTCACATCATCGCGGGCGCGAACCATCGCTACTATCTCGGGCTCTGTCAGGACAGGATGCGCCTGGATCTCGATCGGGAAGGAATCGTCGTGGAGGACTTCGTTGCCGATGTCCGTCCGGCCTATGAGCGCGCGGCCGTCGTTATTGCGCCGCTGCAATCTTCGGCGGGAACGAATATCAAAATCCTGGAGGCGATGGCGATGGAGAAGGCGATTGTCAGCACTCCGGCGGGAGTAAACGGACTGGATTTGCGGCCGGGGAAGGATTTCCTGGCGGCCCGCAGCGGGTCCGAGTTCGCCAAGGCGGTTGCCCTGCTGCTGGGCGACGCAGCACGCGCCGATGAGTTGGGGCGCACGGCGCGCCGCACCGTGGAGCAGTCCTTCGGATGGGATGCCCTCGCGGAGTTACAGCGCCGGATGTACAAGGAACTTCTCGATTCCAGGACCGATCGGTAGTACGCTTGAATTGGGGTGGTTATCCGGAATCCGCTGACACGGGACAGGCGGCCGTTTTCTGCCCAGCTTCGTGGTAATGGAGCCTACCTCGCCCGCCCAGGAGATTGAACGCCTTCAGGAGCGCGTCGCCGCTCTTGAGCGCGAGCTTGCCGCGCACGCGGAAGACGCGGTTGGCGAAGCGCTGCACGGGGTCGAAGGTATGATCGACCGCGCAGCCGCGCCCACATGGATTCAAGACGAGCATCACGTTTTGTATCCGAACGCTTCCTGCGTGTACCTGCTGCGGGCGGCGTCCCGGTCCGATCTGGTTGGGCGGCCTGTCAGCGATTTTGTTCTCCCTGCGTATCACGAGCGGTTTGCGGAGCGCGCCGGCGCCGCGATTCAGGGGGAAACCGCGAAGGTTATCGAATGCGAGATCGTGAGGCTGGACGGTACGACCGTGAACGCGGAGCTGTCGCTGTGGCCGGTGGACTTCAAGGGACGGCGCGCTCTGCGGGTGCGTTTCGAGGAGATGACTGCCGAGGAGTTGGAGAAGCGCGAGTTGTTCGGCAGCGAGAGGCGATTCCGTGCGCTGGTGCAGAACAGTTGGGATGTGATTGTCCTGCGTTCCGAAGACGGTATCATTCAGTTCGTCAGCTCGTCTATCCGGCGAATGACTGGATACCCGCCGGCGGAACTTGTCGGGAAGCACTTCCTGGTTTTCGTCCACCCGGAGGACGCCGCGAATATGATCGCCGACGTGCAGGCGCCGCCAAGCCCGGGCGAGTGCCGGCGGCGGGAGTTCCGGATTCGCCGCAAGGACGGCTCGTTCTGCTGGATCGAGGTCATCACAACCAACCTGATGGAAGAGCCTGAGGTTAGGGCGATCGTCAGCAATTTCCGGGACATATCGCTGCGCAGGGAGGCCGAGGAACGGCTGCGCAAGTCCGAACGGATGTTCCGGGCGCTGGCCGAGAACATCCGCGAAGTCTTCTACATGCTTGATCTTCGCGAGTACGGGCTGGTCTATCTCAGCCCGGCCTTCGAGGAGATCTGGGGAACTTCGCCGCAGCGGATCTACGAAGATCTTGATGCGATCTATGACACGGTGCATCCGGAGGACCGCGAACGCATCAGGCAGGCGTTCGAGCGGACCAGGCAGGGTGAGCGGTGCGACGTCGAGTATCGCATTCTCCGGCCGGGTGGGGAGATCCGTTGGATTTGGAACCACGCTTACCCGATCGTGGATCCGGAGGGCCGCGCGGTCGAGGTCATCGGAATAGCCGAGGAGATTACCGAGCGCAAGCTCGCCGAGGAGCGGCTTCAGGAGCATGCCCAGGCGCTCCAGCGATCGAACGAAGATTTGAGTCGGTTCGCTCTCTCCGCGTCTCACGACCTGAAAGAGCCGCTACGCATGGTGACCACCTACACGGAATTGCTGAGCCGCCGTCTCGACCCGGTTCTTGACGCGGATTCGCGGGAGTTTCTTGGCTATGTCCGGCAGGGCGGGGAGCGAATGGCCCGGCTGCTCGAGGATCTGTTGGCCTTCGCGCATGTTGTGGAGGGGGGCAACGGACCGGTGGAGCCGATCGACAGCGAAGCCGCGCTGGCGAGGGTGCTCGATACCCTGGCTCCGGTGATCGAGCGGGAAAGAGCGGAAGTGATGCATGAACCGCTTCCCCCGGTGCAGGTCCGCGAGGTCCATCTCATGCAGCTCTTCCAGAATCTGATCGGCAATGCGCTGAAGTACAGGCGCGAGGAGGAGCCCCGAATCCGGATTTCCGTCGCGAGGGAGGGCGGCTTCTGGCGATTCGCGGTGCGGGACAACGGAATCGGAATTCCGGAACAGTACTGGCAGCAGGTCTTCGGCATGTTCCAGCGCCTGCACGGGAAGGAATATCCGGGCACCGGGATTGGATTGGCGACGTGTTCGAGGATTGTCGATCTGTACGGCGGACGGATCTGGATGGAGTCGGAGGTTGGAAAGGGCTCGACCTTCTTCTTCACGCTTCCCGCAAGCGATTAGAGCCTGCGGCCGAGGATGGCGTAGTCGAGCGCGTCGAAAAAGCCGCGCCGGAACTCCTCAGGGATCGAGGCGAGCGATGGCATCGACTCGATTGCGGGCGCGAGCTTGTGTACCTGAATGCCGCCGAAGCCGGCCTCTTCGAAATAGAAGTGCAGCAGCGGCGCGGGGACCGGGCGTACATGCGTCGGGTCGAGGTAGAAGTGCGTGGCGAAGATGGCGAGACACTCGGGGTTCGGGGTCTCGATCGCGAGGAGGCCGCCGCGGCTGAGCTTGCGCGCGGCGAGCGTAACGAACTCCGGGACGCGCCCGGCCGGCAAATGCTCCACCACCTGGGCGCAGAAGATGCCGTCGAGGGCGGAGTCGGGCAGGTCTGCCAGGTAAACGAACAGGTCGGCGACCGAAGCGCTCAGTCCGCGCTCCCGGCAGAGAGCGACGGACTCGGGGCTGAGGTCGATGCCGTGCGCGTTGACGCCGGCCTCGCGCATCAGCGCGAGGAATTCGCCGCGTCCGCAGCCGATGTCGAGCACGTTGGTGCGGCCGAGGAAGTGCGGAAGGTAGAACTCCTGCGTGCGGCGGACGTGCTCCTCGGAGCCGCGGAAGCGCTCGGCGAAGCGCAGGGAGTCGAAGACTGGGACGGCGGGGTGGGACGGGAGCGCGGCGGGTGGCATCTCTGGCCCTGCCTCACGAGCGGCGCCGAGGCGCTGGCGGATCAGACGCAGTTCGGTGTGGATCAGGCGCTCGTGCTCCAGCCTGGCCTGCTCGAGCTGGCTCCAGAATCGTTGCTGCAGCTCAAGATTCGTGCGGGTGAGGGCATTCTCAAAGGCGGCCTGTGAAGTGCGCGCCTGATCTCGCATCTGGTCGCGCAGGTTCGTCTCGATCGCGGTGGCGCGATACTGGAAGGCACCCTGTAATTCGGCGAGGGTGCGGGCGAGCTGCACTTCGCCGGCGGCCAGCTTGCGCTCCCACTCCTTGCGCCACTCGCTCCAGTGGAGGCCAATGTCCTTGAGGTCCCGGACCTCTCCTTGCAGGCTCGCCTGGAACCCTCGCATTTCCTCGAAAAGGGCAGTCTGCCGCGCCTCGATGGCTGCCAGCGCGCGGTTGGTTTCGTTGAGTGCGTTGAGTATCGCCTCGACGCAGCTCATGGCGGCGCGATTGAATTCGATCTGCTCGCGAACGTGCCAGTGAAGGGCACGGGAGACCAGGCGCTTGACCTTCTGGATCGCCGAATTCAGGAGACCGGGCGGGCGCGGATTGACCGAACCGATCGCCGCCACTTTGGCCTCGGCGGCATCGCGCGCGTGGAGTATCGGCAACAGGTCCGGCAGCGGGACTTCGGAGCCGGGGAGCGTGCCGGAAGGATGGCGCGCGCGCACGCGGTCGCGGATTTCTTGAATCATGGCGCTCAGTTCGGCCGTCTTCCGTGCCTCGCGAGTGGACTCACTGGCCATTCTTGCGGTAGCTCGCCGTGACCTTGGTAAAGACGCCGCCCCGCGGGGTGAACTCGCCCTCGACGGTGGCCGAAACCGGCTGGCAGGCCGCGACCACATCGCGCAGGAAGCGGTTCACTACGTTCTCCTGGAAAATCCCGAGATTGCGGTAGGCGATCATGTACATCTTGAGCGACTTCAGCTCGACGCAGAGCCGATCCGGCACGTATCGCAGGGTGATGGTTCCGTGATCGGGCAGACCGGTCTTCGGACAGACCGAGGTGAACTCCGGGATCCTGATCTCGATCTCGTAGTTCGGGTATTGATTCGGCCAGGTCTCGATCTCCGGCAGGGGGGCGTCGATTCCTGAACGTGCGTGATCTTCGGTGTATTCCTTCATCTTCGTGGACCTGCTAGCGCACCAGACAGCGCCCGAGGACTTCAAGGAAGAGACCCACGTCGGTCACGATGCCGACCGCCTGGCCGGTGCCGCGATCACTAACCTTGGTCGCGACCGCCGGGTTGATATCGACGCATACGATCTTCACCCAGCTCGGCAGCATGTTGCCTACGGCGATCGAGTGGAGCATCGAGCCGAGGCAGAGCACCACGCCGGCGCCCTTCAGGTGCTTGGCATACGCGTCCTGGGCCTGGTTCATATCGGTGATGGTGTCGGGCAGCGGCCCGTCGTCACGCAGGCTTCCGGCGAGCACGAACGGGACGTTGGCCTTCACGCATTCGTACATAATCCCCTTGGTCAGGCGGCCGGATTCGACAGCCTTCCGGATGCCGCCGGCATGGTAGATCGCGTTGATGGCGCGCATGTGGTTGCGGTGGCCGTGCTCCTCCTGGCGCCCGTCGGTCTGGCGGACGCCGAGCGAGGTGCCGAGCAGCGCCGCCTCGATATCGTGCACCCCGAGCGCGTTGCCGCACAGAAGCGCCTGGACGTAGCCCGCGCGGATGAGCCTGGCGAGATGCGGCACGCCGCCGGTGTGAACCACTACGGGGCCGGCGACGACGACGACCTTCTGTCCGTTCGCCCGCACCTGCTCGATGAGCGCCACCGTCTGCTGGACGGCGGTTTCGACCTGGCGCTCCGAGGAGATGCCGTTGCTCATGAACGAGAAGGCGAGGCGGTCGCGCTCCTTCGATTCCGGCACGACGCGGATTCCGCGCATCCCGACCACGACGCGATCGCCGGCCCGCACGTCACGCAGGCGGCGGCACCAGGCGCGCCCGTCCCGGATGACGATGAGCGCGTCCATTCGCTGGTCTTCGACCTCGATCCAACTGCTCTTGTGCCGGACCAGGGTGCGGTGATTCGTAGTCGAGTAGAAGTCCTCGGGCGCGCAGCAGTCGCGCTCGACGGTGCGCAGCTCGGCGTCGCCGGAGTCGACCGGAGTGCAGCCGAAGGCGATGAGTTGCGCCAGCAGCAGCTCCATATGGCCGGAGTCCGGCGCCTCGACGCGGAGGCGAAGGTACGACGGGTCGCTATTGGTGCGGCCGATCTCGAAGCGTTCGACCTCGAATCGGCCGTTGTGCTCGACCACGGCGTCGAAGATGCGTTCCATCAGGTGCGAGTCGATCAGATGCCCCTCCGCCTCCACGACCTCGTGGAAAGGGAGCGGCTGTGTGCTGGGTTCCATGCCTGTGCCTTATCCTTTCCAGGATAGCGAGTTACGGGCGTCCGATGCCACAGTTTCCGAGAGGGCCTCTTTGCCTGCGGTAGGCTGATTCCATGGACCTCGTGAGCTACTTCCGCATGTTGGCCCGGTACAACCGGATCGCCAACGAGAGACTCTATGCCGCCTGCGCCGAACTGGAGGATTCGGAGTACCGCAAGCAGCGCCGGGGCTCGTTCGGCAGCATTCATGCATTGTTGAACCATATCCTGCTCGGCGACCGGATCTGGATGGAGCGGTTTGAGGGAGGCGGGCGTTCCACACCACCGCTCAACACGGTGCTTTTCGACGACTTTCCGTCCCTGCGGTCGGCGAGGGCGGAGTTCGATGCCCGGATCGAGGGCTTTTTCGGCTGCCTCACGCCGGAGTTCTTCGGCCGCAAGCTGCGGTATAGGAACAGCAAGGGCGTTGAATACGAGGAGGACGCGATGACCGCGGCCGGCCACTACTTCAACCACCAGACGCACCACCGCGGGCAGATCCATGTGATGCTCAGCCAGACGCCGGTGGCCCCGCCGTCGCTGGATATGCATCGGATCATCAATCCTTAGCAGCCCGTGGCAGAAGTCCCGCGGGCCGCGCGGCAAGGGCTTGCGAGCCCAGGGCGCGAAGAGCCGATCGAACCAGTGCGGGACACTGGGAGGGAGGCTCGCCAAAGCCGT
>JBKBWD010000045.1:0-37717 GCA_046289265.1 Bryobacteraceae bacterium | reverse complement strand
GACTCACACGCCTTCATGGCATCAATAAGTTAGACTGTGGAAAACGCGTTGAATGCAGCTAATTTGGACAGTAGTGGCGCGGGATGTTCGCGAGCAAGGAATTCCACTGGAAACCTTTTCGCTAAAAGGTGCGCATGGCCGGACAATAGCTGCCTACAGGTTTGGCGATCTGTCAAAGATCGAGCGGCACAAGCTGGGCGGCCGTCAGGTTTTCTCGAAAGCCCTAAAGGCAGGTCTCTATGAAAAGCAGTCGGGCCGTTGCGCGATCTGCTTCCAGATCTACGCTGACCGATACCTGCAGGTGGATCATAAGGTGCCATACGAGGTCGCCGGCGAGTCGATTTCAAAGCAGGAAGAAATCGCGGGCTTCATGTTGATCTGCGCTTCCTGTCAAAGAGGAAAGTCGTGGACTTGCGAGCACTGCGAGAACTGGCAATCCGTCAAGGATCGGACGATCTGCGCCGAGTGTTATTGGGTATCTCCCGACAACTACAAGCACCTTGCACTGCTGGAGGCTCGGCGCGAGGTCCTGACGTGGACGGGAGAGGAGATCAAGAGCCACGCGAAGCTGCTGAAACGGGCGAATCGGGCGAGGATGCGGCTTCCTGATTACATCAAGAAAATTCTTGATGAGAACGGTTAGTTCGCCAAAAGTAGGCTGAGCTGCCCGCTTCCCTGCCTTGGCGTGAGGCTGACCGTGACGGCAGCGTGCCCCCCTCCAAGCGCCGGAGAGAGGTAGACGGATTCCACGGTCTCGGCATCATCGCCGTTCAGCGTTGCCTGCGAAGACCGGCCCGTATTTACAAGAACGCGCGTGAGTTTGAGGAACGACGGCAGCTCGCGGCCGTATTCCTTCTGGCCGAGGCTGCCGTCGAAACTGAGAAGAAAGGGAACGCCACGACTGTTAAGGCGATCTAGGTTGGCGATGAGCCTACTTAAGTCGAGCGGCTGGTGATAGCGAGGGTCTCGACCGCCACTGACCCCTTGGTAAGGAGGATCCATGTAAACGAGGTCGCCGGGTTTGGCTTCAGCGAGAAGATCGGCGTAGTCGGCACATCGTACGTGACAGCGGCGAGCAAGAATTCGGCTGGCGCCAATAATCTGCTGTCGCATCTTACGGGGGCTCATGCCTGTCCTGCGGTGATCGGCTGATTGGTTGAACTCGCCATCGGTGTTGAAACGCACAGCATTCTTCACGCAGCGGGCGAGAAGATAAAGCAGGTGGACAGGTTGTCGAGTCCGGTTGTACTCGGCCCGCACGTCCAGGTAGTGATCGCGCGGATTGTTATGTTGTCCTTCCCAGAGGGCTTCGTAATCGTCCGCCAAGCTCTGAGGGTGCTCGATGATGGCACACCACAGCGCCGCGAGCGGATCGAGAGAGTCTCCTATGAGATAGGCCTTGGCCGTGTTCCTGGCAGCCGCGGCGAGCGTCAGTGCTGCCGAGCCTGCAAAGGGCTCTATGAGCGTTGCAACGTTCTTAGGGGCATATTTTAGGATGAACGTGGCGAGGCGGCGCTTACTGCCCTGATACGGTATCGGATGAGGGATACTTATCGTCATCAAGCCAAACGCCATGATCGCTCAAGACGGTGTGAAGTGTCAACTATGAGGCAAAGCGTGTGTGTAAAGCTGCCAAGGACGCGCCGGTGATTCGCGCGGATTCCGAGATATTTGTTACGTCTTCGCGCGCGAGGCCACACGCGAGACGGCGCGGACGAGGCGGCGGTAGGGGATCGCCTCCGGGCTCTCGTATTGCAGCCACTCGCCGTCGCGCCAGCTTGAATAGAACCAGCGCGCCAGCAGCGCCAGGTGCTCCTGCCGTTCCTGCAGCGTTGCCCGCAGCGGCGGGAGCGCGGCAGCGGTCTCCTTCAGCCGCTGGTCGAGCGGCGCCATCGCGCTCCCCTGCGGCGCCACGACGAAGCGCACAGGCGAATGCCACAGCCCGCGGTCGACGAAGAAAAGTTCCACGGCCTCGGGATCGGTCGAGGGCGCGACAGCTACGCCGTACAGCCGGTCGATCTCGGCAACCAGGTCATCGCGCAGCTTCGTGACCTGCTGAATGCGCTCATAGCGTGCGTGCTGGCGCGCCGCTTCTTCAAACTGCATTTCCTCGCTCAGGCGGTCCCGCGCCGCCGCGACTGTTTCGAGCAGCGACTTACCCCCGGTCGCAAGAAACTCCGTGAGGCGCTCCACTTCGCTCGCATACTCGGCCGTCCCGACCACATCCTGGCACGGCCGCAGACACATGTTCATTTCGCCGTAGATGCAGCCGGGGTGCTCGGGCGACGGCGCCAGGTGCTCCTGGCAGCGGCGCACCTGGAAGAGGTCGAGCGTCTGCTCCTCGAACTGCTCGGCATCGCCGCGCGTGCGGAAGGGTCCGTAGTGAAAGGCGCGGGTCGAGGTGAGCCGCGTGGTGACCTGCGTGCGCGGAAAGGGGTTCGACAGCAGAACCTTCACGTAGGCCGGCATTCGCAGCTTGATGAGCTGGAGATAGGTTTCGGGGTGGTGCCGGCGGGCCAGTTCGTAGAAGACCAGGTTGGACTCCAGCCTCGACGCCACGGGCCAGTACTCGATCCTTTCGGCGACGCCGCGAAGATTGAGCAGGCGCGATGGCCGGTCGCGCTCACGCAGCAGACGCAGCAATCGCCGCCGCAGTAGCGCGGTGCGGGCCAGGTGTGGAGCGCCCTCACGGGCATGCAGGAGGAAGACCGCCGGCGTGTTCGGCAGCGCGGCCAAGCGCTCGTCGAATCCCGAACCCGCCGCCGAGACCTCGATGATCTCGGGCGCTGTGATCATGCGAACCCTAGCGGAAGATCTCCATGTAGTCTTCGGGAGCCGCCGCGCGCACGCGGGCAATCCCGAGATTCTCGGCCACGTGCGCGGCGCTGCTCATCCCGACAAGCGCGACCGTGATTCCGGGCGTCGAACGCGTGAACTGGATCGCGCGCTGCGCATCGGTCTCCGGTCCGGGCAGCCGCTTTCCGATCTCCTCCGGGAGCCCGCTCGCCAGACGCGACTGGAGCAGCGTGGCGCTGGCCACAACCGTGATGCCCAGCTCCGCCGCCAGATCCAGGACGGATTCCGGACTGCCGTCCACGCGGGCCGTGCGCTGCGTGAACGCCTCCGGCATCCCAAGATTGAACGGCAACTGGATGTAGCGGAAGCGGTGGCTCTCGCCCGCGACCTCCCGGGCGATGCCGGCCATGCGCGCAAGCGACAGCGCGCCCGCGCTACCAGCCGGTTTGCGAAATCCGCTCCAGGTCGCCGCGCCGTAGTTGGCGATCCAGCCGCGCGCGGCGAGTTCCTCCAGCTTTTCGAAAGCGCGCCGGATGCGTTCGTAGAACTCGTCTTCGGGAAGCTGTTCGAGCTGCGTCTCCGGGTTGTGCAGGTAGAAGACATCGATCGTCTCGAGACCCAAATTTCCGCGGCTGCGCCCGATCTGATCTTCAAGAAACGCCGTCGCCATGCAGTGCATTCCGCCGACGGTGTCGCTCGGCCGGAGCACGCCCAGCGGGACCGCGTCCGGAACGAGGAACCCGGCCTTGGTGCACACGACCACCTCGTCACGCCGGATCTCCCCCGCGCCTGCCATCCGGCCGAGCGCCTCCCCGATGCACCGCTCCGAGCGCTGATGCCGGTAGTTGATCGCCGCGTCGATAAAATTGATGCCGCCGCGCACGGCCGCGAGCAGCGCCTCGACGTAGTTCCGGTCGGATGCCTCATCGAGACCGCCGAGATAGGTTCCGATCCCCAGACTCGAAACCGTATTGCCCTGCGCGGAGCGGAAGAACCCGGCGGGCTGATGTCCCGGGAAGCGCGATTCGAACCGCGCGGTGCCTTCGGAGGTCGCTTTGTCTGGAATCATTTTCTCCGTCATTGTAGCAATCGGGCTGAGCGGTCTCCGAGGCCGTTGTGATAGAACACGTAGGCAATGCACCCGGTCGCAATCCTGCTTATCGCCATTGCTGTGGTGATCGGCCTCATCATTCGATTCAAGATCAATGCTTTCGTCGCGCTGATTCTGGCGGCGATTCTGATCGGACTGCTCTCTCCGGTGGTCCCGCTCGCCGCGGTGATGCAGGAGGTCACCGGACGCTTCGGCAACGTCGTCGGACGCGTCGGCATTGTCATCCTGATGGCGTCGATCATCGGCCAGTGCCTGATGCAGAGCGGAGCGGCCGACAAGATCACGCGGCGTTTCGTGGCGATGCTGGGTGAGAAGTACTCGTCGCTTTCGATGCTGAGCAGCAGCTACGTGCTCGGCATCCCGGTCTTCTCCGACACGGTTTTCTATCTGCTGGTGCCGCTGGCTCGCGCGATGAGCATCCGGATGGCCGGCGCGCGCTACGTGCTCTATTCGCTCGCGATCACGGCCGGCTCGACCGCGACCCACATTTACGTGCCTCCCACGCCGGGTCCGCTGGCCGCCGCCGCGACGCTCCACGTCGATATGGGCGTGGCGATTCTCATCGGACTGATGGTCGCGATCCCCGCGTCGCTCGGATGCTGGCTTTCGGGTGTCTGGCTCGACCGAAAGCTCAATTACAAAATCCGGGAAGCGCCTGGGCTTTCGCTGAGCGAACTCCGCAAGATCGCCGATCGCCCCGAATCGGAGCTGCCCGGATTCCGGATCTCGATGGTTCCCATTCTGCTGCCTGTGGCGCTGATCACGGCAAACACGGTCGGGCGCAATTTGATCGAAGATGAGGGCATCCGCGCCTTCCTGGCCTTCGTCGGGGATCCGAACTTCGCCCTGATCCTCGCGGCTGCCGCGGCTGTGGCGCTTTTGGCGACGCATAAGAAACTCTCGCTCACGGAAACCGCGAAACCCGTCCATGAGGCGATTACCGGCAGCGGGATGGTGATCCTGATCACGGCGGCCGGCGGGGCGTTCGGAGGAATGCTCGAGCGCGCCGAAGTGGGCAGCGTGCTCGGAGGCTACGCCCAGAGCCTTGGGATGTCACTGCTGGTCCTGGGATTCCTGCTCTCGGTGCTGTTCAAGATCGCACAGGGCTCCGGGACCGTCTGCATGATTACCGTCTCGTCGATCCTTGCGCCGCTGGCAGCGGCGCAGCCGCCCGATTACCATATCGTCTACCTGATGACGGCGATCGGATCGGGCTCCGTCGTGGGGACGTGGATGAACGACAGCGGCTTCTGGGTTTTCAGCACAATGACCGGGCTCTCGGAGATGGAGACGCTCAAGACCCGCACGGTCGGCTGCGCGGCGATGGGCTTCACGGGATTCTTTACGACTCTCTTGCTCGCCTGGCTGCTGCCGCTTCAGTAAGTGGGAAGGCCGGGTGCTTCTGCGCGAGGGCGAGCCGGCATATTAAGGTGAAAATCCCACTCCGTGGGCCTTCGACGGGTCTTGACAAGGACTTTGCCATGAATAAAATGAGGGTATTCCTCCTTGAGTTATGCAGATGGCCTGCAACCATGACAGGATTGAGATGATCGCCAGGCGCGATGGGGTCGATTACGTCCGCTGCCTCGACTGCGGCCAGGTTTTCGAAGCCGAGGACCTGGAACCGGTTACCGTGTACGACGACGACGATTCAGCCTACTGATCGGAATCCGGCCCGCAACGTGAAGCCTGCGTTCATCGCCTGCCGACATTGCATTCCGGTACGGCGATTTGGTAGAAGGTCTACTATCGCTGCTTCCAATGTGAATCGGCGACCGATGCAACACCATGAAGAAACCTGCCAAACGACAGAGCGGGGGTACTTCCTCACCTGCGAATTCCGAACCGAAAACGGCAGGCCGCGCAGTACCGGAGGTGCGCGCCGCCGATCAGGTCAAACTGTACGAGGAGGCATCCCGGCTGTTTTACGCCGGCAGCTTCCGCGATGCGATGGAGCTGTTTGAGCGCGCCGGCACCGGCCCAAACCTTGGGATGGCCCATTCCGCCAGGCTTCACGTCCGCATGTGCGAACAACGGCTGGCGCGGCAGGAGCTCGAATTGTCCAGCTCCGAAGACCACTACAATTTCGCCGTCGCCCTCATCAACCGCCGCGATCTCACCAAGGCCGAGGAACACCTGAAAGAAGCGCTGCGCCTGAACTCGACCACCACGAACGATCACATCCATTACGCGCTGGCGCTGTGCCTGGCCTTGCGGGGTGACATCGAAGGTTCCGCGCGCCAGTTGAAGTGCGCCATCGACCAGAATCCCCGCAATCGCAATCTCGCGCGCAGTGACCCGGACTTTCAGGAGGCCGGCCGGCAGCCGCCGCTGCGCGCCCTCATCCATCCGGAAAAATCGGGGAATTGAAACCCCGCATGAGCCCGCCACACGTTCTATCCTGAAAGCAGGCTCATGCAACCCTCCAAGCGCTCTGCCTTCACTCCGCAAAACCCGCTGCGTATCGTCGCGATCGGTGGCGGCACAGGGCTCTCCTCCCTGCTGAACGGTCTGAAGAGGATCGTGTGCCCGCCGCAGAACGGCTCGGGCGCCCACAGGCTCATGGGATTCATCGACATCACCGCTGTCGTCACCGTCACGGACGACGGCGGAAGTTCGGGACGCCTGCGCCGGGATTTCGACGTTCTCCCTCCCGGCGACATCCGTAATTGCATGGTCGCTCTTTCCGAAGACGAAGCGCTGCTTTCTCGGCTGTTCCAATACCGATTCGCCGGAGGCCGGGGGCTCAAGGGACACAGCTTCGGCAACCTATTCCTTACGGCGCTCACACACCTGACCGGGGACTTCGCCCAGGCCGTCAAGCTCTCCTCCGAGGTGCTCGCCAGCATCGGCCGCATCTACCCGTCCACATCGGGCAACGTCTCGCTCGAAGCGGAACTGGCGGACGGGTCCGTGCTGGAGGGCGAGAGCGCGATCAGCCGGAGCCGATCCCCGATCCGCCGTATCCGCCTCAAGCCGGCGCGGTGCAAACCGCTCCCCGAGACGCTCGACGCCATCGCGAAGGCGGACCTCATCACGCTCGGGCCGGGGTCGTTGTTCACCAGCGTGATCCCGAACCTGCTGGTCAGCGGCATCCCAAAGGCGATTAGCGATTCGCCGGCGATCAAGGCCTATTTCGTCAACCTGATGTGGCAGCCCGGCGAGACGATGAACTACCGCGCCTCCGACCACGTCACGGCCCTCTACAGGCACGCCCGCCGGCGCCTGCTCGACTATGTCGTCGTGAACGATCGTCCGATCTCGGCCCCGCTGCGGCACCTCTATGCGCGCAGGCAGGCCATGCCCGTCGAAAACGACCTGGACCGCCTGGAAGAAATGGGAATCGGCATCGTCAAGGCCGACCTGGTCGCGGATACCTCGAAGATCCGCCACAATCCCGAGGCGACGGCCTCGGTCGCTCTCGAACTCGCGGGCGAAGGTCGACGCCGTAGGCTCAGTCTGATTGCGAGCGCCGCGCCGGTGCGCGACAGACGCGTCGTGCTCGCGCCCTAGTCCGCCGTCTCGCGTCCCGACAAACTAAAATGAAGGCATGGAGACCCCTCCGATCACCGTCGTGATTCTGGCTGCCGGCCTGGGCACGCGAATGAAATCGAAAAAGGCGAAGGTACTGCACCGGGCCGGTGGCGCCACCCTTCTGGAGCACGTGGTCAACACGGCCCTCACGGTCGCCCCGCCCGAGCGTGTCTACGCCGTCATCGGGCACCAGGCCGACCAGGTCCGTGCGGAACTGCAGGGCACAGGCATCCAGTTTCTCCGTCAGGAGGAGCAGAAGGGAACCGGCCACGCTCTCCTCTGCTGCCGCAAGGAGATCGAGCGGCACCAGGGCCTGCTTTTGGTCCTCTACGGCGATTGCCCGCTGCTCCGGCATTCGACGCTCCAGCGCCTCATCGAGCAGCAGCAGTGCTCCTACGGCGCCGGAACTGTCATTACGACGCTGCTCGACAACCCCACCGGCTATGGGCGGGTGGTGCTGGACACCGAGGGAAATATCTGTGCGATCGTCGAAGAGAAGGCTGCTTCCGACGAACAGCGGCTCATCTGCGAGATCAACTCCGGCATCTACTGCCTGCGTTCGGAACTGCTTTGGAAGCACATTGATGAGATCCATCCCAATCCAGCTTCGGGCGAGTACTACCTGACCGACATCATCGAGATCTTCAGCCAACACGGCTATACGGTCTCCACCTTGCGGCTGGCCGACCCCAACGAAGTGCTGGGCATCAACACCCGGATCGAACTCGCCACCGTCGACCGCATCTTCCGCGAGCGCAAGGTGCAGGAACTGATGCTCGACGGCGTCACCATCGAGCGCCCGGAGACCGTGACCATCGACGCGCGCGTGCGCGTCGGCATGGACACCGTGATCGAGGCGTTTTCGCAACTGCTCGGCAATACCTCGGTGGGTGAGGACTGCCGCATCGGCGCCGGCAGCATCATCCGCGATTCGGACTTGGCCGACAGGGTCGAAGTAGCGCCCTACACGCTGATCGGCACGTCGCGGATCGAGACGGGCGCGCGCATCGGCCCCTTCGCGAGGCTCCGCGCCGACAACCACGTCGGGCCGGACGCGCAGATCGGAAACTTCGTCGAGTTGAAGAAGGCACGCGTCGGCGCCGGCTCCAAGGCAATGCACCTGGCCTATCTCGGTGACGCCGTCATTGGGGAAAGCTCGAACATCGGAGCCGGAACGATCACGTGCAACTACGACGGCGCACGGAAACACGAGACCCGCATCGGGGACCACAGCTTCGTCGGGAGTAATTCGACGCTCGTGGCGCCGCTGGAGATCGGGGCCGGCAGCTATATCGGCGCGGGCTCGGTGATTACCGCTCCGGTGCCGCCCGGTTCGCTGGCACTTGGACGCAGCCGGCAGGTGGTAAAAGAGGGCTGGGCGGAAAAGCGGCAGATGGAGAAGGAGCCAGTGAAATAGGCTACTTCCGCGCGGATACCGTCGAGGAAGTAGGTCGGCGCACGATTATTCGCACGGCTACGTCCTCGCCGCCGGAGTTGCAGAAGCCGACCGTCACTCGCGCTCCGACGCGCAGGTCCCCTTCAATTTTGCTCTCTCCATTAAGCACGAAGGAGCGGCTCTCCGATTCTCTTCCGGGAAGCACTCTCGCGACCGTAATGTTCTTCGTCGAGTAGTCCAGCACGTCTCCCGAGTAAAATCTGTACGCCGCCGGAGCTCCTCCGGTTTCTTCGGCGTGCAGCAGAGCGAAACTGAGGCAGAGGAGAGCCGGAACGACCGGGAAGCGCGGTTTAAAAAGCCACACCACTCATAGTACCGGCCCGCCATGAAGCCACTCTGAACTGTGAATTAAATCAATTTCACTCGCCTGCGTTCCGGACCGGGCGGCTCATCACTATAGCACCAGAATTGGATGGTACAGGTTGGGGAGCTTTGCTTCGCCGATCGCCACCAACTCACCTTCCGGGCTCAACGCCTTCACATAGCGCGTGCCGGCGCGCACGCGGAAGGGTGAGACACGGAAGTCCCGGCCCTGCCGGATCTGGCCCACGGTGACGGCGTCCACGGGCTCGGCTGGAAACTCCGGCAGCAGCTTAGCACCGGGAATCACGACCTCGCCGAGCCTCCCGTCCTCCGACAGCGCCTCCAGCTCCCCGATCGTATGCGCCTGCGAGATATCGAAGCTCCCGGAGGCAAGCCGTCGCAAAGACTGCAGAAAGGCGCCGCACCCGGCCAGTTGGCCCACCTCGTGCGCGATGGCGCGCACGTAGGTTCCGGCCGAGCAGTGAATCCGGACCTTCGCCTCGCGTTCATGGAAGTCGAGCAGTTCGAGCGAGTGAACCGTCACCCCGACCGCCTTCAGTTCCACCTGAATCTGCTTGCGTGCCAGCTTGTAGGCCGGCGTGCCCCCCACCTTCTTGGCGGAGACGGGAGGCGGCGTCTGCTGAATCAAGCCGCGGAAGCGGTCGAACAATACGTCCAGACGCTCGCGATTCAGATCGGGTCCCGTCTCCGGCGAGGTCGCCTTCCCCTCGCGGTCATACGTGTCGGTCGAGTGGCCGAAGCGGATCGTGCCTTCATAGAGCTTGGCGCTCTTCGTGAAGAACTGCGCGAGCCGCGTCGCCCGCCCGATCACCAGCGGCAGCACTCCGGTCGCCATCGGATCGAGCGTGCCGAGATGCCCGACTTTTTTAGTACTTGCAAGCCGGCGCAGCTTGTTCACAGCGTCGTGAGAGGTCCATCCCTCCGGCTTGTCTACGATAATGAGTCCGTCCATGCAATCTCATAGAGTAGCATTCCGGCTTCCCGGTCTCCTGAAAGCATTACACTGGATTTGAGTGGAAGAAGAAGTTCTCGGTAAGGCCTATGACGCCCGTCTGATGCGCCGCCTGTTGACCTATATGCGGCCCTACCGGACGGTGGTGCTCATCTCGCTCGTATTCCTTTTGTGCAACGCCGCGCTGCACACTCTTGGTCCGCTGTTGACCAAGCTGGCAATCGACCGCTATCTCGTGCCCACGCACGCCGGCGTCGCCACACCGCTCGATCCCTATCTGTCGGCCGACGCCTGGACCGGGCTCGCGCAGATCAGCCTCGCTTACCTGGGCGTCCTGGCCGCTCTGTTCGCCTTCGAGTTCGGCCAGATCTACCTCATGCAGGCTGCCGGCCAGCGCGCCATGTTCGACCTCCGCCGCCAGCTCATGGCGCATCTCCAGCGGCTCGACATCGCCTTTTACGACCGCAATCCGGTCGGCCGGCTTGTCACTCGCGTCACCACCGACGTGGATGTGCTGAATGAGCTGTTCTCCTCCGGGCTGGTCACCATCCTGGCCGATCTTATGATGCTGAGCTTCATCGTCCTCGTGATGTTCCAGCTCGACCCGGCGCTCACCGGACTCCTGCTCTGCTTCATGCCGATCGTCGTGCTGGTCACCGTGATCTTCCGGCGCGCCGTGTCGCAGAGCTACCGCCGCATCCGCATCGCCATCGCCCGCATCAACGCCTACCTGCAGGAGCATGTCAACGGCATGTCCGTCCTGCAGTTGTTCAACCGTGAGGCCAAAAGCATCGACCGCTTCGAACAGATCAACCGCGACCACATGGTCGCGTTCAAGGACTCAATCTTCGCTTACGGCTGGTTCTACCCCGTCATCGAGTTCCTCTCGATGCTCGCGCTCGGCGCGCTGCTCGCCTATGGCGGCTTCCAGGTGCGTGACGGCGCGCTCTCACTGGGTGTCCTGATCGCATTCTTCCAGTACGGAATGCGCTGCTTCCGGCCCATCCAGGACCTGAGCGAGAAGTACAACATTTTACAATCGGCCATGGCCTCGAGCGAGCGCATCTTCAAGCTCCTCGACACTCCGGTCGAGATCAACCCGCCCGCCGCGCCCAGGCCCTTCCCCGCGGGTGCGGCCGCCATCGAATTCGACCGGGTCTGGTTTGCGTATAAAGGCGAGGACTGGGTGCTCCAGGACGTGAGCTTCCGCATCGAGCCTGGCGAGACGATCGCGGTGGTCGGGCATACGGGCGCCGGCAAGACGACCCTGACGAATCTCCTGTTGCGCTTCTATGACGTGCAGAAGGGGCAGATCCGGATCGGCGGCATCGACATCAGGGAACTCGACCCCAAGGACCTGCGGCGGCATTTTGGCGTCGTCCTCCAGGATCCGCACCTGTTCAGCGGAACAATCGAGGACAACATCCGGCTGGGCTCACATGGGATCACGGACGAAGAACTGGCTGTCGCGGCCGAGCAGGTCAACCTGATCGAGTTCATCCGCTCGCTGCCGGACGGCTTCGCGCAGCCGGTTCGCGAACGCGGCAATGGGCTTTCGACCGGCCAGAAGCAGCTCATCAGCTTCGCGCGCGCCCTGGCCCGCAATCCACGCTTCCTGATTCTGGACGAAGCGACGTCGAGCGTCGATACGGAAACCGAGCACCGGGTCCGCGAGGCGCTCGCCCGGCTGGTAGAGGGCCGCACCTCGATCGTCATTGCGCACCGCCTGTCCACGATTCAGCGCGCCGACCGCATCTTCGTGATGCATAAAGGACGCCTCCGGGAGACCGGCTCGCACCAGGCGCTGCTCGCCCAGCGCGGCATATACTGGAAGCTCTACCAGTTGCAGTACAAGGACCAGGAGACACGCGAGCGGCCGCTGGCCGGCCTTTCAGCCACACAAAAGGAGATGCCTGAGTGAGAAGGAAGAGCTTTGCCCGGGAATTGAGAAGCGGTAGGAAACTGGCCGGGAGCTGGTGCACGTTCGCCAGTTTCGCCAGCAGCGAGATGATGACGCGGCTCGGCTTCGATTTCCTGGTCTTCGACATGCAGCACGGCGAAGTGGCGCAGTCGCACTTCCCCGCCCTGTTCGGCGCCTTTCCGGCGGACGGACCAGCGTGCCTGGTGCGCGCCCCGAGCAACGACTACCACATCATCAACTGGCTCTTCGACCAGGGCGCGGAAGGCGTGATGGTCCCGATGGTCAACTCGCCGGAGGAGGCCCGCCGAGCGGTGGAGGCCGCCAAGTTCCCGCCGCTCGGCAAGCGCAGTTTCGGACCCTACCGCGCCGCGGCCTACAGTTTCGACGTGCCCGAGTACATGGCCGAGGCAGATTCACTGGCGACCCTCATCATCCAGATCGAGGACGAGGCGGCCACCCGCGAGATCGACGCGATCCTTGCGGTTCCCGGAATCGATGCCGTCTTCATGGGGCCCAACGACCTCGCCTATTCGATGCTCAAGCCGGGTCAGTCGTTCTTTTCGCGGCGGGAGTCGACTTCGGATAGCGATCCCGCAAAGCAGTGGACCGCCTTTGCCCGCACGCCCGAGGTGCTGGAGCTGTGCCGCCACGCACGGGAGCGCTGCAAGGCCGCCGGCATCCCCTTCGGCATGACCGCCGGGACGCAGGACGAGGCGCTCAAAATCCTTGCCGACGGGGCGGACTTCGTCACCCTCGGGAGCGACTTCCTGTTCCTGCGAGCGGGAGCCGGTCAGCTCGCCGGACAGCTCAAAGAGCGGCGGTCCGGCAGCGCGCACGCGTAAGAGATCACTTCCTCGCCCGCGCGCCCCGTTCCCTACTTCGCCCGCTTCGCCGTGAAGTCGCGCGCCGGACCGCGCCCGCCTTCGCGCTTCATGTGGATCTCGTCGCCGCTGACGTGCCCGGTGAAGGTCTGCTTGATTGTGTTTCCGCCGCGTTCAACCGTGACGGTAAACGACAGGATGTCACCGTTGATCTTGCCGTCCGAAATGGCAATCTCTCCACCCTGGAAGCCGCTCATGGAGCCGGTAACCGTTTCGCCGGAAGCCTTAAACTGGAAGGTGGTTTCGCGAGGCTCCCCGCCGCGTCCCGGAACCTGGGCGACCCACTTCCCGGTGACGTCAGCCGCGGAGGCAACGAAACAGAAGACAATCGCGAGCAAAAGGAAAAGCCGTGTGGTTGTCATATCGCCAGCTATGACGAGCCACACGGCCCGAAGTGTTACAGGTTCAGGATTTATTCCTGTGTCGCTGCCGTTGGAGCCGTGGCGGCCCCGCCCCCGGCCGGAGCCACGCCCTCGGAGGGCGCAACCGGCATCTCCTGGACCGGCTTCCAGTTCTTGGGCCACAGCGGGTCCCGCGCCTCGACATCGATCAGACAGAAGCCGAGGAAGACGCCCAGAAACAGCAGTCCTGCCAGCAGAATCAGGCTGTTGATCGGCTTGTCGAAGGCCAGATGCATGAAAAAGAGCGCCACCAGCGCAGCCTTGAGTGTCGCGATCGCCAGCGCGATCACGACGTTGACCGTCGGAGAGCCGAAATCGACCATCGAAGCCCCGACCGTTACAACCGTCAGGAACAGCAGCGCCAGCAGGACCGCCAGGTACAACTTCGGCCCGCCGTGATGATGTTGCTCGTGCGCTTGGTGTGTTGCCGTCGAATGTTCGCTCATGGCTCTCCTATGTAATCAGATACAGTAGTGGGAACAGATAAATCCAGATCAGGTCGACCAGGTGCCAGTAGAGTCCCACTAAGTCAACCGGCGTGTAGTAGGCGCTCGAGAAGTCCCCGCGTATCGCACGCCGCAGCACCCACGCCATTACGACCATGCCGCCCACGATGTGTAAGCCGTGCAGGCCCGTCATCATGAAGTAGAAGCTGAAGAAGATGAACTGGTTCGGAACCGTGTCGCCCTTGTGCGAGTAGAACTTGCCCGGCAGCAAGCCCTCGTGGACCTTGTGGGAGTATTCGAAGTACTTGACGCCAAGGAAGATGCCGGCACAGAGTAGCGTGATGATCAGGTAAATGATCAGTGCCTTGCGCTTGTTGGTCTGCGCGGCGTGGACCGCCATCACCATGGTGAAGCTGCTGACCAGAAGCACTACGGTATTGAGAGCGCCCAGCATCTTATCCAGATGGTGGTGCGCTTCGAAGAACGCCTCGGGATGCTTGGACTGCATGATCCCGTAGCCGACGAACAGCCCGCCGAAGAGCAGGATTTCGGTGACCAGAAACAGCCACATCCCGATCTTGCTCGTCTCAAACTGCTGCTCGCTGGTGGCGAAATGATGCTGGTGAAACGGATTGTGATCGTGTCCGTGTCCGTGCCCGTGGTCTGCGACCGCGGCGCCGGTGGCCGGTTGACTCATGCCGATTTCCTCACAGGCGGAAAGTAATCGTAAGGCCCGTGCTGCAGGACGGGCGTCCCCTCGAAGTTATGGGTGATGGGCGGCGAGGCGGTCTCCCACTCCATGGTCTTGCTGCCCCAGGGATTCGCGACCGCGTCCATCGGCTTCCGGAACGTCGCCAAGAGATAGCAAAGCACCATGAACAGCCCTGCCCCAAGGATCCAGGAGCCGAAAGTCGAAAACGCGTGCAGCGGCTGGAACTGGTCGAGGTAGTTGTAATAGCGGCGCGGCATGCCCTGGCTGCCGAGCACGAATTGGGTCATGAAGGTGACGTTGAAGCCGATGAATACGAGTGCGCAGGCGATTGCCGCCATCCGCTCGTTGTACATGCGGCCGAACATCTTCGGCCACCAGTAGTGCAGGCCGCCCAGGAAAGCGATCACCGTTCCGCCCATCATGACGTAGTGGAAGTGCGCAACCACGAAGTAGGTGTCGTGCAGATGCACGTCAGTCGAGAGCGCGCCCAGGAAGATTCCCGTCAACCCGCCGATGGCGAACAGCAGCAGGAAACTGATGCCATAAAGCATTGGCGCCTCCAGCGTAATCGATCCCCTGTACATCGTCGAGACCCAGTTGAAGACCTTGATCGCCGAAGGAATTGCGACCAGGAAGGTCAGGAACGAGAAGACCGCTGTCGCCAGGATGGATTGGCCGCTGATGAACATGTGATGGCCCCAGACGAAGAAGCCGATCAGCGCGATCGCCACGCTCGAAAACGCGATTCCCCGATACCCGAAGATTGTCTTCTTCGAGAAGGTAGGGATGATCTCGGAGATAATCGCCATACCCGGCAGAATCATGATGTAGACCGCCGGGTGGGAGTAGAACCAGAAGAAGTGCTGGAACAGCACCGGATCGCCCCCGATCCGCGCGTCGAAAATGCCGATCTGGAAAGCCCGTTCCATCACGAGCAGGACGAGCGTGATGCCGAGAACCGGAGTCGCCAACACCTGGATGAGGCTGGTCGCATACATGCCCCAGCAGAACAGTGGCATGTCAAACCAGCCCATGCCCGGCGCCCGCAGTTTGTGAATCGTGGCGATAAAATTCAGTCCCGTGAAGATAGACGAGAAGCCCAAGACGAACACGGCCAGTACGATCAGGGTCACGGGCCCGTCGGTCGTGGTGCTGTAGGGCGTGTAGAAGGTCCAGCCAGTATCGACGCCGCCGAACACCATCGCCAGCAGCGCCATCGTTGCGCCCACCAAGTAGATATGAAAGCTGGCCAGGTTCAGCCGGGGAAACGCAACGTCCTTGGCGCCGATCATCAGCGGCAGAACGAAATTTCCGAGCGCCGCCGGCACCGAAGGAATGATGAATAGAAACACCATGATGGCGCCGTGGAGCGTAAAGGCCCGGTTGTACATCTCCGCCGACATGATCGTTTCCTTCGGCGTCAGCAACTCCAGACGCACCAACAGTGCGAAGAAGCCGCCAAGGAAGAAGGCCGTCATGATCATCACCAGGTACATGACGCCGATCCGCTTGTGGTCGAGCGTGAAGAGCCAGGACTTCAGGCCCTTGGTCTCGTTCAGATAGTTCTTGTCGTGGCCTCCATGGCCCGCAACGTGGTGTGGCGCCGCTACAACGTCAGCCATAGTTTCGATCCCTTCCGCCTCGTCACTCCGTACCGTTTCCTGACCCGAGCGACTTGATGAACTCAATGACGCCCAGAATTTCACGCTCGCGAAGCATTCCCTGGAATGTCGGCATGATGCCTTCGTAGCCCGCCCGGATTTTCGCCTGCGGCTGCATCAGCGACTCCCGAATATAGTTTTCATCGACCTTCACCACACTCCCGTCGGCCATCTTGTGCTGCTCGGCCCAGATGCCTTTAAAGCTCGGACCCTGCCCCCGGGTTCCATCGATCGAGTGGCAGGTCGCGCATCCACGATTCTCCCAAACGATTTTGCCGAGCTCCGGCAGCGGCGTGGTCTTGATAATCTCGTCGCCCTCTTCCACCCACTTCAGATAGGTCGCCTCGTCATCCACGTGGACCTTCGCCATCATGTCCGAGTGCGATTTGCCGCAATACTCGGCGCAGAACACCGTAAACGTGCCCGTTTTGATCGGATGGAACCAGACCATGGAGTACCGGTTCGGCAGCACGTCGTTCTTGACGCGGAAGGCCGGGATGAAGAAGCTGTGAATCACGTCCTCGGAGGACATGATCAGACGAACCGGCCGGTTCACCGGCACGTGAATCTCGTTGATCGTCCGCATGCCGTCCGGATACTCGAAGGTCCAGAGCCACTTCTTGCCGCTGACCTGAATTTCGAGCGCGTCCTCCGGCGCCACCGAGGCGTTCATGTAGTCATGGAAGCCCCAGAAAAAGATCCCGATCAGGATCAGCAGCGGGATGATGCTCCAGGTCAGTTCCAGGCCGATATGGTGCGTGATATGCGGCGTGGGCCCCCTGGAGCGCGACTTGCGGTAGCGCCAGACGAAGTACCCTGTCAACCCGGCAATGAGGACGAAGAAAAAGACGCTGAGCCAGACCAGGAAGAGGTACAGGTTATCGACGTCGCGTGCGTAAGCGGAGCCCTCCACGGGCAACATCATCGTGCGAAGCCAGTTCATTTTGCAGTCACCAGTTTCTGTGTGGCCACGGCGAGCCGTTCCCGCCGCCACAATCGCAACAACACAATTCCGAGCACCAGCACGGTCAGCAGGCCTCCGCCGCGCATGATGTTCCGCGCAAACGGAACATAGGAGCGGGACTGCGGATCGTAGTGGAAGCAGTAAAGCAGGAACCGGTCCACGCTGAAGCCGAACTTCTCCTCGGACGCCTCGGTCAGCGCGAGCCGAAGGTCGCGGGCCTTGAACTTGATGCCGTACAGGTAGCGGGAGACCACTCCCTTCGGCGTCAGCACCATAATGGCGGCCGAATGCGCGTACTGTTCCTGGCGCCCGTCGAACCGGTAGTGGAACCCAACCTGCTCGGCGAGCTTTTTCACGTTGCCCTCATGGTCGGTCAGAAAATGCCAGCCGGGGGCCGGCCGTTCATAGTTCTCCAGATAGGAGATTTTCTTCTTCCGCGCCAGAGCGAAAGTCTCGGTCGGATCGATGCTGATCGTGACGACCTCGAACTCCTTGCCGGGCATCCACGGAATCTCCCGCAGGGTCGCCGTCTGCCCGTTCAACACCAGATTGCACAACATCGGGCACGAATAGTAGACCAGGTTCAGAATTACCGGCCGGTCCTGCTCGAAGTACTTTCGCAGCGTCACCGGATAGCCGTCCTCGGCGATGAAGGTCAGGTCAAGATCGATCTTGTCGCCGAGCTTCTCCGTGATTCCGACCCCTTCCAGTTCCTCAGGAAGCGGCTCGGCGGCGAACAGCGCGAGCGGACACAAAAGCGCGAGGCCGGCCAAAAGGGCCAGCGCGCGGCGCTGAAATTCGTGCTGTCTCATCGTCATTCCGATCCTGCCGAAAACCACCGATTCAACCTGCCTGCTACTCTCCCGCCGCCGCGGCCGCCGGACCGCCCGGCGGCGGCTCGGGAGGCTTCACGGGCGTCGGCCGCGTCGAGTACGGCAGCCGGTTATCTGCCGCCTCCTGCGCCAGGAGTTCCATCGCCCGCTCGATCGGTATCCGGACCTTGCCGGCCTCTCGATCGACATAGCCGTATGAATGGAGCCGCCGGTCCTCGAGGGTCCGCAGATCCACCAGATCGCCGGCGATTGGCGCCATGACCTTCTCGTAAAGCTGCTGCTCCTTGACGCGCTCGTAGTAAAACTGGACGGCGAAGATCACCACAACCACCACCGCTACAATCGCGCCCCCGATCAGGGCGATCAGGCCCGATTTCGGTTCGCCGCGGTCGTATCCTTCGTCCGCCGTATGAATCGCTCTGGGTTCTGCCTGTGCCATGGTTATCGCAATCCCTTACACGTTATGGAAATGCAATCCCTGCTCGAAACGGGGATCGCCGTACGCCACCAGCGAGTTCCGCCGGAACCGCGCCCAGAAGACGAGCGCGAAAACGCTGCCCACCGCCGCCAGCGTAGCCAGGTCCAGCCAGTGCAGATGGAAGCCGTGCTCGGAGTAGGTCGGCATGATGAGCCAGTAGACATCCACGAAGTGAATGAACAGGATCCATACCGCCATCACTCCCAAGACCTTCGTACTCCGCTTGGCCGCGCGGCGCATCAGGATCAGGAACGGGGCGATGAAGTGGCCGGCCAGCAGCAGCAGGCTCCAGAGCCCCCAGCTTCCCTCGAAGCGGTGCTTGTAGAAGAGCGTCTCCTCCGGCATGTTGGCGTACCAGATCAGCAGGTACTGCGAGAAGGCGATGTAAGCCCAGAAGATGGTCAGGGCGAACATCCACTTACCCAGGTCGTGCATGTGCTCGATCGTGATCGTGCGGCTGAGAATGCCGGAGCTCCGGAACGCCAGGCAAATCAGCGTCATCGTCGCCATAAAGGCCAGGGCGCCGCCGGAGAGCACGTAGATGCCGAAGATCGTCGAATACCAGTGCGGATCCAGCGACATCACCCAGTCGAAGGCCGCGACCGAGCCGGTCACCATCACCACCAGCAGCCCCGGAGCGCTCCAACGCGAAGCCGTGTGCATGTGCTCGATCGACTTGGTGCGGTCCTGCCGCACTGAGTTGCTGAACAGACGCCAACCCCACAGGCTCCAGATCAGGATGCATACGCCGGCGCGGATCAGGAAGAAGTTCTCATTGAGGTAGCTCGCCTTGCCATGCAGGATGTGGTCGTTGGCGACCAGATCGTGATTCGTCCACTTGTACAGGTCGCTCAACCCGAGCGCGATGGGAACGAATAGCAGGATGCCGGCCGGCAGACTCGCGCCGATCGCCTCCATGAAGCGCCGCATCGTGACGCTCCAGGCCGATCCGGTCAGGTACTGCACCATCGTGAAGAACAGGCCCCCGAGGGCGATGCTCACGAAGAAGACAAATCCTACCAGGTAGGAGAAGTTGAACTGCGTGCGGTCCAGCACGTAGCCGGCGCCGCTGGCGACCCAGGCCGCTAGCAGGACGAAAACGATGGAGTTGCGGACCCGCGTCCACTGGCGCTCATCGAGGTGATAGGAGTCCTTAGCCTCTTCGTGCCTGGGATGATCGAGTGTGGCTTCTTTGATCATGTGCTATCTCAACTCACTCCGCAAATCGGCGGGCACATCGTTCATGGTGGCGTTGTTGGCGCGGTGCAGCGCCCGCATGTAGGCGACGATCGCCCAGCGGTCCCGCGCCTCGATCTGGAATCGGTAGGCCGGCATCTGACGCCGCCCTTCAGAAATTACGGAGAAGATCTCGCCGTCCGGCATCTCCCGAATGCGATCCTCCTGCAAATTGGTCGGAAGCCACATGCTGCGTTTACCGACTATGCCCACCTCGCTGCCCACGCGCGAATGGCAGGGCGAGCAGTAGATGTCATAGCGCTGCCGGCCGCGCGCCAGCAATTCCGCGTCGATCGGGAGCGGGTTCCGGCCGACGTACATGTTGCCGTTGACTCCTGAATGGAAGGACTCGTCCTCCTTCAGATACCCGATCGCAACCGTGCCGGGGACCGGACGCCGGCTGGCCCGGCCGTCCTCGAAGAACGGACCCGCCATCTGCGGCTTATACTTGGCCTGCCGGTCCATGTCCGGGAAGATTTCGACAGGCGCGCTGCGCGTCGTGTTGCCGGCGCAACCGCTCATCACCACGCTCGCCAACAGGGCGGCAGCCAGAAAATGATAGCGTCGCATCTCGATTCTCTTTCTATGCCTCGACGATCTCGACATCGCGGCTCCCCAGCGAACGCAGCAGGGAGGCGGTCTGCTCGGCATCGAACTTTGGATCGTCCTTCTCGATGACCAGCAGGAACCGGTCATTGGTCGCCCCGCTGAACTTCGAGTAATTCATGGTCGGGTGATAGAACCGCGGCAGCCCATTCAGCGCGAACATTCCGATGACGGCGGCAAAGGCCGAAAACAGCACGGTCAGCTCGAAAGTGATCGGGATCGAAAACTCGAAGGCGAATAGCGGCTTGCCGCCGATCACCAGGGGATAGTCCACCGCGCCGGTCCACCATTGCAGCAGCAGCGCCGCAATCGCCCCAAGCAGGCCGAACCAGATGACGATGTAGCCGAGGATCGACCTTTTGGCGCCCATCGCCTCGTCGATACCGTGAATCGGGAACGGCGTCATCGCATCCAGCTTCGAGTATCCCTGCTTCCGGACGGCCTCGATCGCGTGCAGCAGTTCCTCGGGGCTGTCGAAATCGGCAACCACGCCGTATGTTTCGTTCTGTTTGGTCTCTTGAACCTGGCTCATTCCGTCTCCCCTAGTGGCGATGCGCCGCGTGCGCCTTCTGCGCTGCCATCACGCCCTTCACTTCCGAAATCGCAACCATCGGCAGGAACCGGACGAACAGCAGGAACAGCGTCAGGAACAGTCCGATGCTGCCCGCGAACGTCAGGATGTCCACGAAGGTCGGGGTGAAGTAACCCCAGCTCGACGGCAGGAAGTCGCGGTGGAGCGAAGTGACGATGATCACGAACCGCTCGAACCACATGCCGATGTTGACGAAGATGGAGATAATGAACATCGCCGGCACGCTGGTCCGGATCTTCTTGAACCAGAACAACTGCGGCGACAGCACGTTGCAGGAGATCATCGTCCAGTAGGCCCAGGCGTACGGTCCGAATGCGCGATTGATGAAGGCGAATCGCTCGTACTCGTTGCCGCTGTACCAGGCGATGAAGAACTCGGTCCCGTAAGCGTACCCCACGATGGTTCCCGTCGCGAGCATGATCTTGTTCATGTTCTCGAGGTGCTTCGTGGTAATCAGGTGCTCCAGATTGTAAACCGACCGGGCAAACACCATCAGGGTCACGACCATCGCGAATCCCGAGAAGATCGCACCCGCGACGAAGTAGGGCGGGAAAATCGTGGTGTGCCATCCCGGCACGATCGAAACCGCGAAGTCGAAGCTGACGATGGTGTGGACCGAAAGCACGAGAGGCGTCGACAGGCCCGCCAGAATCAGGTAGGCCATTTCATAGTTCTTCCAGTGATGCGCCGATCCCCGCCAGCCCAGGCTGAGCGCGCCGAAGATGAACTGCCGGATCTTCGTCTTCGCCCGGTCTCGCAGCGTCGCCAGATCGGGCACCAGGCCGACATACCAGAACAGCGCCGACACCGTGGCGTAGGTGCTCACCGCGAAGACGTCCCACAGCAGCGGGCTGCGGAAGTTCTGCCACATCCCGAGGTCCAGGTTCGGAATCGGGAAGAGCCAGTAGGCGCGCCACGGACGGCCGACGTGAAACAGCGGGTAAATGCCCGCGCAGGCCACCGCGAACAGCGTCATCGCTTCGGCCGCGCGATTGATCGAGGTCCGCCACTTCTGCCGGAACAGGAACAGAATCGCCGAGATCAGCGTACCGGCGTGGCCGATACCGATCCAGAACACGAAGTTCGTGATGTCCCAGGCCCAGCCGACCGGACTGTTGTTGCCCCAGACGCCGATGCCGTTCCAGACCAGGTATCCGAGCATCGCGCCCAGAATGAGCGTAAACGTGCCGGAGATGCCGAGCGCGATATACCAGGCGCGAGGCGGATCATTCTCGGTAATCTCGCTTACCTTCTGCGTGACTTCCGCGTAGGTGGGATTCCCAAGGATCAGTTGTGGATTGACTTCATCGACTTGCTTCTGCTGAATCGCCACGTCTGCCATGGTTATGCAAGCTCCGGATTGGGGTTGCGCAGTTTCGCCGTGTAGCTCGTGCGCGGTTTGATATTCAGTTCAGGAAGCATCACGTAGTTCTTATCCTGAGCCTTCAAACGAGAGACTTTGCTCTGCGGATCGTTGATATTCCCGAACACGATCGCGTCGGCCGGGCAGGTCTGCTGGCAAGCCGTAAGAATCTCCCCGTCGCGGATCGGGCGGCGTCCTTCGGTCTTGGCCAGAATCTTCTTCTCCTGAATCCGCTGGACGCAGTAAGTGCACTTCTCCATCACACCGCGCATCCGCACAGTGACATCCGGGTTATGCACCAGCTTTTTGCTCTCCTGCACGTCCGTGTGCCAGTTCAGGAAGTTGAAGCGCCGCACCTTGAATGGACAGTTGTTGGCGCAATACCGGGTCCCGACACAGCGGTTGTAGGCCATGTCGTTCAGACCCTCGGGGCTGTGCGTCGTCGCCGCCACCGGGCACACCGTTTCGCACGGCGCGTTCTCGCACTGCATACAGTTCAGCGGCTGCATCACGGCCTGCGGATCTTCAACCGAGCCCGTATAGTAGCGGTCCAGCCGGATCCAGTGCATCTCGCGGCCTCGCGAGACCTGGTATTTACCCACGATCGGGATGTTGTTCTCCGCCTGGCAGGCGACCAGACAGGCATTGCAGCCGACGCAGGTGTTCAGGTCGATCACCATGCCCCACTGATTGCCGGTCGTGTACTCGTGTTCCTTGAAGAGCGAGAACAGCGGAGGATGCTCCACGGCCTCCGGCGCGAAGGTCGGATGCTCGCGGTACCGCGTCAGCGTCGCCTCGCGGACGATCGGCCGGCCTTCCATGCTGTGGTGGTTCTGCGTCGTGACCAACTGGTACTTCTGCCCGAGCTTCCGGACCGTCGCGCCCGAGGCGAACGAGAAGCCCTCGCTCGTCCGGACCAGGCCGGCATTGTGTCCGACGCCCTCGCCGACGCGACCGCAGCGCGTCCGCCCGTATCCGAGCGCCAGCGAGATCGAGTCATCCGCATGGCCCGGCTGCACCATCACCGGCATCGGAACCTCACGGCCGCCGTTCGAGATCGCGATCAGATCGCCGTCCTCGACGCCCAGCGACTTCGCCGTCGGGGCGCTCATCAGCGCCGCGTTGTCCCAGACCAGCTTGGTCATCGGGTCCGGCGCCTCCTGAAGCCAGCCGTTATTCGAGTAGCGCCCGTCGTACGGACCCGAGCTTGGATAAAAGACGATCTCGACGCCTTGCGAACTCTTTCCGGCGGCTTCCGCGGCCAGCGCCGCCACCTTGCGCGCATCGGCCGACGGCCTCACTTCCGCCAGCTTCGGTGCGGTCGCCGCGATGCCGTCATGCAGCGCCCGCCGCCACGCCATCTCCCGATCCGGCCCCGGCATCTGCGGCAGCCACTGGTTGCGGACGATGTCGTACCCGCGCTGATCCTTGTAGCCGCTCACCAGCGCCAGAAGCTCTACCGCCGACTTGCCTTCATACAGCGGCTGAATCATCGGCTGCTGAATCGAAACCGTTCCGTCGAGCGCCCGGACATCGCCCCAGGTCTCCAGATAGTGCGCCTCCGGAAGGTGCCACTTCGATACCGCGGCGGTCTCGTCATCGTGCGAACCGAGGTGAATCGAGACATCCACCTTCTTCAGGTTCGCTGCGAAGTCCAGATCCGCCGGCGCCGTGTAAACCGGGTTGCCGCCGAGGATGACCAGCGACTTCACCTGTCCGGCCGCCATCTCCTGCGCGAGCGCCTTGATGCCCGCGACCTGCGGTTGGTAGGTATCTGAATACGCCCTCGTGTAGGTCACGGTCTGGCCGGCGTTGCCGAGCGCCTGGTTGATCAGGTGCACGACCGCGTGGACCACCGCCGGCTGCCGAGGTCCGGCAACCACCAGCGACTTGCCGCGGTTGTTCGCCAGATCCTTCGCCACGGCCGCGAGCCATTTCCGCGCCGGAGAGCCGTCATTCTGGAGAACCCGCAGCCCATCGCCGGCCGCATTCAGCTCCGAAGCCAGCTCGAAGGCGAGCCGCGCCACATCGGAGGCCCGCATCCGCAGCCGGTGGTCCGCCATCGCGCCGGTCAGCGAAAACTGGGCTTCCACTACGTAGAGGCGGTTCATCGCATCATTCGTCGAGGTGACGCGCCGCCTCTGCGCGAACTGCTTCACAGGCAGGATCGTCTGCGAGTCCAGTCCGAGGAAATCCGCGTCGAGCG
The DNA here is from genome assembly GCA_046289265.1 of Bryobacteraceae bacterium. Taxonomy (GTDB): domain Bacteria; phylum Acidobacteriota; class Terriglobia; order Bryobacterales; family Bryobacteraceae; genus JBKBWD01. The sequence continues at coordinate 13,244 of JBKBWD010000045.1, read as the reverse complement.
CCAGCACCACTTCGGCGTTGCCGAAACGATAGTGCGTGTGAACCGGCTGCCCGAAAGCAATCTGAGCACCTTCGAGCACGTTGTCCTGGTTCACGGACTCGTACTCGACCCACTTGGCACGGGGGAACTTTGCCAGCGCGTGCGCCTTCACCGCCGCCAGAGACGGCGATGACGAAGGCTCGGCCAGGAACCGCAGCCCTTCACCCTGTCCCAGACTTGCGAAGTGCTCCTTCGCAAACTTCGTGAACTCCTCCCAGCTCGACTTCGCGCCCTCGCGCAACACAGTCTTGGAGCGGTCCGGATCGTAGAGATTGAGAACCGAGGCCTGCGCATGAGCCGAGCAGGCGCCGAGGCTGAAGGGGTGAGAGGGATTGCCCTCGACCTTGGTGGGCCGTCCGTCATGGGTCTCCACGATCAGGCCCGTTGCGGCGCCGCTCACACTCGTCGCGGTCGCATAATAGAGCGGCCTGCCGGGGATGTAATCCTCGACGTTCATCGCCGCCGGGAGAATGTTCTCCACCGGGCGGCGGCACGCGGTCAGCCCGGCCAGCCCGAAGGAGGCGGCCATCAGCTTCAGCAAGGTGCGGCGGGAGCTGCCGTCCAGCATCTCCGAGGCTCCCTCGGAGAACTCCCGATGCACCCATTCACGAAACTGGGGGGTATCCGCTAGCTGATCGAGACTGCGCCAGTATTCTTTTCCTGTGTGACTCATCGATGACACCCCGAACAATACACGGGAGGAGCAATATTCTTCTGTGCAATGATTTCGCGGCCGATCTCGGCCGGGTCGCGGTCCGGCTTCCAGGCCAGGTTCGTCACCAGCTCGGCGGGCCGGATGTTCGGCGCGGGATTGCGGTGGCAGTCCAGGCACCAGGCCATGTTCAGGGGCTCCACCTGCTTCACCTCGACCATCTGGTCCACCCGCCCGTGGCAGCTTACGCAGCTCACACCCACCGTTACGTGCGCCGAATGATTAAAATAGACGTAATCGGGCAGCCTGTGAACTTTTACCCATGGGATCGGCTCGCCGGTCGCATAGCTTTCGCGCACCTTGGCGAGAATCGGGTTTTGCGTCTGCACATTGGCGTGGCAGTTCATGCAGGTTTCCGTGGCGGGGATTGCCGCATAGGCGGCCTTCTCGACGGTGCTGTGACAGTAGAGACAATCCATCCCGAGATTCCCCGCGTGCAGCTTGTGGCTGTAGGGAACCGGCTGGACCGGCGTATACCCCGTGTCCAGGACCTCGGGGAGGGTAAGGTATCCAAGCAGGCTCACCCCGCCGGCAACAAGGACTAATACAATGCCCGCGGCGATCCTGAGGACCTTGTCGGTAGACTTCGGAAAGATAGCGCTCATCCCAGTTCTTGGTTCCAGGTTGTCAATTGACGGCCCTACCCAGTGGGGGTTTGGCGTGTGCCGCCTTTATTTCTATCACAGCAGCACGTATTCTGCAATGGGAGCAAAAATTCTTGCCTCACCGCAATCACAAGTCTGAGGTACAAAGATACCATACTTCCCCGCTCGGGCGCGCCTTCGGCGACCTCAAGGTCCGGCCGAAGCTGATGGTCCTTCATAACCTCTTTTTTCTAGTGCTCGCCTCCGCGGTCTATTTCTCGCTTATTCCCGTTTTCGAGAACCGCATCGGCAGCGCCCGCGACCGCGAAGCCGCCCTCGTCCGGCAGATCTTCATTGAAGACCGGCCATTCCCTAGGCTGCCAGGCATGGAAATTTACGGCTATCGCGAGGGATCGGCAGACGAGTTGGAGGTCCCCGAGCACGTACGGCTCTGGCTCGTTGACCACCCGGGCGCCGTCATTCAATCTCCGGATCAGCCAGACTATCTTTACAAAACAGCGGACAGCCCGGACGCATATCGCGTTGTTCGATTACCGCACGCATTTTATGACAACATAATGCACTTTGCCAAGACCACGCTCCTGGTGGTGCTTGGCCTGACGTACATACTCGCGGTCCTGCTCCTCGAGCTGATCATCATGCCCTTCTACGTCTACCGGCCCATCCGCCTTATGCTCGACGCCGACGAGGCGACACGGCACGGCGACCGCGACAACGAAATCATCGACGAAGGCCTGATTCTCGGCGACGAGATCGGCCAGATCATGCGCTCCCGCAACGCCTCGATCGCCGAGCTCCGCAAACAGGAGGACCGGCTCGCCTCCGCCCTCAAGCAACTCGAAGAGGTCAACGAGGACCTTAAGCGGAAAAACCATCTCCTCGAAACCGCCAAGAGGAACCTGGCCGACCAGGACCGCCTCGTCAGCCTCGGCCTTCTGAGCGCCAGCGTCGCCCACGAGTTGAACACCCCCCTGGCCGTCCTCCAAGGCTCGATCGAAAAACTCACCGAGACCGTGCCGGACCCCAACTCCCAGGATCGCCTCGCCCGCATGATGCGCGTCGCCCAGCGATTGCGAAAGATCAGCGAGAGCCTCGTCGACTTCGCCCGCGTCCGCCGCCAGGAGATGGAGCCTGTCCCCCTGAAGCCCCTGATCGAGGAGTCCTGGAGCCTGGTCGCCATCGACGAAAAAGCGGCCGACGTCCGATTCTCAAGCGAACTCGACGCCGGCGACATCGTCATCGGCAGCGCCGACCGGCTGGCCCAGGTTTTCGTCAACCTCCTGCGGAACGCCCTGAACGCGGTCGCCTCGGGCAGCCGCATCGTCGTCCGCTCGCGACGCATCGATCTTAACGGCCGGCCTGGCATCGCCATCTGCGTCGACGATGACGGCCCGGGCATTCCGCCCGACGTCCTCCCCGACATCTTCGAGGCCTTCGTCACCTCGCGCCTCGACGCCCGCGGCACCGGCCTGGGACTCACCGTCGCCGAAGGGATCATCCACCAGCACGGCGGCTCGATTATCGCCGTCAACCGCCCCGAAGGCGGAGCGCGCCTCGAAGTTCGCCTGCCGGCGGCCGCAAAAACCGCCGCCGTCGAGCAACAATAGAGGAACCATGAAAGAAGGCCACGCAGAAGCCCCGAACTCCGCCGCAGTCGATATTGCCGTCCTGGATGACGACCTCGACTTCCGCAACTACGTCGAGGACTTTCTGAACGACGAGGGCGCCTACGTCGTCCGCACCTTCGGACACCCCGAGGACCTGTTCCTCGGCTGCGAGCAGCGCGTCCCCGACATCGTCCTGCTCGACATGAAGATGGGCGAGTTCAAGGGCGACAAGGTCCTCGAACAACTCCTGGCCAAGTACCCGGACCTGTGCGTGATTATCGTCACGGGGTATCCATCTCTGGAGGACATGCGCGCGACCTTCAAGATGCGGGTTTTCGATTACCTGGCGAAACCCTTCTCCCTGGCCCAGTTGCGCCAGGTCCTAAAGAACGCCGCCGAGACCTTCGATCTCGGCAAGACCCCGCAGGACCGCCTGCGCGAGCGCCTCGGCCACCGCATCAAAATGTTGCGCGTCGAGCGCGACTGGTCGCTGAAGGACCTCGCCGCCACCACGCACTTAAGCGTCTCCCAGATCAGTTCCATCGAGCGCGGCGCCAACCTCCCGAGCATCGAAAGCCTCCTCGCGATCTGCAAGGCTTTCGACAAGCGCCCCTCCGAGGTTCTGGCGTCGATCGATTTTTAGGCCGCGGCCCCTTCCGGCCGCCCCTTGCACGTCCGCAACCCGATCTGCCACACTCAAGGGTTCATGCGTGGAGCCTACCGAAAACAGCGAGTTGCGTGTCTTTTCCTGGCTCTGTTCGGCCTACCGTCGTACCCGTTCCAGGCCCCGTCCAAGGCCGGACTGTCGCTTGAGCCGGCACGGCCCGCGGGCGAGCTTACCCTGCACTACGGCGTCGAATGGCGCCTGGTCCGGGCAGGCAACGCGAAGCTGACCTGGGCGGCCGAGTCGGATCCCAAGAAATGGGCTGCGCTCCACCTGGAGTCCACCGGCATAGTCTCCAAGCTCTATACGGTCAACGACGAGTACAATGTCTCCTTCCGCGAACAGCAGTGCGCTTCCGAGGTCTTCCTGAAAGCGCACGAAGGGAAACGACAGCGCGAAACCCGCGTTACCTTCGACCCCGAAGCCCGCAAGGCCAGCTATATCGAGCGGGATCTCGTCAAGGACGCCGTCGTCCTGGAGAAACAGATCGATATCCCCGAGTGCGTCCACGACGTCGTTGGCGGCCTGAGCCGTCTCCGCAACCTGCGGCTTGAACCCGGCCAGACCACCGAACTCCCCATTACCGACGGCAAGAAACTGGTCTTGGCCCGCATCGACGCCCAGGAGCGCGAAGAGATCTCCACTCCGGCCGGCAGGTATAAAACCATCCGCTACGAAGCGCACCTGTTCAACGACGTCCTCTACCGGCGCAAAGGCCGCCTCTTTGTCTGGGTCACCGACGATGAGCGCCGCCTCCCGGTACAGATCCGCGTGCGCCTGCAGTTCCACGTAGGTACAATTACGCTTCAGTTGGAGAAAGAGGAACGGACGTGAAGTCTCTCTGGATTTTCCTGATGGCGGCCTCCCTGCTGCCGGCGCAGCAGAGCGCTCTGCTCTCGGTGAACGATTCGCTTGAACTGTTCCGGCGGAACGTGCAGTTAATGGAATCGACGATGGTGGCCGTCCCCGAACTCGCCCGCGCCGGCGCCCCGATCAAGGAGAACATCGCCCAGGCGATCCGTACCCTCGACCTTGGCGCCTCGCGTCAGCACGTCGGCGTCACCTATTCTTTGCTCACGAATCTCCGCGCCTATCTGGCGCTGGCCGACGCGGTTCCCAAGCCCTACCCCTTCCCGGAGGAGGCGCGCCGCCAGTTCGCCGAACTCCGCGACGGCGTCAGCCGCACCGAGGCCCACTTCCAGGCCCTGCTCGACCTGCGCGAGGCTGCCATCCGTAATCCGGACCGCGACAACCTCCGCCGCTACGCCGAAGCCAACTCCCGTGTTTCCCCTCCTGTTCCCAACAACTTCCGGGTCGTCTTCTTCGGCGACTCCATCACCGACGGCTGGCGCCTCAACGAATACTTCCCCGACCGCGATTTCATCAACCGCGGCATCAGCGGCCAGATCACCGGCGAAATGCTCGGCCGCATGAAGGCCGATGTCATCGACCTCAAACCTGACGCCGTCCTCATCCTCGCCGGAACCAACGACATCGCCCGCGGCGTCCCCCCGGCCGTCATCCAGAACAACCTGTCGATGATGGCCGACCTCGCCGTTTTCCACAAGATCAAGCCGATCTTCGCATCCATCCTTCCGGTCAGCGACCACCACAAGGACAAGAATCCCCGGTTCGCCATGACCGGAACCCGCCCGCCGGCCACCATTCGCCAACTCAATGACTGGCTTCGCCGGATGTGCGAGCAGCGCGGCTTGATCTACCTCGACTATTTTTCGCAAATGGTTGACGGCGCAGGTTTTCTTCAGGCTGAACTCGCCGACGACGGCCTCCACCCCAACAGCGCCGGCTACCGCGTCATGGCTCCGCTGGCTCTAGCCGCTATCGACCGCGCGGCCGGCGGCTCCTCGGCGCCGCCGTCGCAGCGGAGACGGCGACTCTTTGGTGGTAACGAATAGCCGCCCGAGGCCGTCCGGTATAAGAAGAGGAATACTGCTCGCGCGGGAATGCATCGACTGGCGCTCAGAATCGGACTCCTCATGCTAGCGGTCGTCCTCGCCGCCTCCGGACAGGCGAAGATGACGGTCAGCCAGCTTGTGTCCTTCGTCCAGTCTTCGATCCAACTGAAGCACCCCGACAAGCAGGTGGCCGATTACCTCAAGCGCGTCACCCTGACCGAACGTCTCAGCGTCTCCACCGTCGAGGATCTCCAGGGACTCGGCGCCGGCCCCAGAACTCTCGAAGCGCTCCGCCAGTTGCAGGAGGCCTCCGCCCGCCTCGCGCCGCCCGCGCCCAAGCCCGTCAAGCCCCCACCGAAACCCATTCCGCCACCCTCAGCCGCCGAGCAGAAGCGCATCCTCGCCGAGGTCCGGGAATACGCCCTGAGCTACGTCAAGCGCCTCCCCGACTTCATCTGCACGCAGGTCACGCGCCGCTACGTCGATCCCTCGGGGCTTGAGATCTGGCAGCGGCAGGACGTCGTCACCGCCCGCCTCAGCTACTTCGAGCAGCGCGAGGACTACAAGGTGATTCTCGTCAACAACCGCATGGTCGACGCCTCGCTCGACAGCATCGGCGGCGCGACATCGACCGGCGAGTTCGGCAGTATGCTGCGCGAGGTCTTCGAGCCGGAGACCGAGGCCGCCTTCACCTGGGACCGCTGGACCACGCTCCGGGGCCGCCGCGCACATGTTTTCTCCTACCGGGTCGCGCAGCCGAAGTCGAAGTGGCGCCTCAGCTACCAGCGTCAACTGGAGATCCTCACGGCTTATCGCGGACTCGTCTACGTGGACGCCGAAATCCCCATGGTCCTGCGCATCACCCTGGAAGCCGTGGATGTCCCGCCCACGTTCCCGATCCAGCAGGCCTCCACCGTGCTCGACTACGACTTTATTGAGATCGCTGAACAGCAGTACGTCCTCCCGCTTCGCGCGGTCGTTCGCATGCGCGAAGGCCGTCTGCTGGCGAAGAACGAAGTCGAATTCCGCCTCTACCGCAAGTTCGGCGCCGACACTGTTATCACCTTCGACACACCCGATCCATTACCGGAAGACGAAGAACAGCCTCCTACGCCGTAATACAACTCTTGACGGAGTGGTAGTACCGAATAGCTCGAAATTTATTTCTCAATGAGAGGATTTTTGTGGAATTATTTGGACTTCTGGCGTTAAACTAGAGCTGATTCCGTTCCCACACAGGCGGCCGGTGCCCAACGGAGCGATACTCGGAGCGCTACCGTTGGATCCGGCCGCCTTGAGCTGACAGTTTTATCCGTGCGTCCCCCATCTGATTGGGCTCGGCAACTCATTCCGCCGCAAACGCGTGCCCTGCCGAGCGGTTGCCCGGTCTTTTGACATCTTCTCTACGGGAGCGCCGCCGCCCCAGAGATCGCACCTCTCAAACCACGGGCTGCTAACGGATCGTGTTCCCCTCAATCACCCGAACCGCGACCAAGGAAGCCGGACCGGGGACTTGATTCTCCACCGTCGTTTCAAGTAGTGCCTGGAAATATTTCGGTGCGCGACCGCCTCCGCCGGCGGCCGCCAGTAGCCCTTGACGCAGCTCCTCAAGCCGCGACGCGCTTGTCAGGTATTCGATGGCCGCCTGCGAGCCCTGCGTGTAAATCCCATAGATCAGAAGAATGCGATGCTCTGGCTTCTCATTCGGAAGCATTAACACCAGCGCATAGTCGCGACGCAGGCTGTTGCTGACAGGATCAAACTCCGGTTTATACATATCGCGTTCCCCCGGACGGGGCGATTTGTTGTGTATCACTCCCGCGAGGAACCGAAATCCCTGCGGATACACGAAGATTCTTCCACTCCAGGACTGATTCCCCCCAAGCAGGATGGTATTTCCGCGCCGTACGTCCTCAAAATCGACTAACCGCGAAGGCTTAACGCGCATACTCCGCCCCGCGCGCGAGAATACTTCGAACAGGTTTAACAATCCCAGCGTTTCGCCGATTCCCGTAAAATCATTCACGGTAGGAACAAACAAAAACTCGGCCAGCTCCCGATAGTGGATCGTGTCCCGGAACGAAGGAAGCTTCTCCTTCGGAATCAGATGGCTCTCTTCAAGTGTCGCGGGCGTGTCGCCCTCGTGCGCCGCCCGGAGAAGCGGATGGTTGGGAATGACGATGAGAGTAGACTCCGCGTTCGACAGAAACGGAGCCCAAAACCACGTCATGTGCTCGTCCATTCGAACCGTGGGCGCCGCTTCCGTGGACCGCGATTTCAGAACCAGCAGCGTCGCGAGAATCACGCACGCGGCCGCGAGGCCTGCCACCACGGCCAGGGTCGGCAAACCGCCCAGCCGTTCCCTCCCCCCTGTCAAAGCCGCAGACGGTTGCGGCGTCCCCTCCGAAACCTTCACAAACACCGGAGCGTACTGGCCCGGAGGGATTTCGATCTTCCAGGGATCGTCGCGCCCCTCGTCCTCATAATATTCCCGCAGACAGCGGCGAATCTCGTGCGCCTGAACGCGCACAATCGCGTCGTCCTGCGTGTTGAAGTCCGCGCCGCGCTCGTAGACTTCCACTCCGATCAGGTACTCGTTGAGATCGTCGCCCTTTCCTACGAAGCTCTGCTCGCAAACGAACTCCAGGAATCGGCTCTTCTTCCTGGCTCGCTTGAAATGCCTGCTGCGCAGAATCCTCCTGAGAGTCTCACGCTTCTCATACAACGAGATCGAGTCCATACGTTCGCTCCCTCCCAGTCAGAAGAACTTCCCTCCCCATGTACCTCAAAACAGAGCGCAAGGGAGTCGCTAACGGTTATCAGTCGCGTTAAAAGAGTTATTGCACGGCTCGACACCGGTCGCAACCGGGGGGCATACCCTCCATCCTGAAGCCTTTATTTTTGCTCATTTTAGCCCAAGCCTGACGCTCCTCCCAACCAGGCCCAGCCGTGGTGACCACGCCCGCCTTGAGTCGCATGAATCGTCTAAGCTGTTGATTCTACGAGGCGTTGGTTCCAAACACTCCGACTAACGGATTCTCTAACGCCTGTAACATGTACGCGCCAAAAATTATAGATTATCTTTCCTCTTGCCGCAGATGAGCCACCGATTCGCAGCAGACGCCCTCCCCGGCGCACGGGATGACAGCGACTTCCGGGAGATCCGGTTCCAGTCCGTCCCCGAGACGGTTGTGGAAAACATCCGTCAAGCCATCCTCAACGGACGTCTCCGGCCGGGTGAGCGCCTCGTCGAGCAGAAACTCGCCGCCAGCCTCCGTATCGGCCAGCCCACCTTGCGGGAAGCACTCAAAGAACTGGAGCACCAGGGATTCGTCCGCAAAATACCGAAGCGCGGGACGTATGTCACGACGCTGACGCGTCAGGACTACCGCGAAATCCTGGAAGTCCGGCTGGTTCTCGAAGCCTTGGCCGTTGAAAAGGCCGTGCCGAATCTGTCCGATCAGATTGCCGCAGAACTCGCGCGCATCGTTGCCGCCATGGAGTCCTCGGCCGCAGAACTCGACCTCGCCGAATTCCACGCCAACGACATCGCCTTCCATCGCACACTGTGGAATCTCTGCGGCAACCGCTACCTGGCCGCGGCGCTCGAGCGGATCGCCTTCGCCCTCTTCGCTTTCGTCCTACTCCAACGCGAGCCCTCATCGGTCAATGAATTTCTCGATTCCGCCAGGCAGCACCGGCAAATCCTCGCCGGCCTATGCTCGGGTGACCCGGCGATCGCGCGCCAAGCCTTTATCGAGAGCACGTTGCACTTTTGGAACCATCATCACGGAACGAATCTCGGCGCCAATGGTGCGCCCATCAGGAACAGGAACTCGAGGCCATGACCGCGTTCGGGAATCGCACTCTGCCAGGAACGATCATAATGCGCCTCATCCGAACTATGAATCCGGAGTCTCGCCGTCTCTTCTCGCCGACCGGCCCGGGAGCGGTGGTCAGAATGAGCATTTAGAAAGGGGTTGAAAATCGTGAGATTGAGAATACTGCTGTGTTTTATTCTCCTGGGGTCGTTCTCGCTATTCGCACAACAGGATCGCGGAACGCTCACGGGAACCGTTTCCGATCCGGCCGGGGCAGTCGTCGCTTCGGTCAAGGTGACCATCACCAACACGGCCACCAATGCAACCTACGAAACCGCAACCAACAACGCCGGGCAGTTCACCATGCCAAATCTGCCGGTCGGCCCGTACCGCATTCAATACGAGGCCGCCGGTTTTCGCCAGCTCGTGAGAGACGGCATCAATCTCGGCATCGCCCAGGTTATCCGCGCCGACGCAGTCCTTCAGCTTGGCTCCACCACGGAATCGATCGAAGTCACGGCGGAGGTGCCACTCCTCCAGACCGACACGCCTGAGGTCGGGACCTCGCTCGACAACCGGCGCGTCGTCGACATGCCGCTCGGCTTCAGCGGCGGCCGCTATGCCGAAAACTTCGCCTACCGGCTGACGCCTGGCGTCGCCGGCAACAACTGGACCAGCCGCATCAACGGCAGCCCCGCCTTCGCCAAGGAAGTCGTCCTCGACGGCGCCTCCGCCACCATTTATATTGGCGGTCACATGGGCGAATCCAGCCCGTCGATGGAAGCGCTCGAAGAGTTCCGCGTCCAGACCAGTGGCATGAGCGCCGAGTTCGGCCGTACCGGCGGCGGCATCTTCAACTTCGTAATGAAGTCCGGCACCAACCAGGTGCACGGCTCGGCCATGGGCCAGATCCACAACGAGTGGATGGACGCCAACACCTTCGCCAATAACTACTTCGGACGTCCGCGCCAGTTGGACCGCCGCCACAACTACGCCTTTTCCGGTGGCGGACCGCTGTACATCCCGAAGGTCTACGACGGCCGCAACAAGACTTTCTTTTATCTCTCGTATGAGCGCTATAACGAAGCCTACGCCGGCGGCGGATCTCCCACCGTCACAGCGCCTCTGCCCGAGTTCTGGAACGGTGATTTGAGCCGCCTGCTCACCAACGAGCGCATCGGCACCGACGCGTTGGGCCGCCCGGTCCTCCGCGGCACCATCTATGACCCGCGCACGACGCGGTTCGTCGACGGGCAGCTCGTGCGCGACCCGTTCCCGAACAACCAGATCCCCGCGTCGATGATCTCGAATGTCGCCCGGAACCTCGGCAACATCTTCACCAGACACTACAATCCCACGGTCACCGACGGCACCGGCCAGATCGCGCTTTTGAACAACGCGTTCTTCCCGATCGCCAACCAGGCCGGCTTCACGCAGGATCAGCTCTCGGTGAAAATGGACCAGCAGGTCTCCTCGGCGCACCGCATCAATGGCTCTTACGTTTGGGTCGACCGGCCCCGCTACCTGCTCGACCAGGGCGGTGTTTGGGACTTCAATGATCGGTTCGGCGGGCCCCTTTCGCGCCTCCGCCTGCAACAGGTGGAATCCTGGTACGGCCGTATGGCATGGAACTGGGTCGCCTCTCCGACAATCATGAATCACATGCAGCTCGGCTTTAACCGCCAGCGGAATCCCAGCACGTCGGTCCATACCGGCATCAACGGCGTCGAAGCGCTCGGCCTGCGCGGCTACGATCGGACCTACAACTTCCCGCAGATCAGCTTCGGAAATAACGACCGCGTCAACTTCCCGTTGCTTGGTTATCAGGCCAACAACTTACTCGCCGCCCAGAACTTCCAGTTCATCAACACCCTGTCCTGGATCAAGAACCGGCATTCGATGCGCATGGGCATCGACTGGCGGCGCAGCTATATGCGGTCCAGGGACAATGCCGGTCCCGGCGCCATCAACTTCAGCCAGGCACAGACCGGACTGCCCGGCTTCAACCAGACCGGACACGGATTCGCCAGCATGCTCCTGGGCGACGTGGCAAGCTCGAGCGTGCTGATCGATACGCCCACGGGCTCCCGCTACCTCAGCATGGCCATGTTCTTCCAGGATGACTTCCGCGTCTCCCGGACCCTCACGCTCAATCTCGGCGTTCGCTGGGACTACCAGCCGCTCCCGGTCGAGCACTACAACCGCTACCCGAACTGGAACCCCACGCTCGTCGATCCTCTGTGGGGCTTCCCTGGAGCCATGGAGTATGCCAGCGAAAGCCGCCGCAACTTTGCCGATAGCAGCAGGAGGCACTTCTCGCCGCGCTTCGGCTTTGCCTGGCAGGCGGCCGACAAGCTGGCCATCCGCGGCGCTTACGGTATCTTCTTCCATGGCCGCAGCCCGAACGGCTGGTCCGGCAACCCTTGGGGCAACAAAATCGGATTCCAGAGCATCAACCAAGTGAACTCCCCGACCGGCTACGGCCCGGCCTTCAACTGGGACAACGGCTATCCAGGCGTCGTCCAGGCGATCGCGCCCACACCCAGTCTTGCCGCTCCGCCGGTGAACGCCTGGGGCCCCGTCAACTGGGATCCCGCGGGAGGCCGCGTCGGCTATACCCAGCAGTGGAACTTCAACATCCAGCGCGAGCTGCCCGGCAACTTGGTCTTCGACATCGGCTACGTCGGCTCGAAGAGTACCGCTACACAGGCCAATGAGCTCCGTCAACTCAACCAGCTCGACCCCCGGCACCTCGCCATCGGCGACCCGCTGGCGGTCTGGATCAACAACGACGCATCCGTTCCCGCTGCGATCCGCGCCGCCGGCGGACGCTACCCATACGGAGACCTGGGCGAGTGGATCCCGGCCTGGCAGACGCTGGCGCCGTTCCCGCACCTGATCTACTGGAGCAACATCTACAGCGCCTTCAGTCCGCTCGGGTTCGGAACCTACCATGCGCTCCAGGTCCAGGTGAACAAGCGGTTCTCCTCGGGCCTCCAATTCCTCTCGAACTACACCTTCTCACGGACCATGGACAATCTGGATTCCGCCTTCGGCGACACCTGGGGCATGAACGCCGGGAGACCGATGAATTATTACGATCTCTCACTCGACAAGTCGGTTTCCCAGAGCGATCGCACGCACTGGATCAAGATTGGCGGATCCTACGACCTGCCGCTGGGCCGCGGGCGCCGGTTCGGAAACGACTTGCACCGCGCCGCCAACTTCGCCGTCGGCGGCTGGACCATCCAGTACATCGGTAACTACTCGAGCGGCGAGCCGGTCGGCTTCACCGGCACACCCACCGCGGCCGGGAACTTCCAGACCCAGCGCGCCATGCTGGTGAACCCCGAGGGCAGACCCCTTTCGCTCAACTGGAACCGCTCGAACCTCGATTTCTCGAGGATTTCTACGCCGGGACACGGCGCGCACCGCTACTTCGACACCAGTCTGCTGCGCAACCCCGACCGCTTCGAGCGAGGCACTTCCGCGTTCCGCTACTCCCAGCTCCGGATGCCCTGGTACTACGGTACGGACTTCTCCTTGCAGAAGAACTTCTTCCCTGCGGAAGGCGTCCGCATCCAGTTCCGTGTGGAATCGCTGAACGCACTCAACATGCGGAGGATTAATGGAGTCAACACCAGCGCCGCCAGCCCCCTGTTCGGCCAGGTGACCAGCATCTCCAACGATCGCCGCCAATTCCAGTTCGGCATCCGCGCCGACTGGTGATCGACACGAACCCCGGAGCGGCCAGCCGCCGCCCGGGGTCTTTTCTTCCGAAGTCCGACAAATCCGGTAACTAATTCCTAGCCAAACATATTTGAAATTTCCGAAGCGAGCCGTAGGAGGCGCTTGGTAGGATAGCCGAGTATCGTGCTGA
>JBKBWD010000044.1:0-40764 GCA_046289265.1 Bryobacteraceae bacterium | reverse complement strand
GCCCGTTCGGCTTGACCATAAAATTTACTGTGAACTCATGGTTCACACGCGCGCTTTCCGCAAAGGCAAACAAGCAGACCGCCCGTCAATGTTCAATTGAACAGTCAGGATCCTGCCAACTTTTGGGTGACCATAGCGAGGGGGTCACACCCGTTCCCATCCCGAACACGGTAGTTAAGCCCCTCAGCCCCGATGGTACTGCACGCGCGAGTGTGTGGGAGAGTAGGACGTTGCCCGCTTAATACAAAAAGCCCGGTACTCAGGCCCGGGCTTTTTTCTTTTCCGATCGCCGTGTCCGCCTGGCGAGCGGAGCTTCACCCGCGGAGGCCCGCCAGAACGCCCTTCATGTAGGCGAAAGACTTCTCCATCCCCGGGAAAGGATTGTCCGGCTTGATCTCATACTCCAGCATGATGTGGCCCTGGTAGTTCATCTTCTTAAGCTGCTTGAAGATGGCTACGACGGGCATGGCGCCGTCGCCGACCTCGCACTGGCTGTTCTTGTCCATCAAGTTTCGCAGATCCTTGATGTGCATATCCAAGAGCCTGGGGCCGGCCTCGGCGATAGATTCCACGACGTCGGCTCCGGTGCGGGTGGTGTGGCCCACATCGATGCAGACTCCAACCCTGGGATCCATGTCCTTGATGACCTTGAGGGCATCTTTCGGGGCGGGGAAGTACTTGTCCTCGGGCCCGTGGTTATGGACCGCGACCATTATGTCGTACTCCTTTACGAAGCGCTCGATCCGGGGCATTGTCCGCTGGGTCGGGGCGATCACCATCATGGGCATGCCGCACGCCTTGGCGTACTCAAAGTAAAACCGGATGTCGCTGTCATCGTCCTTCTGGAGGTTGATCGTGCCGCCCCCGGTGATGGTTAGGCCGGAGGCTTCGAACTCCTTCCGTCCGCGAGCCAACTCCTCTGGGGTGCTCCGATAGGGAAGATGGAACTCTTTGATATTGATGTAGCGGATCCCGAGCTGCCTGGTCATGGAGATCGCCATCCTGCGGCTGAACTCCCGGAGCGAGTAGCTGGCGACCCCAAGTTTCAGATCGTCGTTCTTCTGGTCGGCCGCCAATGCGATCCCGCTGGCTGACCCGATTCCCGCCAACGCTGTGGCACCCGCGCCCAGGAAACCCCTGCGGCTGGTTTGACTGCTCATCGATGTCGCGCTCCTTTAGGTATATTGCGTTCTTTGAGCTTATGATATCTCGATTCGGCAGCGCCGGAGAGCGTCCGAGGCGGGGGTACGGCGGCGTAGCGTACAATGGCGGAAGGTGGAATCAGACAAGTCAGCTGCCCCCGTCGGTCTCGACAGCAGGCCGGGCGTATTATTGCGCCAACTCGGAATCGTAAGCGCGACCGCACTCGTGGTCTCCAATATGGTGGGGACTGGCATCTTCACAACGAGCGGCTTCCTGGCCGGCGATCTCGGCGACCCCACCCTCGTCCTCTCGATCTGGCTCGTGGGCGCGATCTGCGCGCTCGCCGGAGCCCTCTGCTATTCCGAACTGGGCATCAATTATCCGAGCTCCGGCGGCGAGTACGTCTACCTGACCCAAGCCTTTGGCCCAACCTGGGGATTCATGACCGGCTGGGTTTCCTTCTTCGCCGGCTTCTCCGCCCCGATCGCACTGGCCGCGCTGGCGTTTTCCGACTACCTCGGATATTTCTTCCCGCTCCTCAAGCAGGAGAACGCGGCGATAGTCCTCGGACCTGCCGCCTTTCAGATCAAGCTGGGTGGCGCCCAAGCCGCGGCGTGCGCCTTGATAGCCGCTTTCACGCTGCTGAACTTCTTCGGCGTCGGACGCGTCGCGCGAATTCAAAACGTTCTGACGGCCATCAAGATCCTGGTCGTTCTGGCGTTTATCGGCCTAGGATTCCTGGTTGGAACGGGCAATTGGGAACACTTCTCACAGCCTGCAACCCGCACCTCGACTACACCGCTCGCCGCGCAGTTCGCGATCAGCCTCTTCTTCATCTATGTCTCCTACAGCGGATGGAACGCGGCGACCTACGTCGCCGAGGAGTTGAAACGGCCCGAGCGTACGCTGCCGATCGCCCTGCTGTTCGGAACGATTCTGGTGGCTGCTCTGTATATCGGCCTGAACATCGTATTCATCTACGGGACGCCGCTCGAGTCGATGAAGGGAGTCGTCGCCGTCGGCGCACTGGCGGCATCGCGCCTGTTCGGCCCGGAGGTCGCCGGCATTTTCAGCGCACTGATGGCGCTCTCGCTTGTCTCCACCGTCAACGCGATGGTGACGATCGGGCCGCGGGTCTACTACGCCATGGCGAAAAACGGGGCATTCTTTGCAACGGCGGCGCAGGTTCACCCGCGCTGGCGGACCCCGGTGGTTGCGATCGTCTGCCAGGGCCTGTGCGCGATGCTCCTGACGGCGACGCCGTTCCCTCAGCTCTTCTTTTATATCGGTTTCACGTTGAACTTCTTTGCCGTAATGTCCGTGCTCTCGCTGTTCCGATTCCGCCGCCGGCCCGGCTGGCAGAAGCTCAGAGTGGTGAGTTTTGCCTATCCGCTCATACCCGCTGTTTTCGTTCTCGTCGGCTGCTGGATGATTCTCTTCGGGATGACGCTGAACCCGAAGGTTTCGTTCGCGGGCGTGGTGACGATCGCGGCCGGTGCGGCGGTTTACCATTTCCGGTTGCGCGACAGGAGGGGGCCCGCGGACGAAATCTCCGGAGCTCGATGAACGACTATGGCGAAAATCCTTGACGGGAAGTGGGTGGCGGAGGAGATCCGCCGGGAAGCGAAGCCGCGCGTGGAGCGCCTGGCGGAAACAGGGCGGCCTCCGGGTCTCGCCGTCGTTCTTGTCGGAAACGATCCGGCCTCCGAGATCTATGTCCGCAACAAGGTCAAGGCCTGCGCGGAACTTGGGATCTACAGCGAAAAGCTGACCCCGCCCGACACGATCTCCACCGACGAACTGATCCCGATCATCGACCGCCTGAACCGGCGGCCGGAGATAGACGGCATTCTGGTTCAGATGCCCCTGCCCAAGCAGATCGATTCGAAGCGGGTGCTGCTGGCCGTGGCGCCGGAAAAGGATGTTGACGGCTTCCACCCGTTCAATGTAGGGGCGCTGGTGGCGAACAGCCGGGCGCCGCGTCCATGCACTCCCTCCGGAATTATCGAGCTGCTGAGGCGCTACGAGATACCGATCGCCGGCCGGGAGGCGGTGATCGTGGGCCGGAGCGATATCGTCGGCAAGCCGATGGCGCTTCTGCTGCTTCACGAGCATGCCACCGTCACGATCTGCCACTCGCGAACCCGCGACCTGCCTGCGGTTTGCCGGCGCGCTGACATTCTGGTGGCTGCGATCGGTCGCCCGGCCTTTGTCACGGCCGATTTCATGAAACCCGGAGCCGTCGTAATCGATGTCGGGATCAATCGCCTGACAGATCGCGAGAACGTCGCGCAGATCTTCCGGAACTCCCCAGAGAAGCTGGCTGCCTTTGACCAGCGTGGCAGTGTCCTGGTGGGCGATGTCCATCCGTTGGATGTCGCAGAGCATGCGTCCGGGTATACACCCGTACCCGGCGGCGTAGGGCCCTTGACGATCGCAATGCTCATGTTCAATACCATTGAGGCGGCCGAACGTCGGATAATAAAAGGAAGCGGCAAGTAAACCCGATGCTGCGCGTGGGGCTCACCGGAGGGCTGGCCACCGGCAAGAGTTTCGTCGGAAAGGTACTCGAAGAGCTGGGCTGCCACCTGATACGCGCCGACGAGCTGGGCCACCAGGTGCTGGCGCCGGGTGGCGAGGCGTATGAGGCTGTCGTCAGGGAGTTCGGGCCCGGCATTCTCGATGAGAAGGGCGCGATCGACCGCCGAAAACTCGCGGCCGAGGTGTTTGACAATCCAGAGCGGCTCGCACTCCTCACCAGTCTCGTTCACCCGCCGGTGTTTCGCCGGGAGAAGGCGTGGATGGAGGAGATCGGGCGTCAGGACCCGGAAGGGATTGCAGTGGTCGAGGCTGCCATACTTATCGAAACGGGACACTACAAGCATTACGACCGGCTGATCGTGACGGTCTGTGACGAACCACTCCAGATCGAAAGGGCCATGCGCCGGGATCACCTGACCGAGCAGGAGGTTCGCGCACGCCTCAGCCGCCAGATGCCGCTACAGGAAAAGATGAAGTATGCGGACTACGTCATCGATACGTCCGGAAGCAAGGAGAAAACCATCGGGAAAGTGCGGGAAGTCTACGACTCGCTTCGGAGTGCTGTGAAATGAGAGCGCGAACCTTATTGCTGGCTGCCCTGTTCGTGGGCCTGTTTGTTTATGTCACGTCGGTTTCGAAATGGGACCCGCGGCGTCTGCTGAAGCCGGTCTCGAGCGCGGCGCCGCTATGGTCAGGGCCTCATGTCGCGCAGTCGGCGGGGCTCAGCGCCGATGAGCTGAACAACATCGAGATCTACAAATCCGCCAAGGACGCGACCGTCCACATCACGAGCACGGTCTATCGCCGCGGGTGGTTCATGGAGATCTACCCGTCGCGGAACTCGGGTTCCGGCTTCATTATCAATGACCAGG
The DNA here is from genome assembly GCA_046289265.1 of Bryobacteraceae bacterium. Taxonomy (GTDB): domain Bacteria; phylum Acidobacteriota; class Terriglobia; order Bryobacterales; family Bryobacteraceae; genus JBKBWD01. The sequence goes on along the minus strand of JBKBWD010000044.1, from coordinate 36,208 downwards.
GCTTTATCCTGACGAACAATCACGTGGTATCGGGCAATGCCCAGGAGATTCGCGTCACGCTGGCGGACAAGTCGAACCACAAGGCGACGCTGCTGGTGCAGGATCCCGCAAACGATCTGGCGCTGATCCGGATCCCCCCGAGCAAGGATTTGAATTACCTCCGGCTCGGCGACTCCGATAAGCTGCAGGTCGGGCAAAAGGTGCTCGCCATTGGCAATCCCTTCGGCCTGGAGGGGACGCTGACCACCGGGGTCATCAGCTCGATGGGGCGAACGATCCGGGACGACAATGGACGCGAGCTGGAGGGGATGATTCAGACTGATGCCGCGATCAATCCCGGCAACAGCGGCGGCCCGCTGCTCGATTCACAGGGCAGCGCCATCGGCATTAACACGGCCATCTACGGCCCGGGCGGGAATATCGGGATCGGTTTTGCGATGCCCATCAATCGGGCCAAGATGATGATCGAGGACTACCAGAACGGCCGGAAGTTCACGCGGCCGAAGCTCGGAGTCAGCGTCGTGCACGTGTCGGGTGACTTCGCCGAGGCGATCGGACTGCCTTCGCAGGGCGGCCTGCTGATTCAGGGCGTCGAACGAGGGTCGGCTGCCGCCAATGCGGGGCTGCGCGGTCCGAGGCAGATCGTCATCATTGGCAACTACGAGATCGGCGTCGGAGGCGACCTGATTATGGCGGTCGACGGACGTGCTGCGGATCGACCGGATGCCCTGAGCCGCGCAATGGCTCGGAAGCGGCCCGGTGACACTTTGGACCTGACGATCTTCCGGAACGGCCGCCAGATGGAGGTCAAAGTGCAGCTTGGCGAACCGGTCGATCAGCGGCTCTGAGGTGCAGGCGCGAGCAGGGAGTGCCGCCCAAACGCGGACTCCCTGTTGCGCCGGTCACAGGTCCTGTTCGATTTATTTCCACACTCACTGCAAGCACTTACAGGCGCCGGTGGCGCCGAAGCACGCAGAAGTATTGCATCCGGACGCTACCATGCGGGCAGTAGATTCTGTTCAGGAAGGTAGCCCGTGCCGGAATATCTCTACAAACTCACGCCTGATCGAACGATTCATTTACGCGGCTTCGACGATCTTGGCGCGTCGGCCGCGATTCACGACGCCACCGCGAACTCCTTCAAGGTCTCCGGCAACTTTCGAGACCCAGCCGATTTTGCAGTTCTGGTTCTTCACGACGCGGATAACTTCTTCGAGCATCCCTCGCTCAAGTACCTGCCCGACTTTACCCTGGGCGGCCTGACCCTCGCCTTCGATGTTCACTACGGCGGCCTGATGCCGCTCGATTCCCCGAAGTTCCCGACCATCGACTGGCCTTATCTCAACGTCATCCGCGCCGACTCGACAACCACCCGAATTCCACTCTTCGAACATGCCGAGCAGGTTGGTGGCTCGTACACACCGGCCGCGACCAGCTTCATGATTCAGGACAACGGCTTGAAGCAGTATGACCGGCTGACGCTCTGGTACCTGAATTACGCCTTTGACTACATCGTGCCAAAGGTGGAGTGCGCTTACACCTTTACCGCCGCGGGAGCAGGAACGATCCATTCGATCACGGCCGGGAGTGAGACGTACACCTATGTCGAGGTTGCGGGGGACTCGGACGCGGCCGTGGCGCAAGGACTCGTCGAAGCGGCGGCGAATTCGACCTATGTGACCGCCCAGCGCGGAGACGGTTCGGCTGAGTTCGGTTCGGTGAATCAGGTCAACTTGCGGGCCAAGCGCGGCGATGGCGCCGCGTTCCAGGTCAGCGCAAGTTCCTCGGGCTTCACACACGAACTGCACGGCATCCAGGCTGAGACCGTGGCTGCGGTGCTTGCGGCCCAAATCAACCAGGTGAACTGGACTGCCCTGGGCGCCATCCATCCGCTCGTGGCACAGACCGACGGCGCCAGCCTGACGATCGCGACGACGCGGCCCGGCGTGGACGGCAATGCGCTCCGAATGTATTCCGTCTGGAAGAACGAGCGGCTGCGGGCGCACACGGACGTGGGTGTCTTCACCGGGGGAAGTTCCGATGCGACGTGGCGCATTACGCTCGATTTCGCCGCGCTCGGCATCCCGGAGGTGCGGCTGATGTGGTTGACCTTTGCTCCGGCGTTGGCAAAGGGCGAGTACGAACCGACCGAGTGGGAGGCGCAATTCACCAACTGGCACGTCAGCGGTCCGGAGCCGCTACGCCGTCTGCCGCTAGCCGGGCCGGGAAGCGCGCGGATCGAGGAGGACGACCGGCGCTGCACATTTACGGGCGAGTGGCTGACAGAGGCGGGCTTCTATTCCAAGGCGCTCGCCAAGCGGGGATCCAGGGTCGGAGACCGAGTGGAGATCCGGTACTACTGCTCGGAGCTGCACGACCTGTACCTGGGAACCTCGCTCTATGTTGACCGTGGACGTGTCGGAGTCCAGGTGGATGGCGATTCGGAAACCACCCTCGACTGTGCGCTCCAGACCGATATCGCGATCAACACGCGCCGGCGGCTGCGAACCGCGCTGCCTGGCGGTTCGCATTCGGTGACACTGACTCTTCTGGACGATGCCTACGTTTATTTCGACTTTATCGAAGCGGCCGTGCCGGCCGGCATTCCTGCGCCATTGCCACCCCGAAACAAAGTGTCGCCCGCGCTCGACTACAGTACGGATCACTCTTACAAGCTTCCGCCGTCCCGAATCCTCTGGTCCTTCGAACAGCTCGGCTTCGCCGGCCCGATGAATGAGTACATCGGGGTCTTCTGGTGGAATCAGCGCAAGCGCGTGAACGCCGTGATTCCCCAGGTAACCGTCGCTTTCAATGGCGACTTCGAATCGGGCGACCAGGTGTTTCTCTCGATCGGCGGCCAGACCATCGGGAAGTCGGTGTTCCCGAATGAGAGCGGCGAAATCATCGCGAGGCACTTTGCCTTCTTCATCAATGCCACGCTGGTCGGGGTTTGGGCGCAGGCATCCGGCAATCTCCTGAAGATCACCTCCCGGTCGCCAAAGCCGGCGTATCGACTCCCGTTTCAAGCATGGAAGGAGGCGTCGGCCTCCTCCGGGAGCGTCAATGTGAACGGGTCCCTGGAGGAGGGGGGGGACGGAGAGTGGGTCATCGATCCTTCGCAGTCGCCCCCATTGAACCGCGGGGCGCGAGCCTGGCATGCCGATCTGTTTCACCAGGTTCAGGCGCGAGGCAGAGAGATTGTCGCCGCGGTATCGATGGAGTTAGTGAATCCGCCTGCCGGTTTCGCGGCCAGATTTCCGGATGGCCAGGCGGTCGAGACGGCAACAGGCTTCGGCAGCCTGAAATCGACCCACTGCGCCTTCGTGCCGGAGTTGTTGGGCTATCAAAAGAGCGTGTATCTGGATCTGGCGGGTCTCATGCATCAGGCCGGGCTCACTCCGGATCTGCAGTTCGGGGAGTTCCTGTGGTGGTTCTTCTCGAATTGGTCGCCCGAGAATCCCCAGGGTGGAATGGCGTTCTATGATCCGCACACGATGGCCGCGGCGGAGCAAACCCTGGGGCGCCCGCTGCACATGTTCCGCGAGCCGACTGACGACCCGTCGGTGAACGGCGGCGCCGACAGCACGTTTCTTCGGAATCGGCTGCGTGACCACGTTGCCGCCCTCATCGCTGAGGTACAGGCCGAATATCCGTCTGCCCGCTTCGAAGTGCTCTTCCCGTACGACGTGAACCACCCCGTTCCTGCCGGTATCCACCAGTTGGGCGGCGCGTTGAACCGCACCGTGAACCTTCCCGCCGAATGGGAGCAGAAAGAAACAAGCGGCTTTGACCGCATGAAGATGGAGGCTCTCGATTTCGGCGTCTATTCCCGCAACTTCGATCTGGTTCTCGAGACCATCCGCTTTCCGCTGACGCTCGGCTGGCCGCGTGATTCCGTACGTCACCTGGCCGCGATCTTCAAAAGTGGTTACGAATGGGAACGGGAGGTTCGGTGGGCCGTCGGGTTGGGATTGGATGCGGTCACCTTGTGGGCATTCGACCATATTTGCCTGTTTGGCTGGCCTGTCCGGGGAAGAAGGACCACGGGCCGTTCGGCGCGCATGGGTTGACGATTCGGTTCAGGTTCTGAACTTCCCGGCGGGTCCGACGTTTCCCCGAAGCGGCGGAGAATCATTACTTAGTCCGGTAGAAAACGAAGGTAAACCTGTTACGCTTGAGTTCTAGACCAGGGTGGTGCGATGTACTGTCTGCGTTGTCGCAGAAAAATCGGTATCGTCCGGCGGTTGTTCGATCGGGAGTACTGCTCTGATCGGCACCGAAAGCTCGGGCGGCTTGCATCTGCGCTCGACGTCCGCGACTCGCTCCTGTACGGGGATGACGAGCTTTGGGAGCCGGAAGTCGAGACATACTACTCGCAGAAGAAGCCGACGAAAAAGGAAACCCCTGTCGGGGCGGGAGCGTTCCTCTTGCTGTGCGTGTCGGCCTTGGCGGTTCTCTGGTTCCTGCCGTCCACCGGTGGGAGCGGCGCCGCGCTCGTCGCACGTCCGGCCATCCCGCCATCCGTATCCAGTACATTTTCACGGATGATCCCCTCGCTACCGCAGCTTTCCCGCCAGGACTTCCGGCGAAACAGCGGCGAATGGATCGGAGAGAAGGGCTCGACCTCGTCAGCCTGGTCTTTCTTTGGTGGGGTAGCTCGGCCGGGCAAACTCCAGATCTGGAAGCCCAGCGCCTTACTCACCGATTACCAGTTCGAGTTTGAGGGCGCCATCGAGCGCAAGGCGCTCTCCTGGGCGTTTCGCGCCACTGATGTGAACAACTTCTACGCCAGCAAAATCGTTGTGCTAAAACCGAACCAGCCGATGGGCGCCGGCCTCGTGCGCTTCGTCATGCTGGATGGCCGCGAGAGCGATCGCGTTGAACTACCGATCCCGGTGCCCCTCACCAAGGACCTGGCCTATCAGATCAAGGTCAACGTCCATGGCAACGCGTTCCGGACTTACGTCAATGGTCAGATCGTGGACTCCTGGCGGGACGATCGCTTCCGGGCGGGCGGAATCGGGTTTTTCTCCGATCAGGGCGAAGCGGCTGCCGTGAAGTGGGTGAGTGTCTCCGATCGCAGCAGCTTCCTGGGCCGCCTGCTCGCCTTCTCGTTTCTGGTGGATCCTTCTCTTACGGCAACGGCGGGGCGCTGAAGGCTTCCGGCCGCGCCGATCTGCTAGCCTGCCAGTATGGAAGCCGACGAACTCAATCCGGTGAGGATCCCCGTCACCGACGTCTTTGACTTGCACTCGGTTCCTCCCAGGGACGTGGCCGATGTCGTCGAGGCCTACCTCGAAGAGGCCCACCGGCTGGGGCTGAGAGCGCTTCGCATCATTCACGGGCGCGGCATCGGTGTGCAGAGAGCCGCGGTCCGGGCTATCCTCGAAAAGACACCCTTCGTCGAATCCTACTCCGATGCCCCCGCCGAGGCGGGCGGATGGGGCGCGACGATCGTGACGCTTCGCCCGTGAAACTGATGCTACTTGCTTTCCCGCTCGTGGACCTGCCGGCCACCTCGCTTACGACCGCGATCGCCGTACTGACCGCGATGATTACGCCGGCGCTTCTGATCTCCGCTTCCGGCACTTTCATTCTTTCCACCTCGAATCGCCTCGGACGCGTCGTCGACCGGGCGCGGCAGCTCGTCGATCGTATGGAGGCGCTGATTCAAGAGGAGGGCGAGGCCGAGTTGTACAAAGAGAGGCGCGCGATGCTTCACGACCAGTTGGACCAGTTGAGCCTGCGGGCTACCTTGCTGCAGCGGACCTTAACGATCCTCTATCTCGCCTCGGGCGTCTTTGTAGCCACTAGCGTCGCCATCGGCATGGTCTCGGTGGTTGCATCGCCCCACTTCAACTGGGTCCCGGTCGTCCTGGGGATCACGGGCGCCTGCTTCCTGTTCTACGGCTGCCTGGTCCTGATCACGGAGGCTCGCATCGCCGTCCGCAGCTTGAGAAGCGAAATGTCCTTCCTCGGCCTTGTCGCCCGGCAGCACGGCACGAACTTCGAGACCAGGTAAATTAACCGGCGGTGCGGAAGGGGAATACGGCTTCGCGAATCGGCATGCCCCGGACCTCGATTCGCTTCAGGTCCCGCGTGCCGAGCCCTCTGTCCTCTGCGAGCCGGAGCGTGCTGTCGCAGCGCTCAAACGGCGGCGCGCCCCGGTCCGCCATCGGGTCGTACCCCATGACAGCCGTCGACACAGCGTCAGTCGTGACGCAGTTCGTGCCGGCCAGCAGCAGCCCGGGGCTGATCGGACGGATCGGTCCCCGGATCCATGGCCCTTCGCCACCGGCCATGCTGTGGACGCCGTCGATGATCGCCAGGTCGATGGGGCGGGCCGTGACGAGGTCGACGACGATGCGCGGCACGCGATAGTGGCCTTCCCGCGGCGTCGTAGGATCGTTTTCGGGGAAGGCGCTTGCCGAGGGTTGACGGTGGCCGCTGTGGAAGACGCTGCCGCGCCCGCCCTTGGGGAAGCGCGAGGGCTCGTCCTCGCCCGCTCCGTCGCCGTAAATGGTGCAGGGCGTTATACCGAAGCAGTTCTTCATCGACAGCGTGACGCCGGTGGTCGCGTGGTCCTTGAGCTTGGCCATCGAGACGAAAACGTCGCAGTCCTCGTAGGAGTGATTGAGGTCGAAGCCCTTGTAGATGTACCCGCCGCCGGGGACCAGAAATCGGGAGTACTCCTTTGCGCTTCCCAAAAAATTCGTGTTCTCAAACTCCACACGCGGACCTGCTCCGAGAATCAGGCTCGGGTCCCAGCCCGCCTCCAGGATGTACTCTTCGATGGGGTCTGCCGTATTCCATGCGCTCTCAAGAATGCGCACGCGTCGCGCGCCTGCTTTGAACATCAGGTGGACCGTTGCTCCGATGACGTCGGGGTGCGTCCACTGGGCGAGTTCCTGGGGAGTGTGCCCCATCCGCATCCACGGCTGGCCGGTGAGGTTCACCTTCATCGCGACCGTCTTGCCCTTCACAATCCGCCCCAGTCCGCCGAGCTGATCGAAGAGGCGATCGAGCGCCGGCAGGACCTCCCGGCCATAGTCGCGGCACTTGGCGATGGCGACGGGAGCGGCCGGCGCCGCATTGGCCCGCAGTAGCGCCGGCGCCCCGAGCGCCGCGGCCGCAGCGCTGAGCTGGCCGAGCCACTGACGCCGTGTCGAAGTGCCGCATCGTGGATAACGGGACATGATCTCTCCTTCCGACTTCGTTCTCAGGACTCCCACTCGACTGCGGCATAGGCCGCGAAGGCGGGGATGTGTAACTCCGGCTGCGCCAGCCCGCGCCGGACCGGCAGAGTTTGGGGTTCGCGAGCGTCGAGCGCCCATATGCGCGCCGAACGCACGCTCTCCCGGACCGTGACCGACACCGGGTGGGCCGCCGCACGACCTGTATAGTTGACCAGCTGAAGAACACTCCGCTTTCCGTCCGCAGACGCGAGCAGAAGCGAATTGGTGGATCCGGCATTGTGCAGCACCAGCGGATCATGCCGGCGGCTCAGCAGCAGGTGCGTGTCGCTTGCAATCAGGTAGGGATCGTTCCACGGCTCGCGGGGAACCGCGATTCGGCCCCGGCCCAGGCTTCGAAGTTCGAAGCGCGGGTGATCCGACTCGGCGGGCCGGGCGCCGGGGAGCATCGCCCCGGTCTCGCGGGGCGCCACCAGGAGTCCTCCGCCCTGGACGAATGCGGCGATTCGGGCGCGAAGCCGGTCGTCCGGCGTAATGCGGTCAAGATAGAGAACGGCGCGCAACTTCCCGGTATCGGCCGAAGCGGCTCGCGAGCGCGGGATGGGCGCGTAGGACATGTGCCGGCGCGTGCAGAGGTTCAGGACCTCGGCGCCGAGCGCCCGATCCGGGCCGCTGAAATCCGAGATGACCCCGATCCGAGCGACTGGAGAATAGGTACGCCACTCCCGCCGATTCTCCAGGAGATCGAGCGCTCTCACAATCCGGCTCCATACGGAGGTCGCCTCTGAATTTCCGGCCGCAAGCCCCTGGAGCAGGGCAGCATCCAGCTTGACGGGCCAGCGTGCTCCAAAGGCTGCCGCGTCCATCAGGGCGATCTCATAGGCTTCGCCGTTCAGCTCCGTTCCGCGCGGCGGGGCAGGGTAGGTGACCCAAACCGGACGCTCCGGGACCACCGCTTGCGCCAGCCGGACGGCCCAACTGTTCGAATCGACCCACGGGCTGCCCGTCGGACCCGAAGCCGAGCGCGTCCCGGTACCACGCATTTTGGGCCAGAAGGCGCCGCGGATCGCCGTTACCGGCGACGGTGTGCTCCAGTCGATCCGCGCCATCGGCGCCGGCTGGATTTGAGGCAGCTCTTCAGGCACATGGGGCATCTCGCCAGAGATCACCACGGTGAAGTTATGTTGCCGTGCCCTTTCGGCCAGCTCCGGCTTCCATGTGTTCGCGGCCAGGACCAGACAGTTGATCGGGGTTCCGCGGAGGGTTTCCAGCCGCTCGGGAGTTGGCCACTGCGCCGGCCACTCGATCGGAATCCAGTCCTGGGGTGCGTGCATTTTTGCCAGTTGGTTTCTCTCCTGTGCTCTCAGCCAGTTAGGTATATCATGTACCATTCGCCGGCCCTCTTTCAATGAAGCGTGCGGCGCTACAGCGTTGCATGGGTATGCGTAAAACGCTATGTTGGAATGAGAATCCGGACCATGCTAAAGACCAAAGCAGAGATGCGCGAGGACCTGAATCCTCAAGAGACCAGGGAGTGGCTCGAAGCGCTCGATCAGGTGATTGATGAAGTGGGTCCCGACCGGGCGAACTTTCTTCTCGATCGGCTGGCCGAGCGGGCTGCAAGTCTCGGAACGCCCATCCCCGTCAGGACGGTAACTCCCTACGTCAATACGATTCCGGAGGAGGAGCAGGTTCCGTATCCGGATGGCGACCGTGAGATCGAGCGCCGGGTCAAAAGCCTGGTGCGTTGGAACGCGCTCGCCATGGTCGTAAGGGCGAACAAGTACGACGACGGCATCGGCGGGCACATCTCCACATATGCCTCGCAGGCGACCCTGATGGAAGTGGGGTTCAACTACTTCTTCCGGGCCAGCTATGGTGACCAGCCGGGAGATTTCGTCTACTTCCAGGGGCACGCCTCGCCGGGCATGTATGCCCGGGCGTTCCTCGAAGGGCGGCTGAATGAGAAGCATCTCGAAAACTTCCGCCACGAGCTGCGCGAGCACCCCGGCCTCTCCTCGTACCCACACCCCTGGCTGATGCCGGACTTCTGGCAATTCCCGACCGTATCGATGGGCCTGGGTCCCATCAACGCCATCTACCAGGCGCGCTTCATGCGGTACCTGGAGAATCGTGGCATTATCCCGCGTACCGAACGCAAGGTTTGGGCCTACCTGGGAGATGGTGAAACCGATGAGCCGGAGTCGCTGGGCGCCCTGACGCTGGCTCCCCGCGAGAAGCTGGACAACCTGATCTTCGTCGTCAACTGCAATCTTCAGCGGTTAGACGGTCCGGTCCGGGGCAACGGAAACATCATTCAAGAGCTGGAAGGAATCTTCCGCGGCGCGGGATGGAACGTCATCAAGCTGATCTGGGGAACCGACTGGGATCGCCTCCTCGAAAAGGATAAGACCGGTCTGCTGGTGAAGCGAATGGGCGAATGCGTCGACGGGGAGTTCCAGAATTTCAAGGTCCGAGGCGGCGCGTACATCCGCAAGGAGTTCTTCGGCAAGTATCCTGAGCTGCTCGACTTAGTGGCCGATATGTCCGACGACGAACTGGCACGGCTCCGGCGCGGCGGCCACGATCCGGTCAAGATTTATAACGCGTACCTGCGCGCGGTCGAACACAAAGGCGGACCCACTGTCATCCTCGCTAAAACGGTTAAGGGGTACGGTCTGGGCGAGGCTGGTGAAGGGCGCAATATCACGCACCAGCAGAAGAAGCTGAACGAACAGGAGATGGAGTATTTCCGTCGCCGGTTCGACATTCCGATTCCCGACGAAACGGTTCACACTGTCTCCTTCTACCGCCCGCCGGAGGACAGTCCCGAGGCGAAGTTCATCCGGGAGCGCCGCGAGGCGCTTGGCGGCTACCTGCCGGAGCGGAAGGTGCGGGACTTCGAGTTCAAGGCGCCGGAACTGGACGCTTTTTCCGATTCCCTTGCCGGTTCGGGCGAGCGCGCCGTTTCGACCACGATGGCCTTCGTGGCCATCCTTAAGACGCTGCTCAAGGACAAGAACATCGGCAAGCTGATCGTGCCGATCATCCCGGATGAGGCGCGCACCTTCGGCATGGAGTCGATGTTCCGGCAAAACGGTATTTACGCCAGCCAGGGTCAGCTTTATACGCCGGTCGATAGTGAGTTGTTCCTTTACTACAAGGAGGCCAAGGACGGACAGATCCTCGAGGAAGGAATCACCGAGGCCGGCTCGATGGCGTCTTGCACTGCTGCCGGTACGGCCTATGCCACCTACGGCGTGCCAACGGTGCCGTTCTTTATCTACTATTCGATGTTCGGCTTCCAGCGGGTCGGCGATCTGATCTGGGCCTTCGCCGATTCCCGCGGGAAGGGGTTTCTGATCGGCGGGACTGCCGGTCGCACGACGCTGAATGGCGAAGGGCTCCAGCACCAGGACGGCCACAGCCACGTGCTCGCCAGCACCGTTCCGACCTGCGCCGCCTACGATCCGGCCTTCGCTTATGAGATCGCCGTCATCATCCAGGATGGCCTCCGGCGGATGTACGTAGAGAAGGAAGATCTCTTCTACTATCTGACCGTTGAGAACGAAAACTACCCTCAACCGCCGATGCCGGAGGGCGCCCGTGAAGGTATCCTGAAGGGCATTTACCGTCTCAAGGCGGCCGAGGGCGGCAAGGCGCAGCTCCAGTTGTTCGGCGCCGGGCCGATTCTCAACGAGACACTGCGGGCACAGTCGATCCTGGCTGAGAAGTTCAAAGTCCGGGCCGATGTCTGGAGCGTCACCAGCTACAATGAGCTGCGGCGCGACGCCTTGGCCGTCGAACGCTGGAACCGCCTCCACCCGGGTGAAAAGCCGAAACGCCCCTATATTCAGGAGGCGCTCAACGGAGCTGAAGGTCCGATCGTCGCGGCAAGCGACTACATGAAGGTCGTTTACGACCAGCTCTCCCCGTGGCTGACGGGGCGCCTGGTCTCACTCGGGACTGACGGCTTCGGCCGGAGCGAGAGCCGTGAGTACCTGCGTAACCACTTCGAGGTGAGCGCCGAGTACATCGCCGCCGCTGCCCTCCATGCACTCTCCAGGGACGGGAAGTTCAAGGCCGAAAAGCTCAAGGCCGCCTACGCCGAGCTAGGGATCGATCCGGACAAGAAGGATCCGGCTCGCGCCTAAGCCTTATCAATCACATCCGGGCAGGAGTCCAGAAGCTCCTGCCCGCTTCCGAACCTCCTTCCGATGCTCTTCCTCACTGAATCCCAGGTTCGCGAATTGCTCCCCATCTCCGAGTGCATTGAAGCAATGCGAAACGTCTTCGCCGGCTTGGCCGAAGGCGCAGCGGCTAACCAACCCCGCCGTCGGTTATACATGCCGGCCGGAACCGTCCTGCACTCGATGGCCGGCTCCTTCCGGGGCTATTTCGGAACCAAGATCTACTCCACTCATCGCAAAGGCGCTTATTTTCTCTTCCTGCTCTACGAGGCCGAGAGCGGCCGTCCGGTCGCGCTCCTGGAAGCCAACTACCTCGGGCAAATCCGGACCGGTGCGGCCAGCGGGCTGGCGACCGGCATTCTGGCCCGGCCTGATGCCGCAACGCTCGGGCTGATCGGCGCCGGATTCCAGGCGGGCAGCCAGATCGAGGCGATCCTCGCCGTTCGCCCGATCCGGAGCGTGCGTGTCTGGAGCCGCTCCGCCGGGCGCCGCCGGAGCTTCGTCGAAGAGTTCGCGCGGAAGTTCCCGGGCGTCTCGATCCTTGATACAGAGTCGGCCGAGGCAGCGGTGGCGCAGGCCGATGTCATCGTAACCGCGACTTCGGCAAAGGATCCGATTCTCGATGCAGGCTGGATTTCTCCAGGGGCTCACATCAATGCCGTAGGCTCGAACCACCCCCAGCGCCGGGAACTGCCCGCCGAATTAATCCACCGGGCGGATCGAATCGTCGCCGACTCGGTCGAGCAATGCCGGATCGAAGCTGGCGACCTTCTCCTGGCTCTGAACGATTCGGAATGGCAAGGGGTTGTCGAGTTGAAGGATGTCGTCTCCCCCGGGCGTGAGAGGGCGCCGGGGGAGATCACGATCTTCAAATCTGTGGGTTTAGGAGTTGAGGACGTAGCGGCCGCTTCTCTGGTGTTCGAGAAAGCCCGCACGCTCGGGTTGGGGCAGAGTCTGCCGGTGTTCTATTCTTGAGCCGAGAGCTGCGCGTCGGAATCGCGCCATGCGCTGATCTTCAGCCGTCGGCACACCCAGCAGAGAGCCTCGGACGAAATGGGAGCGCACTCGGCGCCGCACACGGCGCACTCCGCCGGCCGCTTGAGCTTGTCGCTCTGCAGGGACTGCTTGGCCTGCTCCATGATCTCCTGTGGGACCACGGATTCGGATTCTGGCGCCCTTTTACGTTTCATCGTTCGTTTCGTTCGGTTGCTCCCTCGTCTCTTCCAGTAGATCAAACGACGAGAGAAAGTGCAACGCTGGATATAGTTGTGTCGCGGCTCAGGCGGCCTGGTCGAGCCGGAGCACGTAGGCCGCGTCGAGAGTCGCCTGGCATCGGGAGCACTTCTGACCCGGTTTCACCTTCGCTGTCCGGTTCTGCAGCACGACGATCGCTTCCACCGTGTGGGTGCAGATCGGGCAGTGAACGAAGCCCTTTGACTCGATTCTGGTTTGCGGCTTGGTTACGGTTGCCATCGTCATCCCTCCTCGATTCACTAGTTCTGACGCGAGTGATTCGAGAAAGGATTTCAGAAAATCGTAAAAATTTATAAAGACGCGGTGGCCTCGATCAGTCGCCCGTGGCGCCGGCCCGGGCTTCTGAATCGATCTGCCGGCCCCGCTGCAGCCACGCCCGGGCATCTTCCACAAGCGAGTAGCCGACCGGCACGACCAGCAACGTGAGCAGCAAACAGAGCGTCTGTCCGCCGATGATCGTAATCGCGATCGCCGACCTCTGAGAAGCGCCCGCGCCGATCCCGATCGCCGTCGGGATCAGGCCAGCGACGATCGAGAAGGTCGTCATCAGAATCGGCCGCAGCCGCACCCGGTTGGCTTCGAGGATCGCCGCCCGCAGGGGCATCCCATCCGTCAGCAGCCGGTTCATGTAGTCGATCTGCAGAATGCCGTTCTTCTTCACGATGCCGAGCAGCAACAGCACGCCAAGCGCACTGAACAGGTTCAGCGTCCGGCCCGTTCCGATCAGCGATATCAGGGCGAAGGGAATCGACAGCGGCAGCGTGAGCAGAATGATGAACGGATGCACCAGGCTCTCGAACTGCGCCGCCAGCACCATGTACATGAAGATGGATGCGAGGCCGATGGCCAGCAGCATGTTGGCCGTCGTCTCTTCCAGGATGCGCACCTGGCCGGAGAACATCAGGCGGTAGCCGGGCGGCAGGGCGAGGTCATTGATAATCGCTTGCGTCGCGGCAGCACCCTCGGCCAGCGAGTGGCCCGGAGCGATGTTGCCGTAGATGCCGACGCCGAACTGGCGGCTGTAGCGGTCAATCCGGCTCGGCCCCAACCCGCGCTCGAGTCGCGCTACCGAGTCCAGCCGGATCAGCCCCAACCGTGACGAGGGAACCAGCAGGCGGCTCAGGGCCTCGGGATCGTCCCGCTGCCCGGGCAGCAGCCGCATGGTAACGGGGTACTGCTCGGAGTCTTCCTTGAAGGTTGAGATCTCATCTTCGCCCGACATTAGCAGCCGTACCGCGCCGGCGATGTCGGAGACGCGCACGCCAAGATCGGAAGCGAGTTGCCGGTCGATTTTGACCTGTACTTCGGGGTTATTCAGGTTCAGGTTCGCCTTGATGTCGGTCAGCGAAGGCTCCTGCATCATCTGCCTGCTGGCCTCTCGCGCGTACTCGACGAGCCGCTCCATGTCCGGGCCGAGCAGGATTGCACGGATCGGGGCGAAGGTCTCGCGGCCGCCCAGCGCGTTCGGGAAGGTGACCCGCGGCCGCGCAAACGCGTAATCCTTCAGCACTTCCCGTACCTTCTCTCCCATGGTCCCGATATCCGCCCGCTGGTTCTGGGGCGCCAGCAGAATCGTGCTGAAGGAGAAAGTGACCCGTTCGACGAAGTTGCCGCTGCTTGGCACGACGGCTACCACGCCGGGTATCTGCTCGATCTTTCGTGCCAGTTCGAGACTTGTTCTCTCGGTCAAATCGAGCGAAGAGCCTTCGGGCATCTCCATCCACAGGCCCAGCTCGCTCTGGTCCTCCTGAGGCATCCAGTCGCGGCCGATCCGCTGATAGAGCACGTAGGTCGAGGCGAACGTCACGAGGCAGATCGCCACAATCACCCAGCGATGGTTCAGCGACCATCCGAGCAGGCTGCCATAGCCTCGCTCGAGCCACCCCGACTTGCCTTCTCCATGTCCCTTGCCGCCGGCCGCCTTCCGCTTCAGCAGCCGGGCGCTCAGCGTCGGGGTCAAGGTGAAGGCGACCAGCATCGACACCATGATCGCCACCGCCATCGTCCAACCGAACTGGTTGAGATAGCGCTTCGCATAGCCGGACATAAAGGCGATGGGAACGAAGATGATCACCAGCGAGAGCGTCGTCGCCACCACCGCCATCGAGATCTCGCGGGTGGCGATGATCGCGGCCTCCTTAGGCGGCATATCTCCGCGCTCGAGATACCGGTAGATATTTTCGAGCACAATAATGGCGTCGTCGATGACAATACCCACCGCAAGCGTCAGCCCGAGCAGCGTCATGGAGTTCAGGGTAAAGTCCATCGCCCGGATCATCGCGAAGGTCGTGATGATCGACGTCGGGATCGCGATCGAACTGATCAGGACGGTCCGCCAGTCGCGGATAAACAGCCAGACGATCAGCGACGCCAGCAGACTCCCGAGCACCAGGTGCTCTTCAAGCGCCTTGACCGAGTTCCGGATGTAGGTGGCCTGCTCCTTGACTACCGTAACCTGCATGCCCGAGGGCAATTCCCGGCGAATTCGCTCGACGCGTTCGAGAACGCTGTCGACCACTTTGACCGTGTTGGTCCCGGTCTGTCGGCGGACCTCCAGCAGGACGGCCGGCTCCCCTTTGTAATAGGCGAATGTACGTTTCTCGGCCATGCCGTCCTCGGTATAGCCGACATCCCGGATCCGGATTGGGGCGCCGCCGACGTTCTTGATGATGATGTTGTTGATTTCATCGACCCTTTGCACCCGGCCCATCGTGCGGACGCCGAGTTCGGTGGCGCCGCGAACAATCCGGCCGCCGGGCGCCTCGATGTTCTCGGTCCGCAGCGCGTGTTCAACATCCTGCGCTGTGAGGCGGTAGCCGTTCATCTTGTTCAGGTCGAGCAAAACGTTGATTTGTCGGCTTCGCCCCCCGGCGATATCGATGCCGCCCACGCCGTCCACGGTCTCGAGCGCCCGCCGGATCTGCTTGTCGGCGATCTCGGTCAGCTCGCGCAGAGGCCGGTTGCCGCTGACGGCAAGCACGATCACCGGATCGCTGTCCGGATCGGCCTTCTGCACCACGGGCGGAAGGACGTTGGGAGGCAGCTTGCGCATTGCGCCGCTGACCTTTTCGCGCACATCCTCGGCCGCCTCCCCGATGTCGCGGTCCAGCACGAAGGTGATCGAAAGAAAGGCGTTGCCCTCGGCGATTACCGCCCGCATCTCTTCGATGCCGCTGACAGAGGCGACCGCCTCCTCCAGCGGCAGAATCACCTGCGAGGCCATCTCCTCCGGGCTGGCGCCAGGCAGGCGGACGCGGACGTAGACCGTCGCGGCATCGCTCTTCGGAAAGAGGTCGACCCCAAGGTCCATGAAACTGAACACGCCCAGAACCACCAGGAACATGATCAGCATGAACGCGAAGACCGGTCTTTGTACGCAGATTTCGGAAAGCCGCACGTAATTTTCCCCTGGGCCGGAGCGCACCGGGACAGTAAGATAATGATGACTCCGGGAGCCCCGATGGTTACCGGCCCGGACCATCATTCAAAGTACAATAACAGGTTCATGTCCAGAATCGCCTTCCTCTTCCCCGGTCAGGGATCGCAGTTCGCCGGCATGGGGAAATCCCTGTTTGACTCATACGCCTCGGCCCGCGGGGTCTTCGAGGAGGCCGACCGCGCGCTCGGACTTCCGCTCTCGCGCCTCTGCTTTGAGGGGCCCGAGGAGGATCTCAAACTCACGGAAAACACGCAGCCGGCTCTCCTGACGGTCTCGACCGCCGCCTTTGCCGTCCTGCGCGAACTCGGGCTTGAGCCGGACTACGTCGCCGGCCACAGCCTGGGCGAATACTCGGCCCTGGTCGCCGCCGGAGCCCTGCGCTTCGCCGACGCGGTCCGCCTGGTGCGCAAGCGCGGCCAGTACATGCAGGAGGCCGTCCCAAAGGGCGTGGGAGCCATGGCCGCGCTGCTCCGGCTGCCCGAGGGCGAACTCGACCGCATCCTGACCGAAGCCGCGCAGGGCGAGGTCGTCACTGCTGCGAATCTCAACTCGCCCGACCAGATCGTCATCGCCGGGCATGCCGGGGCGGTGGAGCGCGCCGCGGAACTCGCCAAGGCCGCCGGAGCACGCCGGGCCGTCATCCTCCCGGTGAGCGCCCCCTTTCACTGTCCACTGATGAAGCCCGCGCAGGAGCGGCTCGCCGCGGACCTCGATGCCACCGAATTCCAGGATCTGCGCTATCCGCTGATCAACAATTGGGAGGCGCGCGAGATCCGAACCGGAGCCGAGGCGCGCCGCGGTCTCTTTGAGCAGGTCCCGAACCCGGTCCGCTGGGCCGATTCGATTCGCTGTCTCGCCTCGAAGGGCGTCACCCGCTTCGTCGAGGTCGGAGCGGGAAGCGTTCTGCTCGGCCTGCTGCGCAATATCGAGCCCGCGTTGACGGGGGCCAAATTCGGAGAGGCGTCCGACAGGGAGAAGCTTGCGGAACTCACCTCATAAAATGAACCGGTTGCGGCGATCCGCGCCGAGACTAAACCCCTCTGTTCCTGTAGAATGGAGTCAGATACGCATGTCACGCCCCTTCTTTGTTTTCCTTGCCGTGACGGTGGCTGCCGGCCTGACGATCACTTCGGTGGCCTGCAAGAAAACGGCTCCCCCTAACGTTGCCGCAACCGTCAATAACCGGCCGATCCAGTTCTCGGATCTCGAAAAGCAATACCGGCTGCAGTTCTTCAGCCAGTCGGACCGTCCGAGCGACGACCAGATGCTCATTCAGAAGCTGGAAGTCCTCCGCAGCATGATCGACAACGAAATCATGCTCCAGCGCGCCGAGAAGCTTGGCCTCATGGCTGTCGATTCCGACGTCGAGGCGAAGTTCAATGAAATGAAGGCGCCCTACACGCAGGAGGAGTTTCAGAAGCAGCTCGATGCGCGGAAGCTGACCGTCGAGGAGCTGAAGGCGCAGCTCCGCCGTGACCTGAGCATCCAGAAGCTTTTCAACAAGGAGATCACCTCCAAGATCACCATCACCGACAAAGAGGTGGCCGACTTCTACGAGGCGAACAAGGCCGGCTTCAACCTTGCCGAACCTCAGGTTCACCTCGCGCAGATTCTGGTGACGCCCGGCCCTGACCCGCGCGTGCGGAACCTCAAGAACGACAAGGCCCAGAACGACGATCAGGCCCAGAAGAAGATCAAGATGCTCGAGTCCCGCATCAAGCAGGGCGAAGACTTTGCCATGCTCGCGCAAAACTACTCGGAAGATCCGGACTCGGCCGCCAATGGCGGCGATCTCGGCTTCATCCCCGAATCGGCGCTCGAACAGGCCAACATCGAGCTGCGGAAGCTCGTCATGTCGCTCAATCCGGGCCAGAGTTCGCCGCCGATCCGGACCGGCGAAGGCTACCGGATCCTGAAAGTCGTCTCCAAGGAGCCGGCCGGCCAGCGCGAGCTGAATGATCCGCGCGTCCAGCAGGCCATTCGCGAAACGCTGCTCAATCGAAAGGACCAGTTGCTGCGGGCCGCCTACTACGAGACCGCCCGTAACGACGCGAATGTCGTGAACTACTTCGCCATGAGCATCGTCGCCAACGGCGAAAGCAAGTAAAACAACGGCGCATGGCGGCGCAATTCATCGAGGAGTGCATAGCGGTCCTGGAGCGTACGCCCCGGGCGCTCGATGCCATGCTGCGGAGACTGCCGGAGGCGTGGACGGAAGCCGCCGAGGGGCCCGGAACGTGGAGCCCCTACGTGGTGGTCGGCCATTTGGTGCATGTCGAGAAGGCAGATTGGATGCCGCGGCTGGAGATCATTCTTCGCCACAACCCGAACCGCCCCTTCGATCCCGTCGATCGCGAGGCGCAGTTCCGCGAGGCCGGCGGGAGGCCGCTACCCACGCTGCTCGATGAGTTCGCCGCGCTCCGCCGCGACAACCTAGCCCGCCTGCGTGGGCTTAACCTTCGGCACGAGCAGCTTGCGCTCGAAGGGACGCACCCGGCGCTCGGCCGTGTCACGGCGCGTAACCTTCTTGCTACCTGGACTGCACATGACCTCGCCCACACTGTCCAGATCAGCCGCGTCATGGCCCGGCGCTTGCGCCAGGAAGTGGGCCCGTGGGCCGGTTATCTTTCCGTGATGAAGTAGCGATCTACTGGCTGCCGGACCCGTTCACTTGTGCTTCCGGGATCGGCGCTTTGCGGATCTGCTCGAAGTACTGCTGGACAAAGGGCTGCAGCGCCAGCGGGACTTCATCGCGGTGAATCTCTCCGCCGGCCTCCTGGTGAGTCGCCTGGCTGCGGGTATAGGGCGTTCTCAACTGCTGGCGGCTGGAGGTGACCTCCACCATCATCTCGCCTGTGACGTTCTCGCTCCGCTTGCCGATGATTTCGCTGATCTTGCCCATCGCCTCAAGCTGCTCGGCCGCCTTGACGTCCTTGTTGCCGTCCTGCTTGCCCATACCGGTGCGGGCCTCCTGCTGAGCCTGGCGCTCGGCGTTCTGCTGGCTCTGACTGCCCTGCGGGGAGTCGGATTTCTCGCCACCCTCGCCCTGCTGGGCACCCTGCTGCTCGGAGCTGCGCTGGCTCTGCTGGCCGCTCGGACTGGGCATCGGCATCCCGCCCTGCTGTCCGGCGCCCTCCTGCGGCCGGCGCTGCTGCAAACTGTTCCGATTCGAAGCCGATTGCTGACCGGTGCGCTGCTTCGTTGTCGTGTTGAGCTTCGACATCATGCTCGCCATTGCATCGCGCATCTTTTGCAGCAGGCTCGACTCGGGGCCGCTCTCCGAGTTCATGCTCTCGCTGCCGGACTGCGGCGAACGGCTGTCGCTCCGGTTCTGCTGGTTGGATGCCAGCTCCTGGTTGCCGCCCTCCTGTCCGCTCTCGCCGCCCTGCTCGCCCTCGTCGGCCTCTTCCATCTCGTCGCCCTGCTTCGCGGCGGTCTCCCGCATTTTGGCGTTGCGGGTGTCCCGGATCTCGCCGTCCGGCGCATCGGATACGGCGCTGCCATCCTGGGACTCCCGGCCGTCGTGCGCCTCGAGTTCACGCTGCTCGACCGGGACCGCAAGCTGCTCGAAGGGCTCTTCCTTTCGGGGCTCTTTGGCGGCCTTGGTCTTCGCCGCGGTCTGAAACGGAGCAAAAAGATTCTCGAAGCGGATCTGGGCGATCGGGGGCCCGAGGTCAAGGCTCCGGGTCACGCCGTAGCGCAGCGCGAGCATCCCGAAGGCCAGCAGCACCAGCCCGCCGGCTGCGTAAATTCTTCCAGGTGTCGTGAAGGGAACGGCATCCCGCGCAGCGATTCGCCGCGCCGCGTCCTCGGCCTTGGCGTGCTGGAACTCCCGGATCGACTCGGGTGTCGCGGCACGGCGCCAGGATTCCTGCGAATAGAAATAGGCTGTCGAGAGCGCATCGTCAAGATTCATTCGCCGATCGATCTGCTGGGCCACTTCGTAGGGCGATGGCGCCTGTCGCCGCAATCGAGAGATTCCAAAACCCAGGCTGCCGGCGAATACGATCAGCAGCCAATACCAGTTCAGAATCTGGGTCCCGACCAGCAAGAGCACGATCACGGCGCACATGGCCGCCACCGTCGCCGACGTTGCCTGTTCAAATAACAGGTTGACGATCTGCCGGCGGCGGGCGTTTCGGATCAGCTCTGTCACTACTCCGTGATGGCCCAAGAGGCGCCTTCTTTCCCGGGAACGATGGAGACGATTATGTTCCGGCCTTTGTTCACTTTAATTATTGCGTGCGGCGGACCCGTTCGCCAAGTGAGTTGCCTGGTGCCCCGGCGGATCGAAGACGGTCACGGAAACCAGCGCCGTCACCGCAAATCCTTCGTTTCGTAAGCGTCTCTGAATACGTCGAGTCAGTTCCTGGCGAACCTCCCTGTCCGGAACTTCCACCGACTCCATACGTTGCACGTAAAGCTCCACAAGCAGCATCTCCTCTCCCTCGACATCCGGCCGGGTGAACCGGGAATTCACTTCCACCGGACGCGCCAGCCCGGAGCGATTCACCTCGTCGCGGATGTAGTCAATAGTTTGTTGCGACACGCTGGCGCGCTGAAGCGCGGGCGAGGAGGCCCGCTGCACAACCAGCAGGGCAGCCAGCGCCAGGGCCGTCACGCTGAGGGAAATCAGAAAAACGCGGTTACGGCCGCGGTCGTAGCGCGCCCCGACCGGCGTCAGCCCGGCGAGCCGGAAGATCACAGCGCCCGACAGATTGATGCCGGCGAGTTGGAGCAGCAGGAGGAAGATACCGCTCCCGGCCATCTCCCAGCGTCCGGCGACCGGCGCCATTCCGGCGAGGCCGGCCGGAGGTGCCAGCGAGGCCGCCACCAGCATCCCGACCGCGGCTCCCGACACCAGGCTGCTTCGCTCGGATTGAATCAGATACAGCGCGCCCGCCGACCCCGCCACCAGCGGAAGCAGCACCGCCGCAATCGAGATCTGGCTCGTCTCTACCATCAGGGGCGTGGCCGAGCGCAGTTGGAAAAGCCAACTGAGGACTGCCGCTGTCGCAATTGTCACGCCGGGCGAAGCAAAGTAGCGCGCCAGTGTGCGCCGCAGCAGATGCGAATCGCCCCTGGCTGTAGCGACCCCCGTATTCATCGCGGGTCCGGCGAAAGGCGCGATCAGCATCGCCGCGACCAGGAGGTAAATTGTATTCGTAAACAGGCCGATCCAGACCGTAGCACCGGCCGCGACCGAGTAGCCCAGAAACGCCCGCCACGACCCGACGCTCTGGAGCCCGGCAAGGAAGATCTCAATCGGGCTCCGGATCCCGACATCCACCGCCTGCTCGGGCGCCTCGCCGGGAGGGGGGCGCAGCGCCAGCACCCCCTGCGGAATCAGCGAGACGTGCAGCCCTTCCACCGGTTGGAGGTCGCGCAGCAGATCCTCGATTTTCTCGTTCGGGAGATGCACGAACAGCAGATCGACCGGTGACTCGCCATTATCGCCCTGGAAGACCGCCACGTTGGTAGCGTCTCTCCGCCGCGCCGCCTCGACGACCGCCGCCCCCTCCCCGCGGGGCACTTCGATCAGGAGTTGCCGCATCCGTCTCTCCCCGATTGTGGGACGCGTGGAGGGCAAGCCTCCTGTTGCCAAAAACTTGCCCCGAATCCCGCGGGTTAGTTACCATGAAATTTCTTCCAAATGCTTCGTTTTGAAACCGCAGGTGAGTCTCATGGGGAGTGTCTTGTCGCGACCTTGACCGGTCTTCCGGCCGGCATTCCCATCTCCCTCGATGAGATCAACCGCGAGTTGTGGCGGCGACAGCAGGGCTATGGCCGCGGTGGCCGCATGAAGATCGAGACCGACCGAGTTGAAGTGGTCGCCGGCGTCCGGCACTCCCAAACCATCGGCTCGCCCATCGCCGTCATCATCCGCAACAAGGACTGGAAGAACTGGACCGAGATCCTTCCAGTCGAGGCCGCCGAGGACTCCGAAGAGAAAAAGAAGAGCCTCACCCGCCCCCGCCCCGGACACGCCGACCTCGCCGGCGGCATCAAATACAACTTTAAGGACGCCCGCTATATCCTCGAGCGCGCCAGCGCACGGGAAACGACAGCGCGCGTTGCGGTTGGCGCCTTGGCCAAGGCGTTCCTCAAGCAGTTCGACATACACGTGCTGAGCCACGTCATCGGCGTGGGAAGTGTCCGGCTGAATCGTACGGCGCGGTGGGAGGAACTCGTCGCGCTCGCCCAGAGGGACGAGGTACTGCTCGGATGCGTCGATGCCGAGATCGAGCAGCAGATGAAGGCCGTCGTCGATGAGGCCTACCGCACGGGCGACACCGTCGGAGGTATCTTCGAAGTAGTGGCGCATAATGTGCCGGTGGGGCTGGGCTCCCACATCGCCTGGGACACCCGGCTGGACGGACGGCTCGCGCAGGCGATCGTCTCGATGCAGGCGGTGAAGGGCGTAGAGGTCGGGTTCGCCGAAGAGGGCGCGATGTCATTCGGCTCGAAGGTGCAGGACACGATCCATTACGACCGCGACGCCTCGCGCTTCACGCGCGGAGCCAACCGCGCCGGCGGGCTCGAAGGCGGCATCACCAACGGGCAGGACGTGATCGTTCGCGGCTTCCTGAAGCCGATCTCGACGCTGCGGCGCCCGCTCGAGTCCGTGGACCTGCTCACGCGCGAACCGGCGCTCGCTGCCTATGAGCGCAGCGACGTCGCCGTAGTTCCGGCCGC
Organism: Bryobacteraceae bacterium; assembly: GCA_046289265.1. Taxonomy (GTDB): domain Bacteria; phylum Acidobacteriota; class Terriglobia; order Bryobacterales; family Bryobacteraceae; genus JBKBWD01. Next base: position 13,436 of record JBKBWD010000044.1, on the reverse strand, counting down.
GGGCGTCATCGGCGAAGCGATGGTGGCAATCGTGCTCGCCCAGGCTTTCCTCGAAAAGTTTGGCGGGGACTCCCTGGTGGAGACGCGCCGCAACTTCGAGGGCTACCGCGAGCAGGTCAGGAGTTACTGATGGTCTACGCGATTGTGAAATACGGCGATCCGATTCTCGAAACTCCAGCCGATCCGGTGACGGAGTTCGACACGCCCGAACTCCATAAGCTCATCGAGGACATGTTCGAGACCATGTACGCGGCGCGCGGCGTCGGCCTCGCGGCCCCGCAGATCGGGCTCGGGCGCAGGCTCACGGTCATCGACTGCTCGGCCGGTGAGAACCCGGAGGAAAAAATCGTCCTCATCAATCCGGAGATCATCTCGAAAGAAGGCTCGCAGACCGGCGAGGAAGGCTGCCTCAGCATCCCAGGTTTCCGCGAGAACGTGACGCGCGCCAAACGCGCCACGGTCCGGGCGCAAAATCCAAAAGGCGAAACCTTCGAGGTTACCGGCGAAGACCTGCTGGCGCGCGCCCTCCAGCACGAGATCGACCACCTCAACGGCAAGCTCTTCATCTCCCACATCAGCGCGCTGAAGCGCGACCTGATCCGCCGGAAGATTCGCAAACTGGCGAAGGCCGGCGAGTGGAGCTGACAGGCTCGCCTCCAACGCACTCCGATGCGTCTCGCTTTTCTCGGCACGCCACAATTCGCGGTCCCCACGCTCGAGCGCGTCGTCGAGGCCGGCCACGAGGTCCTCGCGGTCCTGACGCAGCCGGACCGTCCGAAAGGCCGTGGCCGCCAGCCTGCCGCAAGCGCCGTGAAGCTCGCGGCGCGGCGGCTGGGGCTGCCGGTCCACCAACCCGAACGCGTCCGGCGTCCCGAAGTCGTTGGGTTTCTGGCCGGCTTGCAGACCGACGCGATGGTCGTGGTGGGCTACGGCCAGATCATCCCGCAGTCGATCATCGATCTGCCGCGCCTCGGGATCATCAACGTCCACGCCTCGCTGCTGCCGAAGTATCGCGGCGCGGCGCCCATCCAGTGGGCCATCGCCAGCGGCGAGCGGATCACCGGCGTCACGACGATGCGGATCGACGCCGGCCTGGACACCGGCGACATGCTCCTCAAGGCCGAAACCGGGGTCGGTCCGGATGAGAACGCGGTCGAACTCGCGGCGCGGCTTTCCACGCTGGGCGCCGACCTGCTCGTCGAGACGCTGCGGGGTCTGGAGGCGGGCACGATCGAGCCGGTCCCCCAGGACAACTCGCAGGCAACCTATGCCCCCATCCTGAAGAAGGAAGATGGGAAAATCGATTGGAGCCGGCCCGCGGTTGAAATTCACAACCGGGCGCGTGGATTTATGCCCTGGCCGGGCGCATGGACGGGCTTCCGCGGCCAGTTGTTCCACCTCTGGCGCACCGGCCGGACGGAGGAGACCAACCTTGGCGACCCCGGAACGCTGCACCCGCGCAAGAGGCGCCTGCTGGTTGCCTGTGGCGAGGGCACGGCGCTCGAACTGGTCGATGTGCAGCTTGAGGGCCGGAAACGGGTCACCGCCGAGGAGTTCCTCAACGGGCAGCGCGTCGCAGAAAACGAATCTTTTGGAGAAGTGAACTCGTGAAACTTCCGCTTGGCTACCGCTATTCCTCCCTCTATGCCGGCATCCGCAAGGACCAGCGCGACGATCTGGCGTTGATCGTCTCCGACGAGCCCGCTTCGGCGGCGGCTCTGTTCACCACGAATCGCGTCCAGGCGGCGCCGGTGAAGCTGTCGCGCCGGCATCTGCGCGATTCGCGCGGCAAGGTGAAGGCGCTGCTCATCAACGCCGGCAACGCTAACTGCGCCACGCGCACCGGAGATAAAGTCGCGCTGGCGACATCGAAGGCGCTGGCCAGGAACCTCAAGGTCCCGGTCGAACAGGTGCTGCCCTCCTCGACGGGCGTGATTGGCGTCGAACTCGACGGGAATCTGATTCTGAACAACCTGCCGGTCCTGGTGGACAGGCTTGCCGAGGAAGGCTTCGACTGCGTCGCCCGCGCCATCATGACGACCGACCTCGTCCCCAAGACCGCCTTCGCCCAAGTCAAGCTCAAGGCTGGTGCCGTGCGAATTGCAGGCATGACGAAGGGCTCCGGCATGATCCATCCGCTGCTGGCGACCACGCTCGGCTACGTCATGACGGACGCCGCGATCTCGCCCGCGCACCTCAAGCCGATGCTTCGTCGCGCGGCCGACCGCAGCTACAACCGCCTCTCGGTCGACGGCGACACCTCGACGAATGACACGGTCGTGGTCCTGGCCAACGGCGCCGCCGGCATCAAGCCCAATGAGAAGGAGCGGCGTAAGGTCGAAGAGGCGCTGATCGGTGTGATGGAGGACCTTGCCAGCCAGATCGCGCGCGATGGTGAAGGCGCCGAAAAGCTCATCACCATCGAGGTGACCGGCGCAAAGAACGACGAAGCCGCCGCGAAGATCGCGCGCCAGATCGCCAATTCGCCGCTCGTGAAGACCGCCATCGCGGGCTCGGACGCCAACTGGGGCCGCATTCTCTCGGCCGCGGGGAACGCTGGCGTCGAGTTCGACCCTGGGGCCGCCGACATCTACATGCAGGACGTCCTGGTCTGCAAGCGCGGGCTGGCGGCCGGCTTCTCCGAACCGGAACTGAAGAAGAAGCTCGACGAGAGGGACTGCCGAATTCGTTTCGCAATTTCCGGAAAAGGGAAAGGGACGGCTCGCTTCTTCACCTGCGACTTCACCGAGGGCTACATCCGCATCAACGCGAGCTACCGGACCTGAGCCGTCCGGGCCTGTTCACGCCTGCCTTCTTTGCGGCATAATCGACATACTTGCAAGGAGGCAGCACGTATGAATGAATCCGGTTCCGGTATCACGCGGCGCGATCTGACCAAGGTCGCGGCGGCGGGTCTTGCGGGTGCCCTGGCGACGCCGTTGTCTGCGCAGCGCCGCCGCCCCCGCCCCCTTCAGGAACTCCCCCCAGGCATTAAGCTTTCTCTTCAGATCCCCACGGATGTTCCGGACGAGGATCTCCAGTTTGCCCGCCAGATGGGCGTCGAGTACGTCAATGTGCCGACGACCGGCGGGCCCGACAGCCTCAAGCGCTTCCGCGACATCAAGCACAAGGTGATGGACGCGGGCCTGAAGGTATGGAATATCGGCAACAGCAGCGTCCACAACATGCCGGAGGTCACGCTTAACCTGCCCGGCCGCGACGGCAAGATCGAAGAGTACAAACAGTATCTCCGCAACCTGGCCCAGACCGGCATCTATTACACAACCTACGCTCACATGGGCAACGGTATCTGGAGCAGCGAGCGGGAGACCACGCGCGGCGGCGCTTCGGCCCGCGCCTTTGACATGGCCAAGAACCCTGTCGGCCGATGGCGCGACAAGATTTTCGAAGGAGAACTGACGCACGGCCGCCGCTTCACGAAGGAAGAGATCTGGGAGAACTACACCTATTTCATCAAACAGGTGGTCCCGGTAGCCGAGGAGCTCGGAATCCGCATCGGCATTCATCCGGACGACCCGCCCGTGCCCGAACTGGGCGGCGTGCCGCGGTGCATCTTCGGGAACTTCGACGGCTATGTGCGCTCCCTGGAGATCGCCAACAGCCCGAACATCGGGGTCTGCCTCTGCGTGGGCACCTGGCTTGAGGGCGGCGAGCACATGGGTAAGGAGGTCACCGAAGCGATCCGCTACTTCGCCTCCAGGGACAAGCTCTGGAAGATTCACTTCCGCAACGTGAGCGGCCCGATACCGCGCTTCGTCGAGACGTTTGTCGACAACGGCTACATGGACATGTACAAGGTCATGAAGACGCTGCGGGAGGTGGATTTCCGCGGCGCCGTGATTGCAGACCATGTACCCACGATGGTCGGAGGCCGAATGGTCGGGTGGGCCTTCAGCATCGGCTACATCAAGGCGCTGCTCGATCGCGTGAACGCCGAAGCGCGAGCCTGACGGCTGTAGTTTTACTCGTTCTGCTGCAACCCGCACACTGCCGAGCCGGATGCATGGCTGGAAGGCCTGTGACCAAGGAGAACACCCTGGCATGGCATTCAGCACACGCTCGACGCGAGCACCACAGCACCCAAGCAGGAGCAGTTCACGGCTTTGCCGCACCATGTGACACCGCGGATGCTGCGGCAGAAGTAAAAACACAGACCCTTATCCCTTTTGAATTTTATGGATATTCCCAGATTGACTTGGCAGTAGAAACGTTGTACCGGTACACGAGATGAAAGTTGTGATGTCAAATAGTCCGGTTTAGCCAGTCCTATTCTCAAAATATCGTGTGATACTGGAACTTCTTTGATTCAGCACTCTCTGACGGCCTTGCAGCCGTCGAGATTGCGCAGGGAGCAGGAAAATGGTATCCGCTATTTTGTTCTTCCTTCTGGCGCTGTTCTCGGCCGGCTACGCTGCCGGTGCTTCATTCACGATCACGGATCTCGGGGCGCTCGGCTCCGGACAGAGCGTCGCCTATTCCATCAACTCTTCGGGACACGTTGTCGGCGCCTCCCGGGACGACAGTTGGGGGCAGCGGGCCGTCCAGTACAGCGGCGGTCACGCCATCGGACTCGATTTCGCAGGATTCGGCAGCCAGGCCCAGGCAATCAACGATCACGGCCAGATTGTGGGAACGGTCCACGGTCCCGGCGGAGCGCAGGCGGCGCTGTGGTCCGGCGGTGCGGGCGTCGGGCTCGGTACTTTGGGCGGAGACCATAGCTACGCGACCGGAATCAACAATCACGGCCATATTGTCGGTGGCGCCTCGAACGCCTTCGGGGCGGGTCGCGCCTTTGTTAATCGCGACGGCGAGATGCAGGACCTCGGGACCCTCGGCGGTGGCAACTGGAGCGCGGCTTACGGAATCAATGATGCCGGGCGCGTCGTCGGGTACAGCGAAACTGCGCCCGGTATCTTTCGCGCGTTCGCCTGGGATCCAGCCACGGGCATGATCGATCTCGGCACGCTCGGCGGCGGGAGCAGCTATGCCCTGGCGATAAGCAACGACGGCTGGATCATCGGTTCCTCCATGACCGGCGGGGGCTACTTGCACGGCTTCGTCTGGATCGACGGCGTGATGGTGAGCCTGGGAACGCTTGGCGGGTCGATGAGCGCGGCATACGGAGTGAGCAGCGGGGTCGTCGTCGGTTATTCGACGCTGGCCGACGGTTCCACGCGTGCCTTCGTATGGAAGAACGGCGTCATGGCGGACTTGAACTCGCTGGTCGCGCCGGGTTCCGGTTGGGTCCTCAGTGCCGCCTACTCGATCAACTCTGCCGGACAGATCGTCGGAACTGGAAGCTATCAGGGCCAGACGCGGGCCTTCCTGCTCGATCCGGCCGCCGCCTTGGGGCCGCCGAGTCAGCCCGATCCGGTGGCGGACAACCCGGAACCGGGCACTCTGGCCCTGTTTGCCATCGGTGCTCTATGCGCTGGAGTCTTCTCCCAGATTCGGAGGTTACGCACAGTTCGAAAATAGATGTTAATCACGGTTTACATAGCATGAGTAGTCGGGGTAAAATAATCTCGTGCTACTTGCTCGTTCTGTTCTCCTGTCCTTCTTCTTCTCAGGCCTGTTGGCCGCACAGGTAACCGGGACCCTCACAGGGGAGGTTCTGGATCCGGACGGCGCCGCGATCTCCGGCGCGACCGTAACACTCTCGAACCCGGTAACCGGTTACCGGTCCGATGCGACGACCCGCCCGGATGGCTCTTTCTCCATCACGAACGTTCCGCTTCACAGCTACGACCTCGCCGTTCGCAAGGACGGTTTTGCGATCCAGCGCCAGGCCGTCGCCTTCCGCTCAAACGTGCCGGTATCGATGTCGATCCGGCTGCGCCTCTCCGAGCAGGTCGCGCGGATCGACGTCTCAGCATTCGATTCGCGGGTCCTGATCGAGCCCGAGGCGACGGGCACGCGAACCGAACTCGGTATCGCCAGCATCGAAAAGCTGCCGATCGCGCCGGCGACGCGTGGCCTGGAGTCCGTGCTGGTCAGCTTCCCGGGCTTCGCCCCGAACGCCAACGGCGCCATCCATCCCCGCGGAGCCCACAACCAGATGACCTTCGTGATCGACGGCATGCCGATCAGCGACCAGTTGACCGGCGCCTTTGCTAACGCAGTCGATCCGAACATCGTCCAGAGCGTCGAACTCTACACGGGCAATATACCGGCCGAGTTCGGCAATAAGATTTCGGGCGTCGCCGTCGTGACTACTCGGTCGGGTGTGGGGACGGGCCGCAAGTTCTCCGGCTCCACGCAGGCGAGCGCGGCGGAGTTCGATACCTATTCGCAGATCACGCAGTTTGCCGGAGGGACCGACAGGCTCGGCTACTTCGCCTCCTTCAACACGCTCAAGAGCAACCGCTTCTTAGACCAGGTCTCGCTCGACAACCTGCACAACGGGGGCAACTCCGAGCGCGGCTTCACACGCCTGGACTACCAGCTTTCGCCCAAGGACACGCTCCGCGCCAACCTGATGGCGGGCCGATCCTCGTTCCAGGTAGCGAACCTGCGGTCGCAGCATGAAAACGGGCAGCAGCAGCGGCAATTGCTGCGGGATGCCTCGGCCTCGCTCGGGTGGCTCCGGACCATCGACGCGCGCACCACGATCGACGCCACCGGCTCCTACCGCACCTCGATCGCCCAGCTCTTCCCGAGCGCGGGCGATACGCCGGTGACCGCGGCCCAGGCGCGGCACCTTTCGACCCTCACGGTAGGGGGCCGATTCAACCGTGTCCAGGGCGCTCACACGATCCGCTTCGGCGGCGATGTCCAGTACTTCCCGATCAGCGAGAACTTCAGCTTCGGCATCACCGACGAGGATTTCAACGATCCTGATTCGGACCGGTTCATCGAAACGCTGATCGCGCACGACCTCACGCGCGGCGGCAGCCTATTCCACTTCTCGAAAAAGCGAGGCGGCAATCTATACTCCGGCTTCGCGCAGGACAACATTCGCTGGAAGCGCTTCAACTTCTCGCTCGGGCTGCGCTACGACGCCTACCGCTTCCTCGTCGACGGCAACCAGCTTCAGCCGCGCCTCGGCATCTCGTTCCACCTGCCGGAGACCGGCACGGTTTTCCGGGCCTCCTATAACCGCACCTATCAGACGCCGCCGCTGGAAAACCTCCTGTTGAGCAGCGCCGAGGAGTCCAGCGTGCTCGTGCCTCCCTTCGTCCGGGAGACGCTCGGCGGGGCCTTCATCCTGATCCGGCCGGAGCGGCAGAATGTCTACGAGGTCGGGCTGCAGCAGGCCGCGGGGCGAAGGGTGAGCATCAACGCCGCCTACTACCACAAGGACGCGCACGATCTTCAGGACAACGACAACTTTCTCGACACCGGCATCATCTTCCCGACCTCGCTGAGCCGGGCGCGCGTGAACGGAGCGGAGGCGCGCGTGGCCTTGATTCCTACGCGCGGATTCTCCGGCTCGCTCAGCCTGACGCACTACCGCGCGATCGTCACGCCGCCTTTCACCGGCGGTCTCTTTCTCGGCGACGAAGCGCTGGAGGCATTGAGCGAAGGGCCGTTTGTAATCGATCACGACCAGCGCCTTGGCGTACATGGAATCCTGCAGTACACACTGCCGAAGGGCATCTGGGCAAGCGGCTCGGTGCGCTACGATAGCGGCCTGGTTTCGAACCCCTCCGATCCCGAGGAGGTCGCCAACGACCCGGACTTCTACGACCTGCTGCCCTACGTCAATCTGCTCTCGAGTCCGGCGCGCGTGCGGCCCCGGACCATTACTGACTTCGCTGTCGGTTACGAGAAGATCCGCGAGGGCCGCCGGCGCTGGGAGGTCTCCTTCCAGGTGTCGAACCTGTTCAATCGCACCGCGCTGTATAACTTCCAGTCGATCTTCGTCGGGACGCGCCTGGTGCAGCCTCGCGCCGCCGGCGGGCGCATCCGCTGGTACTTCTGAGCGGTGATCAGGCGCCGATGCTTCCGGCCTCTACCGCCGCGAGCGTCCGGAAGTAATCGACCGTCTCGCGCAGGCCGTCCCCGAGCGCGACGCGCGGCTCCCACCCGAGCACGCGCCGCGCCTTGGCGATGTCCGGACGGCGGCGCTTCGGGTCGTCGGCCGGCAGCGGGCGATGCTCGATCGGCGACTCGCTCCCGGTCAGTTGCCGGATGCATTCGGCGAATTCAAGCATCGTCATCTCGCGCGGATTCCCGAGGTTCACCGGGTAGCGCTCCTCGGAGAACATCAGCCGGTAAAGCCCTTCGACCATGTCGCTCACATAGCAGAAGCTGCGCGTCTGCGTGCCGTCGCCGTAGACGGTGATGGGCTCTCGGCGCAGCGCCTGGTCGAGGAAGGTCGGGACGACGCGGCCGTCGTCAAGCTGCATCCGCGGACCGTAGGTGTTGAAGATCCGGGCGATGTTGGTGCGCAGGCCGTGGACCCGATGGTAGGCCATCGTCAGGGCTTCGGCGTATCGCTTGCTCTCGTCGTAGCAGGACCGCGGACCCACCGGGTTCACGTTGCCCCAATAGGTCTCCGATTGCGGATGTTCGAGCGGGTCCCCGTAGCACTCCGAAGTCGAGGTAATCAGGAATCGTGCGTTGTGCCGCCGCGCGATCGCCAGCATGTTGCGTGTGCCCGTCGAACCGGACTCAAGAGTTTCGATCGGGTGCTCCAGATAATCTTTTGGGCTGGCGAGCGAGGCGAAATGCAATACGCCGTCGACAGGCCCGTCTTCCTCGAAGGGAAGGGTGACATCATGCTCGAGAAATTGGAATCGAGGATGATTCTCGAGCTGGGAGAGGTTTCTGGCGGCGCCCGTGATTAAGTTGTCGAGCCCGATCACAGTGTGACCTTCTGCAATGAGGCGGTCGCACATGTGTGAGCCGATAAATCCAGCAGCTCCGGACAGAATAAATCGCAAGTAGGCCTCCTGGCTGTTCTCAATTGTAGCGGAAGGCCTGTGGTAGATTCAGGGATAACGATATGGATACTCCCACCCCGTTGGAAGTAGCCGTTCTGGCCGCCCTCCTGCTTGTTTCCATGGCTGTATTCTGGCGGCGCTTCGGCCCGGTAGTCAGGAACATTCGGAGCGCGCGCAGCGACCCGACCTTTCAGGTCGCGCCGATTTCCAAGCGCGTGCGCGACTTCTTTTGGGAGGTGATGCTACAGGGCAAGGTGATCAAAGAGCGGCCGCTGCCGGGCATCGCCCACGCCCTTGTTTTCTGGGGCTTCTGCGCCTTCGCGCTCGTGACGATCGACCATGTCGCCGCCGGCTTCGGCGCGCGCCTGCTGTCGCGGGACGGCTTCGGCTGCGTGTACTTCTTTCTGGCCGCGCTGTTCGCGGTCGCGGTGACGGTTTCGATCGTCGGGCTGACGATCCGGCGCTATCTCGTCCGGCCGAAGTGGCTCGAGCCGGTCACGATGGAGTCGGCCGTGATCGCGTTCCTCATCACGGTCCTGATGCTCACCTATCTGGCCGATTACCTGTGGCACGATGCGCCCGGCGCGCGAGGGGTCTGGTGGGCCCATACGCTCGCGCTCGCTGTCTTCCTCCCGTTCATCCCCAAGACGAAGCACCTGCACCTGATCCTCAGTCCGGTGACGGTTTTCCTGCGGCGCGGCAGCTTCAGCCGGATCGCGCCGCTGGTGGGCGACGAGGACTTCGGCCTCGATACCGGGCGCGATGTGACGCGCATCGACGCGCTGCAGGTCTATAGCTGCGTCGAGTGCGGTCGCTGCACCGAGCACTGCCCGGCCTACAATACCGGGAAGGTCCTCAACCCGAAACAGATCGCGCTCGGAATGCGCGCTTATCTGAAAGAGTTCGGCCCGCAGAGTAGCGAGCCGCTCATCGGCAAGCATATCTCCCAGGAGGCCGTGTTCCAGTGCACCACTTGCGGCGCTTGCGAGTATCAGTGCCCGGTAGCGGTCGAGCACGTTCCGATTATTGTCGGGCTTCGCCGCGGCGCCGTGAATACGGGCAAGTGGGAGGATGAGTATGGCACCAAGCTCTTCCTCAACCTGGAGCGGACGGGTAATCCGCTCGGGATGTCCTCTTCTGAGCGCGACAGGTTCATCCAGAAGCACGAGTTCCCAATTTATGATGGCACGCAGGAGTATTGCCTCTGGCTCGGCTGCATGGGGGCTTACGATCCGGGCGGCCGCGAGATCGTCTTGTCGATGACCCGCCTGCTCGACCACCTGGGAGTGAGTTGGGGCGTGCTTCGCAAGGAGCGGTGTACGGGCGACTCGGCGCGCCGGCTCGGGAACGATCTCGCCTTCCAGCAGCTTGCCGAAGCGAATATCGAGCAGATGCGGTCCAGCAACGTTCGGAAGCTGCTCTCGATCTGCCCCCACTGCGTCCGCACGATCGAGGACGACTGGAAGGAGTTCGGGGCGGACTTCGAGATCGAGCATCACAGCGAGTTCCTGGCGCGCCACCAGGACAAGCTGCCGGCAGCGGCCGGCGCGAACCGTGACTCCGTGGTCTTCCATGACCCGTGTTATCTCGGGCGCTATCGGAATGTGTATGATGAACCGCGCGAGGTGATCGCCAGATCGGGATCCGTGGTTGAGCCTCGGCGTACGCGCGAGCGGGGTTTCTGCTGCGGCGCCGGAGGCGGGCTGGCCTTCCTGGGCGAGGAGAAGGGCAAGCGGGTGAATGTCGAGCGGGCCGAGGAGTTGGCCGGGACAGGAGCGGCGGTGGTCGGCGCGGCCTGTCCGTTTTGCGCGACGATGTTCCGCGACGCTCTGGCGACGGTCTCGCCGAAGCCCCCGAAACTGCTCGACATCGCACAGATCGCCGCGGCGGCCCTCCCGGCGCGGGAGTAGCGAAGAACACGCGCCGGTGCTGCGAACCGGCGCCCCCGATGCTATAATCGTCTTCGACCCATCAAGTGGGCGCGTAGCTCAATTGGCAGAGCAAGTGACTCTTAATCACTAGGTTGTAGGTTCGATTCCTACCGCGCTCACCATTCTTATTCCTTCCCGCCCAACACTTCAGGAGCTTCACCTCACGTCCGCCAAGTGATACGATGGGCGCCTCATCAGAGGTTCTTATGGCAGGACAGGGTATCGAAAGACGCGATGCGATGCGGGTTCTGGCGCTTGCGGCGGTCGCGGCGGAATTCCCGTTCTTCGAGCGATGGGCGTTCGCGCAGCAGCCCGCTTCGGCCTCCACGGGCCCCAAGGCGCCGTACGTCCCGCAGTTTTTCTCCGAACAGGAATATCGAACGCTCTCCCGCCTGGCAGAGCTGATCATCCCCAGCGACGGAACTCCCGGCGCGAAGGAGGCCGGCGCGAGCGAGTTCGTCGACTTCATCGTGTTCAGCGATCCGCCGCTGCAGCCGCGTTTCCGGTACGGGCTCGCATGGATCGAAGCGCATGCCCGCTTCCTCTTTGGGAAGGCATTCCATGAGTGCTCGGAAGAGCAACAGGTCCAGATGCTGGAGCACCTGGCCTACAAGGATCGTTACCGCCAGGGCGAGGAGGACGGACGCGCCTTCTTCAGCCTGATGCGCGATTACACCGTCATGGCCTTCTATACATCCCGGGTCGGTATGGAGGAGCTGAACGTTCCGGGCCTGCGGATCTACCCGGAGTCGCCCGGCTGTCCCGATCCCTCCGATCCGCTGCATCGCCACAGGCACGGTTGATATGAGGAAATCCAAGACCTACGACGCGATCGTGGTCGGCACGGGCGCCGGCGGCGGAATGGCGATTAAGACGCTCTGCGAAGCCGGCTTAAGCGTGCTCGCGTTGAACCCGGGGCGGCGCGTCAATCCGGCGAAGGACTTCCGCGGCCACAGGCAGCGATACGACATGAAGTATCGCGGCTTCGGCGACCCAAAGACGCGGCACATCCGTTACCACGACGAGACTGAATATACCGAGGGACTCTGGGAACACGACATCGTCTACACGACGGCGCCGGGAACCGAGTGGGAGTGGCTTCGCGTCAAGGTGACGGGCGGAAAGACCAATTTCTGGGGCCGCTCTTCGGCACGCTTCGGCGACATCGATTTCAAGGCGGCGACGCTGGACGGCTTCGACGTCGACTGGCCGGTCACATACGACGAGATCGCTCCGTATTACAGCCGCGTGGAGCGCTACATCGGCGTAGCCAGCACGGTGCAGAACCGCCCCAGCAACCCGGATGGCGAGTACCTGCCCCCGATGAAGCTGCGCTGCCTGGATTACATCCTCCAGCGCGGTGCCGAGAAATTGGGGGTACCGCTCCTGCCGGACCGGATCGCCCAGCTCACCAAGCCCCACAACGGCCACCCAGCATGTCACTTCTGCGGGAACTGTGGTTCGGGGTGCGACACCGGCTCGTTCTTTTCCCCACCATGGTTCACGCTGCCGGACGCGGCGAAGACGGGCAACCTCGAACTTCGGACCGACGCGATCGTCCGCGAAGTCCTGGTGGATGGCGAGGGGAGCGCCAATGGCGTGGCCTACGTCGATCGGAATACGAAGAAGGAGGTGGAAGTACACGCCCGGGCCGTCTTCCTGGCCGCTTCGTGCCTGGAGACCACGCACATCATGCTCAACTCGAAGTCGCGGCGCTGGCCCACCGGCATCGCGAACTCGAGCGGGCAGCTTGGTAAGAACCTATGCGACCACCTCTACGGGAGCTCCGCTTCGGGCTACCTGCCGCAGCTACTGGGGGCGTCCGCGTTCCCGGACCACGTATCGGCCAGTACCGTCGTTTGGATGCCGCGCTGGCAGAACCTGACGGACCCGCGCGATGAGAAGTTCATCCGCGGCTACTCGGTCTATCCGGGTGGGGGGTGCGGTGAGTTTCCCGGATTCCATCGCCGGCTGGAGGGGTTCGGCTCCCGGTTCAAGCAGGACATCAAGCGGTATTACCCGGCGCCGGTCAGCTTCACGATTCAGGCGCCCTCGCTGCCGGCGAGCGGCAACTTCGTGGACATCGACCCGGAGGTCCGCGACCTATTCAAGATTCCCGCACTACGCTTCCACTTCCAATGGGGACCGAACGAACTGATGATGTGGGAGCACTCCAAGCAGGTTTGCGCCGAGATCCTGAAGGCGGCCGGGGGCGAGTTCTGGGGCGCGGCGGAGAAACCGCAGTCGCCGGGCTACAGCCAGCACGAGACAGGGACCTGCCGCATGGGAAGCGACCCGAAGCGGTTTGTCACAAACAAATACGGGCAGTGTCACGACGTCCCGAACCTCTACGTCTGCGACGCGAGCATCTTCCCGTTCCCGACCGATAAGACAACTACCCTCTCCATCATGGCGTTCGCGCTGCGAAGCTGCGAACACTGGATCGAACAACGGCGGAGCCGGAAAGGCTGAGGAGGCCCGATCCCGCGCGTTGTGAGCGATTGCGGGATCGGGTTGCCCTCTGTACTACTAACCCGTAGATTCTTTTCTGCCCGCGAAGATTTTCATGCCGCCACCGGAGTCAGTTGCCGAACCG
>JBKBWD010000043.1:3386-41204 GCA_046289265.1 Bryobacteraceae bacterium | reverse complement strand
AAAACCGGGTGGGCACCTATACCACTGACCCTAATGAGGTTGGAGGCCGGACACGGAACGATAGCCGGACAGCAGTGTTTTTCGGTGTTGAGACATACTCAAATACAATACGCTCTACCTGCAGTCTCTCAAAGAGAAATCTTAACATAGCATATTCGATTCGCCTGGAGAATGCGCGGCAACTCATGACCCAAGTGTGGAGGCAAGTCACATTGACTTCCTTCCTTCCGCACACTACACTGATGGTCCCCAGCGGACCGAATTTATCAGTGTATTCAGCCGCGATAGCAAAACCGCCAGGAGTCGAAAGCAATTTCATCCAGCCCGCTAAGTCGAATCGCTGTCCGTTCATATTAAACTGATTCGTTTTGTTGACTAATTCGAAAGAACGCTGGCAACTGGATTGAGTAACCCGAGAAAAAACGAGCCTGGAATTCAGTTGAGCGAGGAATTCTTCATTCGCTTCGTTTCCAACGAACTCGGCTCGGTTCCGGATGCTCTCGGCTCGAAGTCGGTCTTCAGCCAGTATGGCAGCGCGGCCGAACCACTCACGAAGGGTCAGCAAGAATTCACCAAACTTTTCCGGACGGGCGGCAGGAAACTGGAGCGTGCGAATCTCCGGGAATCGGGCATTGACCTCCGCAAGTTCCATGGGGCTGTCGTCGACGAAGGCTACGGCGTCCGCGCCGATATTCCATGCCTTCAGGATTCTGCCCACTGAGACCGACTTCGGTCCCCAATTTGCCTCCACCGGAAACAGGTTTCGGCCTTCAACCAGCAGGTCCGGACGAAGCAGCGCTTTTTCCATCAGCGCAGCTTCGTTTTTGCTGGCGACCGCGAGTAAAACGCCGCGCTCCGCCAACGCCTGCAGATACTGCTGATAGAGTCCAAGGATCTGCGCCCCGCCTTCGAGCGTGAACTCCAATCCCTCGATGCCTGTTTCGCCAAGAATGCCCCTCCAGAGGGTGTCGTCGAGGTCCGTGATCAGAGCTTTCAACGGAATAGTGGGCCGAGGAGACGTGCCAAGACCATCCCCAGCACTTCGGCGTGCCTTAGAGTATAGGGACAGCCGTGGTGGAGTTCCGTGCGCAAATCGAAGCGCTGCCCGGGAGGTGAGAGCCGGTCGATTTCGTTACGCGCAGCCAGTCGCACGTTAGCCGAGCAGGCACATCGGCGCGACAGCTCGGCCAAGTGTACTTCCAATATCGATTGAAATTCCGCCTCCTGGCAAGGCGCGGTTCCCCCGAGCGGGGCTGGCGACAGTGTGGGAAGAACGACGGCGACCGGCGCGTTGTGGGATACCGCTTCAATCGCGGTCCAAAGGCGGCAGCACGCCTTTTGCACCGTCTGTAAAATTTCCTGCTCCACCGCCGGCCCCCACCCGCCAAGACGACGATAGCCGAGCCGAGGATCGAGGTCGAACCATTCGCAAACGACGGCAAACCCAGCGTATCCTCGGTCCACAGACTGCTCCAAGGCTCCGACAAGGTCGCCATAGGGCGACGTCTCGACCGTGAGTGGCGGAGATGCTTGCTTGAGCAGGTATGCGTGGAAGTAAGGCTTCAAACTGACCGGCGACGATCCAACGACCAGCAAGTAAGAGGCCAGCGCCGGCCCTGTGGAACACGCGTCCCGGACGAGACCCAGGGCTTCGCTGAGTTTCAATCGGTCCTCTCCATCGATTTTCTTCGCATCATATCATGCCCTGGAGTCACGCCCAGGGTACGCCACTGATTTTCGGCAGGGCTAAATCGCGGTCAACTGTCACCTCGGACGGGCAGCATGGTTGCCGAGACCTGTAAGGGTAGTAAATCGACGCAGCCGGATGCCGTGCAACTCGCCGTACTCGGCGCGCGAAGGCGCGGTCAAGCGATCCGGGCAGCACCAGTGAGGCCGGATACATTCGGGGATGCTCACCGAAAGGTCCTTGACTCCGGCTTCGAAGTCCGGGAGTTGGCATATCAGAACTCGGAGCACGATGCCGCGCTGGCAGACGGGAGCCTGCAGGATAGGTGGCCGCCGCGGTTCAAGACGGTCGTGGGTGATCGCCACTTCGAGCGAAATGGCACGGGAACTGCTGGCGGGGGCGCGGGATACTGCTGCATGCTCGCGCAGCAACGGACGAGCTTGCCTGGACCGTACATCGGGCACCTCAGGGCTGGGCTTGGCACTTCGTATCTGGCGGCGTCTTGAATGTTCCTTGGGATCGGTAGCCGGCTACCAGAGCCATAAGATCCGCGACTACGTCGGAGGACCTCGGCGAGATGGTCCCTGGGGAGTATCTCCCTCCGGACGCACCGGAATTGAATCCAGTAGCGAACGTAGGGGCGTACCGTAAGCACCGTTGAGTGGCCAACGCCGGCCGAAGGATTATGGGATCTCGGAAAGGCTGCCTCGTCAATCTCTGCGTCGCAAGCTCCCATGCCCTCGATGGATTACCGCATTCTAGTGTAGTACGGCATTCAGATGAGCAGTTATCCAGCGCGGCGCGTGCACGCTTCTGCACGACTCAAAAGCACCCGGACCGGGGGAGCGGGACCGACACTCCAGGTGTGCTATCGTGCAATCGTGAGGTCCGTTGGGTCCCTCTCCATACCCCTTCATGGATGTCGTTTCGCAAGCGTTGACTGCCCTGCGTTGGAACGCAGTTGTCCGGCTTTCGGCACAGGGAGCCTCCTGGGCGATCACTGTCGTTGTCATGCGCCTGCTCACTCCGGACGACTATGGGCTGCTGGCAATGACGACGGTCTTTCTGCTGATGCTTTCGGTGTTGGCGGAGTTCGGAGTCGGGGCAGCCATCGTCCAAGCGCACGCGATCGACGAACATAAACTGCGCCAGATTTTTGGGGTGGCCCTACTAATGAATTTCGGGGCCGCTCTGGTCGTGTTCTCCGGTTCACCGCTGATCGCCCGATTCTACGATGAGCCTGCCTTGGTCTCCATCGTACGTCTGTTCTCAATTCAGTTCGTGATGAATGCGCTGATGGTGGTACCACGCGGACTGCTGCAGCGCAAACTCAACTTCAAGGGACTTGCGCTAATCGAACTCGGAGCGACGATCTCGGGCGGGTTGCTCACTCTGTTGATGGCCTTTGCGGGCCTCGGTGTCTGGTCTCTGATCGCAGGAAATCTTCTTAACCTGGCCCTCCAGGTAGTGGGGCTAAACTTCGCTTCGCCATTTCTGAAGCTGCCGATCTTCTCTTTCCGCACGGTGCGCACGATGGTAACATTCGGAGCTAGCGTGACCGGCACGGGCCTGCTGTGGAGCTTCTGGTCACAGGCCGATTCACTCATTGCCGGGAGGCTGCTTGGCCGGGAGTTGCTAGGGGCATACGCGATCGGGGCGCACGTCGTTTCAATCCCTTTATCTCGCTTCAGCCAAATCGTCTCTCAAGTTGCGTTCTCGACGTTCTCGCGTTTGCAGGATGATCCCGCCGCCTTTCGAACCAACCTCACACGATCGCTTGCGCTGCTTTCGGTGGGAAGCTTTCCTCTGTTCTGGGGACTGTCCAGCGTCGCACAGGAACTTATAGCCATCGTGCTGGGGCCGCGCTGGTCGACCGCCGTGATTCCAATCACCATGTTGGCGCTGGTGACTCCACTGCGACTTCTGCAACAGTTTACATCGGTCGCTGCACGGGCAGCCGGCCGGGTTGAAATTGAGTTTCGTAACACTCTGATTACTGCCCTTGTAATGCCGGCTTCGTTTTATGCAGGCTGCCTTTGGGGAGGACTAGAGGGACTCTGCTCCGTTTGGATAACAGTATATCCGCTCCTTCTCTTGTGGAATTTGCGAAATCTGTTCGGTGCACTCGGGCTACGCCTCCCCGCGCTGCTCACGGCCGCGCTGATTCCTGGGCTTGCAGCCGCAGCAATGTATCTCGCGACGACACTTCTGCGATTCTGGGTGCAAGGGTGGCTTGATAATTTTCCAAGGGCCGTTCTGCTGACCGCCGCTGGCGCCGCGGTCTACCTTGGTCTCATGTGGACGTTCGATCGGACGGGCATTATCCTACTTTGGAAATCGGTGCGAACCGCCGCCGGCCTGAAGGCAAGGCCGCAGCCGGCGGCAGTTCCAACCGGGGATGCAGTCCGGTCGCGCCGCGATTCCGGGGCATAACGTCAGGTTAGCAGTCCTTGTATTAACGCTGTTGACCGTCACCGCAAAACACTTGGCGTAATACTTGACGGCAGCGTTCGGCCGTGTTGCCGTCCCAGAGCGACGGCAACGCTCCCTTAGGGGGGTTACGTTTGACGCTCGCCCAAGCAGTCAGAATGCTTGCGGTGCTCGTTCCCGCGATCACGTTTGTACCTTGCTCCACCGTCACAGGACGTTCGGTGTTGTCGCGCAGAGTCAGGCATGGCACACCCAGTGCAGTCGTTTCCTCCTGGATTCCTCCGGAATCCGTAAGGACGATGCGGCTGTGCGCCATCATGCAAAGGAAGTCCAGATATCCGAGCGGTTCAAGGAAAGTGATTCGACCATCAATCGCAAACTGCATCCGCTCCAGATGCGCCCTGGTGCGTGGATGCACCGGAAAAAGCAGGGGCACCTCCCGACTGAGTTCTGTTAGAACCCCCAGAAGCTCTCCCAGACGATCCAGCGAGTCAACGTTCCCAGGCCTATGGAGGGTGACGACACCGTAAGGTTTCTCCCGAATTTCGAGCCGATCGAGGATCGCGGATTCCCGAGCTCGTTCCAGGTGCTTTCGCAGCGAATCGATCATCAGGTTTCCCACGAGGAAGATGCGATCTTCGGGTACACCTTCCCGACGCAGGTTCCTTCGTCCGCTCTCTTCGGTGACAAGCAAGAGGTCTGAGATGGCGTCGGTTACTAGCCTGTTGATTTCTTCCGGCATGCTCCGGTCGAAGCTACGCAGTCCAGCTTCCACATGCACCACGGCGACACCTAGTTTCTTTGCGACGAGGGCGCATGCCATCGTGGAGTTTACGTCGCCCACAACGATCACGACATCGGGTTTCTCGTTCAAGACAACCGGCTCAAAGCCGCGCATGATTTCGGCGGTCTGCTGCGCGTGCGACCCGCCGCCTACGTCCAAGTTATGATCGGGACGCCTGATGCCCAGTTCGTGAAAGAACGTGCCTGACATCGCGTTATCGTAGTGCTGGCCCGTGTGAACCAAGACAACTTCAAAATCGGGGTCTGCTTCGAGGACGCGAATGAGCGGACCGACTTTCATGAAGTTCGGCCTCGCTCCCGCTACACATATAGTTTTTAGAGCCATACTCTTCAGTCGTCAAGCAATCTCAACTCACTCGGCACCGTCCGCGCCAGACACCTGCGTCCGCTTCGGCGCGGACCGGTTGCTCCTGTCTCGATGTAGGCCGGTCGAATGCCGAGCAAGTTCTTCGACAAGTCCAGACAGGTAAACCGACTGGCGCGCGCCATCAAACATATTCCGAAACTGTTCATGGGCTTCTCTAGGTTCAGTCGGAAGAGATAGAAACTGGAGCACTTTTTCATCGACGGTTTCCGAACTATCAGTGTCATGCAGCATTACATGGTCAATTCCGCTATGGCGCAGGACCCCTTCGAGGGGAGAATCGCGCATCGTGCAAGCCAAGACGGGACGGCCGATTCTAACGTACTCGAACGTTTTTCCGGGCAGCTGTATCGTTTGTCTTCCCGTAAAGACATCCAGCAGCAGGAGGTAGTCCGAGGTTGCCATAATACGCTGCGCTTCCTTCCTTGATACTTTCGGCGTTAAAGTGAGGCAACCGAGCGTCTGGAGTCTATCCACGATCTCAAGCTCGGACAGAGCCTCTCTGTCGGTGTGTCCGGTCAAATCAACTCGTATCGCCGAGGGGCTAAGCCTCTCCGACTGTATCAACCGGTCCAGCGATCTCAGCAGTACGCCGGGGTTGCGGTCTTCGTAGATTGAGCCGACGTGCGTCAGGAGCTTACGGCTACGATCCGGCAACGGCAGCGGGCCCATCGCTTCTTCAGGGTCGAAGCCATTCCAGATCGTCACGATTCGTTCCCGCATCTCCGGGTAGCCGCGGCGCCAGATCTCGGCAGCCTGTTCGGTGTTTGCGATCACCAGATCAGCGTTTCGGAAGAACATCGCCTCAATTCTCGGATCCAGCCAGAGGTTGTTTCGTGACTTTCGATGACCAACGAACGGATCGCGAAAATCAGCAATCCACGGAAGACCAAAACGTTTCTTCAGCCACAAAGCGACAAAATGCGTCGCAAGCGGCGGGGAGGTCGAAATTATAACTGACGGCCGGGCTGATCGAACAAGCCGCCGTCCGTATAGCGCGGCGCGCAGCGTCCAAAAGTATCCGATATCCCACCAAAGGAATTTCCGGATGACTCTGGTGGGAAAATGAGGGTCCGGCCGTAGTAGAAAATCGTCTTCCGTTCGGAGCCGATGGACATTTCCATTCACTTCGGTCTTCGCGCCCGTGCTGGCGGCGAGGATTGTAATCCGATGCCCCATACGTTCCAGGTATTTCGCGAAGCGATATGGTCGTGCTGCCCCGATCAGGTGGTCAGGCGGAGGGTAGTAATATGCGACGAAAAGAATGGACAAATTCTTCACTGGATTATCGGACGGAGACAAGAAATCCCGATACGCTCAGCATATACACACATGGTTTTTCGGGCGATGTTCTTTGTACTCAAGGAGTCACGTTGATCGTGGCTGATACTTCATGGCCGGTAGCAGCAACAGCGCGTATCGTGACCGGCCTTGCGCTTGGCACGGACCCGACATTGACGGCGAATGTTCTGCCGGCCGCGCTCGTGTCGGCGCTGCGCCCGATCGCGACGGTCGCTGGGATCTGCACTAACGGATCGCTCGACGTGATGGTCACATCGGTTGCGGCCGGGATCCATCCATCAAAACCGACGATAGCGTTCACCGCCGCTCCGGAGCGGAGCGTCGATGGCAATCCGGTGAATCGCAGCGAGCGCGTTGCACCGTGAATGGACCGCCGCGAGTACCGGCCGCCTTGGTACAGCGCGTGAAGCACGGTTTCGCCGGATGGCTTCATGCCCGGAGTCAGACAGAAGAAAGTTGAAATGGCGTTACCGGGCACCGTTACGCTGACCGGCGCTGGGAGATAATCCTGATTGCTTGTCCACACGGTTACAGGCATGCCGCCAGGCGGAGCAGGCCGGTCGATTACAACCTGATTCAGGCAACCCCTGAATCCACCTACCATTACGGTTCCGTTCTGTACGAGGACGCGCGGCGCCGGAGGGTCGATCATCACGATTGCCCGACCCGTCAATGCTCCTGCCGATGCAGTCACAGTCACGGCAGCCGGCTCCTCTGTACCGCCCGCGTCGAGATAAAAATGCTCGGACTGCCGGCGGTCCTTTGTTATCGTTATGCTATTCACTTCGCGTCCATCAAGATTAAAGAAACGCACTAAGTCCTGGCGTTCGGACTCTAGATGGATTACGGCGCCGTTCGGCAGCTCGGTCCCCCGCACGACAACGCGATTGTTGTAGGTCATGCCTCCCGGAATCCGACTGGATGAAAGTACAACCGCCAACCGGGGCGTATTCTCAACCAGAGCTTTTCTGCTTGAAACCTCAGCACTCCGGCTCGGAAAGGTCCGGTCCGTAGAGCCCTCCGACGAGGGCGACCGCCACTTGACATAATCGAACGTCCAGCGGAACGTCTGGCTGAACTGCTTCCCACTCCAGAAAGGAATATCGAAGAGGTGCCCGAACATTGTGTCTCCACGTTCAAGATACCTGGCATCCCCGGTCAGTTTGTAATACCAGGCGAAGGCAGGGATCGTGAGACCGATGAGTTCCGTGGTCCCCCTCCACGGTACCTGGTCCGGGATGTACGCCAGTTCCTTCGCGGTGTCATCCCATCCCACGGTCCATGTCCAGTCCAACATCTTTTTGATGGCCATGGGAATCCGAGGATCGGGTGCGACGGACTCGTAATAGCCGATCAGCGCTTCCGCCGCCAGTCCGTCATAGAAAGGTTGATGGATGACATAAGTACCGGAATCGAACAGGACTTCATACATCGCCAGGAGCTGGTCGATAACGATCGCGAGTTTAGGGGCGTACGCGGATTCAAAGTTAAGGCTTCCGATCAGCTTGGCATCGATGAAAGTATTCGCGATATACGCGGTTTCGCGGATGAACGAGTCATTGAGGGCGCCCGGCCGCGTAGTGTAGATACCATTTGAGGCGAGGTCTTCGAGAGCGGTCCGGTATTTCTCGTTGCGGGTGCGTTCGTATGCCATCCTAAGGCCACGCGAAAAGACGCGCCAGCCGGGGATCCAGCCCTTGTTCGAGGTCACGTACTCGGCGTATTGCGATGCAACGTTTTCTGCACACTCGCGCCAGATAGCGTCTCCGGTCTGGTCGTAGATCTGATAGAAGATTCTGGCTCCATCGTAGTACCAGACGGAAGCCTCCAAGCCGAAGGAAAAGGTCTGGTTTTTGTTCTCCGCGTTACAGAACCTTCTTCCCTCGGTCTCCATCTTCTGGCGCCATTGTTCCAGGTTGGGAATGGGAGGAAAGTGAACTGCCGGCGTTGCCGCCAGATGCGGCTCTGGCAGGACAGTCAAGGGTAGAGGGCTGGTGCGGGAGCGCCCTTCGAGATCGCGCGTGCGCAGCTTAAGAACGTAATCACCGGGAACCGCCTCCCGACTTGCCGAAACCCGAATGGCACGATCCGCCGGGAACGGCGGGTTGTATTGACGGGGAGGAGAACCAACGCATGGCCAGCATAAGATTTCGACAGATACACCGGGAGGCACGTCCGTGACCTCTTCGTAGAAGAAC
Organism: Bryobacteraceae bacterium; assembly: GCA_046289265.1. Classification (GTDB taxonomy): domain Bacteria; phylum Acidobacteriota; class Terriglobia; order Bryobacterales; family Bryobacteraceae; genus JBKBWD01. The sequence goes on along the minus strand of JBKBWD010000043.1, from coordinate 32,419 downwards.
TGTCCCGTGCTTGCACCGGGCTGGTAAGCTATCCAGAACGGCAAGACGGCCTGATACCCCGCATACACCGTTTTCGCGCCGATCGGCGTGATCTCGTAACCTCCGCCGTCATTCGCGCCGCAAGGTATGAGAACTAAGCACATCACAAGTAGGAACGTTCTAAGGTTCATGACAGTCGTTCCGGGCTGGACTCGGCCGGGAGAGCAGATCGATCTTCGCGCATCGGCGGTCGCGACAAGAAGTGCCCGGTCGGACCAGCGAGGCCGACGGCAGTCGGCTTTGAAATCTGCCTCTATTCTGCATCTCGACCTACTTTCCGTGAGACGGCCTCAAACATCCGAAAGCACGACCACGGCGGACTTTCATGCCAGGGCGAAAAGCCACAGAGCGTCAGTAGGGTTCGGAACTCCGAAGTGATTATAGCGCACCCGTCGTGCTATGTTGGCTGAGAGGCATCCGTGCAGGCTCTCCCCATTGGTTCTGCTGCCGCCAGCGTGAGCGGCAGCCAGCAGCAAGTACCTGTCTCCCCGATCGCGGAGACCTCCGTCAATCGGTTTTTCTTTGTCGCGGGCATGGTGCTGATTTTCCTGCGCTGGAGCATGTTCGTTGAATTTCAGACGATGCTCCTGGGCGCGAATCTGCGGCTTTTTTACATCATCGGAGTTCCTGCCCTCCTGGGGCTCCTTTTGGGAGGGGGCTTTCGCCGTGCCCTTCAGGGACGGCCTTCGATTTACTGGCTGCTCTTTACGCTCTGGCTGATTCCGGCTACCCTCTTCAGCATCTGGAAGGGAGGGTCTGTCCCCGTTGTGTTCGGATTTTTACGGGCTTGCCTTCCGCTGCTCTTCGTCATTGCGGGCATGGTTGTCACGTGGAGGGACTGCCGGACGGTGATGTTCGTGATCACCTGGGCTTCCTTGACGAGCCTGGCGGCTGTTTATGCTTTCGCCGACAGCGCCCGGTACGATTATCGGCTCGGCCTGGAGTCCGGCACTCTTGCGAATCCGAACGACATTGCTGCCCACATCATTCTCTCGTTCGCGTTCCTGCTGTGGGTGCTGCTGAGCTCCAAGAGCATCGTGTTACGGCTGGCGATGCTTGCTGCGATGGGGTACGGCTGCACGGTGATTTTAAGCACGGGATCCCGTGGCGCGCTCATAGGCATGGTATCGGCCATCGCGATCTATTTCGTTCTCTGCACAACACGCCAGCGGGCGGTTCTCGCCACCATGCTGCCACTCGCGCTGGCCGGCGCCGCCGCCTTCGCGCCGGCTGAATCTTTGCGGAGAATCACATCCTTTTCAAGCGCGGACGATGCGATTTCAGCGGAAGCGCTCGGATCCAGGATGCACCGCGAGGAGTTGATGCGGATGGCAGTTAAGGCGTCGTTCCAGAATCCACTGTTCGGAGTTGGTCCCGGACAGTTCGCGGACTACGAAGGACTCCACGGCCGGGCCCGCGGGGATCGCGGTTCATGGTATAACGCACATAATTCCTATCTTCAAGTGGCCGCCGAGAGCGGATTTCCCGGCCTCATCTTGTATCTCGCCGCCGTCGGCAGTACCTTCGGCCTTCTGATCAGGACCAGACGCCAGGCCAGCCGCAGCCCGGAGCATCTGGAGATAACGCGCATGACGACGTGCATCCTGGCCGGCTTCGGCGGTTTTTGCATAGCGATCGCGTTTTTAAATTTTGCCTACTTCTTCTACCTTCCCGCCATGAGCGGATTGGCGATCGCTATTTCCCGAGCCGCGGAGAGGCAGTTCAACGGTCAGTCTGCCAATGCCGCCGCGAGCCCCGGACGGTTCGACTTTCAGAGGACGGAACCTGTAACGGAGGAGTCCTCGCGGTTTAGCGCACCTGTCGCGCATCGGGAGAGCGCCCTACAGCGCCGGCGGTCAGATCGCCTTGGATCGGCGAAACGCCTTAGGCAAGATCAGGGCGATCGAAGAACCTTGTAGGAATGACTCCATGTGTGGAATCGCCGGTCACGTAGCACCTCAAGAGTCCCTCGCCAAACAGCGTACAGTTCCGTGTATGGTCACCGCTCTGGCCCGGCGTGGTCCGGACTCCGAGGGTTTTGCAAGCTGGGCAGGCGCCGCACTTGGCCATCGCCGTCTGGCGATTCTCGATTTGAGCGATGCCGCCCGCCAGCCCATGCTCTCCGAGGACAATCAGGTCGGAGTGGTTTTCAACGGGTGTATTTACAATTTCAGGACCTTGCGCCAGGAATTGGAAAGCCATGGGCATAGGTTTCGAACGCAGTCGGATACGGAGGTTCTGTTACACGGTTATCGCCAGTGGGCCATCGACGGCTTGACGGACCGCCTGCACGGCATGTTCGCCTTCGCTATCTGGGATGATCGTTGCCGCACCCTTTTCCTGGTAAGGGACCGGTTGGGCGTAAAGCCCCTCTGCTACTGGCTGGGAGATCAGCAAATCGCGTTCGCCTCGACGGCAGGCGCCCTGCACAGCGCGGGCCTTGGCGGCGATGTCGATCCGCGCGCGATTCTGGATTTCCTGGAATATGGCTTCGTCTCCGAAGCCCATGCTGTGTGGCAAGGTATCCGAAAGCTGCCTCCGGCTACGATTCTGGAATGGCGCGACGGAGACGTTCGACAGCGGTCTTACTGGTCATTGCCCGACGCAGCCGAGGGCCCGCCCATGGCGTTCAACGATGCCGTGGAGGAGACTGAGCGACTGTTATTAGAGGCCGTGAAGCTACGCCTCGTCGCGGATGTCCCGGTCGGCGTGCTTCTGAGCGGCGGCATCGATTCGGCCCTGGTCTGCTGGGCGATGCGTACCTTGGGCGCCGAAGTGAAGGCGTTCACCGTAGGCGCACCGGGCGAGGTCTCGGATGAGAGCGCAGCGGCAGCTCACACCGCGCGTGTGATTGGCATAGAGCACGAAATCGTGACGATGCCGGACACCGATTTCCCTCTCGACGACCTGGTTGACGCTTATAGCGAGCCCTTCGCCTGTGAGTCGGCCCAAGCCATGCTCTGGGTTTCGCAGGCCGTGAAGCGTCAGGCAACCGTCCTGTTGACCGGCGACGGCGGAGATGACGTTTTCCTTGGCTATCCGTTTTTTTACAACGCCTGGATGGCCCAGCGGCTCGCCCGCCGCATTCCCACCTTCGCCGTACCGGCCGCGAAAGCGGCTCGACGGCTCGTCCCGCGGATCGGGCTTGGGCGGCGACTGGCCAATTTCCTCGGATACGCCACGGGCGGCCTGCGTGAATTTTCTCGCGCCCATGACGGGCTTCCGTTTTATGAGCGACGCTCGATGCTTGGTGATCGACTTGCGGGATTGTGCCTGCCGCAGCGTGACCTGCCGGCATCGAGGGAGTCCGCCCGGCGGCTGTTGTGCGACGTTCTCGACCACCATCTTGGCTTGCAATTCATCAGCGAGTTCATGGTGAAGGTGGACGGAGCGACAATGCACCACGGCATTGAGGCTCGCGCGCCGTTTCTTGATCAGAAGCTCTGGGAGTTCGCGTCCCGCCTGCCGGTAGAAGTGCATTTTCATCAAGGCCGACTGAAGTCGGTTTTGCGGGAGATCGCTCATCGGCGCATCGGTCCGAAGGTGGCGTTCCGCAAAAAGCAGGGATTCACAGTACCGGTCGAGTCCCGGCTTGCACGGGAATGGAGCGGGATGCTACGACGACTCGATCGCGGCGCATTGCTGGAGCGGGAGGGTTGGATCGCGCCCGGCAGCCTGAGAGCGCCGATCCATGACGCACTTACGAGGAAGCTGGTGCCTGTACAACTTTGGCGTATGTTGGTTCTGGAACACTGGATGCGTACGAACGCCGACAGGTCCGAGTGGCGGGATGGGACGAACCTGGAGTCGACCGTTAGCGGAACGAAAGGAATGGATTGAAGGCGTCAAGGGTTGTGCAAGCGTTCGGGATCGACGTCATCCAGGTGAGCAGCGATGTTATTCAACTCCCTTGAGTTCGTTCTATTCCTTCCGATTGTTCTGATTGTTTACTATCGTCTCTCACACGAAGCGCAGAACAAATTTCTTCTGGTAGCGAGCTGCATATTCTACGCGAGTTGGGACTGGCGATTTCTGCTCCCATTGCTTGTCTCAACCACGATCGATTACTGGGCGGCAGAACGTATTCAGCAACTCAACGAGCTAGAGGCGCCAATAGCGCGCCGCCGAAAGTACCTGGCCCTGAGCGTCGGCGCCAACCTCAGTCTGCTCGGCTTCTTCAAATACTTCAATTTCTTTTCGGAGTCGCTCCAGGACCTGCTGGCGCTACTCGGCTTTCAAACCAGCCTTTGGACGCTCCAGGTCATCCTTCCCGTCGGCATCTCCTTCTACACCTTCCAGGCGATGAGCTACACCTTCGACGTCTACCGGGGCCAGATGCATCCGACTCGCCGATTCCGGGACTTTCTGCTGGCGGTGCTCTACTTTCCGCATCTGGTTGCCGGTCCGATCCAGCGTGCGAACAATCTGCTGCAGCAGGTGATGACGCCCAGGGTGGTCACGAAGCAGAAGATCATCGAGGGCGTGCACCTGATCATGTGGGGCTTTTTCAAGAAGGTCTTTGTCGCGGACAACGTGGCTCCAATTGTGGATCGGATCTTCGCCCTACCCTCGCCTACCGGCTTCGAAACGTTGATCGGGGTTTATGCCTTTGCGGTCCAGATCTTCTGTGACTTCTCCGGCTACACGGATATCGCTCGCGGCGTAGCGAAGCTGATGGGCTTCGAGTTTGTGCTCAACTTCAACCAGCCTTATGTATCCACGAACCCGCAGGAGTTCTGGACGCGGTGGCACATCAGCCTGTCGACTTGGCTGCGCGACTACCTCTATATCTCACTCGGTGGGAACCGCAAAGGCGAGCGCCGGACGTACTTGAATCTCATGCTGACGATGCTGATCGGCGGGTTCTGGCATGGCGCCGCCTGGAATTTCATCCTCTGGGGTTTCTATCATGGCGCGCTGCTGGTGACTCATCGTGCCAGCAAAAGCTTTCTCGACCGAATATTCGATGCCGTATCGCTGCCGGGTCGCGCGGCTTCGTTCACGATTCGCTGGTTCGTGATGCTCCAGCTAACTTGCTACGGTTGGCTCCTGTTCCGTGCCGCTTCGTTCGAGCAGATCCGAACCATGTCGTTCGCGCTGCTTCAGCCGTTTGAAGGATTCGACGGCGCGCTGGCGATGGACCTGTTTCTGTTCTCGCTTCCTCTGTTGCTGGTCGAGCTGGTTCAGTTCTTCACAAAGCAGCTCGATTTCCTGAGCTTCCGCTGGATTCCTGCCGAGGTCAAGGTGGTCTGCTATTCCGTATTTCTATACTTCATCTTGTTTCGGGGAGGAGAGCCGCAGGCTTTCGTCTACTTTCAATTTTGAGCTGGGTTTATGAGGGATTCTCAACTGGTTACGCCACCTCCGCGCCAGGGCGGAGTCTTGGATAAGACTCTCACAACCGGGTTCGCCCGGCGTTACGTGGTCCGGGGGATAGTCTGGGCGGTTCTCTGCGGAGTCACCCTGGAGGTTTGCGCGCGTGTGGACGATTGGGCTCATGACGGCGTTCCCTTTCTCGCAGTCTATAACTCCGAGTCGCTCTATATGTGGGACGAGCTCGGCAAGACAGGCAAGCCAAACGCACGCTTTGCAAAGTGGCGTCTCAACTCCCTGGGTTTCCGCGGAGACGAAATTGTCGACGGGCGGATCCGTGTCGCTTGCGTGGGCTCTTCGGAAACCTTCGGGCTCTACGAGCGGGCCGGCGGAGAGTGGCCGAAGCGCCTGGAGATAGAGCTGAACATGCGCGCCGGACGCGACGCCTACCAGGTGGTGAACGCGGCTTATCCGGGGATGTCCATTGCATCGACGCTGATCCGTCTGCCAAGAATTCTGCGAGAGGTGGACCCGCAGGTAATCGTTGTGTATCCGAGCTTCTCCAGCTACATCTGGCTGCCGTGGCTGGAACCAAGAAAACACACGACCCCGCCGGTTCCGCGGTTCGAGCTTCGCATCGCCGGGCGGCTCCGAAATCTGATCAAGGATGCGCTGCCGGCAGCCGTCCAGCACCATTTGAGGCGGCTGGAAATCCATCACGCGCTGGGCGATCAGCAAGTCATGGAGCGGCTTCCGGGCGAGAATGTCGAGCGGTTCCGAGCTGATCTGGAGCGACTTATTGATGCGGCTACCGAGGACAACAGAAAGGTCGTGCTGGTGACCCACGCCACTCGGTTCGGCCCGGAAAAACAGCCGGATGACGATTACTACCTTGTCGCATGGCGGCGCTCCTACCCGATCATCCGGGAAGAGGGCCTGCTCGATATGGAGGCCCGGATGAATGCCGTCATTCGCGACCTGGGCCGCAGCCGCGGCCTGGTGGTGGTTGACGCGGCCGAGGTCATGGAGCCCGGTTCGAAGTACTTCGTGGAGTTCGTCCACTTCACCGACGCCGGCGCCGAGAAGTTGGCCAGCCTTGTGGCCGACGGGCTGGCCGAGCTGAACCACTGCACCGAACATTCGGAAGAGGGCGGGTGTGACTCGCACGCCCGGTTCGCGCGAAAGTAGCCTGGACGGCTATCCGGCCCGGGCGGTGCGCCGACTGCGCGAGTGGTGGGCAGTTTCGAGGGCATCGGCAATCAGGTCCTCATAGCGGGCGATGACCTTCTCCGTCGTGTAATGATTCAGAACGCGCTGGCGGCCAGCGGAGCCCATCTCCATCCTCGCCGCACCGTCACAAAGCAGGCTGGTCAGGGCGCCAGCGATCGATTCGATATCCCGAACCGGCGCGAGAAGGCCGTGGACGCCGCAATCGATCAACTGCGCATTTGCGGGAATATTGCTCACCACACAAGGCAGCGCGGTCGCCATCGCTTCCACAAGCGAGCACGAAAAGCCTTCGGCCGAAGAGACCAGCGCGAACAGATCGCTTGCCTGCAGCCACTCGCGCGCCTCGGACTCGGGCAGCCGGCCGGTGAACCGAATTTGGCCATCCAGTCCCAGCCGCCGGGTCAAAGCCTCCAGTTCGGCCCGCTTCGGCCCATCACCCACGAGGACGAGCAGGGCGTTCGGCGCCGACCGGCAGGCAAGGCTGAACGCCTCAATCAAGCTATTCAGCTCCTTTTCCGGCGCCAGTCTTCCAGTGAACACGACGACTCGCGTCTGCGCGGGGACACCCAAGCGCGCACGCAAAGAAGCGCGCTCCTCCACCGGGCAGGGTTTATACCGTTCGGCGTCGACCGGATTGGGCATCCAGAACAGCCGGGACTCCTCAAAGCCTGCTTCGATCGCTTCGTCGGCCATACCGGGATTCAAAATCATGACCCGGTGGGCCCACTGAGCCAGCCAGCGCAACTCCAACCTCCCCATCCGTGAGGTCTGAAGCATCCGGATGATGTCGCTGCCGGAGATCTTCATCAGGATGGGCTTTCTCAGCCAGCGGGCAACCGGGAGACCCAGGGCCAGATGAAGTCCCTGCATCAGGAAATAGACGACGTCGTAGTTCTTACGCTCCGCAACCAGCGTCCGGACGACTCCGGAGGCGTAGGCGTAGTCGCGCCATCTTCCACTTACGGAGCGGCCGAAGATGCGAACCGGCACACCCGCCGGGTCGATCCAGCGCGGGACATCCGGCATTGGCGAGCCGCCCGCGCACAGTACAGTAACCTGGTGCCCGCGGCGCAGCAGCGCCGCACTGATTCGCTGCGCCTCTATCTCCGAGCCACCTAGAACAGGGGGGTAGGAGTGCGAGATCAATAAAACTCGAAAGCGTTTTACCGGGTTCAAAGGGTGCTCTCTGCCAAGGTTAAAAAGGGCGGGGGTCGGCTTGGTCTCACCCGCATCGGGGGCCACCGGCAGGGTGTTACCGGTCCCTACTCACGTTACCACTGAGGCGGAACGGGTTGCATTGCGGGCGGAGGGCGGTTTATCGGGCGACGGCCGCCCGCCAGAGTTTTCCGAGTATCGTGGCGACCGGGGTACAGCCGATCGCTCCGGCCGCGACAAATGGAAGATTCCAGTCGCGCGGCGACACAAACCGCCGGAACACCTGACGCGCCTGCTCCGTGCACCCCCAATAGCCGAGTACGGCGGCGGTTTTGCCGGCCCGAATCGCATAAAAGCGGCGCAGCAGATTCTGAAGCTCCGGCGGGGTGTAGCGGGTGACCGCTTCGGGATCCCGGAGGAAGGCCTCCACCGGGCGCGCGCCAGGGAGGTTCGCGCTGAGCGCCGACGCGTCGCGGTGAACATAGACCAGCGGATGGAGCTGAAAATACACCGGCTCATTCAGCAGGATTCTCAGCCAGAGCGTCGCGTCCTCCGCGTACGACCATCCCTCATAGAAGCCCCCAAAACGGCGCAGATGCGATGCCGGCAGCACCGTGCTGCAAGGCATCATGTAAGCCAGCATATGAACCAGACTGATGGGAGCGGTCGCCGGGGTAATGCGATGCACGCCCTCGCGAATCCCGCGCGGTCCGCAGATTTCCAAGGCGGAGCGGCCGTGCGGCATTTCCACGTACCCGGAGGTGACCGAGGCCACTTGCTGTCCGCATCGGTCCAGTGCGACGACGCTGCTCTCCAAGTATTCGGGATGCCAGGCGTCGTCGGCATCGAGAAAAGCCAGCAGCTCGCCGCGCGCCTCGGCGGCGCCCCGGTTTCTCGCGGCCCCCGGTCCTGCGTTCTTTTGGCGGATCAGCCGCAATCGCGGGGAGGTGCGGGACGCGACGACCGACGGTCCTTCGTCAGTCGATCCGTCGTCGACGACAATAATTTCGAAGTCCGAATAGGTCTGCGCGGCGATCGAGTCAAGGCAGCGGCCGACATATGGACCTTTATTGAAGAGCGGGACGATTACCGAGACGCGCATATCGAGAGCGGCGAGTCGCTTCGCTCCAAGACTCGACGATACACCTCCAGAATCGTTCGGTGAGAGAGGTCCGGAGTAAACCTCGCCGCAGTCTCCTTCCCCGCAGCGGCTAATCGGCGGGCGAGGCCGCTGTCCTGGAGCAGACGCAAGATCGCGGCGGCGAGACCTGCCGGATTCCGGCCTTCAACGACCAAGGCGTTCCGCCCGTTCTCGGCGATTTCGGGGACACCGCCGACGGCAGTCACAGCAGCAGGAACGCCGGTCGCCATGGCCTCCAGCAATGCATTGGGTGAACCTTCCGTATGCGAGGGCAGCGCGAACACGTTCGCCAGCGAGTAGTACGGACGGACGTCGCGCTGCTGGCCGGCGAGCAGGACAAGTCCATTTAGTCCGAGTTGCTGCTTCTGCCGCTCCAGCGCAGCGCGCTCCGGGCCGTCGCCGACGATTACTACACGAAAGTCGATGGATGGCTCCAGCGCGCGGATCCGGGCGACCGCGTCGACCAGATCGCGGTGCCCCTTTTCCCTGGAAAGGCGCCCGACCGTCACGATTACCGATGCGCCGGCGGGGATTCCCAAGGAGGAGCGGAGCCGCTCCACTTCCTCGGCCGTGCTTGGGATGAATGGACGGACCGCGTTATGCCGCACCGTGATTCGCGAGGCGGCCACTCCGTGGCGCTCCAACTCGGCCGCGAACGGGCGGCATACGGTCACAACATGCCGGGCGGCCGGAAGCGACCAGCGATTGAGCTGGTTCATGAGCCGCATCTTGAGGTCCGTCATCGTGTACCCGTGATGGAAGGCGATCCAGGGCAGGTCGCGGCAGAGGCCGGTCCAGCGGATCAGAAAGTGGGACTTCACGCCGTGGCTTTGCAGGATGTCGGGCGCTCGGCCGGCCACAACGGAGCGAAGGCGGGGAAGGATTTCCAAGTCAAGGGCGCGCCGCTCCGGGATCACATCTACAGCAATTCCGACCTTTCGGCAGGCAGCGACGAAGGCGTTAGGCGCGTCAGGGCTGCCGCGCTGGAAGGTAATGAAGGACAAATCAACAGGAGGGTAGCCGCACCAAGGCTGGCGAACTTGTTGGGCGAATTCGATCAGGTTCTTGGCCGGCCCGGTCACCCAGGCGGCTTCCATAAAAGCCAGTACGCGGACAGGGTGCCTATTCGTACCGCAACTGGTCGGTGTAACGTCCCGCATAGTGCCGACAGTCTTTCAGGATATTACTTTCTTGGTCCGATCGTCGCCGCTCGCGAGGTTTCGTCCGGCGGTGACGACGCTTCCAAAGTTGTGAACGCCTGCTCAGGGGGTGTATGGTTATCCAAGACGAAGGGAGAGTTCCATGGAGCGACGCAACTTTCTCAAGACCTCAGGAATCGGAATGACCGCGCTGTCCGCCTCGCGCGTCCTCGGCGCCAACGACCGTGTGAACATTGGATTGATCGGATGTGGCGGACGCGGGCGATATGTTGCTCGCTGTATGAGGGAGGCCCCGAACACCGCTTTCACGGCGGTTGCCGATGTCTATGACGCCAATGCAGCGCAGGCGAAGGAGTGGGCCGGCAGCGACGCGAAATCGTTTCGTGATTTCCGGAAGCTGCTGGAGCTGAAAGACGTCGACGCCGTCCTGGTCGGCACGCCGGACCACTGGCACGCGATCGTCTCTGTGCTGGCCTGCCAGGCCGGCAAGGACGTCTACGTCGAGAAGCCGGTGGCCCTGACCATCCGGGAGGGACGCGCGATCGTCAACGCCGCGCGCAAATATAATCGGATCGTCGCGGCGGGCACGCAGCATCGCTCGGCGTCACACTTTCCGAAGATCGCCGAGATGGTCCAGCGGGGCGACATCGGCGAGGTTAAGTTCGTCCGCGTCTGGAATTACGCCAACCACACCCCGCACGGCATAGGACGCAAGCCCGACAGCGAGCCGCCCGAGGGACTCGATTGGGACATGTACCTCGGGCCGTCGCCCAAAGTGCCCTTTAATCCGAACCGCTTCCTCGGCAGCTATCGCTATTTCTGGGACTACTCCGGCGGCTACATCACCGATTTCGGCAACCACCGGATTGACACGATGCACCAGATCATGAACGTGACGGCCCCGAAGACGATTTCCGCGTCGGGAGGGCGGCTCGTAGTGGATGATGGGCGCGAGACGCCGGACTTCCTGACCGTCACTTACGAGTACGATGGGTTTATCGCAACGTATGAAGGATCCAACCTGAACGGCCACGGCATGGGCGGCCGGACCCCGGGCCATCGCTATTACAACAGCCGGGGCGAGTGGGACCAGCCGAACGGCATTGCGTTTTACGGCACCGAGGCGACCATTTACGCCGAGCGCATCGGCTGGGAAATGTTCCCTGAACCCGAAGTCCGCGGCGGAGGCCGCCGGGGCGCCCCGCCTCCTCCGGTCAAGCGTTCGGCCAACGTGAAACGGATTTGGGAGAACGTGGAGGAGCCGACGCCGGCGCACGCGAAGCACTTCGTCGAGTGCCTGCGGTCGCGCAAGACCCCTAATGCCGAGATCGAAATCGGGCATCGCTCGACGTCAGCCTGCCTGTTGGGCAACATCGCGATGCTGACGGGCAAGAAGCTGCACTGGGATGCCAAGAAGGAAGATTTCGTCGGCGCGCCCGATGCCTCGGCGCTGCTGACGCGCCGCTTCCGCAAACCGTGGGACCTGATAAAAATCTAGCACCGGGTCAGATCAAGGATCGGTAAGCCGCTTTCCCGAAGGCGCTGCGCCGTCGGGAGAGCAGGCTTTTGCACGATAACGATCCGATCGGCCCAGCGAAGCAGTTCATCCAGGTCATCCTCAACCAGCAGTCCGATGTGCGGCAACACCGAAAAGATAAAGTCACGGTTGCTGCCGTAGGTCGCCTCGATTCGGATGCGCGGATCGAAGATCCGAACTTCGCGGCCGCTGCCAATCAGTGCTTCGATCAACGCCACGGTGGGGCTCTCGCGAAGGTCGTCCGTATCCTCTTTGAACGCCAGGCCGTAAACGCCCAGGCGCCCTGCCGGCTGATCGAGCACTGCCGCGATGGCGCGGCGCAGGTGCTCATCGTTGGAGGGCAGAATCGATTCGAGCATCGGGAGCCGAAGCTCCAGGCGGGAGGCCCGATAGACCAGCGCCCGTAGATCTTTCGGCAGGCAGGAGCCGCCGAATGCGAATCCAGGCTTGAGATACGCCGGCGAAACGTTCAGTTTCGTGTCGCGGCACAGGATCTCCATGACCTCGGCTCCGTCGACCCCGAGGCGGCTGCACAAAGTCCCGAGTTCGTTCGCAAAGGTGATTTTCAGAGCATGGAAGGCGTTGCAGGCGTACTTGATCGCCTCGGCGGCACGCAGCGAGACCAGGCAGGGAGCAGTCCCCAGAGGCTCATAGAGCGAGGCCACACAGCGGACCGCAACCGGGTCATCGCCGCCGATCACAACCAGGGACGGTTCGAGAAAGTCCTGTACAGCAGCGCCTTCGCGCAGAAACTCGGGATTCGAGACAACACCGACCGCCGGATTGCCCGCAAACAGCGGCAACACAATCCGCTCGCAGGCGCCCGGAAATACCGTGCTGCGGATGGCGACCACGACGGGTTTGCTTCGCCTCTCAAGGCATGGCGCCATCTCCGAACAAACGCGGTGGAGCTGACTGAGATCGAGGTCGCCGCTGCGTTCCGTTGGAGTGCCAACACAGATGAAGACGAGGTCAGCCTCGGCAAGACCTTCCGCGATAGAGGTCGCCGCGCGCAGACGCCCGGCGACGTGCTCTTTCACCAGTTCGTCCAGTCCAGGCTCGAAGAACGGAGCGATCCCCCGATTTACCTGCTCGACTTTATGTACGTCATGGTCGATTCCGATGACACGGTGACCGAGGCTCGCCAGGCACGCCGCTGCAACGCAGCCGACGTAGCCGAGTCCGACGACGGCGATCTCCACGCCACCAGTATCCATCGCCAACTGCCGCTGGGCCAAGTGCCGTAAGATGTTGGGGTGGCCGACACAGGAATCGATCCCTCCGTATTCGAGAGCCGGACGGCGCTGGCGAGCTTTATCGAGGCGAAGCTCTATACCGCAGTGATCTGCGACTCGCTCGATGAGCTGGGTTACCGGGACCAGGCGATGCGCGAGTATCTGCGGCCGCTTCACGCCGGCTGCTGCTTCGCCGGCTGGGCGCGCACGGTTCTCTGCAAAGACGTTTACACGGCCGAGGAGTCGCCATACGACAAGGAGATCGAGGCGCTGGACAGCGTGATCGAGGGTGAGGTGCTGGTCGTCAGTACGGGCCGGTCCATCCGGAACGCGCCTTGGGGCGAACTGCTCTCTACCGCGGCGAAGGCGCGGGGCGCGCGCGGCGCGGTGGTGGACGGGCTGGTTCGGGACGTACGGAAAATCGAGGAACTGGCGTTTCCGGTGTTCGCCTCAGGCATCAAGCCGGTCAACTCGATGGGGCGCGGCGTTGTGACGGACTATAACGCCGAGGTGGAGTGCGGCGAGGTCCGGGTGCAGCCCGAAGACCTGGTGGTGGCCGATTATGACGGCGTCGTGGTGATTCCGCGGGCCGTCGTCCGGGAGACGATCGAGCGGGCGTATCACAAGGCGCAGCAGGAGGACTGCTCGCGCCAGGATCTCATGAACGGCGCCTATCTGCGCGACGTCTTTGCCAAGTATGGCGTGCTGTAGAGCGGCCGCTTATTCGGCGCCTGCGAGAAGCGAGAACACGGCGTAGGCTTTGACCTCGACGCCTGGGCGAAGCCAGAGCGGGTCGGGCAGCAGACTATAGTAGAGCTGGCGATCGCGTGGCGCCGGGGACTCGTAAAGCCGTTGGGCGACAGCCTCTTCCATCGCCGGCGAAACGAGCAGCAGCGGCGCCTGCTTGCCGGCCGGAGGCGCCTCGCGCCACCACGACACATTCGGATATCGGCGCAGATACCAGGGAAGCGGCCAGAGATTCTCGGCCGTCACGACGTCGATGCGCAGATTTGGTCCATCGGGGTGGCTCGCGGTGGCGGCTTCGATGCGGTGGAGCAGCTCATATATTTCCGGGAGCGTGTGGGCGTAGGCGTAAGGATTAATGGGTTGCGCCGCCAGCGGGAAGGCGAGCCGCCAGGATTGCACAGCCAGTCCCATCATGACGACGAGCGCGGCCAATCTCAGTTTCCGCGGCGCGCGCGAGACACCCAGGGCGGCAAGGAGAATCCAGCCGTGGAGGAATCCCAGGGCGCACCACGGCGTCTTGTAGGGCAGCAGGCAATAAGCGAGAGTCAGGACTGTCGAGTAGACAAAGAGGAATCGCGCTAAGGTGTCGCGCGCGCGAGCCAGGGGCACGGCGCTGAAAGCCAAAAGCAGGAAGAAGAGGTCGCCGCTTTGAAGGAGAACGACGAAGTAGTAGTGCCACGGGTGGGCGTGAAGCTGCGGGGCGAGTCCGCGCTCGGCATAGGCGATCAGGGAAAGGACGGCGTCGAAGATTCGGGCGGGCGTATAGAGCGCCGCGGCTACGGCGATCGCGGCAAGCCCTCCGGCCGCGGCATGACTCCACGGGAGCTTCGGACGTACGGCGGCGTAAGCGCAGATTACGGCAGCGAAGGAAAGCACAGCGGTCTCCTTGGCCGCGAACATCAGGCCCGCCGAGGCGCCTGCGAGCAGCGGCCACAGCAGTTGGGGCGTCTCGATCGAGCGGATGCAGCAGTAGAGCAGCGCGGCCGAGAAGCAGACCAGCAGCATCTCCGGAATGTAATAGCGGCTGAAGTAGACCAGGCCTGGCGAGAGCGCGGTGAAGGCTGCCGCCACTGCGCCGGCGGCGGCGCCGCGGCGTGCTCCTATGCCGGCGGCGATCAGGACGGCGACGAGCCCGAACAGAACCGGCGCCGCGCGTACGGTCCGCTCGCGCAGTTCGGCGTGCCGATCCGCGCCCGCGAGCCAGGCGCCCGGAAGGCTGGAGAGTGCGAGTGCGGGACCGTGATATTCGGTTGGATCGTAGTGCAGGGTGCGCGATTCGAGCAGCGTGCCCAGACGATCGGCCTGGATCGCCTCGTCGGCGTGCATCGGCCGCTGCTCAAGAAGCGGAATCCGCAGCGCAGCGCCCAGCAGGAGCGCCAGTGAGACCCACCTAAGAAGCGGGCTTGCCGTAAACCTCCACCTCCACATAATGATTCGCCGGCGATGCGGTGCTGCCGTTGCTGTACAGGCGCACGTAGCTGGCCTTTTCGCCGCGGCCGTCGATGAGCTTGCCCTCGGCGGTTTCGACGTAGTTCTTATCCTGGCCGATGCCGAGGCCGGAGGTGTTGTCGTGATCGTTATTGAACAGTGTGCGGACGTTCTCCAGGAAATCGGGATCGTCGGCGACCTGCACGACGACGTCATTATAGACGCGCGCCTGTTTATGGAAATGCCAGACGACGATCGCGTAGATCGAGTGGGCCTCGCCGAGGTCAATGGTGATGTGCTGGAGGCCGGGTTTGAGCTCGACGTAGGTACCGTCTATGCCGGACTTGTCGCCGTCGGTGATCATTTCGAGATCTCCGATGACCGGGTCGGAGTCGCTGCTGCTCACCGGCCGGTTGGCCGCGACGTTTGCGGTTCCGGCGGGCGCCAGGAAGGGCGGGCGCGGACGCCCGAGCGGTTTCTCCAGATTGGCGACCCGAAGGTTTATCGGCGTCCCCTCAAACAGGGGCTTCGGCAGCGCGATCGGGAGCGGCTGGAGGCCCTGCGCCAGCAGCGACGTGTAGGCCAGAGCGACGGAAACGATGGATCTCAACATGACGGTTACCTCGAGCGCAGCGAGCGCCGCAGCCGTTCGGCGGCCAGTTTCGCTTCGTTGGCGACGTCGGCGTCGGACAGCGCCGATTCGGCGATGGCGAGCGAATCGGGATTTGGGAAGCGCGGCAGCAGCGCAAGGATTGTCTTCTTTTCAGCCGCCTGCGTGGCGAGCTTCATCGCGGTCGCCAACAGCGGCACGGTCTCGGACGCCGTGCGGGGCACGGGCAACTGGAGCAGCCGCAGGAATCCACGCAACGCCAAGACGCGGTGCGCGGGGACGGCCGCTTCGGCGGCCAGCGCCAGCAGGTCGCGCATGGGCTGATCGTCGGGCCATTCGGTGAGTCCGAGAATCGCGGCGCGGGCCTCCTCGGCATTGCTGCCCCGTGCTGCCGCCAGAAGCGTCGCCAGGACCTCGTTCGCGCCCGACTGCCCCATAACCTGCAGCAGCGAAACCCGCACGGCGGCGCTGCCGGCCTCATTGTAGGCCGCGACTGTCTCGGTGCTCCGGGCCGACGGCGAACGACGCAGAGCGGCGGCGAGCGCGCGCTCGAATTCCCGCCGGTCAGCCGCGGAATTCGTTTGGCGCAAACTGTCGAGCAGCGCGGGCACCTGGAGCGAGCCGGCGATTTCGCGCAGCGCCCGGAATGCCTCGCGGCGGACGCTGCGGTCGGAATCCTGGAGCGCGGCGAGGACGGTATCGGCCGCCTCGGCGATGCCGCGCTCTCCCGCCGTGCGAATCAACTCGGCCTTAACCGGCGGCTCGGCGATGGCGATCGCCGCGATTACGGCCCGGTCCACGGCCTCGCCCTGCATACGGTCGAGCGCATTTCGAGCGGCGGTTCGCTCTTGTTCAGGCAAATTCTCCGAAGCCGACAGTTCCGCGAGCAGCGCAACGGCCGACGCATCTCCTGCCGTTCCCAAGGCGTCAAGCGCGGCCAACCGGACTTCGGCGGCGTCGTCCTTCACGGCCGCGACGATGCGGGGCAGCGCTGCACCATCCCGTCGGCCTGCCAGCGCCGTAATCAGTTGCGCGCGGGCCGCCGGCCTGGAGGCGGGAAGTTCCTCGATCAAGGCGTTGGTTGCCTGCGGACCCGGTATCGCGGCGAGGAGCCGGATGCCGGCAGCACGAACGAGGGGGTCTGAATTCCGAATCGCGGCGCGCAGGTCCTTGACGGCGTCGTCTCCAGTGAGCCGGGAGAGCCCTTCGAGACCGCCGATGCGCATCACCGGGGGCGTTGAGCCGCCGGAGAGTTCGCGAAGAATCGCCAGGGCCTTCGCCCGCTCCCCCTGGGCCGCGAGCCTATCCGCCGCGACAAGCGACGCCTCCATGGCCGGCTGCAAGCCCTTCTTTCGCAATCCTTCCAGCACAGGAAGGGCAGCGGGTGTAGCGATCCGTCCGAGAGCCGCGATGGCGGAGGCCGCCACGTGAGGGTCGGACGAGGAGACAAGCTCCGAGATTTGCGGAACCGCATCCGCATCGCGCCGGATTCCGAGCGTATTGACGATGCCGGGCCGCGCCTTCTCGGGCGCCTTGGGGAGCGCGTCCCGAAGCGCCGCCGAGGCCGCCGGTCCCGGGATCCGTTCGAGAGCGTAGCGCGCCATTTCAACCGTGTCCGCACTGAGCAGCATCCTCGCGAGCACGGGAACCGAACGATGCGTTCCCAGCAGGCTTAGTTGGCGGCAGATGACGTCCTTGCCCGCGATCGTTGCCGGTGAGTGCAGGAAGGCGACGAACCGCTGTTCGACCTCGGCCTGAGGCAGAGTCCGGACGATCTCCTCAAGATCGAGAATCGGCTCCCGGCCCTGGTCGTAATCGTACTTCGCAACGCGCGCCAGAGTTTCTTCCAGCTTCGGATTCGCGGTAAGGACCGTGGATACGGATAGGGTTACAAATGCAAGACGTACCAGCTTCATCGTTACTCCTATAGGCGCCAGGGAGCGCGCATCGGCCGCGAAAGATAGCGTTGCGCCTCGCTGTCATCGATAATTACTTCGCGCACCGGGTCCCAACGGATGGTTCGCCCGGTACGGATTGCGATGAGGCCCAAATAGCCGGGCGTCGCGGACCGAAGCGCGGTTTCGGCCGGTGTCAACGGCGTGCGTCGGGACCTCACGCAATCGAGGAACTCGCCGTGGTGGCTGTTGGAGACGCGAAGGCGTTTCTCCTCGCCCCGGATGCGCATAGCCAGCAGGCTCCGGGGCTCGGCTTCGATGCCGGAGCGATCGACCCAGATCCAGCCCTCCTCGCCGATGAACTTGGCCCCCATCCGCACGTCGTCGTAGCCCCCGGAGATTAACATGGTGACGCCATCAGCATACTTCGCCGTCACACGGAATTTCACTGGGGTGTCCCAGACCGGGTTCGCGGCGGAGAACTCTCCGGTTGCGGAAACCTCGACCGGCCCGCTGCGGTCGAGATCGAGAGCCCAGTGTGCGATATCCACGTGGTGGCCGACCCAGTCGAGCAACATCCCGCCGCCGTAGTCATAATTCCAGCGCCAGGTCTTGTGGACTCGCGCCGGGCAGTAGGGAACCTTGGGCGCCGGGCCGAGCCAACGATCCCAGTCCAGGGTCTCGGGCGGACGCTGTGGGGTGTTCAGATGGCCGAGGCCGTCAAAGTCTGTGTGGCCGCCCGGCAGCCCGACCTCCACGCGCCGTACCTTTCCGATGCGGCCGTTGCGGACCAGTTCGCAGGCGAAGCGGAACTCGGCGCGAGAGCGCTGCCAGCTTCCGGTCTGCCAGACGCGCCCGGTGCGCCGGGCGGCGTCTGCGATCACTCGCCCTTCGGCCCAGTTGTGCGCGATCGGTTTTTCGCCGTAGACGTCCTTACCGGCGCGGAGTGCGGCAAGCGAGGCGATGCCGTGCCAGTGGTCGGGGAGCGTCAGAGCGACGGCGTCGATGTCCGGGCGCGCAAACAGCTCCTCCATCTCGTGGTAGGTTCGGCAGCCGGCGTTGCCGGTCTCCTTATTGACCAAGGCGAGGGCCTCGTCGAGGTGGGTCCGGTCGATGTCGCAGAGAGCGACGATCCGGGCTCGCGGTTCACGCAGGAAGCTGTTGACGTTGTTGATGCCCTGCCATCCCGTGCCGACGAGGCCGAGCGTGACGCGGTCGCTGGGCGGAACGGCGCCGTCCTTTCCGAGAACCGAGGCGGGGACGATGAGCGGAAAACCAACAGCGGCCTGGAGAAAGCTCCGGCGCGAGGCGGTTCGCTTCACGGCCCTGCCCTAAGCTGGAGCTTCGCGCTCGGGGTATCGTCAGCGGGCAGATCGCCAAGGGTATACTGGATGCCCGCGAGGAAGTGCCGCAGAAGCTTGGGGTGGCGGAAGATGCGCTCGCTGTGCCCGAGCGAGGTGTAGAAGATGCGTCCCTCTCCGTAGCGCCGGATCCAGCTCATCGGGAAGTCCTTATCGTCCATGCGCACGCGCAGGATGCGGCGGGTAGGGTCGGTATCGGTCTTAGAGATATCGATGCTCAGCAGGACGCGAAGGCGGCCACGCAGGTCCGGCTCCTGAAACTGGTACATCTCGTCGGCGATCTCGAAGCTCTGCCCCGCAAAGGCGGCGTTGAGTGGGCTGGAGGGGTCGTCGATTTTGATGGTGACCACCTCGTCGGTCCCCCACGGGTGCCCTCCGTTCTCGGTACCGCCGACCATCTCGCTGAACTCCGGCCAATGCCCGTAGACCGGGTATTCCACGAAGGTCGCGGCGGCGGCATGGAAGCCGATGAAGCCCTTGCCGCCGGAGACGAAGCGCAGGAGCGAGTTTCGCAGCTCCGGGTCGTCGAACAGAACGCCGACGGTGTTAAGGAAGCAGACGGCATCGAACTGATCGATCACACCGGGCCGGAACATCTGAATGTCATTGCTGAAGACGACTTCATAGGCGCCGGTTCGCTTTCCTAACTGCTGGACGGCATAGTTGCCGTAGGGGATGGAGGGATGTTCGAGTTCTCCGCGGCGCACCTGGCCCTTGCGGACGTTGAGATTGCTCACGAGGATGCGGCGCGGCTTTTGCGGCTGGGCGGGAGCGGCGTCAGGGAGGGAAGCATCGATGCGCTGCCTGGCCTCGGCCGGGAGATCGTCGGCGGTGGCGGGGATCCGTCCGCTGGGAGTGTCGTCCACTTCGAGATCGCCCAGTGCGTACTGGATTCCGGCCAGGAAGTGATCGAGCAGGCGCGGATGCCAGAAGACGTGCGGGTTGTGCCCGAGAGAGGAGTAGAAGACCCGGCCCTTCTCGTGCGGCTTGATCCAGGTCATGGGAAAGTCCATGTCGGCGCGACGTATCGGGAGGATGCGCCGGTTCGGGCCGACGTCGGTCTTGCCGATATCGATGCTGAGCAGGACGCGGAGGCGGTCTCGGAGTTCCGGTTCCTGTAACTGATAGACCTCGTCGGCGATCTCGAAGCTCTCACCCCGGAACGCGGCGTTCAGCGGGTGGGCGACATCGTCGACTTTGATCGTGATCGGCTCATCGGGTTTCCAGGGATGCCCTCCGTTCTCCGTGCCACCCACCATGCGGCCGAAGGCGGGCCACTGATCGTAGCGCGGGTACTGCACGAACGTTGCGGCGGCGGCATGGAAGCCGACCCAACCTTTCCCTTTCGCGATGAAGCCCAACAGGGACTCGCGCAGTTCTGGATCGTCAAAGAGAACGCCGACCGTGTTGTTGAAACAGATGGCGTCGAACTGGTCGATGACGCCGGGCCGGAACATCTCTATGTCGTCGCTGAAGACGACTTCGTACGCTCCGGTTCGCTTGCCCATCTGCTCGATTGCATAGTTGCCATGGGGGATCGACGGGTGGCCGCGAACGACCCGACCGTCGCGCATCGCCAGGTTGCTCACCAGCATCTTTCGCGGCTTTTTCGGCTTTGCGCGCGCCCGTTTCGGAATCGCGGCATCGATCCGGGCGATCTCCTCCTGCGTGAGCGGAGGGTAACGCGACTCCTGGCCGCTGGAGGGGAGTGAAGCGATGAGAAAAAGAATGACTGGTATCGTACGATTCATGAAAAACACCCGCTAGAGCCGCCAGGGACTGCGCATCGGACGCGACAGCATCCGGTTGGCCTGCTCGTCATCAAGGAAATGTTCGGCGACCGGATCCCAGCGCAGCCTTCGCTTCAGCCGCATGGCAATGTCGGCCTGGTGGCAGACCGTGTCGGAGCGGACCGCGGCTTCTATATCGGAGATAGGCCGCTGCCCGGTCCGGATCGCGTTGAGGAAGTTGCGGCGATGGTCGTCGCTTCGGATCACGTGCTTTTCGTTCGGCCCGATTTTCTCCCGAACCAGGGAGGCCGGGTGCGTAATCAAGGCGCTGCGGCTGACATAGATCCATCCCTCTGACCCGATGAACAGGGAGGCCATACTGCCGAAGCGGAACTGGTCAGCGCGCTTTTTCGCCGTGGCGACGTCCATGTGGATCAGCTTGATGCCGTTGGCATAGGTGTGCTCGACCTCCCAGTCTGTCACGGTGTCGTATAAACCATCGGCGGGAAAGACGCCGTGTCCTTCGACGCTGACGGGGTTGGTGTGGTCGGCGTCGATGGCCCATTGCGCGGTATCGACGTCATGGACGCCCCAGGCGCCGCTGATGCAGCCGAGCGAGTAATCGTAGATCAAGGTCCAGTTCCGGGTACAGCGCTCGTGGGTGTAAGGCACCCAGGGAGCGGGTCCGAGCCACATCTCATAGTCGAAGCCTTCCGGGATCGGCTGTTCGGGCTGGTTCGGGACGTACTGGGAGCGGGCGCTCCCGATCATAATGGTATTGATTTCGCCGATGCGGCCGTTGCGGATCAGCTCGGCGGTCTGGCGGTAGTTACGGCTGGAGCGCTGCTGCGTGCCGAACTGAAAGACGACACCGGAGCGGCGGACGGCGGCGCGCATGGCCTGACTTTCGGCCACGCTCACGCCCATCGGCTTTTCGTAGTACATGTGCTTGCCGCGACGGGCGGCTTCGAGGCCGATGAGGGCGTGCCAGTGGTCGGGCACGGCAATTAGGACGGCGTCAATGTCATCCCGCGCCAGCAGTTCGCGGAAGTCATTGTACGTGCCACAGGAGTTGTCCTTGTACGCGGTGCTGACAAGGTCGCGGGCCCGGTTGCGGTGCTCGGCACGAACGTCGCACACCGCCCGGACCCGCACATCGGGCTGGTTGAGAAGGGCGCGGAGGTGCCCCGTGCCCATGTTTCCTACCCCGATGACCCCCATGCCGATGCGGTCGTTGGCGCCCCGTACTGAAGCGGGAACAAACAAGGGCGCCAGCGCCGCACCGAACAGATTACGTCTGCTAATCGTCATTCATCATAGAAATTACCACTCCAGGCGAATTTGTGCCTGCATCTCGCGCGGAATGGCGGTATCGAACTTCTCGTTCCGATTCGTGACGTTGGTGATCCGGGCCGCGCCGCCGACGTTGGTGATATTGGTGTTCGGTTCGGCGTAGTTCGGATGGTTGAGCGTGTTGGTCGCCAGGAACTCGAGCCGGAGTTTCGCGCGCTCCTTGATCATGAAGTGCTTGGCGAGACTGTTATGCATGACGCGGGTCGGTACGCCCACGATCACGCCGCGGCTGGAGGTGCCAAAGTGGCCGAGCTGCGGCGCGGCGAAGGCATCGACATCGAACCAGCGATCCACGCCCGGGTTGCTGATGTTCGGGTTCCGGATGATATCGGGCCGAATGGTTACGACCGGGCGGGTGTTGTTGGGCGTGAACCGGGTGCCGGTGGGATCGGGGCCCGTCCAGGTGGGCGTCAGAGCGCGGCCAGTCTCCACGGCGAAAATGTTGGAGAGCTGCCAGCCGCCGAGAACTCCGTTCAGGACGCGGTTTGAGGTGTTCATAAACGCCTTGCCCCGGCCGAAGGGGAGATCATACATCATGTTCGCCGAGAAACGATGCGTGGGAAGCCGGTCCCACCAGGTGCGGTCGCGAAGACGGTCGTGGGCGTACTCCGGGCTCTGGCCATCCTCCATGTCGCCGATATCGCGGGCCCAGGTCCAGAAGGCCTGGAAGTAGAGCCCGTTCTTGGCTCGGCGATGCGCCTGGAGGGTCAGGGCATGATACTGATGACCCGCGCCGTTGCTGAAGTAGTTGATATCCGGATAGCGGGGGAACATGCGCGGCTTTTCGGTGAAGAGGCGGCCGTCAACCAGCGGCTGGTTCACGTTTTGGCCCCATACGCCCT
Source organism: Bryobacteraceae bacterium (assembly GCA_046289265.1). Classification (GTDB taxonomy): domain Bacteria; phylum Acidobacteriota; class Terriglobia; order Bryobacterales; family Bryobacteraceae; genus JBKBWD01. Next base: position 9,643 of record JBKBWD010000043.1, on the reverse strand, counting down.
GGCGGGTGTTCGTGCCGTTGTAGGAGGCCATAAAACCGGTGTCCCAGCGCTGGTGTTCGATGGTGAAGGAGTACTGCATGTACTTGGCGATCCGGATGTCCTGGCGGATCGCCGTCGGGAGGCTGACCGAGCTGGGTCCGCCGGAGCCCGTGGAGGGGAAGACGACCGGCATCACCAGCGGTGCGGTGGTCGGGTTCGTGAAGGCGGGCTCGGAAATTACGAAGGGAACGCCGACCGCCGTCGTGCCACGAGGGGCGATGTTGTGAGCGAGGCCCCAACCGCCGCGGACCACGGTTGTGCTGGTGCTGAAGGGCCGCCAAGCGAAACCGAACCTCGGCTGGAAATTGTCGCGGTCGGTCCCGATGAGAGTACGGCTGTTGAAGCCGGCCTCGGAGGCTCCAATCACGTCGACGTAGCCCCTCGGCATGAGCGGGCTCACGCGCGACAGCGCGCCGTCGGGCACGACGACCCTGCCGGTGCCGATGTCGAACATTGATTGCAGGTCGTTAGCCTCGGTCCAAGGCGAGTGCTGGTCCCACCGCAGGCCAAAGGTCAGGGTCAGGTTCTGGAGGACGCGCCACTCGTCTGTGATGTAGTAGCCCTGGCTCCAGCGAGTCCGGTTCTGCAGCACGGCCGGGAACGCGCGGGACATCGTAGTCGGAATTCCCAAAAGGAAGTCGGCGTAGGTGTGTCCGGTGAAGCGATTGCTGAAGGTGGTGTTCCCGAACAGTGCGCCGTCCTGGTTGTAATTCTGGAAATTGGACTGGCGGATGTTCGTACCGAACTTCAGGGTATGAGTGCCGCGGAACCACGTGACATTGTTGATGTAGTTATGCACCAGGTCCTGGCTGCAGGGGCTGCAGGCTGTCTGCGCCGAAAGTCCCGTAATCGCGAGGTTCTGGAAATTGAACGCCGGCATTCCGTTCACGTTCGGCAGGTCCGGCGCCAGACCCTGGAGTCCGAGTTCGCGCACAAGGTCGAACCCGCGGATTGGGGACTCGCGGGGCCAGCGGTGCGATGAGAGCCCGTAGCGGAACTCGTTCGACAGCGTGGGTGTGAAGGTATAGGTATGGGCGAGCGTGAGGGCGTCCATGTTGCGGCGGTCTACGCCTTTGCCCTCAATATTCGGGAAGTTGAACTCAGGGGAGCTGTGGTTCCAGCGAACGGCCGTCCATCGCCCGTAGAGGAACTGCTTGTCAGAGATGCGGTGGTCGATGCGGTTTGTCACGGTGGGCTGGTGGACGAAGGGGAGCAGGTGCGTCGCACGGTAATTCAGGTTATTAAAGACCCCCGTGTTTCCGAAGTTCGGCGTAAAGATGAAACGGTCCTGGATGGTCCTGGTCACAGGGTTAATGCGGGTCGACGGGATCACGTTGCCGGCGAACGGTGCGTTGTTATTCATCGGATCTCGGATCACGCCGGTGAGGTCGCTGAAATTCCCCTGGCGCCAGGTCTCGAGCGGAACGGTGCGGTTGACGTTCAGGTTGCGCTGGCTTCCGAAGGCGATCTCGGTGGTGTGGAAAAAGAACGTCCTGTTCCGGCCATTGTAGAGCTTCGGGATGTAAACCGGACCGCCGAGCGAAAAGATCATCTGGTGCTGGCGCGTGGTGCTGCGGTTGAGGTTAAAGGGATTGGCTGCCCGGAAGGCCGGGGTGATGTAGTAATCGGCCAGCGTGCCATGGAGTTCGTTGGTGCCGGCACGGCTGATGAGCGTCACCTGGCCCATGGTCTGCTGCTCGGCAGAGCCTTGCGCAATGTCGATGCGCATCTCCTGGACGAGTTCCGTACGGTCCAGCAGCGGACCGACGGGCGTACCGCCCGCGCCGGCGATAGAGGTGCCGTCGATGGTTGCCTCTCCCTGGTTGTTGCCGGAACCGGCAAAGCGGATATGCCAGCCGCTGCTGCGCTCGATCTGCGGCGTCATGGTGAAGTAGTCCCAGGCGCGCCGGAGCGTCAGAGGCAGGGCGCGCATGACTTCGCGATCTTTGGTGTTGGCGATTCGCGCCGTTTCAGTCTCGATGAGGGTGGCGCCGCCGGTCACCTCGATGGCGGTTCCGACGGTCCCGATTCTTAGAGGAATATCGACGCGCCGGATGTCACGTCCGGTCAGGATGATGTTTTCGACGCGAAACGTCTGAAAGCCCTCGGCATTCGCCGTGAGGTGGAAGGTGCCGTCTCTCAGGTACGAGACTGTGTAAAGGCCTTCCGCGTTGGTTTTTACGGTGTATTTGTAGTTCGTGCCTACCTGCACGACTTCGATTTCCACATCGGGAACCAGGGCGCCAGCCGGGTCCGTCGCCGTTCCCGTGATCGTGGCAAACGTGCTCTGGCCATGGGCCGTCAATGTAAGGCAGACCGAAATGGCTGCCAGAAGCAGGAATTTTATCCCGTTCGACATAGTTTCTTCACTCCTTTGTCGCCCCGTCAGCGTATAGAAGTATGGCATCGCCGGCTCCCCCGGCAAGTTCAGCTTCACCCGTACACTGCGTTCAGGCGTGAATGACCGGCGCAGAACTCGCCGGACCAACCTCTTGATTTCTTCCGAATCGTACTGCGGTTCATGCGGCGCTACAATCGGATCGTCCAATTAGTCGGATAAATTCTGGTATACGCCCCAATCTTGGAGTAGAATAGGCTCCCAGCAGATGGCGAGTTTAAAGACCGCATCGCCGCCCGCAGTCGACCGCGCCCTGACGATCCTGGAGGAACTGGCGCGGTCCAATCGAGGACTGCGTTTGCCGGAGCTAGCCCGTAAGTTGAAGCTGCCAAAGAGTTCGGCGCACTCGGTGCTCCTCGCATTGGAGCGGCGCGGCTATCTGCAGCGGCATGAGAATGGGCGGTATTTCTTCGGGTCGAAGATCTTTACACTCGCGAATTTCGCCTTAGGCGGCATGACAATTCGGGAGGCCGCCCACCCGAACCTGGTCGCTCTGATGCGGCGCACCGGGCGGATGGTGCACATGGCGATTCTGGATCGGAGTCAGGCCGTGTTAATTGAGCAGATCAGCCCTCCGGAGATTGTGGCGCCAATGACGTGGCTGGGCAAGCGGCTGGAACTGCACTGCACCGCGCTGGGGAAAGTGCTGGCGGCGTATCTGCCCGAGGGCGAATGGGACCGTCTGATCAAGGAGCACTCACTATCGCGTCATAACGACAACACCATCTGTACCCCGCGCGCCTTCCGCCGGGAGCTGGCGTTGACGCGCGAGCGCGGCTATGCGACCGATAACGAGGAAGTCGATCTCGGCGTGCGGTGCCTCAGTGTGCCGGTCTTCGGGCCCGAGGGCGACGCCGTGGCCGCGATCGCCATCTCGGGCTCGACTACGGAGATTCACGAGGGCAACGCGGAGTCCCTGGTCGCGCTGATGATCGCCGCGGCAAAAAATATCAGTACGGAGCTTCGGGGAAAGGCTAGCGCCGAAGCCGGATGAACTTTTGATTATGAGATACCTGTTTCCTTTCTTCTGCCTTTGCCTGGCAATGACTGCGATTGCGCAGGATGTCCCGGACGGCGTTCCCGCTCCCAGCAACGTGCGGGCCAGGGAGTACCCGCGCATCCATCCCGACCGGCGAGTCACCTTCCGGGTGAGCGCTCCGGCGGCCCGCAGCGTCGCGGTGGCCGCGCGCGGAAGCGACAGCGGGATGAACGGCAATACGCCGTACGAGATGAAACGGGGCGAGGACGGCGCCTGGCAGGTCACGACCGATCCGGTGCGGCCGGGCTTTCACTACTACGAGCTCATCGTCGACGGATTCCGCACGAACGATCCCGCCAGCCAGGCTTACTTCGGCTGGGCACAGGCGACCAGCGGGTTGGAAGTCCCTGACCCGGAGCTTGATTTCTACTCGGCCAGAGACGTTCCGCACGGCGAGGTGCGGATCCGGTGGTATCGATCCAGGGTCACGGGCGAGATGCGGCAGGCCTACGTCTACACGCCGGCCGAGTACGATGCCAACCCCGAGCGGCGCTATCCCGTGCTCTACCTGCAGCACGGTTCCGGCGAGAACCAGACGAGCTGGACCTGGCAGGGCAAGGCCAACCTGATCCTCGACAACCTGATCGCCGAGGGCAAGGCGGTTCCGATGATTGTCGTCATGGACCACGGCTATGCGACGAAGCCCGGACCGCAGCCGTCCGGCAGCCGCGGCAATGAAGCGTTCGAGGAGGTCGTCCTGAAAGACCTGATCCCCGAGATCGACAGAAGCTACCGGACACTGACCGACCGCCGGTCGCGGGCGATTGCCGGACTGTCGATGGGCGGCGGACAGGCGCTACGGATTGGTCTTGGAAACCCGGATACATTTGCGTGGGTCGGATCGTTCAGCGGAGCCGTCCGGGAGTTCGATCGCCACAGCTCGTTTGGCGGGGCGCTGAAGGACGCTGAGGCGGCGAACCGCCGGCTGGAGCTTTTATGGATCGGCTGCGGAGTGGAGGACCGGCTGTTCAGTGCCGCCAAGGCGTTCCGAGAGAGCCTCGCGGAGGCAGGCGTGCGGCATGTCTGGTTCGAGGGCCCGGGCTCGCACGAGTGGCAGGTCTGGCGTAAGCATTTTCACGACTTCGCACCGCGCCTGTTCCGCGCAGCGCGGGAGGGCGCCGCGGAATGACGCCCGAAATCGATCCGGATACAGGCCTGCCCGTCGGGCCGCGCGTCGATCCGGGGCCGGCACGGCTCCCGGGGCCGGCAACGATGGAAGGCCGCTACGTCCGGCTGGAGCCGCTGCATCGGGATCGACACGGTGAGGCGCTTTACGCGGCGCTGCGCGGCGCCGATTCCATCTGGCGCTATCTGCCCGATGGACCCTTCGCCGTCCAGTCGGCTTTTGACGAACACCTGGCGAAGATCACCCCTTTCGAGCACGACCCCTACTTTTTTTCGATCGTGGATCGGGAATGCGGCCTGGCGCGCGGATACGCCGCGCTGATGCGCGTCGATGCGGCGCATCGCTCAATCGAGGTCGGGTACATCGTCTATACGCCGGCACTCCAGAAGACGCGGGGCGCGACCGAGGCGATGTACCTGCTTGCCCGTCATGTCTTCGAAGAGCTTGGCTACCGTCGGTACGAGTGGAAGTGCGACTCCCTGAACGCCGCTTCCAGGAGGGCCGCGCTGCGGCTCGGCTTCATCTTCGAGGGGATTTTCCGGCAGCATCGGATCGTGAAGGGCCGCAGCCGCGACACGGCGTGGTTCTCGATGATCGATTCGGAGTGGCCGGAGCTTCGTGCGGGGTTCGAGCGCTGGCTGGATCCGGAAAACTTCGACGGGAACGGCACGCAGCAGACGCGTCTGCACGAGGACCGGCGTGGGCAGGCTACTTCGCCCGCAGGTGACGGTCGGCGAAATCCATGAAGCGCTGCCAGTCGTACTCGGTGAGTCCGTGGCCGCCCGAGCGGATGTGGTAGCCGATGCGGCCGGTATGGATGGGCTGCTCGATGGGCGGCTGTTCCGCGGCCTCCATGCCTTCAACCCCCAGGAGGCGATAGATCGGGGTCGCGTGGACCGTGGCCAGGAATTCGCCGAGCGGGTCCGCCCAGGCGTCCTCTTTGGCGCTGGCAACGTAGGCCAGGCGCGGAGCCAGCAGCGCGATCAGGGCGTGTTGATCCACGGGCAAGTCGTCTTCGCGATCGTTATAACGCTCATAGTTGGTCGCAAACCAGTGGGGGAAGCGCGTATTGATGTTCACCACGAGTTCGCCGACGCGCCGGCGAGCCAGGGCGGCGCCGGTTTCTCCGGAGTTATTGCTCACGGTCATGGCGAAGCGCTCGTCCTGGGCGCCGCACCAGAGCGCGGTCTTGCCGCCGCGCGAGTGGCCGACGACGGCGATGCGATTGGAGTCGATTTGCTTGTCAGTGACGAAGTAGTCCATCGCCCGGCTCCCGCCCCAGGCCCATGCGGCGATGGTGCGCCAGGCGTCGGGGGAGCGCTCCTCGGGTCCGTCGAAGAGTTCGATAACGCCCTTGCGGTATGTCTTGGCGTCATCGGGTGAGATTTCGCCGAGCGTGATGCCGGCGGCGGCGTAGCCGCGCGCCAGGATCTGGTCCACAGGAAAAAACGGTAGATTTGTCTGGCTGGCCACTGTGCCGCGATGATTGAGAAGCAGGAAAAGCGGTACGGGCCGGGGCGCGTTATTGGGCAGGAAGATCGTCAGGCGGATGGTGTGGGGGGAGAGAGGTGACCGGACCCCCATACCCCCCCCACGACGGGTTGCCTTCCCGTCCAGCGCCCAAGGATCCCCTTCCGCCACCTTTGAACGGAAAC
>JBKBWD010000043.1:0-3376 GCA_046289265.1 Bryobacteraceae bacterium | reverse complement strand
TTGTTCTGCGGTGGGGAAAAAAAGGGAAAAGGGGGAGGGGCTGGGGCGTGTTGTGGGGAAGGAAGGTGGCAGGGGGGGGGGTGTGGCCCCCGCCTGCCCCCCGGACCTCGATATCCACCTCGCGGCGGGTGGCCTTCCCGTCGAGCGCACGGGGATCCTCTTCGGCCACTTTGAAGCGGACGCTTTCCGGCTTGGGCGAGCGGCCGTAAACGTGGGTGCGGAAAAGTTCGAGGACTTCGCCGCGGCCGCGGCTCCGCCATTCCTCGGCCGTCATGCGCTTGCCCGTGGACGTTCGCAGAGGGTCCGGCAGCGTGTACTCGCGCGACTGGGCGTTGCAGAGATGTCCTGCGAGCAGGGCCGCCGCGAGGGCGGCGCGGAGTCCGATGCGCGAGGGGCCCATCATCGAACTACAGCCGCTCCAGCCGTGTTTCGGCGTCGCCGAACTGATCGAGGCGCACGTCCATGCGATCCATAATCGAAAGGAACAGGCTGCACAGCTTGCGGTTGTCGTCGCCTGCGGTCGTGTAGTCAAGGGTGCGGCCGGTCTGAAGCGTGCCGCCGAGCCCGCCGGCGAGCACCAGGGGCAGCTTGGAGTTGTCGTGCTTCTTGCCGTTCCACATGTTCGAGAGCCACATCAGGCAGGAGTTGTCGAGTACCGTGCCGTCGCCCTCCGGCATGCTGTCCAGCTTGGCGGCCAGGTAGGCGAGCTGGCTCAGGTGGAAGCGGGAGATGCGCTCGTAGCCTTCCGAGGTGTTGTAGTGCGAGGCGGCATGGTGGCCTTCGCGAACCCCGAGGAAGGGGTAGTACATCGCCGAGAGGTCCCGCGCGAGCAGCAGTGTCGCGACGCGAGTCTTGTCGGTCTGGAAGGCGATCGCGATGATGTCGCACATCAGGCGCGCGTGCTCGCGAAGGTCTTCCGGAAGCCCATTGGCGGGACGGTCCATCGTGTAGACCGGCTTGTTCTGATGCTTCGCGGTTTCGTCGGCCGTGGCTTTGGCCTTGCGCATACCCTCGACGCGCTTTTCGACCTCGCGCACGCTGGTAAGATACTCGTCGAGCTTGGCCTTGTCGTCGGAGCTGATCTTCATGCCGAGCGCGGCGGCGTCCTCTTTCACGCGGTCCAGAATGCTGGCGTTGCGCAGGCTGCCGCGGTTCTCGAAGAGGTTGTCCCAGGCAAGCGAGGGGTAAACCTCATTGGGAACCGGCGAGTCCGGCGTTTGCCAGGAGATATGCGAGCTGTAGGCCATCGAGAAGTTCGTCTCGTGGTAGCCGGTCATCGGTTGCTCGCAGGCAAGCACGATGCTGGGCTGCGCGGTGTCCTGGCCGACGCGGTTGGCGAGGACCTGGTCCACGGTAATGCCGGCCCGGATGATCGCGCCCTTTTGAATCGCCGCGCCGGAAAGCAGCGCGCCCGTCTGGGCGGGGTGGATGCCCTGGCCGGTCGCCCGCTTCTGGAAGAGGCCGTGAATGACGTTGATCTTGTGCTTCAGCGGCTCGAGCGGCTCGAGCGTTTTGCTGAGCGTCATGGCGGCGCCGGAGCCCTGGGCGTCCCAGTGATCGTCATTAATTCCGTTGCCCATGAACAGGACCGCGAAGCGCTTCGGGAATTCGGACTGAGCGGCCGGGGAGGCAAAGCCGGGGAGGCTGCCCAGCCAGGGCAGGGCCATCGTGACTCCGGCGCCCCGGAGAACCGTCCGGCGCGAAATGGGGCTGGCGGATTTCGTTCGATCGGGCATCGTGTTCACCTTTCTGTTCCTGTACTGCGGCGATTCATGAACTGCGGGCTGGTGACAATTGTATCCACCAGGGCGGCGAATCGGAAGTCCCTGGCGGCCAGTGCCGTTCGCATGCTTTCGATCAGCGGCTCGTCGGAGAGCAGCAGTGACCGTCCTAGTGAATAGGCGAGCAGCTTGCGGCTGAGGTTATCCAGGAAATCATTCTGACGGTTCCGGCGGATGAACTCCTGGACGGCCTCGAAGCCCGCGGCCTCGGTGCCGTCAGGGAAGACGGCCGTGGTGTCGACTGGGCGGCCGGCGAGATCCTTCGCGCGCCGCTCCCCGACTGGCCCGTAGTTCTCAAAGGCCAAGCCAAAGGAATCGAAACGCGCATGGCAGCCGGCGCAGGCAGGATTGTCGCGGTGCCGCGCGAGCATGTCGCGGAGCGGCAGATCGATCTTGGACTCGTCCTCCGGCAGTTCGGGCACCGATGGCGGCGGTGGCGGAATCTCCTCGCCGAGCACGCGCCGGACCACCCAGTAGCCTCGCTTCACCGGGCTCGTCCGCAGGCCGGGGGAGTTGTGCGTGAGAAAGACCGACATCGGCAACATGCCGCCGCGTCCGTAGCGCCGGGCGTTCTCGACCCGGACCCAGTCGCCGGGCCCGCCCTGGATGTCCGCGATCCCATAATGTTTGGCCAGAACCGGATTGACGAACGTGTGGTTGCCGTAGATCAGATTGAGCACCGAACCGTCATTACGAATGACGTCCTCAATGAACCGGACGGGCTCTTCGAACATCGCCTGGCGCAGGTCATTGTCGAAAACGGGGAAGCGTTCGCGGTCGACGGCGTTGTGATCTTCAAAGCGCCGGAACTCGAGCCAGTTACCGGCGAACTCGACGGCGAGTCCGCGCGCGCGTTCGTGCTTGAGCATCCGGTGGGCCTGGGCCGCCAGCACCTGCGGCTTCCGGAGTTCCCCGCTCTCGGCCAGAGCCATGAGCGTATCGTCCGGCATGCTCGACCAGAGGAAGTAACTAAGTCGGCTGGCGAGTGCGTAGGCCGAAAGCGGGTTAGCCGGAACGGCGGACTTGGCAAGGACCGCCGATCCGGGGCCCTTCGCCGTGCCCGAGTCGCTCAGGTCGATGCGGTAGCAGAAGTTGGGCGACATCAGGATCCGGACGATGGAGTCCCGGATCGCCTCCTGGTGCGTCAGTTCACTCTTGTCGCGGAGCGTGCGGTAGAAGGCAAGAATCTCGTCGCGTTCCGGCGGGGCGAGCGGGCGGCGATAGGCGCGGGCGGCAAACTTCAGGAGCGCTTCGCGGTGGAGCGGCTCCGCTTTCGCGCGCAATCCCTCGACGGACCGGATGGTTTCGTTTACCCAGCGGAAGTGATAGTCGATGGCCTCGAGCGCCACGGGGTCATTCTCCGGATCGGCCTTGAATTTCTCAATGTAGGCCTCGCGGAGGCCCATGATGACAGGCTCGGCGCTGACCTCGGCGTCGGAGGGGCGGGCACTGCCGGACTCACGCCCCTTGCCCTGCACCTCGCCGCTCTGGTTGAAGAAGTACTGAACCCAGGTGCGGACTGTACTACTAACCCGTAGATTCTTTTCTGCCCGCGAAGATTTTCATGCCGCCACCGGAGTCAGTTGCCGAACCGT